>DASUGU010000014.1:0-3040 GCA_036273855.1 Pseudonocardiaceae bacterium
CAGCCGGGACCAGATGCCCGACCAGCGCGTGGGCGTCCATCAACTCCGGGTCGGGACTACCAGCGCCTCGCACCCGACGATCCTCCCAGCCCGGCTACCGCCGGACCGGGAGGACCCGCGGGTTGTTCAGCACACTCCTAGCGTCCCATCAGCAGTTCGCGACACATCTGGGGGCGATCGCGATGCCACGACAGGAACGATTACTTGATCACGACAGCACTGATCCACTGGTCCGCTTTGCCCTGGATCTCCGCGCGTTGAGAAAGCAGGCAGGCGCGCCCACGTATCGCACGCTGGCCGAGCGGGCCGGCTTTTCGGTCACCACATTGGCCGATGCCGCGTCGGGACACGGATTGCCGACCCTGGCGGTGACCCGGGCGTATGTGCGTGCCTGCGGCGGTGATGTCGGCGAATGGGAACGGCGTTGGCACGGTCTGGCGCCCGCCCGCACCAACACCCACGATGACCCGGCCGAGGAAATCGATCGGGAGATCGATCCGGCCGCGTCACCTTATGTCGGTTTGGCGGCTTTCGAGCCGGCCGACGCCGATCGGTTCTTCGGCCGCGCCGAGTCCACCGCGGAGTTGTTCGAGCGGGTTGCCGAACAACGTTTCGTGACGGTATTCGGCGCTTCCGGGTCGGGCAAGTCCTCATTGCTGCGGGCGGGTCTGGTCGCGCGCTGGGCCGGTGACGGCCGCCGGTACGTCGTGCTGACGCCTGGCGAGCGCCCCCTGGGCAACTACCGGGCCGCACTGGCCGCCCAACCCTCGGACACCGACCTGCTCGTGGTGGTCGACCAGTTCGAGGAGGTCTTCACCGTCTGCGCCGAGGAGACGGAACGTGGCCGGTTCATCGCGCTGCTGCTGGAGAGCGCTCATCGGGCGGGCAGCCGGGTGCGGGTGGTCCTGGGCGTGCGCACCGACTTCTACAGCCACTGCGCCCAGCACCCCGGCCTGGCCAGGGAATTGCAGCGGGGCCAGTTCCTGGTGGGCCCGATGACGACCGAGCAGCTCCGGGCAGCGATCACCCGACCGGCCAGGCAGGCCGGGGCGATGGTGGAGACGTCGCTGGTCACCCAGATCGTGGCCGACTGCACCGGACAACACGGCGTGCTGCCACTGCTGTCGCACGCGTTGCGGGAGACCTGGCTGCGGCGCAGCGGGGCGACGCTGACCCTGTCCGGCTATCAGGCCGCGGGCGGCATCGGGCATGCCATCGCGCGGACGGCAGAACTGGTCTATACCGGTCTGGGCGAGTACGAACAGCGGCTGGCGAAGTCGTTGTTCCTGCGACTGATCGCGTTGGGCGACGGTACCGAGGACACCAAGCGGCGGATCACCACGACCGAGTTGGACCTGGCCGACCCGCGCATGGTCGCCACGGTGGAGCGGTTGACCGAGGCCCGGCTGGTCACCGTCGACCACGACCGGCTGGAGATCACCCACGAGGCGTTGATCCGGCACTGGCCGCGGCTGGGTGGGTGGCTGACCGAGCACCGCGACGGCCTGCGCATCCACCGCCAGTTGACCGCCGCCACGGCCGTGTGGGACTCGCTGCGCCAGGATTCCGCCGCGCTGTATCGCGGAGTGCAGCTGGCGACCGCGCGCCAGTGGGCGGCGGTGGGCCGCCGCGACCTCCTGCTGACCGGCCAGGAGTGGGAGTTCCTGGCCCGCAGCACACAGGCGGAGGACCAGGTGCGGGTACTGGCCCGGCAGCGGACCCGCAGGCTGCGCGTACTGGTCACCATGCTCAGCGTGCTGGTGGTGGTAGCGGGCAGCCTGGCGGTGGTGGCGACCATGTCCCGGCAGGCGTTGACCCGCCAGCACGACCAGGTCGCGGCGCAGGGTCTGCTGGATCGGGCGGCGGCCGAGATGCGGTCCGATCCGGCACTGGCCGCGCAGCTCAGTGTGGCGGCCTACCGACTGTTTCCCGGCGAGCAGACCCGCAGCGGCGTGCTCAACTACGCGGCCGCGGTCAACGAGTGGAACGCCAGCACACCGGGCACCCCCGCTGGCGTTGAGCCCGGACGCGCGCCTACTGGTCACCGACTCGCCGACCGCGATCCGGTTGTGGATGTTGAACGCCGGAGCACACCGGGCGCACGTCGTCGGATCCGTTCCGCATCTCACCGGCGGCATGGCGCAGGACGCGGAGTTCAGCCCGGACGGCAGCCGGCTGCTGCTCGGCTTCGTGTCGTCACCGGCCGAACTGTGGGACACGAGCGATCCCATGCGCCCCGTGCTGATTCGTCGCACGTTCGACGACGGCGTGGGCGCGTTCGGGTCCGACCGGTACCTGATCACCGAGGGCGCCGAGGACGAGTTGTGGGACCTGACCGACCCGGGGCACCCGACGAGGGCGGCCGCGCTGCCCGGCTCGACGGTGGACGACACCGCCACGGTCAGCCAGGACGGTCGGACCGTCGTCCAACTGGACGGCGACGCGCCGAGCAGCCGCCTGCGGTTGTGGGACATCAGCGTCCGCCAGCCCCGACTGGTCTGGCAGACGGCCGCGCCCGGACATCCGGACCTGCTGGCGTTGCGCGGATCGCTGCTGGCCGTCGCCACGGACACCGGCGTCCGCCTGTGGGACATCGCGCACGCAGGCGAGCCGGCCTATCTCGGAGCGGTGTCGGCCCCGTCACCGAAGATCGTCGGCATCGCGCTCAGCCCCGACGGAACGGAGCTGGCGGCGGCCATGGACGATGCGGTGGACGTGTGGGACGTCAGTACCCCGAGCAGCCCCGCGCTGATCGCGAGCTTCGACGACCAGGGTGACGAGATGCCACTGCTGGCGTTCCGGTCGGACTCCACACTGGTCACCTCGGACGACCCGCAGGGCACGGGAACGCCGGACGACAACGAGAAACCGCTCGTGCGCTGGTGGAACCTACCCGCGTCCGGTTTGAGCGGTCGGACCGTGGATGGTGCGATCAGTCCGGCGTTCAGTCCTGATGGCCGCACGATGGCGACCAGTTCGACGGGTGGGACCCAGTTGTGGGATGTCCGCCAGCCTGCTTCGCCGGTGCCGTTGCGGTCGT
>DASUGU010000015.1:0-24705 GCA_036273855.1 Pseudonocardiaceae bacterium
CATGCCTCCGCGACCCTGCGGCGTGGCAACTTGATGACAGGGCTTCGCGCGGAGGCCGACTTCGTCCCGCGGCCGCCGCCTGCACAGGTGGCCGGGCATCCGGTGACCCACCCTGTCCGAGTCCGGGTGCTCGGCCGCCACATGTGCCACGACCACAACTCTCCAGCGGCCAACGGCAGCGCAAGTCGCGTTGGTAGCGACCCGGTGCCGCAGGGTCCTGCTTTTGGGCAACTGTCCAATCCGGATGCAACTGCCGCCACCCGCGACTCCGTCCTGCGACGACCCGATCGATATGATCCAACTTGGCGGTCCAATTCCCCCTCAGAGGCTGCTGTCCAGTAGTGGGCCGACTGCGTCGAGTGGCTCGGCGTTCTGGTGTGAGGATGTGCACGCGCACTGCGCCTCGATGTTCATTGCCGCCCACATTGTGGGCGGGGGTTGGCACTGCTGCTGGACTGCGCGCTCCACCTCGCCCTCACCGCGCGGGATGCAGCCGAGGTTGGCGTTCCGCACGAGACTACGGGTTGCGGGCTCTGACCATGGGCTGTGGTTCGTGAAGGGCGCGGGTCGACTCGGGCACGACACCGATCATCAGGCAGATCCGGCCGATTCGGTTCCTTGTAAGGAGACGATTCCGAGCGCCTGACGCCAGGCGCTCGGAATCGCGACATTTGTGTGGGGCTAGTGCCTGATCCGTCAGGCCCGTGCGGTCAGGAGCGGCGCCTGGCCAGCCTGGGCAGCGCCACCACACCGGCTCCGGCGATGAGCAGTAGTGCGCCGACCCAGATCAGCCAGCTGTTGCCGAATCCAGTGAAGGCCAGCGTCTTCGCACCAGGACCGTTCGGGGTGGTGGTCATTCCCGCGGCGCCACCCGCCGCGCTACTGCTCGTCGTGCCAGTTGCGGGGGTGGTCGTCGACCCGTTCCCGCCGGCCGGGGTCGTGGTGGTCGTAGTCCCGTTGCCGCCGGTCGGAGGCGTGTTGGTCGGAGTGCCGCCGCCGCCACCGCTGGTGCCCATGGTCACGCACGCGAACCAGTGGCTGATGGTGGGGATCTGACCGCCGACGTTCAGCGGCGAGTGCAGATCGGTCCACGCGGTCAGCCCTTGGTACACGTTGTAGCCGGGGCCGCCCTTCACCACGACGGCGACGATCGTGTCGCCGGCCGGGATGTCGCTCACGGTGATGGTCACCCGGGTTCCGGACGAGTCCTCCAGGCCCGGCAGCGTGATGGTCTTACC
Organism: Pseudonocardiaceae bacterium; assembly: GCA_036273855.1. GTDB lineage: Bacteria > Actinomycetota > Actinomycetes > Mycobacteriales > Pseudonocardiaceae > DATEPR01. The sequence goes on from DASUGU010000015.1 coordinate 1,239, forward strand.
CGGTAAACCGGCGGCCGAGCAGGTGGTGACGTTGCCGGCGTGGGCCGTGGCCCGGTTGTCATCGGGGTTGGGGGTCCAGCGCGGTGGTGCTGCCAGGGCAGCCGTGCCGGCCAACAGGGTCGCTCCCAGCGCGAGGGCGGCCGAGATCAGCACTCGGCCCGTGAGGGTGGTGGGCATCGGGGCTCCGGGATGGTCGATCGAAGATTGGGACGGGGTGGATAGTGCCCCACGCGGGCCGTGCGAGTTGCATCGGATAGGCCGACGAAACCAAGTCGTCACCTGCTTGTGAGGGCTCGGGACCGCGGTCCATAGTGGTCGGCCGTTGTGACCTTCTGTGGACGAGACCGAGGTCAGGCGAGCCGCGCCGCCATCTATGACCGGTCCGTGGCGGAGGGACATGAGGCACCGCCGGATGAGGGGGTGGGCTTTCGCGCGCCGGGAGGATGGGCCATGATGTCGCGGATAACGCGGTGGGGCAGACCGCAGAGGATGGGTGACGTGCTGGAGTCGGTCCCCAAGCGTGCTGACCCACTGCCGCCGGTGACACCGGCGGACAGCGATGTCGCTGCCGCGATCGTGGCGGCGCAGCGTGGTGATGAACACGCCTTCCGCGTGCTGTATCGGGCGGTCCAGCCCAACCTGTGCCGATACCTGCGGGTGCTGGTCGGGCAGGACGCGGAGGATGTCGCGTCCGAGGCATGGCTGCAGATCGCCAGGGACCTGCGGTCCTTTTCCGGCGACGCGTCCGGTTTCCGTGGCTGGACAGCCACGATCGCGCGGCGCCGCGCCCTGGACCATCTGCGGAAAGCTCGTCGACGTCCTGCCGTGGCGCTGCCTACCGAGTGGTTTCCGGAGCACGCCGCCGGGCAGGACGCCGCGGCGGCGGCGATCGAGACGATGAGCACCGACGCGGCGCTGGCGCTGATCGCGTCGCTGCCACCGGACCAGGCCGAAGCGGTTGTGCTGGCAGTGGTGATGGGCATGGACGCCAAGGCCGCGGGCGCGATCCTGGGCAAGCGGCCGGGCGCGGTGCGCACCGCTGTCTACCGGGGGCTTCGCACCCTGGCCCAGCGTGTCGATGGGCGGGTGTGACGTTTTTGGCCGCACCGACGCTGAGGGATGTGTGATGAGCAAGCACCAACAGCCCCGGATCAGCCGGCGCACCGCAGCCCGCATGCTGCGCGGTGCACCGGTGATCGTGCCGGATGCGCTGGTCGACCTGCTCGCCGCCGCGGTCGCCCCACCGCGCGACGGCGAACTGGTCGGCGAGCAGGCGGCCACGACGGCGTTCCTGGAGGCGGCTCATCGCGACACCGTCCTCCAACCACGGAGCCCATCCATGATCAAAAGTATGCTGGCGAAAGCGCTCACGGTGAAGATCGCGGCCATTGCGGCCGCGATCTTCACCGTCGGCGGCGTCGCCACGGCTGCTGTCACCGGCCATCTGCCGTTACCCTCGAACAGCTCCTCGACCGGGGCGTCGACGTCCAGCCACGCGGCCAACACGTCCGTCACCCTCACCACCACGCCGGGTTCCCGCACTTCGTCGGCGCACCAAGGCTCACCGTCGCCGTCGTTGGTCGGCCTGTGCCATGCCTACATCGCGGGTGCGGGCTCCGATCACGGCAAGGCGCTCCAGAACCCGGCGTTCACGGCGTTGATCACCTCGGCGGGTGGCAAGACCAAGGTGGATGCCTACTGTGCGGCGTTGATCAAGGCGAAGCACTCCGAGTCGTCCGCCACGCAGGGCGCCGGTTCACCCGCGGCGGGCACCGCGCCGGGCAATTCGGCGGGCGGCCACGAGGCCAGCACCGACCACCCCACCGGGCCGCCGACCACCCAGCACACCGGAGCGCCGACCACGCATCCGACCGGTGCCCCCGACCCGCACCCGACGGGAGCACCGGCGACCCACGCCCCGCACTGATCCGCAGTGCTAAGGGACGTGGCGTCGACCGAACCCCAGGGGTTGACGCTGCTCGGACGGGCGGCGGCTCCTGTTCCGCCGCCTGTGCTCCATTCCGCCGCCACGTCCAGGTCGGACGCGGCGACTCATCGAATGGCGCCGGCAAGCGCGTCCACTATGGACTCCATGGCTGGCGGGCAAGCCACCGGACGTGTCGATCCCCTATCTCGGTGCTGGCGCCGCCGTGTGTCCGGCACCGTCAATGGTGGGCAACGTCGCCACCCGACGACGCAGCGGCTGCCGGGTTCCCTCGCCTTTGCCCGGTAGCCGCAGCCCACCGGCGCTCCGCGTCGCGCCGTCCTTGACACGCGGCGCGGCGCGGGGTGTGGAAGGAGGTGGACATGGCCGGCGGTGTCATCGAACCGCCCTCGGGCCCCCCGCACGCGGCCCGCCTTGCTGTTGATCCAGAGCGACTCCGCGCGGCTCGTGCGACTGCTGTCCGATGAGGCCTACGACGTCGACGCGGCAGCCGACGGACGACGCGGCCTGCACCTGGGCCTGACCAACGCCTACGACGTGGTCGTGTTGGCGCGCGGACTTCCGGACATGGACGGCCTGGACCTGCTGGCGTCGTTGCGGCTCAACGGAATGGCCACATCCACGCTCGTGCTGTCCGCACTCGGCGACCCGCTGACCGGGTCGCCGTGCTCGACTCCGGTGCCGACGACCATCTGGCGAGCCCGTTCGACGAACTGCTCGCCCGGCTGCGCGCACTGTGCCGCCGGCACGTCGACACGGACCGATATCTGCGGGTACCCGGTGGCGTACTCGAGGTCGACCTGTGGCAGGTCAGCGTGCCCGACGGGCCGGTGGTGCGCCTGTCCGCCCGCGAATGCGCGCTACTGGCCACCCTGGCCAGGCAGCGCAGCAGGTCGTCGACACCTACGTACACCACCTCCGGCGCACGCTCGGCAGGACCGTCATCACCACAGTGTGGGGACACGGCTGCCAACTGGGTCCACTTCGTTGACATGTGATCCTCCATATCGCCCCGGCGTCAATTTCTTGGCGGCGATCGCATATGCTCGGCGTGTTCGGCATTTCTTAGAAATCCTTGGAATCAGGACGCTAAAGACGTTTGCATTAAGCAAGTGTCCGGACAGGACAGCCCAAGGGATGCCCCCCTAATTCGAGGGGTCGTAGCACCCTTCAGCTCAGGCTTCCCCCTCACGCCTATATGAGGAAGCTGGCTTCAGCGGGCCTCGATCCGGCGTCCACGCACTCACAATCGGAGTGGAGGAGGAAGTCACGCCCAATTCGACGAGGAGATGTTGGACACCGCGCAGGGCATCCCGGCCACCAACCGGTTCTCCGTCCTCGTCGACGGTGTGGCCCGGACCGTCACCGGCGTGTCGGTGATCGACGACTCGCCACCGGCCCAAGCGGTCGTCGACGTCACGTTCGGCGGCGCGGCGCTGACATCCGGTCAAACGGTGTCGGTGACCTACCGCAAGCGGCTGACGGCGGGCCTGCCCCAACTACAGGATCTGGACAGCCCGCAGACCGCCGGCTTCGGTCCGATTTCGGTACCCGCCTTCTGACCCCTCCACCATGTCCGGCGATTGCCGCGCTGGACGAAGCCCGTGTCGCCGCCGACACCTACGGCGGCGACACGGGCTTCTCGTGGTGTGGGGTCTCCACTGTGGTTGGGCCGCAGCCCAACGGCTGGGATCGCGGCCCCAACCTGGGTGGCCGCCCTGACTCGCGGTGTCGCGGCGCACGCTAGGGTGTCACAGGCCTAGCGGGAGCGTGGAATGAGCGAACCAGAGTTAGTCGGCCCGCCGGACGATCGGCCGGTGTTCGTGGACGCCAGCGGCCGTCGGCGGCGGACCGTGGGTCGGGTCGCCGTGATGTTCGTCGCGGCGATCGCCGCCGCGGCCGGCATCCTGGTGGCCGCGTTGTTGGGCGCGCCGGTCGTGCCGACGGCGCTGCTGCCCGCTCCGCACGTCAGCGAGTCACCCACGCCGTCGTCGCGCCAGGCGCCGCGCCCGCCGACCCGCGGCACCACGGCGGTGGCCCCGCCGATCGTGAGGACGCCGGCGACGATCTCCGGCCAGGTGGCCGGTGGCGCCGTGACGACAACGGCCCCGACGGTTCCGGCAGCACCCTCGACGACGGCCACTCATCCCGGCAACGCCACGCACGGTACGGGCAACAAGCCGACCGCGCGGCCCTCTGTGCCCGGGCACCGCCACTGAGGCGGCCGTGTCCCGTCACCGTCGGCTTCCGCCGCCCCGGGCGCACTGGCTGCTGCTCGGGGGCATGTTACTGGTGGTGGCGTGCATGCTCGCGCTGCACGCGGTGACCAGCGGGGCGCTGGGTGCGGACGACTCGCCACCACTGGGGTCGGCCGGGGGCGTGCCCGCTGACGTCCGCACCGGCGGCCCGGTGATCGACGCCACCGGCACCCGTCCGGCCACCGCCGCACCCCGCGCCCACGCCATCGCGCTGACCTTTGACGACGGCCCGGATCCGGTCTGGACGCCCAGGATCCTCGCCGTGTTGGACCGCTACCACGTGCACGCCACCTTCTTCGTGATCGGTGGTCAAGTGGTCCGGCATCCGGATCTGGTGCGCGAGATCCTGGCGCACGGCGACGAAGTGGGCGGGCACACCTTCACCCACGTGGACCTGCGGGCGGCCGGCACGCTGCGCACCGACCTGGAACTGCGCGCCACCGACCTGGCTCTGGCCGACGCCGCCGGGATCAGTACGCCGCTGGTCCGCATGCCCTACTCGGCGGCCAACGACTCGCTGGACGACGCGGCCTGGATGGCCGTGACGCGGCTGGGCGCGGCCGGTCGGACCGTGGTGATGTCGACGGTCGACTCGCAGGACTGGCGCCGACCCGGAGTCGCCAGGATCGTCGCCAACGCCACGCCTGCCGGGTCACAGGGTGAGGTTCTGTTGATGCACGACGCGGGCGGGGATCGGTCGCAGACCGTGGCCGCGCTGACCCGACTGATCCCCTCGTTGCAGGCCCACGGTTGGCACCTCGGCACCCTCTCCGCCACTGTCGGGCTGCGCAACGTCGACGTAACAGCCACCACGGGCGCGCGGATCGGCGGCACGGTGCTGGCCGTCACGCTGCACACCGCCGACGCGACCGCGAGCGCGCTGTCCTGGTTGCTGATCGCGGCGACCGTGGTCGCGGCGCTGCGGACCCTGCTGGTGCTGCTGACCGCCGGCCTGCACGCGAGGCGTCGACGACAACCCCGGTGGCCGGCATGGCCGGAACCGGTCACGGTGATCGTGCCGGCCTACAACGAGGCCGCCGGCATCGAGGCAACGGTCCGGTCCATCCTCGCGTCCCGCCATCCGGTGTACGTGATCGTCGTGGACGACGGCTCCACCGACGAGACGGCCGGCATCGTGGAATCCCTGCGGCTGCGACGTGTCTGGCTGATCCGGCAGGCCAACGCCGGCAAGGCGGCAGCGCTGAACACAGGTATCGCCGCGGCACGCACCTCGGTCGTGGTCATGGTCGACGGCGACACGGTGCTGGACCCGAACGCCGTCGGCGCGCTGGCCCGCCACTTCGGTGACGCCGAGGTCGGCGCCGTGTCGGGCAACGCGAAGGTCGGCAACCGGCGCGGCCTGCTTGGCCGCTGGCAGCACATCGAGTACGTCATCGGGTTCAACCTGGACCGCCGCCTCTACGACGTGCTGCGCTGCATGCCCACCGTGCCGGGCGCGATCGGCGCGTTCTGGCGGGACGCGGTCCTGGATGCCGGCGGCGTGCCGACCGACACCCTGGCCGAGGACACCGACCTGACCATGGCGCTGGAACGGGACGGGTGGCGGGTGGTGTACGAGCGCGACGCCATCGCCTGGACGGAGGCGCCCGCCACCGTCGGGCAACTGTGGAAGCAGCGCTACCGCTGGTGCTACGGAACCCTTCAGGCGACGTGGAAGCACCGGCATGCCGTGGTGGAGCACGGTTCGGCCGGGAAGCTGGGCAGGCGCGGGCTGCCCTACCTGCTGATGTTCCAGGTGGTGCTGCCGATCCTCGCCCCAGTGGTCGACGTGGCCAGTGTGTTCGGCGTGCTCACCGGCGATCCGATCACCAGCATCGCCACCTGGTCGGCCTTCCTGGCCCTGCAACTGATCCCGGGCGTGGTGGCGTTCCGACTGGACCGCGAACGGTGGACGCCGCTGCTGACGTTGCCATTGCAGCAGTTCGCCTACCGGCAGCTGATGTACCTGGTGGTGTTGCAGTCGGTGGCCACCGCGGTGGCGGGCGCCCGGTTGCCGTGGCACAAGCTGGAACGCCGGGGCCAGGCACTGCCGGTCGACCTGCCCGTCGACTGATCGGTACGGTGCCGCCGCCTGGCATCGGGGGCCAGGGCCCGATTTCACGGTCCACAACGGGACCTCGGGATGGTGATCGCCGTGAGATCGATCACGACCGCCCGCTACCGACCGAGCACCACGTCGATCAACTCTCCGGGAACCGGGTCGGCCCGACGTCCACATTTTCTCAGCGGGCCGGACGTTTCTTGGAATTCCTTGGAACCGCGCCTGCCTGGCGTGGTCGTGGCGTTGTCACAATGGGCGGAGGGGCTCTCGTCCGGCTGTACGGTAATTCGATAGGCCAATCGGTGGAGAATGAGCGTCGGTCTAGTACCAATGTCCAGTACCTGTTTCGCGGTCCGTTCGGCAGGCTGTCGCCATGGCACTGCGGGGCACTGCGCCAGGTCGCCCGTTCGTCCGTAACCGGAGCAGCTGGCGGCACGGCCGTTCCTGTCTTGGCCCGGATCACACCCGCTCGTCAGCCGTGCCCACCACGCCGAAACTCTGGATTCGCATCTCGGTGCTCCGAGGGCGACCAAGACACGCGAAGGCAAAAATAACATGAAGCTCACACGGAAACTCGGGGTCGCGGCCGTCATGGCCATCACTGTCGGCACGAGCGTGGCCCTGATCTCGGTAGGCACCGCCGCCGCGAGCGGGGGCCCCACGCCCGCTTGCGGTGGCTGCGGGGGCACCGTCACCGGCGGCGGTGGTGGCGGTACGGGCGGCGGCGGTGGCGGTACCGGTGGCGGCGGTGGCGGTACCGGTGGCGGTGGCGGTGGTGGCGGTACCGGCGGCGGCACGTCCGTGCTCCGGGTCATCGACAGCTGTGGCGGCTTGTTCGACTTCAAGGAAAGGGTCGCCGGCACGCTGACCGTCGACGTCACCGAATTCAGCATCGACCCGAGCGAGGTCTGGTCGATCCAGGCCACGCAGCAGGAGTACAACGCCACAACGGGCGGTCGCGTGGGCGATCCGATCAGCCTGACGCCGGACACGATGGCGCCGCTGGCGTTCAGTGCGGCCGACAGTGGCTTCACCACCACCGCGAGCATCGTCGACACCCCGAACATGACCCACGGCATCAGGTACGTGGCGACGCGGATCAGCCCGTCGCCGATGACGTGCACCGGCAGCGGTTTCTGGACCGATCACAACGGCGGCACGGTACCTGACCCGCTCAACCCGACCGGCAAGCCGGATACGGCACCGGCACTGACCGGCAAGAACGTGGTTGCCGGCGGCACGAACGTGGTGAAGCTGGGGTTCGACCAGGAAATGCTGGCCGACGCCCAGGGCACCCCGGCCACCAACAGGTTCTTGGTCACGGTCGGTGGCACGATCCTGCCCGTGATCGCGGTGCAGGTCACCGACGACAGCCCGGCGAACCAGGCGGCCGTGTCGCTGACGCTGGGCGCCACACTGCCCGCCGGCCAAACCGTGTCCGTTCAGTACCGGCAATCGCTGTTCAACACCGCCGATCAACTACAGGACATGGACAACCTGATGACCTCCAGCTTCGGGGTCAACATTCCCGTGTCCTGACCGAGAACGTTCTCAACACTGCGACAGTCCACGCGGGCCGCCCGGTTGCTCACCGGGCGGCCCGCCGTCGTGTTCGGACCGAGCCCGGCGCCCAGGTCGCGAGTTGTGTGACGGGAACGCACAGTTCACCAATGTCGGCGTCCGCAGCTCCAGTCGCGGCACCGGTCACCATACGGCCACCACGTGACCAATCACCGCGATCATCGCTGGCACAACGCCGCGACACTCGAGCGACATCATGCGCCAGCGCGCCGACACACCACCGCCGGGTCGGCCGGCTGCCACCTCTTGCCGGCCGTCCGGAACTCCCGCCGCGGCCCCGCCGAGGACCTTTGGAGCCGCCCGTGCCACGCCGGTCAGCGCTTGCGCCTGCTGGAACGGTTCGGTGATGCTGCGGGCGACGGCCGCGGCGGTCTCGGCCCGTGCGGCTCGACCCGGGTCGGCCGCGGCCACCGCGCCGGGTACGTGCGTAGTTCGGAGGTGCCGGCGCGGCCGGCGCCCGGAGCTGGTGGCGGAGGCCGTGGCCGCCGGCCCGTAGCGCGCCGGCGAACGCGCCGGTCAGCGGACGGTCAACTCCCCCGGTGTGACACCGATGTTGCGGAACGTCACGTCCAGGACAGCTGTCTTGGCGGTCGGGCTGGTCGGCTCCGGCACGAACGCCGCCTCGCCAGGACCATCGCAGGGCACCTCGATCGTGGTGGGGATCGCCAGCCGCACCGCGTAGTCCTTCAGCGTGCCGACCAAGCCCGCCGCCGACGAGCCGCTGCTGGTCGGACCGCCGAGGAACACCGTTACGGAGTCGCCGACACTGCCGGTGAAGCCGACGTCGACCGTGGAGGTGGTCGGCGCCGGGTCCACGGAGACGAACTGGCCGGATACCGGGTGGCCCATCTGGCCCGGTACCACCGGCCCGGCGCAGTCGGTGGTGACGACCGGATTGTCGTTGGTGTTGTTGACCAGCCCGGTGAAGACCTGGTTCGGACCGATCGGCGCCGGGTCCACGACCGCGGCGTGCGCGGTGCCGGCCAGTACGGCGGCGGTGACGGCTAGGGCGCCGGACAGGGCGGCGGACGCGGTAAGTCGTCGTGCTGAGCTGTGCATTGTCGACTCCTCGTTGAGTTGTTGGTGGCTAACGCAGGTAGCGCCGTTGGGTCAGTTCCGCAGCGAAGCCGACGACACCGGCGAGTGGAGCAGCACAACGGTGGGAGTGACCGTTGTCGGACCGAGCGCGCCAACTTGTCGACGCCGCCGCAGTCGATGTCCAGCCCCTTGGCCGGCGCGGGCACCTGAGCGAACGAGAAGATCGCTAGTAGCGGGGTGGCCGGCGGCCGCGACGATGGTGGTCAGAGACAGCCGGTACGCGGCAACCCAGCCGACGAACTCCCGCAACCGGCCCGGCACGCAACTGAGGACCGGGTATGCCGAATCCAAGATAATCACCCGATTCCCGCCTGAACGTGGTACCGCCGGTGCTATCGCCTCGTCACCGATAGAAGCGGTTATCGAGGGATCGCTCAAGGAGCCGTTCGGTCGCCGCGTCACCGCTGACCGCAGTACGGCCCGGGTCCATTACCCGGCGGCCAGCGGCCGGACCGGCGTGGCCAACGTGCCGGTCATGCTGCACCCGACCGACCTGCTCGACGCGAGAGCGTAGGCCAGATTTCAGTGTCGGCGACGGCGTCCTTGTCCTTGTTTTGTCCGTTCTTAGATCATCGACTAGCGCAACGGATTCGTCGCCCTGACGGATAGTGATGACGTGGACCAGCTCACGTCGGGTGCGTTCGTGGCGCTGGGCATGTTGTGCCGAACCGATCACGCTGGGCGCAACACAGGTGGGGGCGGGGGCGATCGCGGAGGATGGCTGGGACTTTCGTGTCCTACACCCAGGCCGATCGTGCCTGGGCGGAATGGATCGCCTGGCGGCTGGAGCAGGCCGGCCGGCGGGTTCTGATCCAGTCGTGGGACATGGTCCCGGGCAGCAACTGGGTGGACCGGATGCTGGAGGGTGTCCACCGCGCCGAGCGCACGATCGCGCTGCTGTCGCCGCCTATCTGGAGTCGGTGTATGGCAAGGTCGAATGGGAAACCGCCTGGCGTGAAGATCCGCTGGGTGAACAGCGCAAGCTGATCGTGCTGCGGGTGGCCGAGTGTGAGCGGCCGGGTGTGCTGGGCTCGGTGGTGTCGGCGGACCTCTTCGGGTTGGGCGAGGCAGCGGCCCACGCGGAACTGCGGCGGATCATCGAGCACGCGCTGAGCGGTCGGGCCAACCCGGAGGCCGAACCGGCCTTTCCGGGTGGCGTGGTGTTGCCGCAGGCGCCGCCTTTCCCGGCACGCTGCCGGTATGGAATGTTCCGACGATCGAGTAGGACCAGCCGGGCACCATGATGTGGGTGTCCTTGCCACGCCCGTAGGTGTGACACAGGACCCGCTCCGGACTGGTGTGCGCTTCAGGCCGCCGCCAACAGGTGATGTCCACGGCCAGCACGACTCGCCCGTCGGCCGCGCGCGGCAGCGGCAGGCTGGTCAACGCGCGACGCACTCCGGCGATGTCGATCCGGCCCTGGTTGAGCGCGGCATACAGACTGCCGCGCCCACGTCGGTGTTCACCGGCCAACGACGTTTCCACCAGCGACCGCACCGGCCCATCGCAGCACACCACCGCGTCGGTCACCTCGAACAACGCGTCGGCCCGGCGGGACAGGCAAGCATGGAACTGGTCACGGAACGCGGATAGTTCCCCGAGCGCGGCGGTGTCGGGATGGTGCACACTGATCAACTGAAGCCCTTGGGTCGGTCGTCTTCTCTTGGCAAGAAGCATGATCAACGAAGGGCTTCACTCATGATCACCCGGGTGCCCGATCCAGCACCTCAGACGTAAGAACTCAAGCTAGTGGCTGACCGCCATCAGCTCGGCGACCCTACCGCCGTCATCGGTCAGCGGGAGACGCGTGTCGATAGCACCGGTCGTGTCGCCCTGGCAGCGGCAGGGCGCCGCACGGTCGCCCGGCGCAGCATCACCGGGCTACCAGCTCAACGACCTGCGCACCACCGTGTACCCCAGCAACTCGTGCACGGCGGCCCCGCCGCGGAGAAATCAACTGGACGGCGTCCACCTCGGGCCGGGTGCAGGTTCTGTGCCCCGGCGACGGCACCAACTGCTGGCGAAGTCGACGGTTCGGCGCCGCCAGCAGTGTCGGCTTCGTGGGGTCGGGGATTACCCACGGTCACAGCAGGCGGTTGGAATGAGTCGACACTGCACTCAGCTCAGGTCTGGTGGACGCTTGGTTGCTGCGATCTCGGGGCGGGTATTGGTCCAGGTCCGGGTGGACAAGAAACCGGCGGCGGCCGCTAGCACGGCAGCTCCGGCAAGGATGACAGAGACCAGCACCAGGCCGTTGATCGCCGCTATCGGACCCGGGTCCACTGCCACCGTCAGATAAACCCCGCCGAACACCGCGATCCCGAGTGCGGCCGCGATTTGGGTAGAGGTGTTGACGAACGCGCTGATGTCCGGCGCCCACTGAGTGGGGACGCTGTCCGTGAGGTAGCGGATCAGGGCATTGAAGCCGAGGCCGAGTCCCAGGCCAGTGATGCCGAGCAGGAGCGCGAGCAGGACAACATTGGGTCCGCAGAGGTGAGTCGACACGGCCACGCACAAGTAGCCGACCGCCAGAATTAGATAGCCCACCCACACCAGCCGGCGTGCCGCCTTCCTGGTCACCCGCGACACGACAGGGCCGCCGATGCCGAAGGCGCACACTTCCAGGACGAGCGTAAGACCCGATTCCAGTGCAGACAGGCCGAGACCTCGCTGTAGATACAGCGCGAGGACGAATAGAGCGGCGAAGTACGACGCGCCTCCCGCGACGTTGGTGATGACCGCCCAAGCAATGGGGCGCCACCGCAGCACCTGGACGTTGACCACCGGATCATTACCCCTGCGGACGGTATGCCGCTCGATCGCGAAGAATGCCGCGCCCAGTGGTATCACCAAAGCCAGGCACACCCATGCCCAGACGTCCCAGCCGAGGTCCGGTCCGAAGATCAGCGGCACGATCAGCAACGCCAGCGTACTCGACAGCGCCAGGACCCCGCCCACGTCGATCCGGCGGTGGGGCATGGTGGGCTGTCTGGGCACGACCCTTTGCGCAGTCACGAGCAGGGCGACACCGACTGGCACGTTGACCAGGAAGATCGTCCGCCAGCCGAGACCCAGGATGTTCGCCGTGACGAGAGCTCCGCCGAGTATCTGGCCGCTGATCGAAGCACTCGCCAGCGTAATCGAGTACCAGCCAAGGGCCCTGGCTCTGGTGGCGCCGCTGAAGGACGTCTGGATTCCGATGAGAACCTGGGCGACCAGCAAGGCAGCACCGAACCCCTGTAGCACGCGCGCCGCGATGAGGATGTCGATCGAACCCGCTGTGCCGCATGCGAGTGACGCGGCGGTGAACAGCGCCGTGCCCACGACGAAGACCCGATCAAATCTGAACTTCGCGGACAGCTTCGCCGAGGTCGTCAGGAGAACAGCGTAGGCAACGAGATATCCGGAGACCACTAACTCCAACTGGCTCGCGGTGGCAGAGAATCCGGACTGGATCGCCGGGTTGGCCACGTTGACTATCGCGGTGTCCACATTGGCCATGAACTGGCCGGTAAGAAGGACCAGGAGGGCCAGTTTGCCCCGCACGCCGAGCGTGGGCACCAGCGATGCTCCAGACACCTTGTCCACCACTGGCTCACCATCCTCTCAGCGCCCTCATTCGACCAGCGCTGGCTACGCTACGCTGTGCTGTTCCGGGAGGCGCGCCGAACGCGTGATGCCGCGGTCATCGGATGCCGATGTGGTAGTTCCGCATCCAGGCATCGACCTCGACGATCGGAGTCAGCAGGTGGGCCGCGTTGAGCCAGGTCATCGTATTCTTCCCCGAACCGGTTGCCAGATCGTAGATCCGTCCTTCGTCGAGAATGCCGTGCAGCGGTGACGTCCGATCGTGCAGAATAGATGAGACACCGTCCAGCACGACTTCATCGAAAACCGGATCGTGGGTACCTGGATATCCGCTCTTGGGACGCCTCAGCGTCTCTGCTGGAACGAGATCGGCAGCTGCCATTCGGAGCGGGCTCTTCCACCGTCCGTCCGCCACCATCATCGACCACGGGATGTTCCACACGTACTCGACCAGTCGATGGTCACAGAACGGGACCCGCACTTCGAGGCCGACTGCCATGCTCATACGGTCCTTACGGTCCAACAAATAGGTGAGCGGTCGTTTCATGCTGAGGAACAGAACCTCCCGCATACGGTCGTTGAGCTTGTCCTCACCCGCCAACCGCGGCACCTGGTCTCGGAGTGTGGCGTACCTGTCCCCTTCCGCCTCGGCCGGGCGCACGCGCGACCGCACGTCCGGGGCAAGGCAGTCGGTCAGTCGTGGTGCGTCGCCGATCCAGGGAAACCCGTCTCGCCAGACCATTTTCTCGTCGTGATACCAGGGGTAGCCGCCGAATATCTCGTCGGCAGCCTCGGCGGACAGGGCAACGGTCGACCGTTCGCGCATCTCGGCGAACAGCAGGTGCATCGATGTGTCGAACTGGCCCATGCTCGGTAGGTCGCGCGCTCGCCTGGCGGCAGGTAATGCATCGAGCACCCGTTCGGTGTCCAGGACGACCGAGTGATGGTTCGAACCGATATGGCGAGCGGCAAGTCTCGCATAGGGAGCGTCGATCTCCGGCCGCAGCTCGGTAGGTCGGAAGTTCTGCTGGTCGCCGGCGAACCCGACGCAGAACGTCATGAGCGGATCCGCACCCGACCTGGAGAGATGGCGGGCGGCCAGCGCTGAGATCGTCGTTGAATCCAAGCCACCGGACAACATCGAGGACAGAGGCACATCCGCGATCAACTGGCGTTGGACGATATCCTCCAGCAGTCCACGAATCGTGGCGATCGTTGTGGGCAGGTCGTCCTCGTGCGGCCTGCTCACCAACCGCCAATACGGGTACTCGTGTGATCCGCCCCGATCGGTCAGCACGGCGTGCCCTGGCTCGACCTCCCGCAGTCCGTGCAGCGGTGTTTCGCCAGGGAGGCCCAGCCGTGCGTTGAACAGGATGGGCAGCAGATCCTCGTCGACCTGAGGTTGGAAGAGTCCGTTGGCCATCACCCCTTTGGGCTCCGAAGCGAAAAGCACACCGCCCGGATACGGGAAGTAGTAGAGCGGCTTCACGCCCATCCGATCACGAGCCAGGAACAGTTGTTCTCGTTTCGCGTCCCAAATGGCGATAGCGAACATTCCGTTGAATCGCTCGACGCAGCTCGGCCCCCACTCTTCGTATGACCGTAACACCACCTCGGTGTCCGAGCGTGTGTGGAAAATGTGCCCTCTGCACGCCAGGAGTGCACGCATTTCGAGAAAGTTGTACACCTCGCCGCTATACACCAGCACTGTGGGTTCCCGATCGGGCCCACTCCTGCTGACCATGGGCTGGACGCCGCCCTCGATGTCGATGACCGCCAGCCGTCGATGACCGAGGCCGACATGACGCGCCTGCCATGTACCTCCAGAGTCCGGACCGCGCAGGCGCATCGTTTCAGTCATCCTGGTAAGGGTTTCGGTTTCCAGCCCCAGGTCACGGGTGAAGTCTACCCACCCAACAATCCCGCACATACCCACCTCTCGGTCATCTGTCTCGGCGGAGTTTTGACGCGCGACCGCAGCATCCGGCAAGAGCCGAAAACCCAGGAGTTTGAAAGGATCACACGTCGCGCCGGCCGCTCTCACGGTCGACGTGGGCAGTCGATAATTGTAGGACCGCGGAGGGTCTGCGTCCACCATCGCCCGGCCGCGACAACCACGGGCGATTGACAGATCAGCATGACCACGAACTTCAAATGTCTACAGAGGACATCCGTGTGGCCTCTTCGCAGGCCAGCAGCGCGCACAATGCACACAGCAGCAGATTCCGTAGTACGACACCCATCCGGAGTACACGCCAGGCTCGACAAGCCTCCCAATATGTGCCAAGGTGAGGAACCTGGGCATAGAACGGCAGCGCCGGGAGCCGGATCTGAGAACCGACGGCCCGCAGCATGTTGCCGCACGTTAGAGCAAGCTACCAGGAAGCAATGGCGAAGCTTCCTGATATTGGTGGCACGCGTCGATCGGGGTCGAGCCGACATGGATGCCAGGGAACCTAGCAATGTGCCGATACCGGGCGTTCTCCATCATGCACTGCCGATGCCGTGGGCACATCCACGACATCGAAGTTCACGCATCGGCTCCGGTACGAACAACTAGCCGGGGGCAAGCCAAGCGTGACCCGCGACGGCCACCAAGCCGCCGTGCCTACCAGAATGGCGCCCTTTGCCCTGCATCCCAATGATCCGAGTCTCCAGTACGGTAGAACTAATCGACACGTGGAGATGCTAGTGGAAGTCAACAGTTTCGATGAGTGGTCTCCGCTGCGTGAGGTGATCGTCGGCTCCGGTGTCGGCTATACCGCCCATGAGCTGGAAACATCGTTCAAGCTTTTCTATCACGACGTCGCGCGTAGGGCGTTTCGAACACCGGCACCCGACGGCGCGCTTCTCAATGACGTGCGGCCGGTCAAACAACAGTATGTCGACGAGCTGAACGAAGACATCGAAGGCTTGGTTGAGGCACTGCGTTCCTTGGACGTCACCGTGCATCGACCACTACCCCTTCCGGATTCGATCCGGTTCCGCACTCTTGCCTGGGACGGGACGATCATTCCGGCGCTGAATGTTCGCGACCAGACACTGGTCCTGGGCGATGAGATCATCGAGACACCACCATTGGTTCGAGCCCGGTACTTCGAGTCGAACCTTCTCAAGCCCGTCTTTTATGAATACTTCCGGCAGGGTGCGCGCTGGACAGTGATGCCTCGGCCGATCATGACCGACCAATCGTTTGACCTGTCCTATGTCACAGATGACGGGAATGTGTCGGCAGACGAGATCGTCAATGTTCGTCCGTCACCCTTCGACGTGGGCGTCGAGATGATGCTGGACGCGGCCCAATGCGTTCGGTTCGGCCGAGATGTGTTGATCAATGTCTCCACCGCCAACCACGCAATGGCCTACGAATGGCTGCGTCGGCACACCGGCACGCGTTTTCGGTACCATGAGGTGTACCGACTGGCAGACAATCACCTCGACAGTATCGTCCTCCCGCTCCGGCCCGGCACATTGTTGGTACGCAGCCCTGAGTTCGTTGACCGACTACCGGAACCGCTGCGGAAGTGGGATGCGATCTTCCCGCCGGAGCCCAACAACAAAGCTTTTCCAGAATACACGTCCGACGATCTGGTCATCACCAGTCGATTCATCGACGTCAACATCCTGTCGGTCGGTCCGGACACAGTGATCGTCAACTCCCTCTATCCGGAGTTGATGCGCACGCTTGAATCACGAGGCTTCACCGTGGTGCCCGTACGCCATCGGCATCGCCGACTGTTCGGCGGCGGATTTCACTGTTTCACGCTCGACACCGTACGAGAGGGTTCAGCGGAAGACTATTTGAGCTGACTCGGCGCCAGTGATTCGCACGAAAAGAGCTAATCTCGCATGTCAATCAACGTTGACCGTGAAATTGTGATAGAGAATTCCTTGTCTCGGTATGGGGAGTATGTTCGAGTGGCGCTGGCGGCCCTGAGCAAGGAGGAACAACCGGCGCCGACACGGGAATTCCATCCCGGCTACGAACTGCCCGACCCGACCGAGGAGCTCGTTGAGCTCTTCGCCCCATCCAAGTTGGCCTTCGCCGATCTCGGGAGCTACCGAAGCAAGCACCTGACACTGCTCGACCTGACCCGAAACCCACATACCCGAACAACGAAGACCTGCGCATCCTTGGTGATTGTCGCACGCGCGGTGCACTATATCCAGACCACTGGCGAGCGAGTAATGATCTTGTCGCCATCGTCTGGGAACAAGGCGACGGCGTTGCGGGATTCCGTGTTGCGTGCGTTTCAGGCCGGGCTGGTGACTCCCGAGCAACTGCAGATCGTCGTGGTGATACCACGATCTTCGCGCGACAAGGTTTGGTCCTCGCCGTTGATCGAGGATCCGGCATTACGTGCTCGCAATGCTGTGGTCACGTACCAAGGCGAGCGGGCAGCTGACGTGAAAGCGTTGGCACGGCAACTCGTCGACGGCTACACGGAGCAGCTTCGCAACGAGCACGGCATGAACCTCTGGTATACGCTTGATATCAATAACTACAAGGTCGCCGACATCGTGCGAGCATGTGCGGAATACGAATACCTTCCTCGCGACGATGGTCGGCACCGGTTGCATGTGCATGCCGTGTCCAGCGCATATGGACTACTCGGACACAATTTTGGCGTCGAGATCCTCGCCAGCGGCGGACGTACCGCGCCGAGCGCACACTACTTCCTGGTTCAACACCTGGCCACTCCGGACATGGTGCTGAGTCTTCATTACGACTCGACATCGCGGGAGAACATGCCCAACTATCGTTACGTCGAGGATACAGGGTTGTATCAACAGCAGGAAAGTCCATATTTCCCCGGCAAGACATCCGACCCGGAAGAGAACCTCGACCCAACCTTCTACACTCGCGAGCCGCCGACCTCGGCTGTGATGAACTCGATCATCCGCACGCAGGGTGGCGGCGGTATTGTGGTCTCGTTACACGAATGTCTGGACCGGTACCCGGCGGTTCGTGCGATGTTGTCCGCTGCGAATATCCGGCTACCGAAGGACCCTCATCGTATTCGTGAGTGGTCGCTCGTCATGGCGATGACCGGAATCCTCAACGCCATCGATCGTGGTCTCATTCACGGGGACGACATCCTTGTGCATGGGTCGGGTGCCTATGAGGTGGCTGACTACGATCCCATCTCGGACGCCTGGCTGGAGCCGGTCAGCGGCATCGATGAGCTGGCAAAGGTCGTTTGGCGGGCGGCGAGCGGCCGACTCATTGCTTGATGAGGTGTCTCCATGTCACGTGAGGAATCATAGGTGTGTCGTCCAACTCGTTGAGCACCCTACAGCGATTACGGTGCCACGGTGGTTACACCTGGGAGCAAAGCACGTACCGACCGTTGGCGACCGCCAAAACTTGGGTCGACACGAGAGCGGTGTTCTTCTGCCCCAGCGTGGTTTCCGGTGCTGGCCCGCACGCCCCGACCATCGCCTACGCGGGAGCCGGTGACGGCGTCTCCAAGATTCATCAACTCCTGGAACGCCGGCGCGAAGAGCTTGGCGCCGCGACCAAGTGGCGGGTTGGGCGCCGGATTCCAACGGCCGGGCTGTTGTCCGGACATGCCCTGCCGACGGCCGACCTGGTCGCTGTTGGCTGTACCACCCGCCAGGCGCGACGCCTGCCGGCAGCGTCGTCCTTGGTTCTACCGTTTCGTCTCCACCTGATAGTCGATGTCGATGGCGACCCAGCGGAGCTGCGGCGTCGGACGTCCAGGCGGGCATTTCAGCAGTTCAACGCCGACCGCAAGGTGCGGGACTGGAGGTTCGAACATACAACGCAGGTCAGTGCGTTTGATCATTTTTACGACCGAATGCACGTGCCGACCATGGAGAAGCGGCACGGTGAGCGAGCACGCAGCGAATCCAAGGACGTAGCCTACGAATGCTTGTTTCGTCATGGCGTACTGTTCTTCGTCACGACCGGCGGCGTGCGGGTGGCGGGTGCACTGTGCCACTGGGACCCTAAGGGCCGAGTCCTGACAATGCGGTTGCTCGGCGTACTCGGCGGCGAGCAACAACACTACGACACCGGCGCGTTCCGGGCGCTGTATCACCTGCTGTTGGAGTGGTCGTATCGGCATGACGTCCGCCAAGTCGACTTCGGCGGCACGGAGGCCTGGATCGCCAAGGGGATCTTCCAGTGGAAACGAAAGTTTCGTCCACGTGTCGTGCTCGCACCGAATCACACCGGTTTCAAACGGGTCTGGTGGCATGCGGCGACCGACACGACGGCGGTACGGGAGTTTCTGGTAGCGAACCCGGTGCTGGAACTCATGGAACCTGGCGAGTTGCGGTCGGTCTACTTCTACGACAACGACCGACCGCCACGGTTCGACTACGCATACCAATGCGACAACGTGAAGGAGCGTCGCACCGTACACTTGGACAGTTTCTTGCGTGCCTCGAAGGGGGACTAGGGTGCCGTGAGGGTTGGGGTGATTATTCTTCCTGAGCACAGCTCTCGCAGGACAAACGAAATTTGGCGTACTGTTGACCGACTGGGTTTTCATCATGGGTGGACCTTCGATCATATTTCATGGCATTCGTTACCGGGCGAGCCATGGTTCGACAGCCTCACTACGTTGGCCAGCATTGCCAGCGTCACCACGCGAATCGAAATAGGCCCGTTGGTCGTTTCGCCAAATTTCCGACACCCAGTGCCGACCGCGAAACAAGTGATGACCTTGGACCACCTGAGCGAGGGAAGGGTCATCCTCGGAATCGGCGCCGGCGCTCCCGGAGCGGACAACGCCGTGCTCGGCATGCCCGCACTCTCGCCGGCGGATCGGACAGCGCGTTTCAGAGAGTTCGTCGAACTCACCGATACGCTTCTTCGTCAGCCCGCCACATCCCACCACGGCCGGTTCTTCGACGCCGTCGACGCACAAATGGTGCCGGGGTGTCTGCAACAACCGCGAGTGCCATTCGCCATCGCCGCCGGTGGGCGACTGGGGATCAAAATCGCCGCAGAGTACGGGAGTATCTGGGTCACCATCGGCGATCCGGGACGACTCGACGATCAATCAGAACGCCACGCTTTCCGGTCGCTTCGTGAGCAGATTCGACGCCTAGAAGACACATGTCTGGACATCGGCCGGGATCCCGACAGCATCGGCAGACTGGTGAACGCGAGCAGGATCGTGACCGACCCATACTCGACCCCAGAACGGTTGGAGGATCTGGTAGGCAGGTTCGCGGAACTGGGCTTCACCGACGTCGTGGTTAACTACCCACGCCAGGAAGGGATCTTCGCAGCCACACTCGACCAGTTCGAACGTGCTGCCAGCGCACTTCTGGAGACGTGACCGAAACGCAACTCAACGACCTGGCCCGGCAAACGGTCAAGTCGCCCGATCCCAGAGGGATCCCGCGCGCTGGCGGACGCCGTCACTCAGATTGCCTTACACGACGCCGACAATGCGCCCGCCGCCAGCGCGCCCGAGGGCCTAGCTACCGCACGGGCTGCAGGCGATGACCTCCCGGTGACGTGCCGACGGATGGACATCCAACTCTCCCAATTCTCTCCCTCTCCCACGTCCCCGGCCTGGCAGTCAGCCTGCCGGCTGACAGGGCAGGGGCGACCGCGAGCGACTCCTTCACTGTCAGCAGGACATGAGAGGCGACCATGGTGGCTTGGAACGATCCACGTTCAGCTTCTTGATGGTGAGATTGCCATTCGGCGTCAGGTCGGGCTTGCGTTCAGGAATCGCATCCGCAGTCGGCACGAGCACTACCAGCGCCACTTTCGGCCCCGTCGACGCCAACAGCGGCCGCAGGAGCCTCGTTGTCGGCGAAGGCCTCCGCGAGGACCGACAGGACCGCTTCGGGTTCGTTACCTAGCAGAGCGGCCCACCAGCCATCCATCTGCCGCTGCACTTCCTGCCAGTGTCGCTGGCGCTCGTCCTCCAGCCGCGCGATGTCCGCGTCGGCGGCCGCTGCGGCAACGGCTAGTGCCTGCTTCCGCTCGGCTCTGGGCGGAGCCGGTCGAGGTACACCGGCACGTCGCCTACGTCGCGTCGGAGCCGACACTGTGGCCCACGCTGACCGGCGCCGAGACACTGGACTATCTCGCGAATCTGCGCGGTGGCTGCGACCTGGCCTATCGCGACGTCCTCGTCCGACGGTTCGACTTCGACACGACGAAGAAGATCCGGGCGCTGTCCAAGGGCAACCGACAGAAGGTCCAGCTGGTGGCCGCTTTCGCCACCCGTGCCGACGTCCTGATCCTCGACGAGCCCACCACGGGTCTGGACCCGCTGATGGAGGCCGCGTTCCGGGAGACGGTCCACGAGGCACGCGACCGCGGCCAGACGATCTTCCTGTCCTCGCACGTGCTCAGCGAGGTGGAGCTGCTGTGCGACCGGATCGGCATCCTCCGTGCCGGGCGCTTGATCGACGACGGCACGCTCGCCGAGCTGCGCCACCTCTCGGCGCGCACGGTGGAGGTGACGTTCGGCACGCCGCACGTCGACGTGACACTCGTCCGTGAGCTGCCCGGCGTCGTGGTCGCCAGCATGGACGAACGTCACCTCGTACTGGAGGTGCGCGGCGACATGAGTCCCTTGTTGGGTGTCCTGGCCCGGTTGCCGGTCACCACCCTGGACAGCAGGGAGCCGAGCCTGGAGGAGATCTTCCTGGTGCACTACCGACGCGACGTGGCCGACCCGGCCGGTGAGCCGGTGGCGTCATGAACTCACCGGACCGGTCAGGCTCGGCCACACGTGGGATGGCTGTGCTGATGCGCCGCCAACTACGCGCGAACCGCATGTCGTTGGTCGTCATGACCGTGCTCGTCGCGGTCACGTCGCTGGCGCAGATCCAGGGCTACGTGTCGGCTTTCCCCAACGCCGCACTACGCCAGGCGTTGCTCGTTCCCTTCGCCGACAACGGAGCGCTGCGGGTGCTGTACGGCTACCCGTATGACATCGGTGACGCCACCGGTTGGGTGTCGTGGCGTTCCATGTCCGTCGTCGAGATCGTCATGGCGGTGTGGGCGATGGTCGTCGTGTCCGGTGCGCTGCGTGGCGAGGAGGATGTCGGTCGCGGTGAGCTGGCGCTGAGTCGGCCCCAACCTCGGCGTCGGTGGTTCGCCGCCGCGCTGACCGCCACCGCTGTCGAGGCTGTGGTGATCGGCGCGGTGGCAGTGGCCGCCATGGCTGCGGTCGGTGTCCCGCAGGGACTCATGACGTTCGGCAACTGCGTCGAGTTGGGATTGCAGGTGGTGCTGCCCGCGCTGCTGTTCGGAGCGGTGGCCGCGCTCACCAGCCAACTGTTGGGCACGGTGCGCGGTGCTCGGCTCGCCGGCGCCGCGGTGCTGGCGGTGGCGTTCATGGTCCGTGCCGTGGCCGATACGGGTAGCGGGATCGGCTGGGTGCGCTGGCTCACGCCACTGGGTTGGTTCGAACAGCTACGGCCACCCGGCGTGCCACCGGCAGCGGCGCTGCTGGCCATCCTGGCCGGCACCGCGATCCTGGTTGCCGTGTGCCTACCCGTTCTCTCCGGACGCGACATCGGACGCGGCCTGCTGCCCGGCCACGACGCTCGCTCGCCCCGGCGTGCGTTGCTGGGTACGGCGTGGCAGGCCGCGGTGCGCGACGAGCTGCCCCAGCTGGGCACCTGGCTCGTCGCGGCCGTCGCCTGTGCCACGCTGATGGGCGGACTCGCCAGAACGGTGATCGACTTCGTCAGGGACAACCCGGCGATCGCGCGCGTCCTGGGCCGCGGTGTGGCGGTCGACGGCTATGTCGCGGCCATGTTCTCCCTGGCTCAGGTGGTAGCGGCGCTCTTGGCCGTCGCGTTGGTCGCCGCCGCGCGCGGTGAGGAGGCGACCGGCAGGCTGGAGATCCTGTTGGCCATGCCCCGCACCCGCGTCGGCTGGCTCGTCGGCCGAGTCACGCTGGCTGCCGCGGCTGCTGCCCTACTCGCGTTGGTGGCCGCCGGTGGCCTGTGGGTGGGCGCCGAGCTGTCGGGTGAACGTCTGGATGTCGGCTCGCTGCTCATGGCTGCCGGCAACTGCATTCCGGTGATCGTCGTGACGGCCGGCTTCGCCGGGTTCGTGTTCGGCGTCGCGCCGCGCGCCGTGGCGTCCGGTTACGCACTGGTGGTCGTCGCCTACCTGTGGGACGCGGTCGGCGCGTTGTTCGCCGTGCCGGCCTGGACGTTGAATCTCAGCCCGTTCCATGCCGTGGCGCGGGTACCGCTGGAGCCGTTCACAGCGGCACCGGCCGTTGTGCTCGGGCTGCTCGGTGCCGCGCTGTTCACGGTCGGGCTCGTGGAGTTCCGGCACCGCGACCTCGTCACCGGTTGATCCGTCCAAGATGGGCCGTGACAGCACTCGCG
Source organism: Pseudonocardiaceae bacterium (assembly GCA_036273855.1). Classification (GTDB taxonomy): domain Bacteria; phylum Actinomycetota; class Actinomycetes; order Mycobacteriales; family Pseudonocardiaceae; genus DATEPR01. The sequence continues at coordinate 24,121 of DASUGU010000015.1, forward strand.
CTGGTCGCGGCGGTCACGATCGACGCCGTCGCCCGGCGGGGCTAGCCAAGACCATGACGCCACCCGGCGATCGCCCGATCCTGGGCGGTCACCGGTGGCGGCGTCGGCACCGTGGCGTGCGACAGTGACAGCGCCTGGTCGTCGGCAGTCAGGGACCACCGTTCGGGCTGTGATCCGGCTCAGACGGCGCACGCTGGCGTCCCCATGCCTTCGCCCACAATCCGCGACAACACGTCACGGATGTCCCGGCCCGTCCGGAAATCGCCCGTCCTGGCGGCTGGGACTTTTGGCCTCGACCTCGGTACCTGCCCGGCCATGGTCCTCACCACCAAGGTCATCCGGCAAGGGGAGCTTCGCCAGCGGTGCCCGGACCGGGGCCAGGCCAATACTTCCCTTGCCTACTCGGAAGGAGGCACACCATGTCCATCAAGGACATCAATACCACCGCCCCGACCGCCCAGCCGGTCGTTCCCCACCAGGACATGCCGACGCCGGTCGACACCGGCACGCCGGCGACCGCCGCCCGCTTCCAGGTGCTCGCGGTGCTGCGGATCGCCCTGGGCCTGACGTTCCTGTGGGCGTTCC
>DASUGU010000016.1:0-2840 GCA_036273855.1 Pseudonocardiaceae bacterium
CCGCCCGGTCGCCTCCAGCCTGAACTACGTGGCCGGCCAGACCGTACCCAACCTCGTCACGGTCCCGCTGGGCGCCGACGGCAACGTCGACTTCTTCAACCACGTGGGCACCGTGGACGTGGTCGCCGATCTGGAGGGCTACTACGCCGACCGACCCCCCGGCGGCGGCGAATTCCTCACCGCACTCCAGGACCCGGAGCGGCTGCTGGACACCCGGGACGCCAACTCGGGCACCGCAGGCAAGCCGGTCGGTGCGGGTGGCATCGCCCAGGTCTCGGTGCGCAACGTGGATCCGGACGCCGAGGAGACGATCGGGGCCGTGGTGGTGAACGTGACCGTCACGGCATCGACGACCACGAGCTTCCTCACCGTCTACCCGGACGGCGCCACCCGGCCCACGACGTCGAACCTGAACTTCACCACGGGCCAGACCATCTCCAACCTGGTGACCGTCCCGGTGCTCTCCGACGGGGTCGTGGACATCTTCAACCACGTCGGCACGGCGCACGTCATCGTCGATCTGGAGGGCTACTACACGCATCCGTTCGCGTTCGACCCGGCGACGGCGGCGACGTCGTTCACTCCCCTGTCGCCGACCCGGATCCTGGACACCCGCACCACGACCGGCGGGCACCACGCGGTCATCGGCCCTCGGGGCAGGGCAACGCTCCAGGTGGCCGGCATGGCGGGCATTCCGGCCGACGCCACGTCCGTGGTGCTGAACGTGACCGGAGTCAGCCCGACCGCGGCCACCTTCGTCACCGCCGTCCCGGACGGGGCGTTCGACCCCGGCACGTCCGACCTGAACATCGCGGCGGGCCAGACCGTGCCCAACATGGTCGTGGTGCCGATCGCCTCGAACGGCAAGATCGATTTCTTCAACAACGCCGGCCAGATCAACGTCGTGGCCGACGTGACGGGCTACTTCGCCGACTGACAACGAGGAACGCACTGTGCGCAGAAGCATCATCCCGTTAGTGATCGCCGTGGCGATGGTGGCCGGATCGGCAGTCACCGCCACGGCGGCCACCACGCCGACCGACCTGTTCGTCGGTGGGCCCGCCTGCTCGGACACCGGTTCCGGCAGCCAGGACACACCGTTCTGCACGATGCAGGCCGCAGCGGCCGCCGTGCTGCCCGGGCAGACCGTGCACGTCGCCCACGGCCGGTACACCGGCGACGTCCACTTCGTCCATTCCGGCGAGCCGGGCAGTCCGATCACGTTCGTCGGCGCGGGCGATCCCCGCGACGGCGACACCAACTCGGTCCTCGACGCAGGCGCCGACGGCGGCGGATTCACCTTCATCGGCGTGCACGACATCGACGTCACCGGCTTCCAGCTGGCCGACTCGACGAAGGTGTTGATCGACCACTCGGACCGGATCGGCGTCGAACACAACGTGCTGACCGGCGGGAACGCCATCGGGATCCTGGTGCTCGGCCTGTCCGGTGGCGTGACGATCAGTCGCAACTTCGTGTCCGGCTTCACCGGTGACGGCGTCTTCGTGGAACCCGGCGCCACCGCAACCACGATCACCACCAACCTCGTCAACGCCAACCGTGGCCGCGGCATCGACGTCGACGACGATCCCGGCACGATCATCACCGGCAACACGGTGGCCGTGAACTGCGAGGGCGGGATCGCACTGGAGGACACGGCCGGTGGCGCCACGGTCGAGAACAACCTCGTGGAGGACAACGACAGTCCCGCCGGGAGCGCGGCCTGTGCCGGCGAGGCACAACTGGGCGAGCTGTCGGTGTCGGCCGCGTCGACCAGCGGCACCACCGCGGACTACAACCTGGTGTTCACCGACGAGGCGGATCCGCTCTACAACTGGGCCGGCGACACGTTCACCGATCCGGCGGCGTTCGCCACGGCGACCGGCCAGGGCACGCACGACATCGACCAGGATCCCGGCCCCTTCCTGACCTCGGGTTCGCTGCCGACCCTGTCCCCACCGGTCGACTCGGCGAACTCGGACGCACCGGGGGAGACTGCGGTCGACATCAACGGTGCCCCCAGGGTGGACAACCCCCTGGTGCCCGACACCGGTGTCGGCATCGACGACCGAGGCGCGCTGGAAGCACAGGACCCACTCCAGGTGGAGGGGGTCACCATGAGCCCGACGAAGGCCCCGGTCGGGCAGTCGGTCACGGCTTCGGTCGACGTGGTCAACCCGTGGTCGACCCCGCTGTCGTTCTCGTTCGACTTCGGTGACGGCTCCGCCCCGGTGGTCACCTCGACGCCCAGCGCCGTGCACACCTACGACGCCGTCGGTGTCCACACGGTCAGCGTCACCGCGACCACACCCGCCGGGGTGGTGAAGACCGCCAACCCGACGACGGTCCAGATCGCGGCGCCGGCACCACTGGTCGCCGACGTGCGGGCGTTCCAGACCGGCCCGCTGTCCATCGCGGTGGACACCGGCGCGTCCACCGACAGCTGGCAGATCACCGACTACGCCATCGACTTCGGTGACGGCACACCGCAGGTGCACACGACGGACACCACCGTGCTGCACACCTACGCCGCACCGGGGACGTACACCGTCAGCGCCACCGAGACGGACTTCGCCATCAACCATGCCGGCGCGGTCCAGCAGGTCACCGTGGCGAGCGGGTACTTCCCGACGGCTCCGAGCCGGGTGCTGGACACCCGCGACGGCACCGGGGTGCGGCTGGGCAAGCTCGGCGCGAACGGCGTGGTGAGCCTGAAACTGGCCGGCACCCACGGCATTCCCGCCACCGGAGTACGGGCCGTGGTGCTCAACGTGACCGCCGTGAGCCCGACGGCGGCCAGCTTCCTGACCGTCTACCCCGACGGCACCACCCGCCCGGTC
>DASUGU010000017.1:0-136890 GCA_036273855.1 Pseudonocardiaceae bacterium
CACACCCAGCCGATCTTGATGCCGGGACTCCGCTGTCAAGAGTGGCGCAGCCATCGCGAAGCGACGCGACGCAGGAGCGCTCTTTACAGCGGTGGCCCGGCATCACACGATCAAAGAGAGGGAGCGGCCGAGCGAAACCCCGACAACCGCACGGCAACGAGCCCACCCGTCACCGCCCAACAGCCGTGACAGCAAGATTCCAGGGCACGATCCGGCCATCCACAGACTCCACCCGCCAAGGCCGCATCTCGGTATCCAGCTCAGTCAACCCGACCAACGACAAGCTGGGCTGAGCCAGAAACGCACCAAGGAACGTAGCCAACGTCAGGTTCCGCGCCCCTACCCGACTACGAACGGGAAACCGACCAGTCGGATCGACATGCCGCTGCTCGTCACCGTAACCAACCGAGAAGGTCAACCGACGATCAGCAGCCTCACCATGCCGATCCACGAAGGCACCGACATAAGCAGGATGAAGTCCGATGTAGACCAGCCGACCACCGGGCCGAAGCACACGCGCCGCCTCGGCGACCACACCGGAGAAGTCATCCACATCGGTATGAGTGAACGTCATGACGACAGCACCGGCACAGTGATCCGGCAACGGCAGCCGAGCAGCATCAGCCCGCACCACCAAGGGATTGCGGGCGAACGCGACCCGGAGCTGATCAGCGGACAGGTCGACGCCGAGCACCGTATGACCCGCCGACCGCACGGCAGCGGTGTGCAGGCCGGTGCCACAACCGATGTCCACGCACAACGGGTGAGCCGGGTCCGGTCGACCCAGCAGCGCCGCCAGCAGACCGGCCGAGCCGTCCGCCAGGTGACGGAATGTGGTGTCGTACCAGTCGGCGTGACCGTCGTACCGCGCAACCCCCATGACTCGATCGTGGCCGCATCGGGCCACCAGGCCAAGGATGTTCACCGACCGCGCAACAGATCCCGGTGGGTGTGCAGCGCGGCGAGCAGGCGGTCGATGTCGGCGTCGGTGTTGTAGCAGTGCGGCGAGACGCGCAGGTTGCCGTCGCGGGACGACGTGACGATGCCGTCGGCGGCCAGGCGGTCGACCAGCTGCTCGGCGTCGGTAGACGCCACGGCAACCAGCGGGCCGCGCCGGGCCGGATCCTTCGGTGTGGCGACCACCGCGCCCAGCCCGATGACCTCGTCGATCAGCCGGTCGTTCAGCTTCCCCACATGGGCGGCGGTGGCCTCGACGCCGATCTCCAGGAGCAGTTCGACGCCGGCCGTGGCCGCGTACACGGACGGGATGGCCGGTGTGCCCGCCTCGAACCGGCGGGCCTCGGCGGCCGGGCGGTAGGCGTCGATGCGCATGGCGAAGATGTTCTCGTCGGCGAACCAACCGGTGGTGGTGGGCGTGAGCTGGCCGGTGGTGGCGGGGTTCGCGTAGAGGTAGGCGGCGCCGGGTGAACCGAGCAGGTACTTCAGGGCCCCGCCGACGAGGAAGTCGACACCGAGCGCGCCGACGTCCACCGGTACGGCACCGGCCGCCTGGTAGGAGTCGACCAGCGCCAGCGCACCCCGCCGGTGCGCCAGGTCGGCCGCGGCGCCGATGTCGAGCAGGCTGCCGTTGCGGTAACACACGTGGGTGACGGACACGATGGCCGTGCGGTCGTCGATCGCGGCGGCCAGCCGGTCCAGCGGCAGGGTGTTGTCGGCGGCGGCCGGCACGTGCACCACGCGGGCGCCCCGGCGTTCCTGGGCGTGCCAGATCTGGCCGATGGTGGGGAACTCCAGATCGGTGGTGACGATGGTGTCCCGGCCACTCGTGAAGTCCAGGGCCGACGCGACGGCGGCGGCACCGGCCGACGCGGACGTGGTGACGGCGACCGCGGCCGGGTCGGTGTGCAGCAGGCGGGCGTAGCCGGCGCGCAACCGCTCGGCCCGGTCCACCCACTCGCCCCACAGCGACCCGTCCGACTCCAGGGTCTCCAGATACGCCGCGTAGGCGGCGCGCACCGAGTCGGACAGGGCGCCCTGCGAGCAACTGTTCAGGTAGACCTGCCGCTCGAAGACGGGAAACCGCTGCCGTACACCCTCACCCGGTCCGCTCATCCCGTCCTCCGTCCCGCTCGTGTCACCGCCACCGATCACCGTCGCCCGTGAGCGAGCCCGCCGTCAAGTGGGGCAGGCCAGCACTGATCGGGCGTTCCGAATTGAGACGATGGCGACAGGGCCGCCGATATGGTCCTTTCCCTGGCGGAACTCGTCGCCTATTGTCGACCGTTGTCGGTGATTGTCGATGGCCGCCGGAGATGGTCAATCGATGTCGCTCGACCGCGAGCCGGAGGAATGGTGACGGACAACGCGAACCCGTTGCGGGAGTTGGAGACGGCCCTTCGCTGGATGGCCACCAGGAAACATGCGCCGCCGCTCGGTCTGCTGACCCACGCTCTGGAAACCCAGGACGGCGATTCCGCCATCATCCTGGCACCGTTGACCGAGCCCACCGCGTCACTGCCCAACGGCACGGTGGCGACTCGTGCGCTCGCCGCGTGGGGTCTGATCATTCACGAAATCCGCCGGATCGGTAGTACGGACGATTCGAGACGGCGGAACACCCTGGCCGCGGCTTTCCGGCTACGCAGGCGCCCGGAGATCGCGGAGCCGTGGAAATCGACGCTCGATGACCGATTCAAGCAGCTACTGGCGCTGCCCGGTGTCTTCGGTGATCCACCGCCCAGTACGACAACGCCGATGCACAAGGCATGGCGAAGCGGTCTGACGGAGAAGCTCGGGCCCGCGCTGCACCGACGTCTCGGTCAACTCGCGGCGGACGGTTCCGGTTGGGAATTCTATGTGGCGGTCGCCACGCAGGTGGACGCCGAGCACGGCGGCGCGGCGACGACGGCCGAGGCGCATCCTGTGGTGGGTTACCGCCGGCCGTCCGAAGGCGCCCAACCGCTGTTCATGCAACTGTTCGTCACCACGGTTTTCATGCGGCGGCGGACGGTGTACCGGCGCATCACCGAGCGCCTGGTCGTCGCGCAGGAGGACGACGTGGACGGTTATACGGCGACGGCGTTGGTCGGCGCGGCTACCGACACCGCCAACCTGCCGGTCAGGGCACTGTGGGGTTGCCGGGCCGCGCCCGTGCCGATGGCCCATGCCGACGACATGCGACTCACCCGGCTGGTATTCCCCACTCCGTTGCGGCGCGGCGAGAAACACCTGTTCTCGTCCGAGGCGATCGACGAGCGGATCGAGGAACGACGCCGTTGGGTCAACGTGGAGATCGACCACCACGGTATCGCCCCTGGACGGATTCTGGACGGTGGGCTACCGGTCTCGGGGCTCACCATCCGCATCCGGTTCGACGAGGACTACCTGCCCGAGGCGTGTTGGTGGTACGCGGAACGGACCGAACGCCAGCGGGCCGAACGGCCTTCGCTCGGTGACCCCCGCCTACTCACCGTCGTCGACGGCGCCGTGCACCACACCTTCTCGCAGCCCTGTCATCCGCGGGATAGCTACGGAATATTTCTATCCTGGCCGGACCGGTGAGTGTTGCGCTTGCACTCAGCGTGATCAACTGGAAAACTCCGCCGGGTTCTTGAGGGCGAACCTATCGGAGGATCTTGTGGGATTGCACGGTGGCGGCGGGGGCAGCGGCAGCGGCGGCGGAAACAGCGGCAACTAGCGACAACGCGAGTCCGACTCAGATCTCAACGGGCCACATCCGACAGATCGGATGTGGCCCGTTGCGCTACCCGACCCACGACCGTCTCGTCAAGCAGTGGTTGACGAGACGAGAGCAGCCGCGTGGCAGGCGCAACAGTCCTGATCCGATCCATCGAGCCACCTGATCCGTACCACCTACAGGGGTCCTTGACGACGGAGGTGTCCATCGGGTGGACAGCAACCCCGAGATCGGCGAACTGAACATATTGCGGCGTCGGAGGAGGCGTAATGGCTACGAGTGACACCATGGGGGCGTCCACCGCGCGCTCGAATGTCGTGGCGTTGGTGGTCCTGCGGATCGTGAGCGCCCTGCTGTTGCTGGGCATGGCTTACATCCACTTCCACCTCTACCGGGCCGGCTACTACCTGACCGCGGTAGGCGTGCCCTTCATCATCAACTCGGTACTCGGCCTGCTCGGTGCGATCGCCCTGGTGGTGGTACCGAACAAGATGCTGGCCATCATGGGCACGCTGGGCTCCCTGCTCTCGCTCGGCACGCTGGCCGCCCTACTGATCAGTATCTACGGCAGCCTTTTCGGCTACCACGAGACGCTGTCCGCTCCGCTGCTGAAGTCGACCTTCGCGGTGGAAAGTGCCGGCGTCGTCGTGCTCGCGGTCCTGGCCGTGCTGGCGGCCCGCCGGTTCGGCATGTGGAAGTGGCTGCCCGGCAGGCGGTAGTAGCAGGGCGGTAGTGACAGTGCGGTAAACCCGGACGACAACGGTCGGCTCGATCTCTCGGGCCGACCGTCCTGCCGACTCCTCGACCGTCACCGTGAGCGACGGTCCAGTTGGTGACCTAGGTCACATAGCGGACACTCCCTGCCCGATCACGCATACCGACCAGTTCGGCGACACCGAACGCTTTCGGCCGGGCGGCCGGACGAAGTAGACATCCGCCGCACGGCACTCCGCATGCGGCGTTCGGTCCCGGTGTGCATCGCCGCGCCGGTTCACCTCCGACGCGATGCGGTCGCGGGTCGTGCACACTTCCGATCCGTATCGGCAGAACACAATGGTTCCATCCATAGTGGATATCCGCCTATGGCAACAATCCACATGGTACCCATGGATGTATACCCCTGTGCCGCACCGGGATCCGGGCGTGACACGATTCCGCGTGATCGCCGAATCGCCCTCCTCGGCCAAGTGAACCGGACCCAAAACCCGAACCCCGGTGGGGTGCCCCCCAATCGAGGGGTCGTAGCACCCTTCATGTCAGGCTGTCTCCTCGCGCTCTCCAAAGGAAGCCTGACGTGGTGGCTCGTGATCCCGCAACCGAGAACTCACGGCGTGGGTAGGAGGAACCCCATGCACGGTTCGACCGTCCAGGCCGAACGAGTACCGCCGCCGCCCAATCCGGATTGGTACTCGTACCGACCCAGTTGGTCGTGATCGATCCTGCGGGATCGCCCATACCAACACCGGATTACCCAATAGGACCACGGCAGCTCCGGGCGTGGGCCCGTGGTCTGCTCTACCCAGAAGCCGTCCGAATTGACGATCCCGACGGGCCGAGGCAAGCCCGACGCCGTTCGGATTGCGGAAATCCTCAGCACAATTGATGCGAAGGCGAGAAAAGCATGCAGCTGAGAAAAATTGGCATTCTGGCGGTCGCGGCCGTCGTCGGTACGGGCCTGGCGGTCATGTCGGTCGGTACGGCGTCGGCGGCAGGTCGCCCCAACGCGCTCATCGTGACCGGCCCCTGTGGTGATCTCCTCACCTTTGTCGAAAGGGTGCAGGGCACGCTCATCGTCGACATCAACCTGCCGACCACCGACCCCAACGAGACCTGGTCGCTCACCGCGCAGGAGCAGAAGTACGACCCGGTGACCGGTGGCCGCGTGGGCTTGCCGATCGACCTGGTGCCCAACATCCTGCCGGAGCCGGCGTTCAGCTCGGTCGAGGGTGGGTTCGACACCACGAACAACTTCGTCGACACCGCCGGGGCGACCTATGGCTTCAGCTACACGGCCACCAGGACTCTCCCGACCCCGGAGACCTGCACCTCGCAGGGCTTCTGGACCCACCCGGCCAACGTGGCCGGTCCTGTCGCCGGGGTGAACCCGCTCAGCAGGCCGAACACCGCGCCTGCGCGGACTGGCAACGACGAAGCCGACGCCGGTGCCAATGACGTGCTGATGCAGTTCGACCAGGAAATGCAGGCCGGCCCGCAGGGCATTCCGGCCAACAACCGGTTCTCCGTGACCGTCGGCGGCGTTGCCCGCACGGTCACCGGCGTATCGGTGATCGACGACTCGCCGCCGCTTGACGCGGTCGTCGATGTCACGTTCGACGGTCTACCACTGACAGCCGGTCAAGTGGTGTCCGTGCAATACCGCAAGCAGCTGTCCTCGGGCCTGCCGCAACTACAGGACCTGGATGGTTTCCAGACGGCCAACTTCGGGCCGATCTCGGTAACTGCTTTCTGATCCTGATTTTCTCCCCCGATGAACACACGGGCCGTCCGGCGTAACCCGCCGGGCGGCCCGTGCCCATGCGTCAGCGGCGGCCGGCCGATCCGCTCAGGGCGGCGCTGAGCTCGCCGAGATCGTCGTGCTTCTCCAGGTCCCGCACGAACGTCAGGATCCGTTCGGTGGTCTCGGGTCCCAGGCGCGGGTCGACCAGTGAGGCGAACTTCTCCCCCAGGTCGTCCCAGGGCATGCCACCCAGCTCCCAGTGGCCGGGTGCGATGCGCTCCGGGCCCCGGTGCACCCGGCCGTTCCGGGTGGTGATCTCCACCCAGGAGACCCGCCGGGCGGCGGCGTCCTGGTTCAGCTTCGGGTCGCGGACGATCTCGATCACTCCCCGCAGCCGGCGCACGTCCGGCCGCTCCAGGTTGGCCGCGTCGTGGGCGTCCTCGTAGTGCAGCCTGCCCAGCACCATGCCGACGCTGAGCATGTCCTGCAGGCAGATGCTGGGCATCGACCGGTTGTCCACCACGTCCGCGCTGGCCGGTGCCATGCCGACCCGCACGCGCGCGACGTCGTCCGCCGTGATGGCGTGCTCCTGCATCAGCGCGAATGCGCCGGCCAGCGGCGAGTTGATCGGGTAGCCGGCCGAGTAGTACTTGAAGCCGGCGTCCAGGATGCTGTAACTCTCGCCGAGCCCGGCGGTCATCGCGTCGACGTCGGTGCGCTCGGTGCGCCACCCGTCGATGAGGCCGTCCCTGGTCTCCATGATCCGCTCGTGGCCCTCGAACCCGCTCGCGGCCAGCAGCGCGCCGGTGACCCCGGCGTAGGCGGCCTGGCCCTGGTTCATCGCCTTGCTCATGTGGTTGCGCTCGTCGTAGAACGACGCGGGGACCGAGATGTTGAGCATGGCCAGCGCCATCGCGTACTGGATGCCCACCTGGTCCAGGTCGAGCAGCCGGCCGGCGGCGGTGGCCACGCCCAGCGCGTACAGCGGGCTGCCGTGCACGTGGTGCTCGCGGCGCACGGCATGCCCGCCGCCCATGCCGATCAGCACGCGGCAGCCGACGTCGAACGACAGCACCACGGCGTTGATGAGGTCCCGGCCGCCCAGCCCGAGGTGCTCGCACACGGCCAGTGCCCCGGCCACCGACGTGCCGGCCGGGTGGCCCTGGCTGACGTGCACGCCGTCCAGTTCGTCCGAGTGCGACGACGTTCCGTTGGCCAGTGCCGCGTAGCCGGCCGGCACCCGGACGCCGCCGCCGACCACGCTGGACTGGGCGTGGCCGCCGATCGTCGTGACGAAGCCCCGCATCCGTTCCCCGGGCGGCATCGTGCTGCCCAGGACCATGCAGCCCAGCTCGTCGGCGATGACCCGCTTGGCGCGGTCGACGACGTCGTCGGGCAGTGTCGTGAAGTCGGTCGACCGGGCGTGGGCGGCGAGCCGCTCCGTCACCCGGGATTCGCGCAGTGCGGTGACGTCCATGTCTCCCCGTAGCTCAGGTCGCCGACGGCACCATCGGGAAGGTGCCTCCGGTGACGAACAGTTCCTGGCCGGTGATGTACGCGGCCCGGTCGGACGCCAGGAACAGGCACATGTCGGCCACGTCGTCCGGGTGCCCGAGGCGCCCCATCAGCACCGTGGCGGCCGCCTGGGCCGTGTCCTCCTTGGCGCCGTACATGGCCACGTCACCGCGTTCGGTGTCGATCCGGCCGGGCACCACCACGTTCGCCGTCACGCCGAAGGGCGCCGTCTCGAAGGCGATGCCCCTGGTCATGCCGATCACGGCCGCCTTGCTGGCGTGCACCTGGGTGCGCTGGGCGCTGCCCTTGTAGCCGTGCAGGCCGCCCAGGTTGATCACCCGGCCCCAGTGGCGCTCCACCATGCCGGGCACGAACTTCTGGGACAGGAAGAACGGGCCGCGCACGTTGACCGCGAACACCTGGTCCCACAGTTGCGGTGTGACCTCGGCCAGGTTCCGTTTGGGCCGCACGGCCGCGTTGTTGACCAGGATGTCCACCGGCCCGAACGCGGCCGTGACGGCGTCGGCGACCTCGGCCACCGAGTCCAGGTCGGTCAGGTCGAGGCCGAACGCCCGGGCCTGGCCGCCCGCGTCGGTGATCAGCCGGACCGTTTCGGCGGCCGCGTCCTTGTTGCCCGAGTACGCCACCGCGGTGCGGGCGCCGGCTCCGGCCAGGGCCACGGCGATCGCCCGGCCGATGTTGCGGGCGGCGCCGGTCACCAGAGCGGTCTTCCCGGTCAGGTCGGTGTCCAATGCGGGTTTCCCTTCGGGTCACACGGAAGCGAGCACGGGCAGCACCGCGCCGGCGATCAGCTCGACAGCCACCGCAGGGTCGGGGCCCAGCTCGGAGAAGATCACCTGTTCGAACCGGTGCTCCCGGACGAGTTCGGCGAACTCGGCCATGCGTTCGGCGCAGTTGGCCGGGTCGCCCGCGATGTAGGAGGCGTCGATCATCGCGTCGGTGACCAGTTCGCTGAAGTCGGCGAACGGGCCACCCGCCTGGTAGGCCCGGTCCAGCGCGTCCACGTCGACCGGGTCGATGCCCAACTGCCGCAGGTCGTCGTCGGTGTAGCCGCGCTTGCGCAGGCCCAGGGTGCGGCGGGCGCACGACGGGTCCTCGCGGACGAACCGCCGGGCGGCGGCGTGGTCGCGGGCGACGGAGATCTTCAGCTCGGTGACCCGCCGGAACGTCTCCGCCCGGCCGGCCGCCGACGCCGCCTCCGCGACGATGTCGAGTTTGTCCTTCACCCGGCCCAGGGTGGCGTTGAGCTTGGTGGTCCAGCCGAAGATCAGGCCCTCCATCAGCTCACCGGCCAGGGCCAGGCCACGCGGGCCGTTGCCGCCGCCGTAGAGCCGGATCGGCCCGGCCGGCATGGCGGCGACCCGCAGCCGGGCGCCGGGGGCGAACCGGAAGTGGTCGCGCAGCAGCGGGTAGTGGTCCATCTCGATCTCGGCGCCGTCCAGCAGGGCCCGCAGGCACTGGGCGGTCTGCCGCATGAACCCGACCGGCCGGGGCATCTCGATCAGCCGGCTGGTGGTCGGGTTGCCGGTGCCCAGGCCTACCGACAGCTCCCGGCCGGCCATCAGCTCACTCACCGTGGTCAGCGACCGGGCCGCCTCGACCGGGCTGCGGAAGTACTGCGCCATGATCGCCGTGCCCAGCTTGGCCCGCACCACCGGTGCGAACGCGGCGAGCACGACGAACGTGTTGCGGCACTCCAGGTTGTCGGTCACCCAGACCTGGTCGAAACCGGCCGACGCCGCCGTGGTGGCGATGCCGGTCAGCTCGGCCAGCGACGAGTCGAGGTAGGACGGCAGGTGAACCTGCACGCCCGCCTCGACCCGCCGCCGAGCGGGGTGGTTCGCGTCGGTCACGGCAGCATGCCGAGCTTGCGACCGGTCCACCGGTCCAGGACGCTGAGCAGGAGGTTCAGGATGAACCCCATCAGCACCAGGACCAGGATGGACGAGTAGACCCCGGCGGCGTTGAGGTTGCTCGACGCCGAGGACAGGTCGTGGCCGACACCGTTGGTGGACGCGACGAACTCGCCGATGATCACGCCGAGGACCGCGAACGGCCCGGCTGCCTTCACACCGGCGAAGAACGGCGACAGCAACGACGGCGCGTACACGTACCGGAGCAGGTGCCACTGGTTGGCCCGCATCAGCCGCATCACCGACACCAGCTCGGTGTTGATGGTGCGCATGCCGATGTAGATGTTGTAGAACAGCACCAGGGACACCATCATCGCGGCGATCGTGGCGTCGGTCCACGTGCCGATCCCGAGGATCAGCACGAAGACCGGCGCCAGCGCGATCTTGGGGATGCCGTTCACCGCACCGATGAACGGCTCCAGGATCGCGCCGACCGTCTTGAAGTAGCCCAGCACCAGGCCGATGACCGTGCCGCCCGCGACACCGATCCCGAACCCGAGCGCCAGTTCCTTCGCGGTGACGCCGATGTTCACCCAGCCTTCCTGGGTGCTGATGATGCTCCAGAAGCTGTTCCACACGTCGTGCGGATTGCTGATCGAGTAGTCGGGCAGCACCCGGCCACTGAACAGCTGCCAGAGACCGATCAGCGCGAACACGGCGACGATGCGTCCGATGATGGTGATCGCACCGGCCTTGGTGCGGAACGAGGCGCGCTGCCGCGGGACCTGGCCGGGACCAAGTCGCCTGGGTATGGAAACCGATGTCTGCGACTGTGTTTCCGTCGCGGTCATGTCACCCTCCTTCCGCCCTGCATGTCGGGCGGCTCAGCAGCCCTGCTGAGGTGTCGTGTACTGGTTGGTCCACACCTTGCCCTCGGCCGCGGTGGCGGAGCTGGGCAGCGTGCCGGACGCGATGGAGAACTGGACGGTCTTGTTCCACAGGTCCGATGTCATCGGCGCGCAGTTGGAGTAACCGGCCAGCGGGATGCTCTCCTCGACCTCGGCCTGGGTCGCCTGCAGCAGGCTGGCCGACTGCGACGCGGCCTGCGTCTTGTTCTGCAGCACGTACTGGACGGCCGCGTGCACGGCGGCGACGACCTTCTTGGTCAGGTCGGGGTGGGCGTCGGCGTAGGACTTGTTGGCCGCCAGCACCAGGTTGGCGTTGCCGGCGTTCCACACCGGAGCGTTCTGCCCGGTGATCAGGATCTTGCCCGCGCCCTGCGTCTCGGCGATCTGCGGCACCGGCGGGCCGGCGATGAACGCGTCGATCTGGCCGGACTTCAACAGGTTGGTCAGGCCGCCCTCGGAGCTGACCGTGATGGTCTGCACCGACTTGGGGTCGACGTTGTACGCCTTGAGCAGCGAGCCCTCCTGGTCCTTGATGACCGGGCTGGACACGCCGATCTTGCCGCCGGCCAACGCGTGCACGAGCTGGTCGATCGGCGTCGCCTTGGACAGGTGCTTGTCGCCGATGATCTTGTTGGAGAAGATGACGTCGACCGGCGTGCCGGTGGTGTAGCCGGCGATGGCGATCACGCCCTCGCCCTTGCCCACCGCGGTGATGAGCTGGCTGGCGCTGGTCAGCGAGTACTCGACCGAGCCGCTGGTCAGGGCCGCGTTCACCACGTTGGCCGTGCCCAGCGACGTCGCCGTGACGTCCAGTCCGTTGCGCTGGAAGACACCGTTCTTGGCCGCGATCTGGACCGCGACACTCTGCACGTTGGGCAGCGGATAGCCCAGTTGGATGCTCGTGGTGCCGCCACCGCTACCGCTGCTGGCGCCCCCGCCGCCACCCGAACCACTGCTGCCGCAGGCCGCGACCAGAGTCACAGCCACGCAGCCAACCGCCAAAGCCAGGCCGGTTCTCCGGCCGCGGCCGCCGATGAAGCGCGCCGCGCTGCGCACGTACATGTCTACCTCATTCCACTTTCTGGCTACCTGAACCCGATCGACTCGGATCCAGACGAATTGTGCGAGGTGGTCGTAGCACTACACCTCGGCTTGGAAAAGCGCCCACAACTGCTTGGCCAATTGCGTGTAGATCGGCGATTCGGTCAGGTCGATGATTTTCCTGGGCCGCTCGATGGGCACCGGTAGAATGCCCTTGATCGTGCCCGGACCGCCGGCCATGACGGCGACCTCGTCGGAGAGGCAGATCGCCTCACTCAGATCGTGCGTCACGAATATCACGGTCCGGTCGCCGGTCTGCGTCAGATCGAGCAGATCCTGCTGCAGTTTCATGCGGGTGATCGCGTCCAACGGGCCGAACGGCTCGTCCATCAGTACGAGACTGGGATCGCAGATCAGTGCCCTGGCAATGGAGGCGCGCTTGCGCATGCCGCCGGACAACTGGCGGGGAAAATGGTTTTCCCAACCGGTCAGTCCGACCAGTTCGACCCACTGTTCGACCGCGGCCTTCTGTTCGCCCTTGGTCGCGCCGCGCAGCTTGAGCGGCAGCCCGATGTTGGCGGCGACGCTCAGCCACGGCAGCAGGTTGGGGTCCTGGGTGATGTAGCCGATGTCGGTGTTGATGCTGCTCACCGGCTCGCCGACGTAGCGGACCTCGCCGCCGCTTGGCTGCAGCAGCCCGGCGGACAGGTTGAGCAGGGTGCTCTTGCCACAACCACTGGGACCGATGACACTGACGAACTTGCCCCGCTCGACAGTGAGATTGATCCGGTCGATGGTCAGATTCGCGTTTCTGTTGAACCGCAGGCTGACATTGTCGAAGACGATGGGGGGCTCGGGGGCCTTGGCCGTCGTGTCCACAGCAGGCACGTCCGTCAGGTTGGATGTCATTTCGATCGCCGATCAGTGCAGCTTGTCGGGCAGTATAGGTACGGGTTCGACAGGCCGTCAAGGAAATCGACCGGCCATTCTCGCGTGCTCCGGTACATCATCGGCCTACCCTCCCGCATCATTGTTCGCTGAGAAATTTCAGTTGCTGGAAAGCGGAGATTCCTTCGATTCCACCCTCGGAGCCGAATCCGCTGTCCTTGTGTCCGCCGAACGGGGTCTCCGGTCCGGACACCTGCCAGTGGTTGACCGCGATCGCGCCGCAGTCGATTTCCGCGCCCAGCTTCCGCACGGTGGCCGCGTCATTACTGAAGACGTAACCGGCCAGACCGAACGGCACGCTGTTGGCGCGCCGGATCGCGGTGTCGAGATCGTCGAACGCCGCGACCGTGGCGAGTGGACCGAACGGCTCGACGCGCGACACCTCGCAGGCGTCGGCCACGTCGGCCAGCACGGTGGGTTCCCAGAAGTAGCCGGGGCCGGGTCCGCGCCTGCCGCCGGTGGTCACCCGTGCGTCGTGCCGGACGGCGTCGGTCACCAGGTGGTCGATCGCGGCCACCCGGCGTTCGTTGGCCAGCGGGCCGACGTCGGTGTCGGCGTCGAACCCGTTGCCCAGCTTGAGTGCGCCGACCCGGTCGGTCAGCGCGTCGAGGAATTCGGCGTACCGGGACCGGGCGACGAAGAACCGGGTCGGCGACGTGCAGACCTGGCCCGCGTTGCGGTACGCCGCCCTGGCCGCACCGGCCGCGACCTCGTCGACCGAGACGTCATCGCACACCAGGACCGGGGCGTGCCCGCCGAGTTCCATGACGGCCCGCTTCATGTGCAGCGCCGCGGTGCCGGCCAGCGACCGGCCGACCGCGGTGGACCCGGTGAAGGTGACCGCCCGGATCACGTCCGAGGTGAGCAGCCGCTGCGAGATCGCGGCGGGCTCGCCGAACAGCACGTTCAGCACACCCGCCGGCAGGCCCGCGTCCAGGTACGCCTGGGCCAGCAGGACCGCCGTGCCCGGCGTCTCCTCGGCCGGCTTGATGACCACGGAGCAGCCGGCGGCCAGCGCCGAGCTGATCTTGCGGGACGGCGTGATGAGCGGCGCGTTCCAGGGTGCGAACGCGGCCACCGGCCCGATCGGCTCCGCCTGGACGAACTGCCTGCGGTTCGCCGGGCCGGGGATCACCCGGCCGTAGGTGCGCCTGCCCTCGTCGGCGTTCCACTCCAGGATGCCGACCGCCGTGCCCACCTCGACCCTGGCCTCGGCCAGCGGTTTGCCCAGTTCCCTGGTGATCACGCGGGCGAAGCGGTCGGACCGCTCGCGGACCAGCCGCGCGGCCTCCCGCATGACGGCCGCCCGCTCGGTCACCGGGGTGCGCCGCCAGGTGTCGAATCCGCGCGCGGCGGCGGCCAGCGCGGCGTCCATGTCGTCCGTGGTGGCGTGCGGGACCTCGGCGATGACCTGCTCGGTCGCCGGGTCGACCACCGGTGAGGTGACCGCCGACCCGCGCCACTGCCCGTCGACCAGCAGCCGCAGGTCCGGGTAGTCGACGGCGGCCTCGGTGGCCGCGACGGTGGTCACGATCGCTCACCGCCGGCGAGCAGTTGTGCGCGTTCGGCCATCGCCGCCGTCAGCGTCGACCGGAAGTAGGTGCCGAACCGCTCGTAGTCCTCGCTCATCGGGAAGTGGCCGAGGCCGGACATGATCGTCGCGTGCGAGCCGGCGACCGACTTCTGCACGTCGAGGGTGTCGTCCGGGGTGCACGAGTAGTCGTACTCGCCGGTGAGCAGGAACACCGGGCAGCGGTCGGTGTCGATGGCGGCCAGCCGGTCCCGGACGTCGCCGTCGATCTTGTAGAAGTACAGGTCGCCCTGGAACACGCCGGGCCCGCCCTGCATGTAGTGCCAGAGCGTCTCCCAGCGCTCACTGTCCGGTGCGGTGGGCGAGATCAGTCCGGACACGACACCCGCGCACACCAGGCCGCCGTGCACGTCCGGGCGGTTGAGCCACTCCGTGTCGTAGTAGGGGTCGACGTGGCCGCCGGACTGCAGGCCGATGACGCCGCCGATCCGGTCCGCGTGGTCGGCGGCCAGGTACAGCACCTCGCGGCCGCCGATCGAGCAGCCCATGACGATCGGCCGGTCCAGGTCGAGGGCGTCGATGATCGCCACGACGATCTCGGAGTACTGGGCCGCGGTGAGCTGGTAGGTGGTGTCGTGCCAGCCGGCGGGCGGGGACGACTTGCCGTGCCACGGCAGGTCGAACGTGACGACCCGGCACTGCTTCAGTACCTCGTCGTCGTTCATGACACCGCGGAACTGGCGGGTGTCGGCGCCCGCGGTGTGCAGGCACAGCAGCGGCACTCCGCTGCCCGCCTCTTCGACGTAGACCCGGTGGGTCACACCGCCGATGTCGACGCGGACGTAGCGGCCGGTGATCGGTTCGACG
The DNA here is from genome assembly GCA_036273855.1 of Pseudonocardiaceae bacterium. GTDB lineage: Bacteria > Actinomycetota > Actinomycetes > Mycobacteriales > Pseudonocardiaceae > DATEPR01. The sequence continues at coordinate 14,801 of DASUGU010000017.1, forward strand.
ACTGCTGCCATCACGCTGCCCTCGGAAGCGCCAGAAGTGCCTTGAAATACAGGAGATTGCTCATGAACGGGTGCAGGTCGCCCTCCACCCGCAACTGCTTGCGGCGCAGCAGCGCGAACAGGTCGTGCGAACCGGGCCGGGGCAGTGGTTCCCAGAACGCGGCCCACTCGTCTGCGGGCGCGCGCAACGCGAACCGCCAGCCGGGCAGCACCCGGGTCGCGGCGTCCACCACGGACGTGACCCTGCCTTCGCTGATCGTCACCAGGGCCCGTTCGTCGCCCGCGTCGATCAGCAGCGTGGTCGAGACGTAGCGGCCACGGTGGACGGTGCGGTCGTCCACGGTGAACAGGCTGCCGAGCCGGTCGATGAGGGTCGTCATGCCCGTGCTCCCGCCACCCGGATGAGCGCATCCACTGCCACGACACCCTTCCCTTCCGCCTGGACGATCAGCGGGTTGATCTCCAGCTCGCCGACCTCGGCGTGCTCGGCGATGCGGGACACCCGGACGATGGCGTCGGCCAGCGCGCCGACGTCACCCGCCGGCCGGCCGCGAAAGCCCTGCAACACCCGCAGGGACCGGACCTCGCCGATCATGTCGAGGGCCGTCGCGTGGTCGACCGGGGCCAGCCGGATGCTGCGGTCCGCGTAGACCTCCGCCAGCTCGCCGCCGGCGGCGACCAGCACGATCGGCCCGACCTCGCGGTCGATCCGGTAGCCGACGAGCACCTCGGCGACCCCGCTGACCATGGGCTGCACCAGGATGCGGCACGGCGACAACTCGGGGTGGCGGCGGGCGACGTTGGCCCGGATCTCGTCGATCGCGGCGAGCAGCGCCTCCTTGTCCTCGATGTCGAGGACGACGCCGCCGACGTCGGTCTTGTGTGGAATCGCGTCGGACAGGACCTTGGCCGCGACCGGGAAGTCGAAGGGCAGCACGGGCAGTTCGTCGCGCTCCACGACGGACAGTTCCGGCCGGGGAATGCCGACGGCGTCGATGATCTCGTAGGCGCTCCCCTCGTCCAGCAGAACACTGCCGTCCGGCCCGTCGGCCACGGCTGTGGTGCCGGCGTCCGCTTCGGACGCACCGCCGAAGCGCACTTCGGGGATGATCCGCCCACGGCGGGACAGTACGGCGGACACGGCGTCCGCGCATGCCTCCGGTGACCGGAAACACGGCACACCCGCCGCGGTGAGTGCGGCCAGCGCGCGTGGCGAGTCGGGCACGATGAACGCGGCCAGCGGGACAGTGGAGTTCGCGCGCTGCACGATCGGCCGGACCGCGGCCTCCGGTTCCAGCCGGGCCGACGAGCCGACCACGACGATGAGTACGTCGTGCTCACCGGCCTCCAGCAGGGTGTCCAGCGCGGCGCTCATCACCTCGTACCGGGCCCCGGCCAGGGTGAGGTCCACGATCCGGGCGGTCCTTGCCGGCGCGCCGCGCTCGGCGAGCTTGGCGAACGTCTCGTCCGATGGCTGCCGCACGTCGATGCCCAGCACGCCGAGCTGGTCGACCACCATCGCGGCGCCACCGCCGGTGCTGGTCACCACGCCGACCCTGGGCGGCCGGGTGCCGCCCGGCATCGGCACCCGGCTGGCCAGCGACACGCCCTCCAGCAGCGCGTCCAGCGTGCGGACCCGCGCGATGCCGCAGTCGGCGAAGAAGGCGGCGCTGACCTCCTCCTCGCCGGCCAGCGCACCGGTGTGCGACTGGGCCAGTTCGGCGCCGGCCGCGGACCGGCCGAGCTTGTAGGCGACCACCGGCCGGTTGCGCTGCCGGGCCGCCTCGGCGAACCGACGGATGCTGTCCGCGCCGCTCACCGATTCCAGGAACAGCGCGTAGCCGTGCACGGTGGGGTCGTCCAGGGTGGACGCGCAGATCTCGCCCACGTTCAGGTCGACCTCGTTGCCCACTGACACCAGGGCGGCGAACCCGACGCCCAGGGCCTTGCCGCGCGAGGTCAGCGCGCCGATCATGCTGCCCGACTGGGACACCGCGACCGTGTGGCCGACCAGCGGGTCGCTCTCGGCGAACGCCGCGTTGGCGGTGAGCAGCAGGCCGTTGCGCAGGTTGACCACGCCCAGGCTGCTCGGCCCGACCAGTCGGGTGGCCGAACCGGCGATCAGGTCACGCAACTGGCGGGTGAGGTCCCGGCCGGCCGGGCCGCTCTCGGTGAAGCCGTCGGCCAGCACGGTCACCACGGGCACGCCGAGGTCGACGCACTCGCGCACCACGCCCAGCACGGCCGTGGTCGGCGCCATGACGAACACCTGGTCCGGCACCTCGGGCAGCGCCGCCAGGCTCGACCAGGCCCGCTCGCCCTGGACCTCGTCCCGGTTGCGGTTCACCGGGTAGACGGTGCCCGCGAACCGGGATCGGCGCAGGTAGGACAGGGGGCGCCCGGTCGTCTTGGTGAGGTCGTCGGACACGCCGACGAGCGCGACGCTCGACGGGTGGAACAACACTCGACCCAGGGCTGCATCGTCGGTCATGACCGCACCTCGCTGGCGCTCGGCACGGCCCTGACGGAAGGGGCTGTGTTGTTTGATGCCCTCGCGAGCTCGGTCATGAGGCCGCCACCGCCGGCCGCTGGCTGAACCGGCGGTCGAAGACGCACTCGGCGATGCGGTTCTTGAGCATCTCGATGGAGCCGCCGGCGATCATCCAGCCCCTGGTGCGCAGCAGGCAGTACTCGACCAGCGTCTCGCGGGTGTAGCCGAGGCCACCCATCACCTGGAGGGCCTCGTTGGCCGCGGCGAACCCGGCCTGGTTGGCGGCCAGTTTCGCGGCGGAGGTCTCGTAGACGTCGGGCAGGCCGGCGGACGCGTGCACCGCGGCCCGGTTGAGCATCAGCTGGGCGGCGTCCAACTGGACGGCCATGTCGGCGAACTTCCACTGCAGACCCTGGAACTCGCACAGCGGCCGGCCGAACTGGACGCGTTCGGTGGCATGTCTGCGGGCCAGGTCGTAGGCGAGTTGGCCCAGGGCCAGGGCGCGGGCGGCGTTGCCGATCCGCTCCACGTTGAAGCCGCTGATCTGCTTCTTGAACCCGCCCGCGCCGAGCACCACGTTGCCCGCTGGGACGCGGCAGTTGTCGAAGAACAGCTGGCTCCACTGCTCGCCGTTCATGAAGTCCGACGGCGGCGCGACCGTGAGTCCGGGCGCGTCCCGGTCCACGATCACCGACCCGATGCCGCGGACGCCGGGTCCGAACCGGACGTACACCAGGAACGCGGTGGCGTCCGGGCTGTTGGTGGAGAACACCTTGGAGCCGTTGAGCAGGTAGTCCTCGCCGTCCTGGGTGGCGGTGGTGCGCAGGTCGGTGGCGGCCGAACCGGCCTCCGGTTCGCTCATCGCCAGTGACAGCAGTGCCCGGCCGGCCAGCAGGTCGGGCAGGTAGCGCGCCTTGAGTTCGGGCGACGCGTACTCGGCGAACGTGCGGATGGCACCGAAGTTGGCGGCCTGGATGACGTCGCCGCTCTTCGGGCACGCCTTGGCGACCTCCTGGATGGCGATGACGGCGTCCATCAGGGACGCCCCCTGGCCACCGTCGGCCTCGGCGATGGTGAGCCCCATCAGGTCCTGTTCGGCCAGCAGCTTGGCCGCGTCCCAGGCGTAGCCGGGTTCATGAGCTCGACGGAGCGCGTCGGGCGCGAGACGTGCCTGCGCAAAAGCCCGGACCGATGCGGCGAACGCCTGCTGCTCGTCGGTCAGGTCGAAACTCATGCGATCACCTCTTGCGTGCGAGATGTAGGGAGTATACGGACCGGGTCGGCCTGTATACCAGACTTAGTTGTCGTGTTCTAAGAGCGATATTCGGATGCAGAGAGGTCACGGTCCGTCACTGCGACGGCGTGCGGAGCAGGGTGGGTCAGTGCCGCCCGCGACGCCGCAACACGGCCGTGACCAGGACGATCATCGCGATCAGGGCCAGCGGCAGGGCGGCACGACGGAGCAGGACCTGGCGGCCGAGTGCGGCCAGATCGATCGGTTCCGGATTCGCCGCGGGTGCGGCGGGGGGCGTCGCGGCTGTTACGGGTGCCGCCGGTTCCGGGGTGGTCATGTGCGCGGACAGTGACGTGGCGAACCGGTCCAGCAACGTGCCGGCCACGTCGTTCATGATGCTGCGGCCGAACTGGGCCGCCCGGCCGGCGACGGCGAGATCGGTGTCCACGTCGACCCTGGTGGTGTTGCCCTCCGGGTGCAGCGTGGCCGTGACGGTCGCCTTGGCCGTGCCCGAACCCTTCGTCTCCCGGCCGCTGGCCTCGAAGACCACCCGGCGGGCACCGGGGTCGCGCTCGACGAACTGCCCGCTGCCGGCGTACTTCATGGCCATGGCGCCGAGCTTGACCGCGACCGTCCCGGTGAACGCGTCGCCGTCGAAGCTGTTCAGCGCCGCCCCTGGCATGCAGGGGGCGATCCGCTCGACGTCGAGCAGCACGTCCCACGCGCTGTCGACGTCGACCGGCACCACGAAGGAGTGCGAGATGCGCATCAGCAGACCTACCGCACCGGCCGCTCGTCCAGTTCCGCCGCGTCGTCGGGCAGGAACCGGTGCGAGCAGAACGGGCAGATGAGCTTGATCCCCGCGTACCGCAGCGTGCCGTCCACCAGGAACGGCTGCGCGCAGTTCGGGCACGTCGCCCAGAAGATGTGCTTGGTGGTCATCGGTTTCCCTTCACCCGGTCGCCAACCTCGTCCAGCCACTCGTCCAGCACGATCCGTTCCATCGCGGCCGGCGGCACCCGCAGCCGGGTGGGGAACGCGATGTTGGTCGGGCGGGTCGCGTCGATCAGCACCCTGGTCGACCCCAGGCCCCTCGGGTCGGTGGGGTGGCGCAGGTTCTTGATCGTGTCGACGTCGACGGACGGGTCCACGTAGGTGTTGACCGCCCACAGCACGTCTTCCTCGTTGAACACGTCGATGTCCTCGTCCACCACGACGACCACCTGGAGATTGGGCACGTGCGCGGCGGCCTGCAGCGCGGCCAGCTTGCCCTGGTAGTCGGTGCCCTTGCGGATGGAGATGTAGGCCGAGTAGCGACCGCAGCCGGAGAAGGGCATGTTGACGGCGGTGACCGTGCCGATCTTCTCCGCCAGGTGCTTGTAGATGGTGCCCTCGCGGGGAATGCTGCCCAGCAGCATGTGCTCCCGGTGGCCGCTGAAGATGTCCTGCATGATGGCGCCGTCGCGGAAGGTGATGGCGGTGATCCGCATGTTCGGCGCCAGTTCCTGCGGCTGGTACTGCCGGCTGATCTCGCCGAACGGGTCCACGATCGTCTGGTCGCCCGGGACGATCTCGCCCTCCAGGATGATCTCCGCGTCCGCCGGCACCAGGAACTTGTCGCCCCAGGTGACCGACGGCGCCAGGCGCACCGGCTCGTCCAGGAACCCGCCCGCGGTGGCGTACTCGTTGTCGCCGTAGGGCGTGTTGTTCAGCGTGCCGGTCCAGAACGCCGGGTGGTGGCCCAGGATGTTGATCACCGGCACGGTCTCGCCGCGCCGCTCCCACTCGCGCAGCATGCGGCTCATGTGTGCCGAGTGGATGGTCACACCGCCGCCGCGCGGGCTCTCCGCGAACTGCTTGACGAACGTGATGTTGTAGAAGTCCTCGCCGGGTGCGTGCATCGCCAGCGCCATGGTGAGCACACCGCCGAGGTCCATCTCGGAGTGCCGGACCACGGGCAGCCGCCACAGGTCGGCGTCCTCGCCGCGCCACACGTTGGCCTGCACCGGGGCGTCCTTGACGACCACCGGTTCGCGGCGCCGGTCCACCATGTCGGCGAAGCGCAGGCCCAACTGGGCGCCCGCCTCCTCGCGCGGCAGCCCGACGGCGTGGGCGCAGCGCTCGCGGGTGGCCCACAGGTTGGCCACCAGCGGGAACTGGCTGGGGTCGCCGTGCATGTCCAGCGGGTTCTCGAAGGCGACCGTGGGGTACTCGTGCCTGCGGTCCAGGTGCTCCAGGATCGCGGTGACGTCGAAGTCCATCGGGTTGACCGGCCGGCTGACCGCGCGGTACTCGCCAGGGTCGTCGGAGATGGTGTCCAGATAGGAGCCGAGGTCCTTCACGCCGGCCACGGGTGTTCGGGCACGGCGCAACGAAGTCTCCCTTGCGGACATCCGGTCACACTTCCTTTCAGGACCATCCCGCCACTTGTGCGCGATGCGAACCGAGGTTCAATATGCGGGTAGTCTAACCAGCGCGACGGGACCGACGTCAACAACCGGAGGTCAGATGACCGACTCGCTCACCCGAGAACTGCTCGCCGCGGTCCTCGCCTGGACTCCCGAGCAGGCGGACGACGCCACCCTGCACGCCATCCGCACGCTGCTGGTGGACCACCTTGGTGTGACCGTGTGGGGTTCGGCCAGCCCGGTAGCCACCATCATGCGCGAACACGTGCAGGTCGACCTCGACCGGCGGACCGGCGCGCGGCTGCCGATCCTGGGCACCGGGGAGGACTGCTCCGCCGTCGAGGCCGCGATGGCCAACGCCGTGGCCGCCGCCTGCTACGAGTACGACGACACCCACACCGCCGGCTCGGCCCATCCCGGCTCGGTGATCTTCCCGGCCGCGCTGGCCGCCGCGGCCATCGCCGGCTGCGACGAGCGGCGCCTGCTGGCCGCCGTCTACGTCGGATACGAGGTGATGTGCCGGGTCGCCCGCGCGGTGAACCCGCACGCCCACCGGGCCAGGCATTTCCAGCCCACCGCCACCACCGGGCACTTCGGCGCCGCCGCGGCCGCCGCCGTGTGTCTCGGCCTGGACCTGGACCGGACCGTGGCGGCGGTCGCCCTGGCCGGCACGGTGGCCGGCGGGAGCATGCAGTTCCGGGTCGAGGGCGCGGTCACCAAGCAGCTGCACCCCGCCTACGCCGTGCAGCGCGGGGTGCAGGCCGCGCTGCTGGCCAGGCGCGGTTTTCCCGGGCTGGCCGACCCGATCGCCGGCAGCCGGGGCTTTCTGGTCGCGCAGAGCGACGCGCCCCGGCCGGAGCGGCTGCTGGCCGGCCTGGGGGTGGACCCGCCGGAGATCCTGCAGACCGGTGTGAAGCCCTATCCGAGCTGCCGCAACACCCAGTCGCCGGTGGGCGCGCTGTTCGAGCTGCTCGCCGAGCACCCGGTCGCGGCCGGTGACGTCGAGTCGGTCACCATCGGGCTGATCGAGCCCGGCCTGACCACGGTGTGGGAGCCGCCTGCCCGCACCCGGCGCCCGGAAACGCTGGCCGACGCGCAGTTCAGCATGCCGTACGTCACCGCGGTGACCCTGCTGGACGGGCGGCTGGGGACGGAGCAGTTCGACCCGGTCCGGTATGCCGATCCGGCCGTGGTGGCGTTGATGGATCGGGTCTCGTGCGTGCCTGACCCCGCTCTGGACGCGCGGTATCCGGCGGACTGGCCGGCGTGGGTGGAGATCCGGACCAGGTCCGGTGACGTGGTGCGCGGTTGGGCGGATCAGCCCAAGGGGGATCCCGGCAATCCGCTGACCGAGGCCGAACTGGCGGCCAAGTTCGCTGACCTGACCCGGTTGCGCTATACCGAAGCGCAGCGTGGTGCGATCACCGACGCGGTGGCGGCACTGCCCGCGCCCGGTTCGCTGGCCGCGCTGCTGGGTCACCTTTGACAGGCTCTCCGGACCGCCGGTAGCCTGCTGCGGTGCGCACCAATGTTCACATCGCGCACAATCGGATTCGCTGAATGGCTGGGAGGGCTCGCGTGCGCGGCAGGAACACCTCTGACACGAGCGACGAAGTCGCGTCGTCGGAGGGTGCCGGGCAGTCGTCGGGCCCACGCCGCAACACCGACTACGTGCAGTCCCTGGAGCGCGGCCTGTCCGTGCTGCGCTCGTTCGACCCGGAACATCCCCGGCTCACGCTGACCGAGGTGGCCGGCCGGACCGGACTGACCAGGGCCGCCGCCCGGCGGTTCCTGCTCACCCTGGTCGACCTCGGCTACGTCAGCACCGACGGCCGCACCTTCGCGCTACGGCCCACCGTGCTGGAACTGGGCTATCCCTACCTGTCCACGCTGAGCGTGCCCAACGTGGCCATGCCGTTCCTGAACGACCTCGTGACACGGGTGTCGGCGTCGGCGTTCCTGTCCGTGCTGGACGACGGGAACGTCTTCTATGTGGCACAGGTGATCGCCAAGCGGATGCTCGCGGTCACCGTGCCGGTGGGCACCCGGGTGCCGGCCTACGCGACGGCGATGGGCCAGGTGCTGCTGGCCGCGCTGCCCGCCTACGAGCGGCGCGCCTACCTGGAGCGGACCTCGTTCGAGCCGTTGACGCCCGCGACACCCGCTGACCGGCGGGCCATGGGTGCCGTGCTGGACGGGATCTACCGCGACGGGTACGCCGTCGAGGTCGGGAGTTACGAGGACGGCCTGCACGCGGTCGCGGTGCCGGTGACCGACGGGCACGGCACGGTCGTCGCCGCCCTCGGCGTGGCCACCCAGTCGACCAATCCGACGCCGGAGAGCCTACGCGACGAGTTCCTGCCCGCGCTGCTCGAATGCACCGACCAGATCAGCAGTGAGTTGGGCCGGCTGAACATGCCGGCGTCGCGCGGATAAGGAGATCGCGGATGAGGCTGTGGCACCAGAGCCGCACCGAGCTGGCCAAACTGCCCAAGTACGCGGCGGCGATGACCGAGCACTTCCGCCGGGTCGGTCAGCCGTCCACTGTGGTGGATCTGCACGGACTCACTCCTAGCACGTACGTCACCGAATACCCCGGGCATGACAATCGGTACGTCTATCTGGCTTACCTGCACTCGTTGCAGTTGCTGCGGAACGTGCAGCAGGCCGAGGCCGAGGGATACGACGGGTTCCTCATCATGAACCTGCCGGAGAACATTCACGCCGAGGCTCAGTCTCTTGTGGATATTCCGGTGATCAGCTATGCGCAGGCTTCCATGTATGCCGCTGCCATGTTGGGGCAGCGGTTCGCCGTTCTGACCATGATCGATGACTACATTCCGCTGTACGAGTCGCATATCGAGAAGTACGGGATGCGGTCTCGGGCCTGGGGGGTGCAGTCGCTCGGGCAGGACTATCGGACCGTTTTCGACGCTTTCGACTCGCCCGGGCCGGTGGTGGATCGGGTTTCCGAGGTGACTCGGCGGTTGGCTCGTGAGCATGGGGTTGACGTCGTCATTCCTGGTGAGGCTCCGGTGTCCACCGTGTTGTCGGTGGCCGGTCTTACCCGGGTCGACGAGATCGCTGTCGTTGACTGTCTCGGGGTGACTCTCAAGTTCGGTGAGATGTTGGTGGATCTGGCTCGTACCACTGGGATGCGGGCTTCTGCTTCGGACTTCTTCAGTGCTCGGCCGCCTGCGCCTCGGTTGGCCGAGGTGGAGCGGTTCTACGGGCTGGACCGGTTTGGGACGGAGACTTCATGACCACGCCTCGTACTATCGTTCTGCTCGGTTCGGATCAGCCCATTCCCGGGTCGTCCGGTAGCCACTGGCAGGCGGTGGACGGTTCGCCTGCTTATCGGCGGGTGTTGCTTGTCGACGATCCGTCCTCCGTGGATGTTTCCGGGTTCGGTTCCGACGTTTCGGTGTGGGTGGGTGAGCAGATCGACTCGTTGGTCGAGGCCGGGGACCTTGCTGCCGCTGGGGCGCTGTTGGCGGTGGGCCAGGAACCGGCTCCGGGGCACGAGGTCGAGTTCAATGCGTGGATGGATGAGGAGCATGTGCCTGGTTTGGGTGCTTCGCCCGGCACATTTTCGGCACATCGGTATCGGAGTGTCGAGGGCTCACCGGAGTACTTCGCGGTATATCATCTGCGTGACCTCGAAGTGAACAAGACGACTGAGTGGAAAACTGTCAGCGCCAGTGAGCGGGGCGCTGCTAACAAGCCTCACTCTCGTAAACGGATCCGCGGATTGTATACCGCGGACTGAGCCTCCGGCCGGTCTCGCCGACCCCGATGCGGCGGGGCCGGCCGGTACCATTCGTTCTCCGCGCACGGCTGTAGGCTCACGCCTGTTCGTGCTGCGGAGGTGACCATGCCCGGTTCCGGTGGCTTGCCCGGCGAGTCGGTTGCCGCCGTGCTGGCGCGGTCCAAGGTCGTGCTCGGCGTTGCCGTCATCGAGCGGTCCGGCATCGCCTGGAGCGCGGGCCGACCACCTGACCGGTTGTTCCAGGCAGGATCGATCTCCAAACCGGTCACCGCGATCGCCGCGCTGGAACTGGCCGCGCGTGGCCAGGTCGATCTCGACGGCGACGTCAATCAGTGGCTCACCTCGTGGCGGTTGCCGGGATCGTCGCAGGTCTCGCTGCGCCAACTGCTCGGGCACACCGCTGGGACGGGCGTTCCGTTCTTTCCCGGCTACCCGCAGGGCGGCTCGGTGCCGACCCTGGGTCAGGTTCTGGACGGGACTCCGCCCTCGGTGACGCCGGCTGTGCGGGCGGAGCCCGGTCCTTTTCGTTATTCGGGCGGTGGTTACGCGGTTGTCCAGCAGCTCATCGCCGACGTCACCGGTCAACCGTTCGCTGACGCCGTTCGTACCCTCGTCCTGGAACCTCTCGGGATGAGTCGTAGCACCTTTGAGCAGCCCTTACCGGTTCCGTTGCGGTCGGCCGCCGCTCGGGACGACTGGCACCGGGGCCCGTTGCCGTTTCGGCTTCTTCGTGCGATCAGTGATGAGTGCGGGTGGAGCGGGTTTCGCCAGCCGGCTCTGCTGCGGTTCAACGGGCTGCCCGGTGTCAGGGGCATTGCCTGTGCTCGCCGTCGGTGACTGGGCGCCTTGTGTATGGCTTGGGGTCTCGACCCTAGGGTTGGGGTTGGTTCGCCCGCCGCTCCCTCGTTTTTGAGTGTTCGCGCAAGTGCGGCTGGACGAGGGAGCAGCGGGGAGGAATGGTCGGGCTTCGTTCTGGTCGGTGCTGGTTTCGTTGCCGGCTGGGGGATTCGTTGCTGGCTACGGGGTTTCGTCGGCCCCGTTGCGTTCGTTGCCGGCTGGGGTTTCTTCCTTGCTTTCGTGGTCGGCCGGGCTCGTCATCGCCCACTGTGTGACGAGCCCAGCCGGGTCAGGTGGCGGCTCTTTGGGCCGCTGTGTGTAGTACTCGCTTGGTCAGTGCTCTTGCCAGGTGTAGGCGGAAGGCCGCTGTGGCGTGCAGGTCGTCGCTTGGGGACAGGTCCTCCCCTACTACCGATGCCGCCTTCTCTATGGCCTCGTCGTTCAAGTGGTTGCCCAGCAGCGACTCTTCTGCGTGTGGGGAGCGTAGTGCTGTGGGGCCCAGGGACGTGTAGGACAGGCGGGCGTGGGTTACTCTGCCGTCGTTCCCCAGGCCTAGTACGCCCCCTACGCCTGCCAGTGCGAAGTCGCCTCGCCTTCTGGATACCTCGGCGAAGGCTGCTCCGGATCTTGCCGGGGGTGGTGGCACCACTATTTCGGTGAGGATCTCGTCTTGTTCCAGCACCGTGGTTAGTGGGCCGTCGAAGAATTCCGCTGCCTTGATCTCGCGGTCGCCGTTGGTGCCGCGTACTCGCATCCTGGCGTCCACTGCCAGGCTGATCGTGCACAGCTCCGAGCCGGTGTCGGCGTGGGCCAGGCTGCCGCCAATGGTGCCTCGGTTGCGGATCGCGGCGTGTGCTACCAGGGGCATTGCCTCGTGCATGATCGGGCAGCGGTCTCTCACCAGTGTCGAGCGTTCGAGTGACCGTTGCCTTGTCATGGCGCCGATGACCAAGCCGCCGTCCTGGGTTGGCTCGATGTAGTCCAGGTCGCTCAGCGGGTTCAGGTCTACCAGCAGCTCTGGCCTGGCCAGGCGTAGGTTCAGCAACGCGATCAGGCTTTGGCCGCCCGCTATGGCCTTGCCGTCCTCGACCTCATGTAGCGCCGCTACCGCATCGTCTACGTCGGTGGCTCGGTGGTAGTCGAACGGGGCCGGTTTCATGCGTTGCTCCTGGCGGCCGTGATGCTGTCGAAGATCAGCTGCGGGGTGATCGGCACCTCGGTGATGCGCACGCCCAGTGGGGCCACCGCGTCCTCGATGGCGCTGGCGATCGCCGCTGGTGCCGTCATGTAGGCGCCTTCCGCCGCGCCCTTTGCGCCGTACGGGTGCAACGGCGTCGGTGTGCACTGCTCGTGCAGCTCTACCGTCGGTACCTCGGCTGCTGTGGGCATCAGGTAGTCCATGAAGCTGACCGCCATCAGCTGGCCGTTCTCGTCGTAGGCGAAGTTCTCGTACATGGCACCGCCGATGCCGTGGCCGATACCGCCGTACACGAAGCCGTCCACCACCAGCGGGTTGAGCACCGTGCCGCAGTCGTGGACCACCAGGTACTTGCGCAGCTTGATCTCGCACGTGTCCGGGTCGACCTCGGCGACGACCACGTGGAAGTCGAAGGCGTAGGTCGGGAACTGCTTGGCGCCGGTGGTGAGCTTGCGCTTCGTGACGATGTCGGGGCCGGCGTAGACGTTCAGTTCCACGATGCCGGGTTCCATGCCGGGCGGGTTCTTCAGCCTGGGGCCGTAGGCCGTCTTCGCCAGCTGCTGCCACGTCATCTTTCGGGACGGGTCGGCGGCGACGCGGTAATCAGTGCCGTTGATCTCTATTTCGTCCGGTTCGACCTCCAGGGTGAACGCGGCTATGGCGGTGAGTTTGGCTCTTACCTTCTTCGCGCACTGGTGTATCGACGTGCCCAGCATCTGGGTCATTCGGGAACCTGTTGGGGCGCCCGCATAGATGCCACCCAGGCCGTGGCCCCGCTGGACTATGACGTCCTCGATCTCTACGCCCAGCTCCTCGCACACCAGCTGGGTGACCATGCTTTCGTGGGCCTGGCCGGCGGACTGGAAACCGATGGTGGCCACCACATGGCCGGTGGCGTCGACCTCGATCCTGACGCCTTCGCCATGTTCTGCCGCCGCGCCGCCGGGTTCGATGCCGCCTGCCGTGCCGATGCCGAACAGCCTGCCGGCCGCGCGGGCCTCCGCCTGCTCGGCCAGTAGGTCCTCGAAGCGGGCCTGCTTCATGGCCAACTCGGCCGCACCGGGATAGTTGCCCGAGTCGTAGATGGCGCCGCCGGGGATCTCGTACGGGAACTCCTCGGGCTGGATGTAGTTGCGCAGCCGCAGTTCCACGCGGTCCATGCCCAGGTCGCGGGCCAGCAGGTCGATGGTCCGCTCGATGGCGAAGTTGTGCGGTGACTGGCCGGCGCCGCGGAAGGGCACCTGGTTGGTCTTGCACGTCAGCACGCCGTAGCCGCCGTAGCGGACCGCGGGAATCCGGTACGGGCCGACGACCGCCGACGTGGGCTTGGTGATCTGGCGCGGGCCGCGGCCGCAGTAGGCGCCCAGGTCCTCGATCACGTCGATGTCCAGCGCGCGCACCATGCCCTCGGCCGACGCGGCCACCTTCACCGTGTAATAGCGGTCCGGACCGTGGCCGTCGCTGGCCTGCATGTTCTCGATCCGGTCCTCCATGAACTTCACCGGTCGCCGGGTGCGGATCGCCGCCGCCGCGGTGAGGTACATCTGCTTGCGGCCGCGCTTGGAGCCGTACGAGCCGCCGATGTCGATGTCCATGTGCACCTTGACCTTCGGGGTGCGCATGACCCTGATGGCCTCCTGCTGGATGTCCGGGTTCTGGTGGGAGGCCCAGATTTCCAGGATGCCGGTCTGGTCGACCTGCGCGATGGCGCCGAAGGTCTCCAGCGGCACGCCGGAATGCCGGTTCCAGCGGTACGAGTACTCGAAGACGTGGTCGGCCGAGGCGAACTCGCCGTCCACGTCGCCCCAGGTGTGTCGCTCGTTCCACACCACGTTGGTGCCCTGCGCCTCGTGCAGCAGGGCGGCGTCGGGCTGCATGGCGCGGCGCGGGTCGACCAGCGGCTCCAGCTCGTCGAAGTCGATGACCACCAGTTCGGCGGCGTCCTCGGCGGCGGCCCGGGACGTGGCGACCACGGCGGCCACCCACTCCCCCGCGTACCGGATCTTGTCCACGGCCAGCGGGTACCAGATGACGTCGGGCAGCGGGAGTTCCTGCGGCACCGGTTCCATCATCGTCACCAGGTCGGCTCCGGTGAGGACGGTGACCACACCGGGCGACGCGAGTGCCTCGGACGCGTCGACGCCCAGCAGGCGCGCGTGGGCGACCGGCGCCGGCACCACCGCCAGGTGCAGCATGGCCGGCATCGCCAGGTCGTTGATGTAGCGGCCACGGCCCCGCACGAAACGGCGGTCCTCGATCACCGGCATCGGGCGGCCGATGTAGCGGTAGCGGCTCTCCGTGCCGGTCATGCCTGGCCGGCCTTCGCCGCGTTGTCCGCGATGACCGACCGCGCCGCCTGGAGGATCTGCTGGTAACCGGTGCAGCGGCACAGGTTGCCGGACACCGCGTCCACCAGTTCCTCCTCGGACGGCTGCGGGTTGCTGCGCAGCAGATCCTCCAGCGTCATCACCATGCCCGGCGTGCAGTAGCCGCACTGCATGGCGTGCCTGGCGCAGAACGCCTCCTGGATCGGGCTCAGCTCGTCCTCGGTGCCGACGCCCTCGATCGTCTCCACGTCCGCGCCGTCCGCCTGCACCGCCAGCATCAGGCAGGAGCGGACCAGGGCACCGTCGACGATCACGTTGCAGCAACCGCAGACGCCGTGCTCACACCCGACGTGGGTGCCGGGAAAGACCAGGTCGTCGCGCAGGCAGTCGAGCAGGGTGCGACGGGGTTCGACCGTCACGCTGTGCGGCATGCCGTTCACCGTGAGCGTGATGGGGAAACGGGCTGGTTCGACCACGGGTCACCTACTTTCGGGTTCGTTCTTCAGCGCCAGCGGCGGAAGGCGTTGTGCTCGATGCCGAACTGGTCGAGCGCCTTCCCCGCCGTCTGCCGGAGCAGATCGGCCACCGACTCCGGTTGGTGGTAGAAGGCCGGCACGGGCGGCAGGACGGTGGCGCCGGCCAGTGTCACGGTCTCCATGTTGCGGATGTGGATGAGGTTCAGCGGTGTCTCCCGCGTCACCAGCACCACCCGCCTGCGTTCCTTCAGGTTGACGTCGACGGCGCGGGCGATCAGGTCGACGCTGACCCCGGTGGCCACGGCGGCCAGGGTCTTCATCGAGCACGGCATGACCACCATGCCGTCCACCAGGAACGAGCCGGACGAGATGGCGGCGGCCATGTCGTCCGGCGCGTACACCACGTCACCCAGCGCCTCGACCTCGGCTCGCTTCATGTTCAGTTCCAGCTCGATGCTGCGCTCGGCGCCGCGCGACACCACCAGGTGCACCTCGACGTCGTCGATCGGGCGCAGCAGGGTGAGCAGCGAGATCGCCAGTTGCGGCGCGCTGGAACCGGTGACACCGACCACGAGTCGTCTGGGCATGTCAGTGGACTCCGAACAGGGCTCGCGCGTTGCCGGCCAGCACGGCACCGGTCGCGTCGTCGTCGCCCGCGTCGCGCACGGCGGCGGTCACCTGGACGCCGGCCCGTTCCTTGGGCGCGGCACCGAAGTCCGACCCGATGAGCACCCGCCCGGCGCCGACGTAGTCGTAGAGGAACCGCACAGCGGCCGAGGACAGCAGGACCGTGTCGTAGTAGAGCGAGCGCACCACGTCGGAGGGCAGGCGGCGGTCGGCGGGGCCGCCCTTGGCGTCCCGGTCGAACCGGGCGGCCTGGTAGGGCAGGAACCCGCCACCGTGCACGACTACCAGCCGCAGGCCGGGGAACCGGTCGAACACACCGGTCATGACGAGTTCCGCGGTGGTGAGCGTGGAGTCGATCTGCCGGCCGAACAGGCCCTTGAGCGCCGGGAACCGGGCCAGCAGGTCGTTGGACGGTGCCTTGGTCGGCGGGTGCAGCACGATCGGCACGTCGAGTTCGGCGGCCACCGACCACAGCGCGTCGAAACCGGGGTCGGACAGCCGCCCGACCGGTTGCGCGGCCGGGATCATCGCGCTGCGCATGCCCAGTTGTTCGACCGCCCTACGCAGTTCGGTCGCGGCGGCCTCGGGGTCGGCCAGGTGCAGGGTGGCGTGGGCGGACAGGTTGCGGGAGCGGTCCGCGACCGACTCGGCCATCGCGTCGTTGAGCAGCCGCACCCAGGCGGTGCCGGATGCGGCCGGCAGGTCCTGGCCGTGCACGTCCAGCCACGGTGCGACCACCTGGTGGTAGACGTCCTGCTTGGCGAACCAGTCGCTGCGGTCGGTGGTGTCGAGCATGACGCCGGCCACCGGGCGCAGCGGCTGCTCGCCGGGGAACGTCAGCACGTAGCGGTCGTCGGCGAGTTCGCCGTGCACGCCGTAGGGCTTGCTCCGCACCACCTCGTCCAGGAACGCCCTGGGCACACAGTGTCCGTGCACGTCGATCGCGCTGCCGGTCATCGCTGCTCCTGGTGCTGCTCGTGTTCGGCGATGACGCGGTCGATGACGACCATCGCGTCCCGTGCCGTCGGGTAGCCGACGTAGGGATTGAGGTGCAGGGCCAGCGCGCGGATCTCGTCTGCGGTGAGCAGGTTCTCCCGCAGCGCGCCCGCGACGTGGAAGCCGAGCAGTCCGGAGTGGCGCATGGCGATCATCGCGACGATGGTGGCGGTGCTCTTCAGCCGCAGTTCCAGGGTGGGGTCGATCCAGCTGCCGCACCAGATGTTCTCGATGCCGGCCTCGGTGAACATCTCCAGTCCCGGCGACGTGCGGGACTGCTCGTTCCACGCGGGACCGAGGATCCGGTCGCGGATCTCCAGGCCCTGCTGGCGGCGGATGTCCGATTGGCTCGGTTGCTCGGCGGTCATCGCATCCCTTCGTTCGTCACGTCCCCACCGGACTGTCGCACAGTCGCACGAGGACGGTCAGCCTCGCCCGGCGACATGGGGTTGGCGCTGCTCGCCCGCCGCGACCGGTGCGATGCGGGCGCAGTAGCAGCGGTGGTACTGGTTGCCCACCCCGGCATAACCCCAGGTGGCGAGCCTGTCAACAGGGTAGGCCGACGGCAGGCCGGGCACGGCGGGGTTGGTGGCGTGGATCAGCCAGGCGTCGGGGAACTCGGCCGGCAGCCCGCGCAGCACGGTCTCGTCGGTCGAGCCGACCAGCAGTGCCTCGGCGCCCGCGTCGAGCAGTTCGGCGGCACGTTCGTACCTGTCGGTGTCCACATCGCACCGGACGGTGAGCACGACGTCCACGTCGGCGACGGCCCGCACCCTGCGGAGCAGTTCCTGGTGCGCCCGGCGGTGTTCGACGGCGTCCTGGAACGGCACGGCGGCCGGCAGGTGCTGCGTGGACAGCCGGACCGCGGTGGCACCGGCCGAGGCGAGGCGGCGCACGGCGGTGGGCAGGTCGGCGAGCGGGACCCAGCCGGTGTCCGCGTCCAGCAATACCGGCACGCCACCGGCGTCGGCCACCCGGCCGACGGCGCGCTCCACGTCGGCCAGGGACAGCAGGATGTCACCGGCGAGGTGGGCACCGACGGCGAAGCCGGGCAGCGTGACGGCGGCGAACCCGGCGGCGACGGCCGTTCGCGCGCCCAGCGGGTCGCAGACCGTCGGCAGCTCCAGAATCCCCGGGCCGGCGAGCAGCGCCCGCAGTCGCGCGGGTGCGACGGACCGCCCGGACACCGAGGTCGCGGCCACAAACGCGTGGTCAGGAGATTCTCGTCGACTCATCGGCCGTAATGTATACCTGTCTCCCCGGTTCGTATACCCCTATACTATCCGTGTCGACCACGACGCACCGAGCATCGTCAGGAGTAGCAGTGGACGTTCTGCCGTCAGCTCCCAAAACCGTGGCCCTGTACGAACAGCTCCGCGGCGCGGTGGCCGGGGGTCGGCTGCTGCCCGGCAGCCGGCTCTCCGAGGTGGATCTGTGCCGCCAGTACAAGGTGAGCCGCACGCCCATCCGTGAGGCGCTGGCCCGGCTGGAGCAGGACGGCCTGATCGAGCGGCGCGGCTCCGCGCTGTTCGTGCGCGACCGGTCCGCCGACGAGATCATCGACATCTACCGGGTCCGCGTGTACCTGGAGGGCGCGATCGCGTTCGACGCGGCGTACCGGCGCAGCGAGACCGACCTGATGCGGCTGGAGGCGGCGGCGGCCGTGGGTGCCGAACTGGAGGGCACCGAGGACCCCACCCGGCTACAGACCGCCAACACCGTCTTCCACCAGGCACTCGCCGTGGCCTGCCACAACCAGACCCTGCAGGACCTGCAGAGCAGGCTCACCGCCCAGGTGGCCAAACTGCCCTCCACCACGCTGTCCTACCCGGGCCGCTGGAAGGCGTCCGTCGGCGAGCACATGGACCTGATCGAGGCCATCCGCAAGCAGGACGGCGAACTGGCCCGCACCATCGGCAGCTCCCACATGCAGGCGGCGGCCGAGATCCGGTCGCAGCTCATCGCCCGTGAACTGAACGGCCGGATGGACGCCCGATGACCGACTCGCTCGTCGTCGAGGTCCGGGGCAGCGCGACCTGGCTGGGCGTCAACCGGCCGGACAAGCGCAACGCGCTGGACGTGCCGACCAGCCACGCGCTGCGGGAGTTCCTGGAGCAGGCGGAGACGGGTGAGCCGACCGTCCTGGTGCTGCACTCCACGACGCCGGGCATCTTCGTGTCCGGCACGGACATCGCGTCGCTGGCCGCCCGCGGTCTGGACGAGGCGCTGGTGCCGATCAACGTGCGGCTGTTCGCGCAGCTGGCCGGGTTCCGGTGGCCGACCATCGCCGTCGTCGACGGCCCGGCCTACGGTGGCGGGCTGGAACTCGCGCTGGCCTGCGACCTGCGGGTGGCCACGCCGGCCGCGCGGTTCGCCATGCCCGAGCCGTCGCTGGGCATCATGGCGGGTGCCGGCGGTAACTGGCGGCTGAACCAGCTCGTCGGCCTGGGCCTGACCCGGCGCATGCTCTACACCGGTGACGTGGTCGGCGCCCAGGACGCGCTGGCCGCCGGCCTGGTCGACCGGCTCGTCGACGCCGACCAGATCCAGGCGACGGTGGCGGGCATGGTGGAGTCGATCGCGAAGCGCTCGTGGCGGGCGCTGGAACTGACCAAGCTGGCCATCGGGTCCACCCGGAGCGAGACCACCGCGTTCGACATGGTGGCCCAGGGCCTGCTCTACGAGAGCACCGAGAAGGCCGAGCGGATGCAGGCGTTCCTGAACCGCAAGCGGTCCCGATGACCCGACGGATGGCGGTGCTGGACGACTGGGAGCACGCCGCCGACACCGCCGTGGACCGGTCGGTGCTGCCCGACGTGGACGTGACGATCTTCACCGACCACGTGGCCGACCGCGCTGCACTGGTGGAACGGTTGCGGCCGTTCGAGATCGTCATGCTGATGCGGGAACGCACGCCGATGCCCGCCGACCTGCTCGCCGAGCTGCCCGGCCTGCGGCTGCTGGTCACCACCGGGATGCGCAACCGGGCGCTGGACATCCCGGCGGCCAGGGCGCGCGGTGTGCTGGTGTGCGGCACGGACGGGTTGCAGTGGGCGGCGCCCGAACTGACCTGGGCGCTGATCATGGCGCTGTGCCGGCAGGTGCCGAAGGCCGACGCGTCGATGCGTGCCGGGCGGTGGGAGCCCACCGTGGGGCTCGACCTGCACGGGTCCACCCTCGGCCTGCTCGGCCTGGGCCGGTTGGGCGCCCAGGTGGCGACCGTGGCCAGGGCGTTCGACATGAACATGGTCGCGTGGAGCCCCCATCTGACCGAGGAACGGGCCGCGGAGCACGGGGCTCGGTTGGTCCGCAGGCGGGAACTGTTCGCTCTCTCCGACATCGTGTCGGTGCACATGATCCTGGCCGACTCGACCCGAGGGCTGGTCGGTGACGCCGAGCTCGCCGCCATGCAGCCGACGGCCTACCTGGTCAACACGTCGCGCGGACCGATCGTCGACCAGGGCGCGCTGCTGCGGGCCCTGCACGACGGCCGGATCGCCGGTGCCGGACTCGACGTGTACGACGAGGAACCGCTGCCCGCCGACCATCCACTGCGGACAGCGCCGAGAACGGTGCTCACCCCGCACCTCGGCTACGTCACGCGTGCCACGTTCACCGCGTTCTACGGCCAGGCCGTGGCGGACGTGCGCGCCTACGTCGACGGCACACCGATCCGCGTCCTGGAGTGAGATGACCGACACCGAGCCGAGGACCACCACGCGGGTGCTCGCCGACTACGTCGCCGACCTCACCGTGGACGCGCTCCCCCACGAACTGGTGCGCAAGGTCGCCCGCCAGTGCCTCGACGTCGTCGGCGTCGCCATGGCCGGGATCGACGAACCGGCAGCGGCGGCCGTGCGGCGACTCGCCGGGCCGGCAGCCGACGGTGACCGGGCCACGATCTGGGGCGTCGGCACGACCGCCACCCGTGCCGACGCCGCCTTCGCCAACGCCACCGCGGCGCACGCGCTGGACTACGACGACATGTGGCTGCCCGGCGCGCACCCGTCGGCGCCGATCTTCCCGGCCGCGCTGGCCGTCGCCGAACAGCTCGGCAGTTCCGGCGCGGAACTGGTCACCGCGCAGGCGGCGGGCTACGAGGTGATGGGCAGGCTGCACTCCTCGGTGTCCGGCCGGTTCGGCTGGCACCCGACCGGCGTGTTCGGCACGTTCGGCGCGGTGGCCGCGTGCGGGCGGCTGCTGGGGTTGTCCGGTGACCGGATGGCCGAGGCGTTCGGCATCGCCAGTTCCATGACCGGTGGCATCGACGGCCATTCCGGCACGATGACCAAACCGCTGCACGCCGGGCTGGCCGCGCACGCCGGGGTCAGGGCGGCGCTGCTGGCCGCCGACGGGTTCACCGCGTCGCCCGCGGTGTTCGACGGCAAGCGGTCGTTCTTCGAGGCGTTCTTCGCCACCACCACGCCGCAGGCGTGGCGCCTGACCGCCGATCTGGGCCGCACGTTCTACCCCCTCAGCCCGGGCATCGGGATCAAGATGTACCCGGCCGGGTACTACATGCACCAGACGTTCGAGGCGGCACTGGGGATCGTCGCGGACCACTCACTGTCCACTGAGGACATCAAGTCGATCCGCATCGGACTGACGGGCAGCCGCTTCGACCGGCCGTTCCCGCGCACGTCGCTGGACGCGAAGTTCAGCTTGCAGTACATGGCGGCGATGGCGGTGCTGTACCGGCGGCTCACGGTGGACCTGTTCGACGAGTCGGTCGTGCACAGCGACCCGGTCCGTTCGGTGCTGTCCCGCATCGAGGGCTACGTCGACCCGCACCTGCCGGCCAACCCGGACATCGCCCACAACCCGGTGACCGTGGAATGCGTGGACGGCCGCCGGTTCGCCGCCTCGGTCACGATGCCGCGCAGCCACTGGCGATACCCGCTGCCCAGAGCGGACTGGCTGGCCAAGTTCCGCGCCAACACCACCTGCCTGGACCCGGACATCGTCACCGAACTCATCGACACCTTCGACCACCTGGCCCAACTCCCCGACGTACGCACCATCACCGCGTTGCTGGCTCAGCGTTCCACGGCGTAGCAGAGGTCTCGAACTCGGCGCGAAACGTGCTCGGCCCGCCCGACACGTGTACGTCACCGGACAGGCCGCTGTCCGCCGGCGCCGCGACCAACTCCGCCGGCCCGGTACACGCCACCACGTCGGTGCCCTCCGGTGCGGTCACCGGCCGGGACGTCAGCACCAACACCCGCTGTCCCGGCCACGGCCAGTTCGGCGGGCCCTGCGCCGGCTCGAACGAGGTGCGGCCCACCACGACGGCGTCGCACTGCGCGGCGAACTCGGCGTGCCCGTACGACCCGCCCGGCACGAGATCCGGCATGTGCAGCAGCACCGGCCGGCCGTCGGTCCCGGTGGAGAATCCCTCCGGGCTCATCGCGGTGTTCACCCTGATCGACATCGTGCTCTCCTTCCGTTCCGGCGCCGCCCACCGACGCCGTCACCGGAGAGTCGGGGCGGCGCCCGCGATCTCGACATGGTCGGGCCTCTCCTCGGCCGTCGCACGGCGGAACTCGGCCGAGCGTGGCTCGCACCGGGACGCGACACCGCGACACCGCCGGCGACCAGGTCGGTCGCCGGCGGAGTGGTTCGTCAGGTCAGCGGACCCGTTGTTCCTTCCTGTCGTCCGCCAGCGCGCGGCGGAACCCGCGTGCCGCGCCGACCGCCCTGGCGCAGCAGTAGCCGCAGACCGCGACCGGCAGCACCAGGACCAGCCCCGCCGGGCTCGTGAAGGCGGCGCCGCCCAGGGCGGCACCCAGCAGGAGGAAGCCGCCCAACGCCAGGTACATCAGCCCGGACCACCGGCGTTGCCGGCGGCGAGCGCCGTACGCGGACGGGCTCAGCACGATCTGCTCCCCTCAGTTGTAGGAGTAGTGCTCGAAATCGTGGATGGTCGTGCCCAGGCCGGCACTCTGGGCTATGCCGTAGGCCAGCCCCGGTTGGTTCCCGAGCACCCCGACGACCTGCCGGCCCGCGTTCTCGCCGAAGACCTTGGCGGCCTCGTGCTCCAGGGGCTTCAGCGTCTGGCCCCAGCCGTAGGTGAGCAGGCCGGCTCCGTCGAGGACGATCGAGGTCCCGCTGCGTTGGTGCTTCAGGCCCTGGTTGGCGTAGTCGGACAGCACGCCGACCATCTGCGAGACGTACCCGATGGCCTCGGCTCCGGCCACGCACTCGATCTGGCCGAGGAACGCGCAGCCCAGCGCCACTCCCGAGGCGATCGTGCCCGCGATGCCGGCTCCCGCCGAGAGTATGTCCGTCCCGAGAATGCCGATCTTGCGCCAGGTCTTCTTCGTCCAGCTGAACGGGTTCCACCAGTGGCTGCCGGTGTCCGGGTGGATCCGCTGGGTCCGGGCCAGCCGGGCGAACGGCGAGCGGGCCGACTTGCGGTGGCTGGCCGGGCGGTGGATCACCGGCTGGCGGAACGGGTCGCCGAGGTTGCCGTTGGTGATGTGGCCGCCACCGGGCAGGTTGATCGGCGGACGCGGCTTCGGCTTCGGCTTGCCCTTCGGCGGGCCGTTGGGGTTGCAGCTGGGACCGCACGTCCGGAAGAACTCGCCGCTCGGGTCCTCGTGGGTGACCGGGCTGTTGCCGGCGTAGTCGTAGCCACCCAACTGCGTCGGGTCGTCGGCCTCCATCACCGGGTCGTCGGACAGGAACCGACCGGTCGCCGGGTCGTACTCGCGGGCGCCGAGGTTCTCCATGCCCGTCGCCGAGTCGTCGGTGCCGCCGACGTAGCCCTTCGAGTCGCCGGGCCACGCCCCCGGTGTCGTCGTCCGGTCCTGGCCGAACGGCAGGAACTGGCGGCGGGTCACCGCGTAGGTGTTGGAGTCCACGGCCAGCGTGTCGGTGCCCTGGCGGTCCGGGATCAGGTACACCGGGTTGGTGATGCCACCGGCCGCCGTGGAACTGCGCGCCGCGATGACCGTGTCGCCGACCGAGTAGTAGCGGGTGGCGGTCAGCGCGTTGGTGGCCGTGTCGAGGTCGATCTCCTCGTCGCCGCCGCCGACCAGTGCGGTCACCTTGCCGGGATCGCGCCGCACCACGAGCTGCCCGTCGGCGTCGTACACGTAGCTGCTGGTGCCGGCGGACGTGGTGTCCGAGGCCAGCTTGCCGTCGTCGGTCCAGGCGAGCGACTGGTCGCCGGTGCCACCGGTGATCGACGTGGTGTCACCCGATGCGTCGTAGGTGTACGACGCGGTGTCCTGCGCCGCCTGCGGACCGGTGCTCGTCGTCGACGTCAGCGTGTGCGGCTGGTCGGTCGCCGAACCGGCGGCCGGGTAGGCGTAGTTGGTCGTGGTGTCGGCTGTGGTGGTGCCCTTCACGTTGTGGTCGGTCTGGGTGAGACGGTCGCCTGCCGCGTCGTAGGTCCACGACTGCCAGTACGGCGACGGTCCGCCGACCGTGGTCGAGCTGCCCGGCGCCGGTGTCGCCGCGCAGTGGTCGATCCCGGTCCACACGGCACTCAGCCGATCCGCGAAGTCGTACGCGAAGCACTGGGTGTCGGTGGTGACGCCGCCGTTCTGCTGGTCGGTCGTGGACGTCACCAGGTTGGCACCCGCCGACACCGCTGCCGACGCGTACGAGTAGCTGGTGTCGTCGACCGCGGTCGTCTGGTTGGAGTCGGTCGTGCTGGCGTCGGTCAACCGCTGGGTCTGCGGGTCGTAGGACAGCGAGAGGGACACGATGCCCCCGGTGGCCGGCATGGTGTACACCGACGGCTTGCCGAACTGGTCGTAGCCGACCGAGTTGACGTAGTTGGTGGCCAGCAGGCCGGTGCTGGACGTCTTGTCCGCCTCGCCGAAGGCGTCGTAGCCGTACTGCACCGACTCCTGCGGCAGGCCGGCCGCCGACGCCAGCGTCTCCGTGGTGACGTCACCGGTCGCGTCGTACCCGTAGGACACGGTGAACCCGGACGGTGGCAGCAGGTTCGCGTCCGGTCCGGTGATCGTGGTCGTGGTGCCCTCGGACAGACCGGCACTGGTGTAGCCGGTCACCGTGTCGGTGACCGTGTCACCGTTGGAGTTGGACGTGCTCGACGTCAACTGGCCGGGCTCGATGGTGTCGTAGAGCCACGACCCCAACTGGTCCAGGCTGGTCTGCGCCGCGCCGCCGGTGGTGTCGAACTCGCCGATCTTCCGGCCACCCGCGTCGTACTTGTAGCTGATCTGCTTGCCGCGGCCGTCCGTGGTGGTCAGCAACTGGCCGGCCGCGTCGAACGTGCTGGTCGACGTCCCGGCGTCCGGGTCGGACGTGGATGTCTTGTCGCCCAACAGGTCGTACGTGTACGACCAGGTGTTGCCGGCCGCGTCCCTGACCGTGGCCTGCTTGTTGTCCGGCGTGTAGGTGTAGTGGGTGTCGGCGTAGTCGGCCGCCGGATCGGCCGGGTCGGCCGGCACGCCCGCGTGGTACTGCAACAGATCCGTGGTGTTGCCCCGGGCGTCGGTGATCGTGGTGCTGGCCGTGCCACCGGCCGGTGGCACCGTCGTGGTCGAGTCACCGCCGTAGCTGTAGGTCGTCTCCCACGTCTCGGTGGCGCCGGTGAAGGCCGTCTCGCTGACCTTGCGGCCGTCGCCGTCGTAGGCGGTGCCGGTGGCCGATGGCACGTCACCCGCCTGGGCCTCGACGTAGGTGCCGGAGACGACACCGGTGGTGACGTACGGATCGGTGGCCTCGGACACCAGACCTTCGGTGTTGTAGATGGTGTCGTCGATGGTGCGGCCACCGCCGAGCACCTGGGTCTGGGTCTCCCGTTCGCGCAACAGTGCGTCGTAGAGCACCAGGGTCTGCTGGTAGGTGCTGCCGTTGGTGCGGGTGGACGTGCCCACTGTGGACGGACCACTGTCGGACACCGCGTAGGTGAACTTGTAGTCCGGCACCAGCCCGGCCGCCGGGTTGCCCGGCTTGTACACCGCGGTCAACCTGCCCAGCGTGTCGTACTGCTCCGTGGTGAGCAGGTTCGCCGGGTCGGTCACGGTCCTGGGCAGTTCGTGGAGCGGGTCGTACGTGGTGGTCGTGTTGTGCAGCAGCGGGTCGGTGACCTTCTCGCTGGTGGGTTCGGCACCGGTCGCCGGGGTGTAGGCCGTGGTCGTCCTGCGGCCGTCGGGGTCGGTGCTGGTCAGCGTCCGGCCGTACTGGTCGAAGGTGCTGGTGGTGGTGGCGAAGGTGGGGCCGCTGGGCTGGCCGGTGTAGGTGATCGCGTCCTGCGACTCGGTGATGTCACCCACGGTGGGTGCGGCGCCCAGGGTGGTGCTGCCGTCGTAGAACGTCCGCTCGTCGGACACGGCGTTCTGCGGGAACACCGGCGACGCGCTGCACGGGACGGACACGACGCGCTGCTCCGCCACCAGGTTGAAGATCCCGGCGGTGGGGTTGTCCGCGTAGCTGGTCGTGGTGCACAGGTTGTCGCTGGTCGTGGCGAGGTCGCCCTGGTCGTTGTCCTGGGTCACCCGGCCGCGCGAGTCGTGGGTCAGGTCGTCCTCGGTGGCCCGGGTGGTACCGCCCGCCAGTGGCGTGTAGACCCGGGTGTCCTTGGTGTCGGTGATGAACGACTGGAGCGTCGGGATGCCCGATGGCATCGTCTGGCTGGCCGTGGCGGCCGTGCTGAACGGGTCGGTCACCGTGTCGGTGACGATGTTCGCCGCCGTGGCGGCGCCGTTGTACTCGACGGTCTCGTAGGTCATGCCGGAGAACTGGTTGGAGTCCGTGGCCGGTGGGTCGCCGTGCACGTCGGCGACCGTGGCACTGCGCGTCGCACCGGCCGGCAGCGTGTCGCCGTTCATGCCCCGGAAGAAGGTGTACCGCGTGTTCTGCACCGGGTCCGGTGCCGTACCGACGGACACCAGCATCCCGGAGAAGCCGCGCCACTGGTCCCAGGTGCGCTGGTCCACCGGCGTCGTCGGGGTCATCGGGCTGTCGTTGTAGTGCCAGCCCCCGCCGCCGATGGGCGTGTAGGTGGTCTGGATGTCGTCGTTCGCGCCGCCGCCGGTCGGGTCCTTCTCGGTGACGGTGGCGACGATGTACTTGTAGAACCAGTCCTGGATCGGCTTGGTCTGCCCGGTCGGCGTCCAGAAGTCCGGGTAGCACAGCGCCGTGTTGGTCGAGGCTTCCGTGGGTTTGGTGGTGGGACCGCACGCGGCCGCCGAGGGTGCCGTGTTCGTGTAGTCGACGATGATGTGCTCGCCGGTCTCGGTCTCGATGTCGTGCAGCCGCAACCGCGTGATGGCGGGGAACGCGTCGGACACGTCGTTGACCCGGTTGTCCTCCGCGACGCCGGTGAAGGTCAGGGCCGGCAGGCTGACCGCCGCGCTCGGCCCGCCGCCCGAGGTGTCATGGCCGGTGCGGGTGATCGTCGAGAGCCACAGTGCCGGTGTGGTGTTCGGGTCGACGACGGCCGGGAAGGTGTGCGCCAGCGACCACGTGTCGACCGGGGTCTCCGTGGCGCCGACGAGCACGTCGGTCTCGATGCCGGTCAGGGTGAACTCGGACCAGAACGACGGCGACTTGGACGTGCACGCCCCACCGCTGGTGCAGTTGAGGTCGAACGGCACGTCCGGCCACTTCGGCGCCGTCGTGGTCGTGAGGGTCGACGGATCGCAGGGCGCCGTGGTGCACCGGCCGGTGGAGGTGAACAGCACCCGGGCCGCCGGGCTCGTGCTGTACACCTGCTTGTCCCGCTGGCCGTACTGGATCTTGGTCAGCCGGCCGGACCGGACATAGGAGGTCGTGGTGGCCTTGTCCCCGTTGTCCTGCGCGTAGAAGTTGGTCTCCGTCGCGTAGAAGTAGGACACCACGTCGGAGTGGGTGTCCTTGACGTAGTCCAGGTTCCACCGGTAGGCGAGCTGGCAGTGGGACAGGGAGAACGTCGCGTTGAAGCAGCCGGCCGGCTCGTCGGCGAACGACTTCGTCGAGTACACCGGTTCGGTCCACACCGAGTCGGTCGCGGCGTCACCGGGCCCGAACCCGGGAAGTTCGTTGAGGCCGAAGGTGTACTGGGTGCCGTCGTCGGTGGTGACGACGAAGTACTCGCCGCCCTGGCTCCCGTTCGTGCCGCCGGTCTTGGCCTGCACGATCTCGCCGCCGTCCTGCTGCGGGTGGTACGTGCCGTCCGCGCCCTGCACCAGGACGGAGTTCTTGCCGTTCAACGACAAGGTGAGCTGGTTGTTGTCCGACCAGCAGTCGTCACCGGTCTTGGTGGCGCCGGTCGGGTTCTGCTGGCACGACTGGTAGGACCGCTCGATGAAGCCCGGGCTGTAGTCCCAGCCGTCGCCGATCCAGGACGCCTGGTTGTTCGTCGACGACGTGAGACCGTCCACCGACTGCGAGTCGTAGGCCAACTGCACCTGCGGGGTGAAACCGCCGGGCACGTCGGGCACGTCGATCGGGTAGCTGTAGGAGAAGTCGTCGGCCGCACCACCGGACTGCCACTGGCCGGACGGCTTGAGCGAGGTGGCCGTGAAGTCGCCGCCACCGCCGCCCGCGTCCGACGTCGCGGCGACCACGACGGCCGCCGTGCCGCTGGTCGGCACGTCGGCGGACACCGTCCGGGCACCGGCATTGTTGGCCGACACGATCGGGGTCTGGGTGCGGCAGGTCGCCACACCAGGGGTGGTCAGCGCGCACGCCGGCATGGTCACCATGCGCAGCCGGGACGACCAGTCGCCGCCGAACGCGTCGGCGAACGAACCGTAGTTCAGGGTCACGTGCACCGGACCGCTACCGCTGGTGGTCCGGGCCACGCTCATCAGCACACCGCTCACGCCGGCCGCGGTCGACGCGGCGCGCGGCGCGACCCGGACGTGCATGGTGGGCGCCGTCGACGATGTCGCGCCGACCCACACCGGCAGTGTGCCGGCCTCGGTGCCGGCCGCGACGGTGGGTGCCGGGGCGGTCAGATGTGGACCGTCGGGCAGCTTCGGGGTCGCCGACGCGGCCGCCGCCGGGGCGCTGGTCGCCACCACGGTCGCCGTGCCGGACGGCCAGGTGACCGCGTCCGGATGCCAGGCCGGCATCGTCGCCGACTTCGTGTAGTGGTTGGTCACGGGCGTGACCGGAACGCTCTTCTGCTTGTGCGCCACCGGACCTACGGGTGCCGCCAGGGTGGCCGCGGTGGCCGGTGCGGCCGCCACGCCACCCATGAGTGCCGCCGCCATCAGGGCCACGACAGCCCCTCGGCCCCGGCGTAACCACGACGGGCTGCCGCCCGCACGTCGAGCCATCCGAACCCCTTCCCCAGACCACGGCCGGGCACGCTGGATGGCGCCCGGTCCGTGGGCGTAGCCGGTCGAGCGGAATTGATCAGGTACTGAAGTAGCCCTGCACGGTCACCACGATGTCCGCGGTACCTGACTGATAGAAGAAGTCGACCTCGCCGTCCGCACCGACCGGCACGATCGCCGTGTTGGACACCAGACCCCCGGCGGCGGCGTTCATGTTCGATGTCGACGGCCGGGCCGTGCCGTCCGGGTACACGGTCAGGAAACCGGCGACGCTCGGGTTGGTGATCGTGATGTGCAGGACGACGGCCGACACGGTGCCGTCGGCCGGCACCCCGGCCAGCCCGGTGACCTGTTGCGCCGTGGCGGTTCCACCGACCAGCGGGCGGTCCGTGCCGCCGGTGCCGGCGTGCCGGGTGTCCAGGAGACCGGCGTCCAGCGGGCTGAACGTGGTGCCGAGGCCGGTGGTGTAGTAGCCGACCACCGTGACGAGCACGTCGGTGGAGCCGAAGCCGTTGAAGATGTTCACCGACGTCGCGTTGTTCGGCATCGGCACGATCACCAGGTTGGCGATCGTCTGGTGCGCCGCGAAGTTCAGGTCCGACGTCGACGGCCGGGCGCTGCCGTCGGCCGGATAGATCGTCAGGTCACCACCGGTGGTGGAGTTCACCGCGGTCACGTTCAGCACGACGGCGGACACGGCGCTCTCCGGCACGCCGGCCACACCCTCCACCTGGAGTCGCAGTGTTCCCGTGGCCGGGATGGGCGTCTTCGTGGTCACGCCGACCGCGTTGCGGGTGTCCAGGATGCCGGCCGCCGGGACCGGGTTGAACGTGCTGGTGCCCTGCACCAGATCGGGCGTGTAGTAGCCGGTGACGTCGACGACGACGTTGACCGTGCCGACGTGGTTGTAGATGTCGATCGTGCCGGTGCTCGACACCCCGGTGATCACCATGTTCGCGACGGCCACGCCCGCGGTGAAGTCGAGGTTGGACGGCCCGGGCCGGGCCTGGTCGGCCGGGTACACCGTGAGGAAGCTGGCCGAGGTCGGACCGGTCACCGTCACGTTGGCGACGATCGCCGTCACCTGTGTCGGATCCGTTGGTATTCCGGCCAAACCGGTCACTGTGAGAGCACGCGTGGCGTTCGCGCCGATCGCCGGCCCGGCGGAGCGGGTGTCCAGTATCCGCGTCGCGGCGAGGGGCACGTACGTCGATCCGGTGGTCGCGGCCTGGGCAGGCGCGGCACCCGCGACGACGAGCCCCGCGGCGACACCGGCGACGCCCAGCAACGACACGATCGACTTCCACCAACGAACACGACCCATGACGCACCATCCGCATCGTCGTTGATCGAGAGAAGAATTGGGTGGGTGGGCCGCCCCGCTCGGCCGGATCGTATTGAACCAGGCGAGAACCGGAAACACCACATGCGACGGAGAAGTTGGGGAGACCGAATTATCGGCCGGCAATGATTCGGCCATGTGGGCGGAGCCTGCTGAGCTGTTCGGACCGCCGGGTGCCGCCACCGGCTCGCCTGATCGGCCGCTGTCCAGGTGCGACAGTACCGATTACCGTCATGTCGCTCGACCGGCGGAAACGAGAGAAACCGTGTCCGCACAATATATTCGGCGCACTGGGGGAAGGACCCACATGACCAGCGCTGTCCATTATATGTCCACATCCCACTTGAGAAGTTATCGGCGAGAATATAGTCATGTTGGTCGGCGGGTCGTCATTCTGGTGGCCGCGCTGGGCGTGCTGCTGGGTGGCGTGAGTGCCCCCGTCGCGGCCGCTTCTCCGGCACCGCCACGGGAAACGACCGGCCAACCGGTTTCCGGGCACACCGAGAAGGGGTCGGCGGCCCCACCGGGAATCACTCCCAAATTGAGCGTCCAGGACGAAGCGGCCATGCGGGCCGCCTCCGACAAGGCACACAACACCGGCATCGCCACCAGCGTCAGCACACTGACCACCGAGACCTCGGACGTGCAGGCCGACCCCCAGGGCGGCTACACCCTCACCGAGACCCTGCAACCGGTCCGGGCCAAGCACGGCAGTTCGTGGGTTCCGGTGAACACCACGTTGCGCCGCAACGCGAACGGCACCTTCTCCCCGGTCGCCACGGCGTACGGCACGGTGACGTTCTCCGGTGGCGGCACCGGACCACTGGCGACGACCACGTCCGGGTCGACCGCGATGGCGGTGTCCTGGCCGGCCGCCCTGCCCACCCCCACGGTGAGCGGTGACCGGGCGACCTACCCGGCCGTGCTGCCCGGCGTGGACCTCGTGATGACCGCCAACCCCGCGGGCGGCTTCGCCGATGTCCTCGTCGTCCACAATGCGACCGCGGCCAGGAATCCGGCCCTGGCCGACATCGCCCTGCCCGTCCGGGTCACCGGCGGCACGCTCGCCGGTGCGGTCGACGGCGGACTGCGGGTGACCCCGGCGCACGGTGGCCGCAGTCTGGTGGCGAGCGCGCCCCGCATGTGGGACTCGACCAGCACGCTGGCCACGGGCCGGGCGCTCCCCGCGACCGACCGGTCCGATGTCGAGCATGCCGGTGACGCGGCCCGGCAGTCCGGCGTCCACACGACGGTGACGGCGTCGCGGATCGCCCTGGTGCCCGATCCGTCGGTGCTGACCGGTGCGCACACCGTGTACCCGGTCTACATCGACCCGTCCGTGGACTGGACCGACGGCGCCGGGAGCAACCTGGCCTACACCGAGGTGAAGCAGGCCAGCCCCTGCCACGGCACGTCGTTCTTCAAGGGTGCCCACGGCGACGGCCAGGCGATGGGTGCCGGCTACAACCACTTCACCTCGTGCGTCGGCGTCGAGCGCACCTACTACCAGTGGTCGCTGCCCAGGACCCTGGCCGGCGCGACGATCAACCTGGCCAAGGTGACGGCGATGAAGGAGTTCTCCGCGTCCTGCAGCGACAGCACGGACACGTTGCACATCGCCGGTGGCATCTCCAGCCGAACCACGTGGGACAACCAGCCGGCGATCGGCGCGCCGATCCAGACCCTCACCCTCAAGCCGGCCGGCTGTGGCGCGGGCGAGGCACCGGCCGAGTTCGACGTCGCCAGCACGATCCGGGCCCACCGGACGAACGCGACGATCACGTTCGCGTTGCTGGGCAACGAGTCCTCGTCGCCGATCAACGCCCAGTTCTCCCGGTTCGCGCCGTTCGGCCCGACCGACCCCAACCAGCCCACGCTGATCATCAAGTTCAACCGGCCGCCCAACACGCCCAAGCCGATCAGTGCCACGTCGGGCAGTAACAAGACCGGGTGCGTGACCAGCGTGACCGGCCCGTACCCGTTCATGGGCAAGACGATCGCCACCAACACGCCCGTCCTGTCCGCGGTGATCTCCGATCCGGACCAGAACATCGTGCAGGCCAAGTTCCAGTACTGGGTCAACGGCACGTCCACCATCCACACCGTGATGTCGCCCAACCTGGCCTCCGGCCAGACCGCGAAGGGCTCGCTGCTGTCCACGTTCGTGTCCGGACTGACCAACGGGCAGGTCGTGGACTGGAACGTCGCCGCGTTCGACGGCCTGGCGTGGAGCCCGTTCTCGGCCACCTGCCACTTCACCGCCGAACCGACCGCGCCCGCCGAGCCGACCATCGCCTCCACGGACAACACGTTCAACTCCACCGACACCGGCCAGGTGCCCACCGACGTCAACCCGACCGACCAGTGGCTGTTCGACAACACGAGCGGTGTGGCCACGGACAGTGCCGGCACCAACCCGGCCACCCCGACCGGCACCACCGCCTGGACCCGCGACGCCACCCGGGGCCAGGTACTAGCCCTGGACGGCGTGTCCGGCTACGCCAGGGCGGCCGGCCCGGCCGTGACGACCACCGGCTCGTTCTCCGTGTCCGCGTGGGTGAAACTCAACGACCTCGGCAACTTCTACACGGTGGTGAGCCAGGCCGGCACCCACGTCGGCAACTTCTACCTGCAGTACAGCCACGCCGCGAACGCCTGGTCGTTCGTGATGCCCTCGGCCGACGCGGCGGGGTCGACGCAGTTCGCCGCCACGGCGACGGGTGCGCCCTCGGTGAACGTGTGGACCAACGTGATCGCCACGTTCGACGCCACGTCGGGCGCGATGGTGCTGTACGTCGACGGCGTGCCGGCCGGCACCGCGACGAACACGGCGGTGCCGTGGAGCGCCACCGGTCCGCTGACCGTCGGCGCGGTGGCACCGTCCGGTGCTGCGGTGAGCAACTTCGTCAACGGTGAGGTCAGCGACGTCCAGGTCTACGACTCGGTACTCAGCTCGGACGACGCGACGACCATCGCCACGCCGGTGACCTCGTTCACCGGCACCGGCCACGCCGGTGACACCGGCACGTTCACCATCGCCACGCCGAGCGGCAACGCCACGAAACTGGTGTACAGCGTCGACCAGCAGCCGGCCGCGATCAACCCACCGGCATCCGAGGTGGTGTCCAACTTCACCGGTGGCGTGGCGAACGTGCCCAGCGGCCGGTGGCCACTGACCGACGCGGCGGGCAGCACCACGGTGGCCGACGCCACCGGCGGCCATGCCGCCACGATGGCCGGCAACGCGACGCTGGTCAGCGACGCCACCCGGGGCACGACCGTGCTCGCGCCGGGCACCACCGGGTACGCCCGCACCACGGGTCCCGTGCTGAACACGGCCCAGTCGTTCTCGGTGTCGGCGTGGGTGAAACTCAACAACCTCAGCAACTACTACACAGCCGTCGGCCAGGCAGGCGCCAATCTCAGCGCCTTCTACCTCCAGTACAACCACGCCTCCAACTCGTGGTCGTTCGTGATGACGGCCTCGGACACCGCCGGTGCCACCCAGTTCGCCGCGCACGCGGTGGGAGCACCGACGGTCGGGGCGTGGACCAACCTGATCGCCACGTTCAACTCCACCACCGGTGCCATGGTGCTGTACGTCAACGGCGTGCAGGCCGGCACGGCGACCAGGACGGGGACGCCGTGGAACGCTCCGGGTCCGCTGACCCTCGGCGCGGTCGCACTGACCGGTGGTGCGGTGAGCAACAACGTCGCCGGTGACGTCAGCGACGTCCAGGTGTACGACCGGGTGCTCACGGCGGTGGAGGCGGCCACCCTGCGCAACACGGCGACCGTGCACGTCAGGCCGCTGGCGCCGGGACCGCACAAGCTGTTCGCGTACGCCGTGGACGCGGCCGGTGACACCTCCGGCTTCAGCCACAACGTGTACGCGTTCCAGGCGGCCGGTGACCCGAACGACAAGACCGCGTGCGACACCTGGGCGGACTGCCTGGCGTCGTCGAGGTTCGGCAACGACGCCATCCAGTCCGGCACGGCCAGCACGGGTGCCGGCGCGGACGGCGCCGACTCCATCTCGCAGTCGGCACTGACGACGGCGGGCTGGAACGGGCCGGTGACGGTCGACGGTGCCACGTTCACCCTGCCCACCACCGGGCCGGACAACGTGGTCGCGGCCAACGAGACGATCGGCGGCAACTTCGGGGTGTCCGCGCTGAGCGGTACGGGCACCACGTCACTGGTGTTCCTGGCGACGTCGACCGGTGCGCCGACACCGGACCCGGACGCCGCGAACGACCTGTGCGGCGCCTCGGGCACCACGGCGGCGCCGTTCGTCCCGGGAACCACGCCGGTGTCCGGCACATATGCCTTCCAGGGCACCAATCCCGCGGAGCTGTGCGGTGCCACCGGCACGATCAGCTACAGCGACGGCAGCACGCAGACCTACCAGCTGAGCGTGCCGGACTGGCTGAGCGGCCCGTCCACCGTCGCCGCGGTGAGCCTGCCCGGCGGCGAGCTCACGCCGACCGGGACGACGTCGGCGAGCGCGAAGATCTACGCGTTCTCGGTGCCGCTGTCCGCGCTGCACGTGGGCAAGGCGATCGCGTCGATCACCCTGCCGGACGTGTCGCTGGGCGGTGGGCCGGGCAGCCAGTCGCTGCACATCTTCGGCATCGCCGCGCGCAACACGACCACCACGGGGCTGGCGGCCGGTCAGACCTGGACCGGATCGTGGGCCAACCCGACCGAGGGCCTGTTCACCTTCAACGGCACGGCGATCACCGGCCAGACCTACCGGATCGCGCTGCGGCCGTCGCTGGTGGCCCCGGGCACGGCGGGCTCGAAGGTGCGGTTCAAGTTCGACAACTCGCTGGGCGCAGCACAGTTGCCGATCACGGCGGCCACCGTGGCCGTCGACTCCGGTGACGGCTCGGCACCGTCACCCACACCGGCGACGACACCGATCGCGTTGACCTTCGGCGGCGCGGCGGGTGTCACCCTCCCGGAGGGTGGCATGGTCTACTCCGACCCGGTGACCGTGCCGATCGTCGCCAACCACTTCGTGCTGGTGTCGTTCCAGTTGAACTCCACGGCGACCGTCTCGGCGCTGCCGGAGCACACCTGGTCCGGCACGGCGGTGGAGTACACGACGGCGGGCGCGACCCACGCGGCCGATCCCACCGGTACGGCGTTCACCACCGCACCCACCTTCGCCACCAACGTGGTCACCGGCATGGACGTGGTCACCAACGGCACCGCGACCCAGGTGGTGGTCGGTGACAACCTCGTCGACCCGGCCGAGCCGAACACGTTCGCGGCCGCCGAGGCCGACCTGATGCGGAACTTCACCGCGGCCGAACCGACGGCACCCGCATCCTTCGGCACGCTGGGCGCGGGCATCGAGGCCAACGAGGTGCTGGCCGACAACAAGGAGGACGCCGCGGGCAAACAGGTCGGCGGCCCATCGTTACTGTCCAGATTGGACCGTGACGTACTCGACCAACCCAACGTGACCACTGTCATCCTGGACGAGGGATTGGAGGACGTGTTGAACGGCATGACAGCCGACGACCTGCAGGACGGCTACCAGTTGGTGCTGGACGCACTGCAGAACGCCGGCATCACCGTCGTCGCGGTGGCGCTGCCGCCGTGCGCCGGCTATGCGGGCGGTGGACCACTGGCCGCGGACCCGTGCACCACGACGGCCGACGCCACCACGGGAACCCCGTCGGTGGACAGCCAGCGGACGGTGGCCAACTCGTTCCTGACCTCGGGCGCGGGCGGCCAGATCGCGGCCTCGGTCAACACCGACGACGTGCTCGGCATGCTGACCGACCCGACCGATCCGACCAGCGCGATGAAGCTGGACGGCTCGGCGGCGGCAGCCGACCACGCGAACCTGAACCCGGCCGGGTATGCCGCGCTGTCCACGGCGTACATGGGTCCGGTGGACCAGTGGTTGCTGAACAACGTCGAGTTCGACCCGACGGACACGGACGCCCAGGACACCATCGGTGACTCCAAGACGCCGTGGGCGGCGATCCACGGCCTGGCGTTCGGCGAGCACGACGCCACGCTGTCGGCGTCCGGGACCACCTGGGCGACCGTGGCGGACGCCGCGGGCACCTCGCGGGACGCGCTGACCCTGGACGGTGTGGCCGGCGACGCCACCACGGCCATGCCGGTGATCAACACGTCGGCGAGCTTCAGCATCTCGGCCTGGGTCAACCTGCCGTCGGTGCCGACGTCGACGGTGACCATCGTGTCGCAGGACGGCCTGGCCAACACCGGGGCCGCACTGCGGTACGACGGCGCCGACCACGCGTGGGCCTTCACCATGGCGACGGCGGACACCGCGGGAGCCACCCAGGTGCGGGCGCTGTCCCAGCTCCCCGCGACGCCGAACACGTGGACCCACCTGGTCGGCACGTACGACGCCACGTCCCAGACGGCGACGCTGTACGTGAACGGCGCCACCAACCACACGGCGACCTGGCCGGCCGGCACGCCCTGGCAGCCGACCGGGCCGCTGAGCATCGGTGCCAGCCTCGGCACGGGCTTCCTGCCCGGTTCGGTGAGTGACATCGAGGCGTGGAACTACGCGCTCACCCCGAACGAGACGAGCGCCCTGTTCCAGCAGATCCAGTAACACATCCCGACAGCGGCGGCCGGTGGGTCCCCCACCGGCCGTCGTGCTGTCCGGCCGTCAGACCGGCAGGGTCACCTCGGCCTCGACCGTCACCGCGTCGGCGAGTTTGAGCGCGCCCAGGAACGCGGTGTAGGGCTTGATGCCGAACTCGGTCTGCGTCACCGTGCCGGTGGCGCGGAACTTCCCGTCGCCCAGCGGTGTGATCGTCAGGGCGAGGTCGCGGGTGACGCCGCGCAGGATGAGCGCACCGGTCACCGTGCCGCCGCCGTCCGCGCCCAGCGCGGCCGATGTCGCGACGAACCGGGCGGTCGGCGTGCGGTTCGCGTCGAGGGTCTTGGCGGCGTTGGTCCGGATCTCGTTCTTGTCCCGATCGGACAGTGGTTTGACCCCGCCGGCGCCGTGCACCACCGCGAGCGAACCGGTTTCCACGGTGACGTCGATGCCGTGGCCCGCCGGGTCCACCGTGACGGTGCCCGACCAGCGGGTCACCTCGATGGTCAGGTCGTGGCCGACCTTGGTGGCCAGTCCCTGGCGGGTGGTGCGCAGGACGAGTGAGCCGTTGTCGGGGCCGATCGGATGTGCTGTCGCCATGATCGAACGGTACGCCGTCCGGCGGGTCCTGGCTCTGGCTGACACATCGGAGTATCCTGTATCCCGTATATGGCGTCGAGGCCAGGAGGCGACATGCCCAGTGCGTTGCTGCTCATGGACTACCAGCGAGGGATCTGCGAACCGGGCAGCACGTTAGGCGGGCCGTCCGGCCTGGCGGCGGAAATCGCCCGCCGGCACGTCCTGGCGAACGCGGCCAGGCTGCTGGACACAGCCAGAAGGAGCGACGTCACCGTCGTGCACGTGCGGGTCGCCTTCGACGAGCACCACACGCTGCGCACCAACCGCACCGCGCGTTTCGGCCGCTACCAGACCGAGAACCTGCTGTCCCTGGGCACGCCGGACGCCGAGTTCTGCGCCGAGGTCGCGCCGGCACCGGGCGAGATCGTGATCACCAAGGGCGGCGTCGGCGCGTTCACCGGCACGGCCCTGGGCGAACTGCTCACCGGCCGCGGCATCCGCGAACTGTTCCTGGGCGGGGTGGCCACCCACATGGTCGTCGAGTCGACCGCCCGGCACGCCGCCGACTCCGGTTACGCCGTGCACGTCGTCGAGGACCTGTGCGCGTCCCACACGACGGAGCCGCACGACTACGCGATCCGCACCACGCTGCCCGCGTTCGCCGAGATCACCGACAGCGGCGCGGTCGCGGCCGCGTTCGAGAAGGCGGCCTGACATGGACTTCGGCATCAACCTGGGCATGCCCAATCCCGGCATGAAGCCGGACGAGCAACTGGCCGAGTGGCGGCGCACGCTGGCCGCGGCGGGCGAGGCCGGCTTCACCTTCGTGTCCGGCCTGCACCAGTGGCTCTCGCACCCGTTCCAGTTCCTGTCACCGCTGCCCACGCTGGCCTGGATGGCCGGCCAGTTCCCCGACTTCCACTACGCCACCGGTGTGCTGCAACTGCCGGTGCTCAACCCGGTGCAGCTCGCCGAGGACGTGATGACCGCCGACTACCTGACCGGTGGGAAGTTCATCCTCGGTGTCGGCCTGGGCTACCGGCCGGAACTGTTCCAGGCGGCCGGCGCGGACCGGGCCGACCGGGTGGCGCGGTTCGAGGAGGCCGTGGTGCTCATGCGGGCACTGTGGACCGACGGCGAGGTGCACCATGACGGCCGGTTCTTCCAGTGCCACGGCACGCTGGCCCGCCGGCCGATGACCGAGCCGCCGGTGGTGGTCGGCGCGCAGAGCAGGGGCGCGGCGGAACGGGCCGGGCGGTTGGGCGACGGCTGGTACATCCCGTCCCAGGTGGCCGAACCGGACCTGGCGGAGCTGTTCCCGGTGTACCTGGAGGCCCGGCGTGCGGCCGGCAAGTCCGGTGCGGGCACGGTGGTGTTGACCCGCAACGTCTGCGTCGCGCCCACCGACCAGGAGGCCGTGGACCACGCGCGCACGTTCATGGGCGACACGTTCGGCGCCTACCGCACGTGGGGCCTGGAGGAGTCGACGACGGTGCGGGTGCACCGCACGTTCGACGAGGAGATCAGCCAGCGGGCCGTGGTCGGCTCGGTCGACACCTGCCGGGACCGCCTGCGCGCCCTGTGCGACCGATTCCCCGTCAGTCACCTGCAACTACGCCCGCAGGGCCCCGGTTTCCAGGCCACCGAGGCCGGCCTGCGCGACGCGCTCGGCCTGCTCGGCGAGCACGTCCTGCCGGCGTTGGCCTGAACTCAGGCCAACCGCAGCCGGGCGTCCACCACCGCACATCCGTCGGCGAGGACCAGGATCGGGTTGAGATCCGCCTCGACGACATCCGGACGCCCGGCCAGGAATTCCTGGAACCGCGCGATGGTCCGCACCAGCGCGTCGACGTCGCGCGCCCCACCCCGATGGCCCACCAGGGCCTGACCCAAGCGCGTGTCGTCGATGGCCGCGCGGATCTCGTCGTCGGTCAACGGCAGTGCCCGGCTCGCGGTCTCCCCCAGCAGCTCCACCAGTGTCCCGCCCAGTCCGATGGTCAGCACCGGACCGAACGTCGGATCCTGGCTCAGCCCGGCGAGCACCTCCACGCCACCGGAGATCTGTTGCTGCACAAGGAAACCACCGGCCTCGGCGAAGTCGGGCACCACGGCCGACGCGGCCGCCCGCAGCTCGGCGCAGCACGCGGCCACGTCCGAGACAGCCACGCCGACCCGCACCGCGCCGAAATCCGACTTGTGCAGGATCGCCGGATGGTCCACCTTGACCACCACCGGGCCACCCAGCCGGGCAGCGACGGCCTCGGCTTCCGCCTCGGTGCGCACCCGCTCGGTGACCGGCACGGTGATGCCGGCGGCGCCCAGCATCGACAGCGCGTCCTCACCGCTCACCCAACCGGGCGCCGCAGCCACCGGCACGGCAGGCTCGGCCGGCGGAACCGCCCTGGCCGGCAGCATCGCGGCGATTCCCCGCACCGCGTCGGCGTACTCGGTGAACGCCGGCACCCCGTGCCGGGCCAGCGGCTCGCGCATCGGCCGGGCCGCCGCCTCGCTGACCGGCAGCACGCACACCAGCGGCTTGTCCCGGTGCCACGTCGCGGCGACCGCCTCGGCGATCTCCGGTTCGTTCTTGGTGGCGAAGCCGAGCACGACGAAGTCGACGCCGGGATCGCGCTGCACGGCGTCCAGCGCGCCCCGCAGCACACTCAGGTTCTCCAGTGCCTTGCCGGTCAGGTCGACCGGGTTCGCCTGCTGGCCGAACGACGGCAGCAGTTCGGCGAGCCGGTCGGAGGTGGCCGGGGCCAGGCCGGCCAGCCGCAGGCCGGCGCCGACGATCTCGTCGACGCTGATCGTGCAGCCGGCACCGGACGCGGACAGCACGGCACCCCGATCACCGACGCCGGCCGGTGACCAGCAGGCCATCATGGCCAGTTGCGCCAGGTGTTCCAGGTCGACCGCGCGCCGCACGCCGAGTTGGCGCAACACACCGTCGTAGACCCGGTCGCTGCCGGCCAGCTTCCCGGTGTGGGACAGCGCGGCGCGGGCGCCCTCACCGGTGGCACCTGCCTTGTAGGCGATCACGGCCTTGCCGGCCTCCCGGCAGCGGCGCACCGCGGCCCGGAACGCGGCCCCGTCCCGCAGGCCTTCCAGGAACAGTGCCACGGCGGCGGTGTCGTCGTCGGCAGCGGCGAACTCCAGGTAGTCGGCGACGTCCAGGGTGGCGCCGTTGCCCACCGAGATCCAGTGGCTCACACCGACACCCCGGTCGCGCAGCCGGGTCAGCAGGATGCCGCCGACCGCGCCGCTCTGCGTGACCACCATCAGCGACCCGGCCGGCGGTGCGCCGTCCACCAGCGCGTGGGTGAACGAGCCGACGAACCCGGTGCGCAGGCTGATCACGCCCGCGGTGTTCGGCCCGCACAGTGCGATGCCGTACTCGTCGACTATCGACGTCAGCCGCCGCTCCAGTGCGGCACCGGCGGCACCGGACTCGCCGAAACCGCCGGAGTAGACGATCGCCGCCCTGGTGCCCTGCTCGGCCAACCGTTCCAGGGCGGGCGGCACGCCATCGGCGGGCAGCGCGAAACAGCCCAGGTCGACCGGTTCCGGGATGCTGGCCACGTCCGGCACCCAGATCAGTCCCGGCAGGTCGAGCCGGCGCGGGTTGACCGCGTAGACGGGACCGGCGAAATCCCCGAACAGCCGGGCCAGCCGGGTGCCCGGCTTGTCCCCCGAGTCCGACGCGCCGACGATCGCGATCGAGCGCGGCGCCAGCAGCGGGGTCAGGTCGAGCGCGGCGGTTGTCGGGGTCGCCATGGTCACCGTCCTTCTGGAATGACTAGGTTTCCGATTGGTCCGACCAGCGCTGGCGCAGTTCGGTCAGCATCGGCTCGGAACCGGCCTCGATGTGCCGCTGCATGATCCGCGCCGCCTCCTCGCCGTCGTGGGCGGAGAGCGCGTCGATGATCCTGGCGTGGTCGGCCTGCGCCAGGTCCGGCCATTCGTCGACCATCTCGAACGCCGAATGCGGAATGCTGGTCGCGGTCATCCGCAGCAGCGCGGTCAGCCGCGCGGAATTGGCCGCCCGGTTCACCGTGCGGTGGAACGCCCAGTTCAACCGCGACGCATCGTGGCGGTCACCGGCCTTGGCGGCCTCACCGAGTTTGGTGTGAATGTGCTTCAGTTCGGCGAGTTCGTCCTCGCTGATCCGGGTGGCCGCCCGGCGGGCCGCCATGCTGGCCAGTACCGCGTTCAGGTAGTAGCCGTCCCGGATGTCGTCCGGGTCGATCTGCGCCGCGAAGACCTGCCCGCCCTGTTGCTGCACCAGGATTCCCTCGGTGCACAACTGGTTGACCGCGTCGCGTACCGGCATCCGGCTGACCCCCAGCCGTTCGGCCCATTCCGACTGCACGATCCGCTCGCCCGGCCGCACCCGGCCGGTCAGCACCTCCTCGCGCAGAATGGAGGTGAGCTGTTCGGACAGTTTGGTCGAGCGTTGGACGCTGCGCCGGTCGACGGATTGGGCTTCCACGTGCACTCCTCGTTCGCGGGCGGCTTCAGGCGGCTGCGGTGGGAGGTCGAATCGCCGCGATCAGGGAATCCGCGCCCGCACTACCGTCGCCCAGCGAATCGACCACCACACACAGTGTCTCCCACCGACCTTGGGCATCGCCTTCGGTTGGCGCATCCCGGCCCGTCATCGTGCCGGACTGGGCGATACAGGCCAGGAACTTGGCCCGCTGCTGATCCCGGTCCATCGGTCTGGCCGGCGAACCGAGCACCTCGGTCACCCGGACCGTCCGGCCGGCCGCGCTCACCTCGATCGGGGCGATCGCGTGGTCGTCGGTGACCGGCAGGTCCCTGGTGATCCGCACCGCACCGGCCAGTTCCGCCACCACCGGGTCGGCCAGCGCGTCCGGCAGGTACGACCCGAAGTCCACCACGCCACGCACCAACCCGGCCGCGACCAGGTAGGCGGTGCTGAACTGGGCGTCCATCTCGGCCTCGCCGCGCCGCTGGTAGGGCCGGCAGACCAGGGCGAGCCGGTCCAGCGCCGGGTAGCGCACCAGGACATCGCGCGGGGACGCCGGGTGGACGCCAGCGGCGATGAGCCGGTCGCGCAGCAGCGTGGCCGCCTCGATGGCGCCGTGGGTGAAGCGGCACGCCGGGACCGGCTTGCAGCTCAGCTCGGTGATCCTGGGGAACGCGCCACCGGCCAGTTCGTCCGGTCGCGCGTCGCCCTCGTAGTGCAGGTTGGCCAGGCCGTACTGGCCGGCGAACCAGTTCCGCACGCCGCCGATGCCGCAGGCCGCGGTCCGCGCGGCCAGTACGCCGGTGTGCGCGGCGAAACCGGGCATGACCCGCTTGAGCAGCGACCCGTCCAGCACGGCCTGCTTGTTGCCGGCGGCCAGCGTGTAGGCGTTGCCGACGGCGTCGGCCAAGGCCGGTTCC
The DNA here is from genome assembly GCA_036273855.1 of Pseudonocardiaceae bacterium. GTDB lineage: Bacteria > Actinomycetota > Actinomycetes > Mycobacteriales > Pseudonocardiaceae > DATEPR01. Next base: position 57,339 of record DASUGU010000017.1, read on the forward strand.
GGCAGGCCGAGCGTGATGCCGCAGGCGAGCGCGGCGCCGAGGCCGCCCAGCAGTGTCGTGTAGTGCCAGCCCGCGTAGTGACCCGCGGCCAGCGACGCGTCGCAGGCCAGCTCGGTGCCGGCGGCGACGGCGGACACCAGCGTCGCACCGTCGCAGCCGGAGACTTCCGCGCCGGCCACGGCGGCCGGCAGGATCGCCGACATCGCGTGCACGATGGCGGCGTCGTGGGTGTCGTCGAAGTCGTAGGAGTGGATCGCGGTGCCGTTGAGCAGTGCCGCGGTGACCGGGTCGACCCGCTCCCCCGACCACCACAGCGTCGCACCGCCGCCACCGGCCAGCGCCTGCCGCAGCGGTCGCAGCCGGGGATGTGCCTGCCCGGCGAGGGCGACGCTCAGCCCGTCCAGGATCGCCCGCCGGACCGCGTCCAGCGTCGCCGAGCCCGGTGTCGCGGCGGCGCCGACCTCCAGTGCCCGGCGCAACGCCACGTCCTCCGGCGTCTCGTCCGTCATGACAGCACCCCCTCGGCCCGCAGTGCGGCCACCCGGTCGGCCGGGTAGGCCAGCCATTCGGTGAGCACCTCGTCGGTGTGCTCGCCCAGCAGCGGTGCCGGCCGGGGTGGCAGCAGCGAACCCCACGGTGACGGGTATGCCGGTTCCGGGCCGGTCACCGGATGCTCGATCGTGGTCCGGCCGTCCGCCCACGGCGAGCGCTCGTTGCGTTGCTCCACCGACAGCACCGGTGCCGCGGCCAGGCCGGCGGCCCGGAGCCGGGTTGCCGCGTCATCCGCGTCCGCTTTCGCGGTCCACGCGGTCTCGATCCGTCGGGCCGCGGCAGCCTGTTCGGCCGGCTCGGTGGCCAGCCGGTGCCAGTCCGGCCAGTCCGTGTCCGACCCGCAGGTGGCGACGAGCTGTTTCCAGTCACCGGGTCCGGCCAGCGCGACGGCGACCCAGGCGTCGTCCCCGGCGCAGCGCAGCGTCAACTCGACCACAACGGGTTCCCCGGCCGCTGGAGCGGCCGCTTCCAGGAACGGCAGGCCGAGCACGCCGAGCACGGCCTCCACACCGGACAGGTCCAGGTGCGCGCCGCGACCGGTGCGGCGGGCCCTGGCCAGGCCGGACAGCGCGGCCAGCAACCCGAACGCGGCCACCGTCGGGTCGGCCACGCCGAACGTGGCACTGCCCACCGGCGGTTCACCGGGATACCGCACCAGCGCCTCGTAACCGGCCAGGGCGGACGTGATCAGCGCGTACGCCTTGAGATTGGCCCAGCGGCCGGTGGCGCCACCCGCCGACATGGACAGCACGACCAGCCGGTTGTTCGCGGCGTGCAGCACCGGCCAGCCGAGGTCGAGCCGGTCCAGCGTGCCGGCCTGGAAGTTCTCCACGATCAGGTCGGCCGTGCCGGCCAGTTCCAGGAACAGCTCGCGGCCGGCGGGGTCACGCAGGTCGACGGTGATGCTTCGCTTGGAGCGGTTGAGTTTGTGGAACGACGGCGACGCCTCGCGCCGCAGGTCGCCCAGATCGGCCCGCCGCTCGACACCGCGCATCCGGTACGGGTCCATCCGCCGGCCCGACTCCACCTTCACCACGTCGGCGCCCAGATCGGCCAGTGCCGACCCGACCAGCGGTCCCGCCCAGACCCAGCCCAGGTCGAGCACCTTCACGCCGGCCAGCGTTCCCTGCTGCGTGCTCATGCCGGTTCTTCCACGAGGAACGGCAGTCCGGGCACCCGTCTGCCGTCCAGGGTCGCCCAGAAGTCGCGCTCGCCGGCCAGGTGGTCGTAGGCCAGTGCCTCGGCGGGCGTGACCATCGGCGTAGCGAGGATGCCGTGCGACTCGGCCAGGGCCATCACCTCGGCCTTGGTCAGTGCCGCGAGGTAGGGCGCGAGCAGGTCGTCCACCTCGTCGGCGTGGTGCCTGGCGATCGCGAACGGGTCGGGGAACCGCTCCAGCACAGCGCCCGCGCCGACACCGGTGGCGATCTCCTGCCAGTCCCGAGTGGACCGTCCTATCAGGACAATCTGCCCGTCGCGGCAGTCGTGCACGCCGTAGGGGTAGATGCCGGCCGAGCCGGGTGCCCGCCGGCCGGCCCGCCGCCAGCCGATGCCGGACGCCCGGTAGCTGGTCGAGTTCTGCTCCACGAACGCGGACAGCGCCGCCAGGCCGGAGCTCTCCCGCACACCGCCCGCCCCGCCGAGGAACTGCGCCAGCGCCGAGCCGGCGAACACCAGACCGGCCAGGAAATCCGCGGTGTGCGCCGGCATGCCCAGCGGTGGCCGGCCCGGTTCGCCGATGGCCCAGGCCACTCCGGCCAGCGCGGCCAGCACGGTGGCGTCACACTGTGGCGGCTGCTCCCCCGGTGCCACTCGCAGCACCGCCACCGGAACCCGCTCGGGCGCGGTGAATCCGGCCGGCAGGTCCCGCGCGTCGGCGATCACCAGATCGGCGTCCGCGACGAGACCGGCCAGCTCGGTGCGTGGCCGGATGTCCTTGTGCTCGTGCAGATAGTCGTACAGCGACGGTCCGGACGCCGGCAGCCGGCGGGCCGGGTCGTCGCCCGTCCCGCCGACCGACGTGACGTCCGCCCCCAGGCCGGCCAGCAGGTGCCCGGCGAAGGGCACCGCGACGAACGAGCCGATCTCCACGACCCGCACGCCGGCCAGCAGATCGAGCGCCATCATCGACCGGCCGGCGCGCCGGGCAGCCGGACCGTGGCCGTGGCCTCGCTGCCGATCTCGCCGTTCTGGTTGGTGGCGGTCAGTTCGATGTCGACCAGCCCGCCGTCCCGCTTGCCGGTCACCACACCGGCGCAGAACTGCGTGTCACCGAACACGTTGGGCCTGCGCAGCCGCACGTCCAGGTCGACCAGGTCGCCGTCGTCGCCCATCCAGTTGGTGCACACCTGGCCCAGCCAGCACACCCGCTGCAGGCCGCTGTCGTACGGGCCGGGCATGCCCACCTCGCCGGCCATGAACTCCTCGGTGTGGCCACGGGCCGGGTGGTCCTGGGTGCCGGTCTTGGGGTCGGCGTAGGCGTCGGCCGGGTGGCGGCGCCGCCACAGCCAGGCCATCTCGTGCGCCAGGTAGAAACAGCCGACGCCGGCATAGAACATGATCATGTCGCTCATGTTCAGCGGCCCCTTGACCACGGCGGGCAGCGTGTCGCCGACCCGCACGTCCGCCCAGAGGCGGGGCACCGCACCCCGCACCTGTTCGGCGTCGATGGCGTCCTCGATGCGCTCGATGTCGGCAGGCGTGTAGTGGTGCGGTTCGCGGCGGGAGTAGGACAGGCCGCCGTCGGCCCTTGCCCTGGGGATGCGGAAGATCCGGGTGGTGGCGCGGGCGACCAGCGTGCCGTCCGAGTCGTGGTACTCGACCTCGCCCTCCTGCAGGATCATCCGGCGCGCCTTGCGGCCGGCGATCCAGCGGGCGTCGATCAGCCGGGCGCGGGAGTCCAGTTTCAGGCCCATGGTGAGCGGCTGAAAGAACTCCCACTTCGCGCCCGCGTAGATCCACTGCACGCCACGCAGTCGCGGTGCCACGTGACCCCGGTCCACCGAGTAGAGGTACGTCGGCGGGGCCACCAGACCGCCGAACCGGCTGCCGGCCGCGTGTTCCGCGTCCAGCCACAGTGGATTGGTGTCGGACAGGCCGTGGCAGAACTGGCGCACGCTGTCCGCGGCCACCGTGTCGTTCCACCGGAAGTGTTCGCGCCGGAGCCAGGTCCCGATCAGCGACCGTGCTTCGTCCAGGCTCTCGTCGGTCAACCCCGGGGACTGGGTCGTGACCTCGTACGCCTGGCGCTTCGAGGAAGTCGTCATGTCGCCCCTTCTGACTCAGGATACGGTATCCAGTATCTAACAATGGTGGAAACGGGTCAACGCGACCGTGTCGTGACACACGGTCAGCCGGCGCCAAGCCCGTCCCGCCACGCGGCGAGCAGTGCCGGCCGGTCCGCCGGATCCGCTACGGCGACCAGCGCCGCACAGCGCTGTGCCACGGTTCTGCCCCGCAGGTCAGCGACGCCGTGTTCGGTCACCACGAAGTCCACGTCGTTGCGGTGGGTGGTGACCACGTGCGGCGCCGACAACGCGGCGGTGATCCTCGTCCGGCCGTCCGGCGAGCGGGCCGGCAGCGCGATGATGTGGGCACCGTCACCGACGTGCGCCCACTTCCCGAAGTCCACCTGACCGCCGCCGGACGCGATCCGCGCGCCACCGGCCCATTCCGCGTTCGCCTGGCCGGTCAGGTCGACCTCCAGCGCGGAATTGACCGAGTAGAAGGCACGCTGCTCCACCAGTGCGGCAGGCGCGTGCGTGACGGTGACCGGCTGCATGCGGATGCCGTGCGCCGGATCGGCCGCGTACTCGTACAGCCGGCGCGAACCGAGCAAACTGGTGGTGACGTGCAGGCCGACGTCGCGGGACTTCTTGCCGCCGGTGAACACGCCGGCGTCGATCAGCTCGATCGCCGCCTCAGGGACTGCTCCACTGTGGATGCCCAGATCCCGGTGATCACGCAGCGCGGCAAGGAAACCCTCGGGAATGGAGCCGATGCCCAGTTGCAGGGTGGCGCCGTTCGGGATCAGCGCGGCAAGCCGGGCGCCGATCTGCTGCTGCAACGGCCCCACCTTTGCCGGCCGCAGCTCGGCCACCCGGTCCAGGCCGGTGTCCACCAGCACGTCCACGTCGTCCCGGTGCGGACCCGGCCAGCCGGGAATCGCCGGCATGCCGTGGTTGACCTCCAGCACCACATAGTCCGCCGCCGCCATGGCCGATGGGCCGTAGGACAGGATCGGCCCGAACGAGCAGGTGCCGTCGTCCCTCGGCGGCGCCACCATGCCGACGAACACGTCGACGCGCAGCGTGCCGTCGGTGAACCGGCGGGCGATCTCCCACAGCGAGTTGGGCGGGTAGTCGGCGGTCGGCAGCGGCGGGCGTGGTGCCCGTCCGCCGACGGTGACCAGGCGCGGCGGGTTCGGGTCGGCCGGGTCGAGGAAGCGCAGCTTCCCGGTCAGATCGGCCAGCAGCACGGTCAGCCGGACACCGCGCCGGCCCGCCTCCGCCACCACGGCTCGCAGCAGATCGTCCGGCTGGCCCGGGTACATGCCGGCGACGACGTGCAGGTCGTCACCCCGGTCGCAGATCAGGCGCGCGGCCTCGGCGTGCGAGCCGACCGCCGCGCTCACGCCGGCACCGCCGCGTCCCGTGCCGCGTGCAGCAACACCCCGATGTCGTCCAGCCCGGTGACGCCCAGGCACAGGTCCAGCACCCGGCGGGTGGCGTGGTGGTCCAGCCCGGATGCCGTGGCGCAGCGCAGGAACTTGGCCGCCACGTCGGCCTCCGTCAGGCCCCGGCGCGGGTCACCCAGGGGCCGCGTCACCGACGCCGACCTGGTCTCGCCGTCGAGCGTCACCTCGACGGTGGTGGCCATGGTGTCCGGGTACCCGGCGGTGGCCTCGGGGTCCTCGGCCACGGTGACCAATGGCAGCAACGCCCGCACGTCGTCGGCGGCCAGCCTCGCATCGGTGAACTGGGCCGGGGTCACCTCGCCGTCCAGCAGGGCCACGGCAGCGCAGTAGGGCAGGCTGTGGTCCGCGGTCTCCCGGTTGGCGGGAGCCCACTTGTCCCGGTCGGTGCCGGCCGTGGTCACGGCCATGCCGAACGTGCGCACGGCGACCGCGCGGATCGAACCGGCCGGCAGGCCGGTCTCCCGCAGCCGCAGGCACGCCTCGATGGCCGGATGCGTGAAGTACTGCGCGGCGAACATCTTCGCCCGCACCCGCATGGTCTGCCACTCGGCGGCGTCCGGCAGGTCCAGCCGCCCGGTGACCACCCGCTCCAGCCCGGACGGCCCGTCGATCGCCTGCGGCGGCCCGCCGATGCCGGTCTGCGCGACGAGCGCGGCGAACAACCCGTTGCGGGCCGCGTCCGCGAACGCCGACGTCTTCCACGCGGACAGCTCACCGACCCTGGTCTGCCACAACGCGGGCGCGCTCACCGTGGCGACGGTGACCGCGTCGCGCAACCGGTCCCGGTCCAACCCGAGCACCCGGCCCGCACCCAGGGCGGTGGCCAGGGCGCCGAACGTCACGGTGTCCCAGCCGCGTTCCCGGATGGCCGCGTTGGCGCACAACCGGCACAGCGTTTCGTAGGCCACCGCCATGCCGGCCAGCACGGTGGCGCCGGACGCGCCGGCCAGCTCACCGGCGGCCAGCACCGCACTGACCGTGTCGCTGGGGTGCACCGGTTCGCCGCCCAGGTAGGTGTCGTTGAGTTCCAGGGCTCGCAGCGCGGTGCCGTTGACGAACGCGGCCATGTCCGGCGTGACCGGCGTGCCCACCCCGAGCGCGGTCACCCCGGTGGGCGTGCCGAACCGGCTTGCGGCCAGTCCGGCCACCCGGCGGGCGGTCGGGTCGGTGACGCCGGCCAGCGCGCAGCCCACCGCGTCGGCGAGCAGCAGCGTCAGCCGGGTGGCCACTTCCGGTGGCAGCGCACCGAAATCGGTGGCGACCGCCGCGCCGGTCAGCTCGTCCAGTACACCGGTCACCGGGCAGCGGCCCCCGCCCGCTCGCCCGCCCACCAGTTCTCCAGCGCGGCCACCAGATCTCGCGCCGGCACGTCGCCGTCCACGTCCCGCCAGGTCTGCCACAGCGCCAGCGAGTCGGCCGAGTCGTCGCGCACGCAGCGGGCGAACTTGTCCCGCAACTGCTCCTCGGTCATCGGCCGGCCGTTCTTGCCCAGCGCCAGGTCGACCCGCTCGCTCAGCTCGGTGCCGTCGGCCAGCGTCAGCCGGACGATCGCGGCGAACTCGGTGCTGTCGGCGACCGCGTCATCGGCCTGGTAGGTGACCTTGCGCATCAGTGCCCGCACGTCCGGATCGAACACCCGCTCCGGCGTGAAGTCGACCGGACCCAGCCAACCCCGGCGCAGAGCGGCGGCCACCGTGTACGGGAGGCTGAACCGGGCCTGGTTGGCGTCGGTCGGGTCGTCGTAGACCAGGATCTCGATCAGCAGCGGCGGCACGCCGACCGACACCTCGGCGATGTCGTCGAGTCGCCCGGCCAGTTGGCCGTGCAGGGTCGCCGACGCCTCGATGCTCGGATGTGTCGCGCCACAGGCGGGGAACGGCTTGACCTGCTGGCCGATCGGCGTCTCGATCGCCCACGCCGACCCCAGCGGAGCCAGCGCCTCGTCGTAGCGCGGGGTGCCGCCGACCATGTGCGAGGCGGCATAGCCCAGCCGGGGCTGCTCGATCGCGTCCGGCGCCGCCTCCCAGCCCTGCGCGGCCAGCATCGCGGCCATCACCCCGTGCATCGCGGCCATGCCGGCGTGCAGCGGTTTGGTCATGGTGCCCACGTTGGCCCGCAGACCGGACGACGTCGACGCCGCCACGCCGAGCGCGTTGCGAGTCGCCGGCACGTCCAGGCCGAGCAGCTTCGCGGCGGCCGCTGCCGCGCCGAACGTGCCCAGCGTGCCGGTGGCGTGGAAACCCTGCCGGTAGTGGTTCATGTTCAGCGCCCTGGCCAGTGCCACGTCGATCTCGTGGCCGATCAGGTAGGCGGTGACCAGGTCGCGGCCGGGCAGGTCGCGCAGTTCGCCCAACGCCATGACCGTCGGCACCAGGTGGCAGCTCGGGTGCCCGTACATCGGGTGGTTGGTGTCGTCGAAGTCGATGGCGTGCCCGAGGGTGGCGTTCACCAGCACGGTCTCGCCGATGGGCAGCCTGCCCAGCCCGTCGAACGGGTAGGCCCCCTTTGGCGCCGAGGGCGTCAGTTCCCGTGCGGTGCGACCGATCCGCAGGCCGACCGGGTGCTGGGTGCCGGCCAGTGCGCAGCCCAGCGTGTCGGCGAACGCCCTGGCGGCGATCGTCCTGGCCTGCTTCGTGGTGGCGGTTTCGTCCGTGCCGACGACGAACTCGGCGAGCGACTCGGTGACCTGCGGTGGCGTCATATCGGTCCCCTCGGTTACTCGGCGGCCACGGACGGCCCGTCGCCGTCCGCGATGCCCAGGTAGGTGTCGGCGACCCTGGTGTCCAGCAGGGCGTCGTGCGCCGAGCCGTGCCAGCCGACCCGGCCCCGGTCCAGCAGGTAGGCGCGGGTGGCCAGTTCCAGCGCCTTCGTCACGTTCTGCTCGGCGATCAGGATCGTGGTGCCCTCGGCGGCGATCGTGTCCAGCGTGTCGAACAGCAGGTCGACGATCATCGGTGCGAGCCCGAGCGACGGCTCGTCCAGCAGCAGCACGGCCGGTTCCCGCAGCAACGCCCTGGCCAGCCCGAGCATCTGCTGCTCACCGCCGGACAGCGTGCCGGCCAACTGGCCCAACCGTTCCCGCAGGATCGGGAACAGCGTCAGCACACGCTCCACCGGGCGGGTGCGGGGCAGGTTCACCCGCAGGTTGTCCGCCACCGACAGCGTCGGGAACACGCCCTTGCTCTCCGGCACCAGCGCCAGCCCGGCCGCACTGCGCCGGTGTGCGGACAGGCCGCCGATCTCCTTGCCCCGCAGCACGATGGAGCCGTTCCTGGCGCGCAGCAGGCCGGTCAGCGCGCGCAGCAGGGTGGTCTTGCCGGCGCCGTTGGGGCCCAGCATCGCCACCACCTCGCCCGCGCCCACCACGAGGTCGATGCCGTGCAGCACATCGGGTCCGCCGTAGCCGGCGGTCAGGCCGGACACGGTGAGCAGGGCCTGGCCGCCCTCCCGCCGGTCGGCGACGGGTGCCGTGACGGGTTCAGCCATGGGTGGCCTGCCGGGTGCCCAGGTACGCGGCCAACACCCGCTGGTCGCCCCGGATGGCGTGCGGCGGGCCGTCGGCGATCTTCGTGCCGGCGTCCATCACCACCACCCGGTCGCAGGCCCGCATCAGCAGCGGCACGTCGTGCGAGATCAGCAGTACCGCGATCCCGAGGTCCTGGGCCAGGTAGCCGAACAGGTCGGCCAGCCGGTTCGCCTCGTCACCGGGCAGACCGGCGGTGATCTCGTCCAGCAGCAACACCTGCGGCCGCCGGACCAGCGCCCTGGCCAGTTGGACCAGTTGCCGGCTGCCGTGCGGCACGTTGGTCACCGCCTCGTTCGCCCACGCGGCCAGGCCGAGCCCGTCGAGGATCTGCCGGGTCTCGTCGGCGACCGCCTTGGCCCTGCGCCGTGCGCCCGGCGTGCCGAGCACCCGCGCGGTCAGCGACGTGCCCTGGGTCGTCGGGTGGGACACCACGAGCTGGTCGGCGACGCTGAGTTCACTGAACACCTGCGGTACCTGGAACGTCCGCGCGATACCGGCCCTGGCCACCCGGTGCGCCGGCATCCCCGTTATGTCCACATCGGACAGTGTCACCGAACCGCTGTCCGGCCGGTACACGCCGGTGACGCAGTTGAGCAGGGTCGACTTGCCGGCACCGTTCGGGCCGATCACGCCGAGCACCTCACCGCCGCGCGCCTCCAGGCTCATCGACTGCAACGCCGCGACACCACCGAACGAGATGCTCAGGTCCCGTACGGACAGCACCGGTTGCCGTGTCACGGCAAGGGAAGCGGGCGGCCGGAACGCGGCGGTGGCGACGTCCGCCGGATCGGCCGGCCTGGGTGCGCGACGCGGAATGAACCGGCCGCGCAGCTTCTCCCGCACCGGCTGCGGCAGCAGCTTCGACCCGATCGCCAGCGTGACCACCACCAGCAGCAGGCCGTTGCCGATCAGCGTCCACTGCCCGGCACCCTGGAACGACTGCGGCACGCCCAACAACACCGCGGTCGCCAGCACCGTGCCCAGCACCGACCGCATCCCGCCGAGCACCACGGCGGACAGGAACGTGATCGCCAGCGACACGCCGAACTGGTCCGGGCTCAGGTAGCCGGCCCACGAGCCGTAGCACCCGCCGGCCAGCGCCGCGTAGCTGCCGCCGATCATGAACGACGTGGTGCGCAGCCGCTGCCCGGACATCCCGACACTGGCCGCCGCCACCTTGGACGACGACAGCGCCCGCAGCGTCCGGCCGAACGTGCCGGTGGCCAACCGCCGGCCCACGACGCAACTGAGCAGGAACACCACCAGCACGAACCCGAACAGCGACGCCTGGGTCAGCCGCAGCCCGCCCCACGTCGGCGGCGGCACGTTGAGCCCCTCGAAACCGCCGGTCAGCCCGGTGAACGTGGTGGCGATCCGCTGCACGATGATCGTCACGCCGAACGACGCGATGGCGAACGCCAGATCCGTCATCCGCCCGACCACCAGGCCGATCACCGCCGCCGCGACCACCCCGACCAGCGCGCCGGCCACGATGGTGAGCGGAAAGGGCAGTAGCCCTCGGGTGCCGAGGATGCCGGCGACGTAGGCGCCCAGCGCGAACACCGCGGCGTGCGCCAGGGAGATCTGCCCACCCAGCCCGGTGATCACGGTCAGCCCGATCGCGGCGATCGAGTAGATCAGCACCAGACCGACCAGATACTCCCAGAAACTGCCACCGGTCAGGGCCACCACGATCGCCACCGCGGACAGGGCCACCGGCCACAGCGAAGCCGGCGGCAGCCGGCGCGGACCCCGGGTCGAGTCGGTCATCGGCTACACCTTCTGCACGACACGACGGCCCAGCAGGCCGTTCGGCCGGACGCTGAGCAGGACGATGAGTACCGCGAACAGGATCGCGTCCTCGGCGGTGCTGGAGAGGTAGCCGCCGATCAGGCTGGCCGCGACACCCAGGCCGAGTCCGCCGACCAGACCACCGGGCAGCCGGTCCAGCCCGCCGAGGATGCCGGCCGCGTAACCGTTGAACAGCAACGGTGTCATGAGGCTGACGTTGAGCGCGCTGAGCGGGGCGACCAGCACGGCGGCGACCGCGGCCAGCGCGCCACCGGCCGCCCACATCACCATCACGCACCGGCGGACGTTCACCCCGGCCAGTGCCGCCAGGTCCCGGTCCTCGGCGGCGGCCCGCACATTCAGGCCGAAACCGGTGTGCTCCAACAGGAAGTACAGCAGCAGGCAGATCACCACGACGGCGGCGAAGATGCTCAGGTACTGCCCGGAGATCCCCACCCCGCCGAGCGTGACGTCCGGCAACTGCGGGAACGACGGCTCCTGGTAGGGCTCGCCCTTGGACCACAGCACCGTGTTGATGCCGGTGATCACGTCGCTGATGCCCAGCGTGCCGATCAGCACCAGCAGCGCGCTGCGCACGTTGCGGGTGATGATGGCCTCGGTCGCCAGCGCCACCACGGCGCCGGCGACCAGTGCCACCAGCAGACCGACCCAGTACGGCAGCCTGGTCAGCGCCACCGCGCCGTACAGGGCGAACGCGGAGAACGTACCCGTCTCACCGATCGCGAAGTTGGCCGTCCGGCTGGCCTTGAACACCAGGATCGCCGCCATCGCCAGCAGTCCGTACACGGAGCCGTTGGCCAGTCCGGACACCAGGTAGCCCACGAATGCGTGCATCCACCCGTCCCGTCAGCCGTTGCCGAAGAGGCTGTCGTTGGACAGGAAGCCCGACGTGAACTGCGGCTGGCCGTTCACCACCTTGACCAGGCGGTACTGGGACACACCGTCGTGGTTCGTCTTGGTGAACGACACCGGGAACAGCGTGTCGCTGCTGTAGTTGGTCAGCGAGTTCAACGCGGTCAGCAGTCCGGCCCTGGTCGGGTTCTTACCCAGGGATTGCAGTGCGTGCACCAGGATCTGGGCCTCGCCGTACGCCTGCACACCGAACACGGTCGCCTTCTCGTTCGGGAAGTACTGCTTGAGCCGGTTCCGGTAGGTGACGATGCCCGGTTCGGTGGACTCCGGCAGGTACTGGCCGAGCGAACCGTTGAGGCCGTTGAGGTCCTTGCCGCTGATGCTCAGGAACGTCGGGTCGAACACGTTGCTGGACCCGCACAGCGCCGGATGCCAGCCCTCCAGGCTGATGCCCTTGGCGATGTTCACGATGTCCGGGTTGGTGCCGAAGATGATCAGCCCGTCGACGCCCTGCTGGCGCAGCGACACGATCTGGCCGGTGAAACTCGGCGTGCCGGAGGTGAACGCGACCTTGGCGGCCATCGGCTTGCTCAGGTGACCTTCGGCGTCCTGCGCACCCTTGAGCGCGTCCTGGCCGATCGGGTCGTTCTCGTAGAGGATGCCCAGCTTGTGCACCGACGACGAGTCGGCGAGTTGCTTGGCGCAGACGGCGGCCTCGTCGTTGAACGTCGGCTCCATCAGGAACACGTTGGGAATCACCGGATCGGTCACCGCGCTGGTGGGCGACTGCGGTCCGATCAGCGGTACGCCGCTCTGTTTCACGAACGGGAGCACGGCTACGGTGTTGTTCAGGCCCCACAGGTAGAACAGCGAGAAGACGTTGTCCTGCTGGACGAGCCTGCGGACGTTGGTGACCGTCTGGGCGGCGGTGAAGCCGTCGTCCAGGGCGGTGAGGTCGATCTTGCGGCCGTTCACGCCGCCATGGTCGTTGACGTAGTCGAAGTACGCCTGGGCGCCGTGCAACGCGGCGGTCGCCTCCGCGGCCGTCGGTCCGGTCAGCCCCATCGAGGTACCGATCTTGATGGAGTTCTGGGTGATGCCCACGGTGTCGTCGCCGGATCCGCCGGCGCCGGACGTGGTGGTGCACGCGGTGGCACCCAGGCAGACGGCCGCAAGCGCGGCAATGAACAGGCGTCGTCTCGCGACTGCCATCGTGACCTTCTTCCGTGAAGTGACCATCGTTGGACACCACGACGAGGATCGCTCGGCTGTATCCCGTATTTGGGATACAGTAGCGCCGGCCCTGGCACCGGTCAACAATCGCGGGAGGCCCCATGCGGCTGGGAGTGTCCTGGGTGGTCGGCGACATTCGCCGCTATCCCGAACTGGTGGAAAGGTCGGAAAACGTGGGCTTCGAGGTGATCGGCGTGCCCGACACCCAGGCCCCGGCGTACCGCAACGTGTACGTCGCGATGACCCTGGCCGTGCGCGCCACCCGTGCCGCCACGGTCATGTCGATGGTGACCAATCCGCAGACCAGGCATCCCGGCGTGACCGCCAACGCCATGTCCACACTGGCCGAACTGTCCGGTGGCCGAGTGGCGTGCGGCATCGGCACCGGCGACTCCGCCGTGGCCGGCCTCGGCCTGCCCCCGGCCACCCGGCGCGAACTCACCGACTACGTCACCGAACTACGCGACCGCTGGCGGGAGCTGCCCACGCCGCCACCGGTGCTGCTCGCCGCCGAGGGCCCGAAACTGGCCGCCCTGGCCGGCGCGATCGGCGACGGCGCCCTGCTCGCCGGCGACCTGTCCGCCGGCCGGATCGCCTGGTACCGCGACCACATCCGCACCGGCGCCGGCCACGACCTGCCGGCCGACTACCCGATGTGGGGTCTGCTGCGCACCAGCATCGACGACGATCCGGACCGGGCCCTGCACCGCGCCGCCCCCGCCATCGCCGCGGCGGCCAACCACGCCTACCGGGCCGGCTTCGCCAACACGTCCCTGGACGCCGACACCCAGGAGCGGATCGGCCGGCTGCGCGCCGGCTACCGCGTGGTGGCCCACAACGACTTCGCGGCCGACCGGAAGGACGGCAACGCGAACGCCGGCCTGTTGCGCGAACTGCACCTGACCCGCCCGCTGGCCGACCGCTTCGCCCTGGTCGGCACCCCGACCCAGGTCGCCGACCGCCTGCGAGCACTGGAGCTGGCCGGCCTGCACCACGTGATCATCCGCCCGGTCACCACCGAACCGCTGGGCTTCCTCGACCGGTGGCAGGCCGTCGCCGCCGAGCTCACCCACCCGAACCCCGTTGCGCCACCGCCATGATCGCCGAACAATCCCGGCATGGACCTGGACGCCCTGACCAAGCGGATCGACACGCTGGCCTGCCCGGCCCGCCAGCGGTTCCTCGCCGACACCGCGCGGTCACTGGCCGGCACGCCCGCCCTGACGACACTGCTGGCGCAGCTGAGCGCCCGGCCCGGCGTGACCCGGTCGTGGGCGCTGCTGATGGCGATCATCGCGGGCGACCAGGGTTTCGTACGCGGTTGCCTGACCGGGCCGGACATGTCCGTGGCCACCGGCGCGGTGCACCACACCGTGCGGCGCCGCGTCGACCTCGACGTGATCACCGCGACGCTGCCGACCGCACCCAAGGTGTGGCGGCAGGCGTTGTACCGGGCGTTGCGCGGTGACGGTGCCGGCGACTGGGCGGACCGCCTGCTGCCCGTGGTGCGGCAACGTTTCGGTGACCACGAGGCCGCGGCCGTCCTGCCGGCGTGCGGCCGGGACACGGTGACGTTGCTGCTGCCCGAACTGGACTTCGCCGTGTCGAACCTGGCCGCGCTGGCCCGGCGGCACCCGGCCGTCGTGCTGGCCCATCTCCGGCGGCGGCTCGCCGAGGCGGGCGAGGTCGGGCGAACCCAGGTGTGGCACCGGTTCGGCGGTGCGATGACCCAGCTGCTCGGCCACGCACCACGGGAGACCATCGACCTGCTGACCGACGAGGGCCCGTCGACCGGGCTGCCGGCGGGCGCGGACCGGTGGCTGGCGATGGCGGGCCGGGCCGACCCGGAACGGGTGGCGACGATCCTGGCCGACCCCGACCGGCGCATCCGGTTCCAGCCGACCCGGGGGATCACCGTCGTGCTACGAGCGGCGTCCGACGCGGCGCTCGTCGCGCTGGCCACGTCACTGCTGCGCGACCCGGACCGGCTGGCGGCCCTACTGCGCGGACTGCCACCGGCCAGGCGGCCGGCGATCCTGGACGGTGCGCTCGGCGACCGCGACCTGGTCCGCGCCGGACTGCCGCCGTCGCTGTTGGACGTGCTGCCCTGGCGGTCCAGGCACGCGCACGCCCAGCGCCTGCTCGCCACCCGCCACGTCGCGACCAATCCGTTGCTGCGACACGAGATCACCGCACGCCTGCCGTGGGCGGACGCCGAACCGACGCTGCGCCGGGAGACCACGCGGTCCACCGCGGCCGACCGCGCCACCGCCTACCCGCTGCTGATCGGCGCGGCAGCCGCCACCAGGGACCCGGTGACGGTCGGCGGGACGCTCGCCTCGCTGACCCGCCTGCCCAACGAGCAGGACCCGGTGCGCAGTGCCGCGCTGGCCGCGGTGGCGGCGATCCCCGGTTGGCTGTTCCGGCCGGACGACCTGCCGGCGGTGGAGCAGCTGGCCGTCGACGCGGTGCAGGCCAGGGACGCGTCGTGGACCACGCGGCAGTCGGTGGGCAGGCTGGCCGTGACGCTGCTGCGGCAGGGCGTGCTGACCATCGAACCCCGCATGACCGAGTGCGCGCTGCGCATCCTGGAGCGGTCCGGGTCGCACCAGAGCGTGTTCGCCATGGGGCAACTGGACAAGGACCTGCCGCGCGGTGCCGAACACGCGGTGTTCGCCGCGCTGCGCACCCGCGTCGCGGCGGACGCCAGGGTCGGCCGCTACGACCTGGTGCTGTCGTTGGCCACGGGCCTGAACCGGCGCGCGTGGACGATGCCCGAGCTCCAGGACCACCTCCGCGTGGCCACCACCGCGTCCCACGACCACACCGTGTCGCGGGCGATCACCCTCTGGCTGGACCCGCCTGCCACCCGCGACGAACGCGTCGAGATCGTCTTCCGGCAGGACCCGTCGACCATCACGATCCAGGCGGTCGCCGACGCGATCGGCAGGCGCTGCACCGACCTGCTGGACCGCGCGCTGAACAAGCCGGTGCACGGCAGGTTCGCCAAGCGCGGCGTCCGGGTCCTGCCGGCCTTTCCCGACGCCGAACGGGCGTGGCTCCCCCGCCAGATCGCCCGGTATGCCGAACTGCTGGCCGATCTGGCCACCACGCCGGGCAAGCCGGTGTGGGAGCGGGCCGCCGCGGTGCGCCGGTTGGGCCGCCTGCCCGGTGCGGGTGCCGATGCGGTGCGGCCGTTCCTCGACGACGGCGAGATCGCGGTGGTCGAGTCCGCCCTGGCCGCGCTGGCCTGGACCGATCGGCCCGATCTGGTGCTCGGCGAACTGCTCGGGTACGCCGACACCGACCGGGCCAGGGTCGCGGTCTACGCCGCCACCCGGGCGGCCCGTTCGGTCGCCCCGGCCGACCTGATCGTGGCGCTGCGCCCGCTGCTGTCCGGTCGCAAGGTGACCGCCCGCAAGGAAGCGGTGCGGCTGATCGCCGAGCACCGTGTCTCCGGCGCGGTCGACGAGTTGGCCGCGTTGTGGGCCGATCCGGGTCTGCACCGGGACGTGCGCCGCGCCATCGTGTCGGCCGCCCGGTGGGTGGCCGACGACGAACGGGTGTGGCCGATCCTGACCGAGGCCACCACGGCCGGGTACGCCGTCGCCACCGGTGTGACGGAGGCGGGGCCGCACACGGTCGCCGAACGGCACCGTCCCCGGTACGGCGCCCTGGTCCGCGCGGTGGCGGGCTCGGCCGATCCGGACATCGCGCGGATCGGCCTGCGGGCATGGTCGAACTGGAGCCGGTGGGACGGGGAGGGTGCGCAGTGGCTCGGCGGGGTGATCACCGACCTGGCCACCACGGCGACGTGGCGCGAGGCGACGGACGCCCTGATCGACGCGAGCGCCGTCACCGGTGACCCGACGCAGCTCCGCACCGCGTTCACCACACTGGCCCGAGCGGAACACCCGGCCGCCGACCGCGACGAGCCGGGCCGGCAACGCATCACCTACGCCGTGGAGCAGCTGGCCGGCATGGTTCGGTCCGCGGGCGAATCCCTGCGCCGCGTGGCCGAAACGGTGGCCATGGACCTGGCGGCCGAACCCACCTACCGAACCGAGGCACTGACGCTCGCCATGGCGGCGCTGCCCCAGCGAGCCGACCTGCTCCCGCCGCTGCGCCGGATCGCGGACCTGGCCGACCGCCCGATCCTGGCGTGGGAGGCGGCCAACGGCCTGGAGAGCTGGCTGGCCGCCCGCGACCGCACCCGTCCCGACCTGCTCGCCACGGCCCGGGCCCTGACCGACGCCGGTGCCCTCCTCGCGGTGGCCATCACGGCCCAGGCAGGCGACACCACCGGTTGGCCGGCACCCTGGCGCGCCCTGCTGACCACCCTGCGCGCCCACCCCGACCCGGACGTCCGCGACCGGGCGCTGCGGACCACGATGGTCCCGGAGTGAGGAGGGCCGGATGACCGTGTCGATCGACCTGGCGGAGCGGATCGAGATCGAGGCGTACACCGACTTCGCCACGGCGGCCCGCGACATCGCGACCCGCCGGATCGGCTCGGCGCTGGCGTTGGCGGTGGGCGACGACCCGACGTGCTTCTGGTGCAAGGCAGGCGGATTCGAGACCCTGACCCACCTGGCCGAGGTGTGCGACTTCTTCCAGTCGACCGGCGTGGCGGAGGCGAGCCTGGCGATCGCCCCCGACAAACTCCCCACCAACTGGCCGGAAACGGTGCAGAGGCTCGGCCTGACCGAAGGCGAGCGCAAGGTCAAGATGGCCGCCGAGGTGGACGAGGTCACCACCCACTCGACGCTCGACCCGGCCCTGCGAGTGGCACCGGTGCAGCGGCAGGACGCCGACCAGTGGGCCACAGTCATGATGACGACGTTCGAGATGCCCGACATGGCGGGCATGGCGGCCGCGGCCCTGGGTCGGCCGAACTGGCATTCGTACGCGGTCTGGGAAGGTGCCGAGATCGTGGCGGTCGCCAGCAGCTTCAGCTACCAGGGCGCCACGAACATGTTCGGCGGCGCGACAGTGCCCAGGGCCAGAGCCCGAGGCGCCCAGTCAGCCCTACTCGCCACCAGGGCAAAGGTCGCCCAACAAGACGGCACCCGTTGGCTGGTGGCGGAAACCGAAGCCGACCCGCGGAACCCGTCCCTCCGCAACCTCCACCGAGCCGGTTTCCACCCCCTGTACGAACGCACCACCTGGCTCTGGCACCGGTCTACCAGCGCCTGATGAGGCCGTCCAGGACTTCGAGGAACGCCTCTTCCGACACGACCGGCACGGCGAGTGCACGCGCCCTCTTGGCCTTGCCGGAAAGGGAATCCGGATCAGCGGCGACCAGGACCGTGGTCTGCTTGCTGAGACCGGTCGTCACGCGGATGCCGGCAGCCGTCGCCTGCGCGATGATGTCGTCCCGTTCCCGGGTCATCGCGCCGGTCAGCACCACCTTGTCGCCGGGACGCAAGGTCAGTCCGCCACTCGGGACGACCCGGCCTGGCGTCGTCGCGGCCGACCGTTCGTCCCGCAGAACGGTGTCGGCCAGTCCCTTGTCGAGTCCGAGCAGCGCGGCGACCGCTTCGATGTCCCGCTGTTCCTCATCCGTGACGACCTGGTCGGCCCACGCCGCGCGGGCGAGGTCACGCAGGTAGCCGACGTGGATGGCGACGGCATCGGTCAGGCCCAAACCCAACTCGTAGGCCACATCCAGGAGTTCGTCCGCCTCCGTGGCGGACAGGTGACGATCCAACAACGCGCGATCCAGGACCGCGAGATACGCGTCCACATCTGGTTCACCGTCATGAGGTACGCGCTCGACGAGCCGGGCGAGGAAATGCGGTTCCACGTGGCCGACAGGTCGACGGTGCACAGGCGGTAGCCGATCCGACGGCATGGGCGGCCAGGCCCAGGTCGCGGCGTGCACCTGGTCGTCGGTTATGGCGACAGCCCATGGACAGCGGCGAAGCAGGACCCCGAGCAGTTCGGCCGCCGCCAACGCGTCGTCGCGGGCCGTGTGCCAGGACCGGGCCGGAAGTCCGGCGGCCGCACAACAGTCGATCAGGACCGCCGCGCGGCCAGGCCGGCGTTCGCCGAGGCGCGCATGGTGCACAGTCCAGCCGCGTTGTCCCAGGGGGTGTCGTATCCGATCCGGCCAAACTCCGCCCGCAGATGCATCGCGTCGAAAGGCCAGTTGTGCGCGACGATGACCCGCCCGTCCAACCGGTCCAGAATGTCGCCGGCCAGGCGATCGAACCGAGGCGCACGGCGGGCATCCTCGGCTCGTATCCCGTGGATCGCCTGCGGTCCGAGATCGCGATCCGGATTGACAAGTGTGGACCACTCATCAGTGATCCTGCCTTCCCAGTCAACCTGCACCACGGCGATCTCGGCGATTCGGTGGTGCCAGCTCGGCAGAATGCCGGTTGTCTCGGTATCCACCACCGCGTAACCGCGCAGACCGTTGGTGGTGGCCCTTCCGCCCGTCATGATGCGAGCCCGCCGCCCGCCGCCGTCCGAACCGCGGTGAGCCAGGTCGGCGGGAGTGGTTCCGCCGGTCCGTGCTCGGCTCGCACGTAGCTCCTGCGGCCCTTGACGTCCTCCGTCTCCGTCCACACCACGACAAGCCAGCGCAGCAACCGAGCTACCGTCAATGCATCGGACACCACAGGCGCCCCTGCGGGGACCGCGATCCGTGCCAGTCCGGTCAGCCCCGCGAAGTCGGCTGCCACTGACACGTCGTCAGGCAGATCATGCGGCCACACCAGCGCGGCGACCGACTTGTTCCGCTCCTGCTCGGCCCGCACGGTCGCGGTATGGATTCGGCGCCGAGCAACGACGTCGGCGAATACCTCGACCGGTGAGAACACGTTCTTCTTCCATTGGATGCCACGATCATCCGTGTCAGCCGCAGCGGACACCAGTGTCAACCAATTGTCCACCGCCTCCAAAGATGAACCGGTGATCGCTCGCCGCTCCAGCAACGTCAACACAAGACGAGCGTGCTCGGCGTGGCCGAGCACGTCCGACTGACGCTCACCCATGCACCGGTGGGCGCCCCATCATGGTTGACGTGCCACACTGCCGCCGACTGAGCGCCATCCTCTCCTGCCCCGAAGGCCAGGACCGCACTCGCACGTGCGTTCAGTTCCACCAACTCCGCCGACTGGGCCGCACTCGTCACCGTCATCCTCCCGATCCACTCCACCCATCGCGGAGACGTAGCCGTCGTTACAGCGATCGATGACATTCAATGCTCGAATTCCACAACTGTGGCAACGGATCTATCGCTGGTCGTCCTCGGCGAGGATGGCGACCATCTCCAGTGGGATGACGAACGCGGTCGCCTTCATGCCGTCGTAGATCGGTGTCAACGCGGGTTCCACACCGTCCGCCACCACGCCGAGCGCCTGGAGTTCCTGAGTGATCCGCGCCGTCGGCCGGGTGAAGCCCCGCAGCATCCGGTTGGCTTCGAAACCGGCCAGCCGGTAGACGTCATCACGGCTGACGGATCCGCCTTCCCGTGCGGCGGCCCGGATGATCACGCCGTGCGGCACACCTTCGGCGTCCAGCCGACTCAGCAGAGCAAGCACTCCGTCGCTGGTCCACAGCGCCGTGCCGGGATCGTCGTCGGGGTCCCGGACTTCGGTGACCCGGGCGACGTCGGCGAGGGACTCCCGCCGGACCGAGATTTCCAACACCGACGCCCGTTCCAACAACCCAGCGGGACGCAGCATGAACAGCCGGCGACCGCACAGCGCGCGGAACTCCTCGACCAACTCGATACGCGGGCCGAGGAACTGATCCCGGTGCCGCAACCACCAGTCCTCCTTCTCATCGGCGGTGACCAGTAACAGATCCAGGTCCCGGCGGGCGGCCTCGGTGATCGCGGATCGCCAGACAAGGTAGTCGCCGGCCGCGCGTTCCGGCAGGTCCGACTCGATCTTGTCCGCGTCGCAGTAGCCCGGTGGCTCCTGCGCGTCGACCCGACGGTTGCCTTCCGCTATCCAGGCCTTCTCGTCGCCGGGTTCCGGCCGCGGCCCGATTCGACCGGCCAGCAGCGGTTCCAGCTCACGGAGCACCGGCTCGGACCGGATCTGTTCGGCCGTGCGCGGTACCTCAGGGGCGGTCACCCCGATGGCGCGCCTCAGTTCGTCGTGCAGAGCACGCACCTTGCCGAGCAGTTCGTCGCGCATCGTGTCGGCGACCCCGGTCATCTTGGCCCACTGCCCAACGGCGTCCTCGATCGACTTCTGGGGCTTGCCGAGCGCGCCGAGTGCCGTCACGGCGGCGTTGTTCGGAGTGGTGAGCACACCAAGTCGGTGCCGCCAGAACTCCTTGATCGCCTGATGCGGCACCCAAAGCCGGTCCCCCAGCCTGCTCAGCACCGCCAACAGGTCAGCGCGGGTCGACTCGGCATAACGGTAGAGGTTGAGCATGACGTTGGCATCGACCACCACGAGCGCCGACCGCAAGGCGTTGTCCAGATCATGCTGGGACGGCAGGCGATGCCCGGGAAAGGCATCGAACATTCCCTGGTTTTCCGGCACGACAGACCTCCGTTGGCCACGCTAGTGGCGCTATCACGGTGAATCCAGTGACAAAAAGATGCCACCCCACCCACTACTCCGGACGAGCGACGACATGCTCGACCTGACCGCCACCGCCACTAGGGTTGCGTACGTCGACAGGCCTGCCGCTGGGGGATCCACACATGGCGAACCAACCTCTCACCATTCCCGAGAAATCGGCCCTGCTGGTCCTGATGTTGATGGGAAAAGAGGTCGCCAACTCCGAGATCAAGGACGCCTACCGATTCGTCATCGACAAGCCCGTCCGGGAGGCACTGGTCGGACGTGGCCTGATCGACATCCGTCAGGAGACCAAGCCGAGAAAGCACTTCGTGCACGTGCTCACCGAGGCCGGCTGGCGACACGGCAGGCGTGAACTCGTCGAACCGCTGCCGAACCGGGCCGACAAGGCGTTCCGCGTCCTACACGGCGTGCTGCGTGCCGTCGACGCCTATCTCACCCGCACCCAAGAGGAGCTCCGGCCCTTCCTCCACGCCCATGATGACGCCGACCGATCTGAGGCGGACGTCACCGAGTGGATCGAGTCGGCCTACGACTCGCTGGTGGGCAGGCCAGGCGGCTGGGTCAGCCTGACGCGC
This sequence comes from Pseudonocardiaceae bacterium, assembly GCA_036273855.1. Taxonomy (GTDB): domain Bacteria; phylum Actinomycetota; class Actinomycetes; order Mycobacteriales; family Pseudonocardiaceae; genus DATEPR01. The sequence continues at coordinate 79,137 of DASUGU010000017.1, forward strand.
CTGCGCGGCGCGCTGGCCCGCATCCCCCGCGACGAGATGGACGACGCACTCCGCACGCTCAGCCGCAGACCACAGGTGTACCTGATCCCCGAAGCCAACCAGAAGATCCTCACGTCCGAGGACCGCGCCGCGGCCGTCGAGCTGGGCGGTGAGGCGAAGCACCTGCTGTCCATCGAACGGCAGTGACCGGCATGGACGCCCGCGAGCGCCGGGCGCTGGAGAACCTCCGGATCGACTGGGCACCGACCTACGACGACGTGTGGCAGCCCGTGGAGGGGCATGTCGCGGAGCTCAACCGGCCGGTGTTCGAGGCGGTGATGGCCGCCTTCGGGGACGCTGCGGCCAGCGATGGACGCAGCCCACTCGGTGTCGCTGTGATCGGCCAGCATGGTGTCGGCAAGACCCACATGATCACCCGTGCACGGGACGAGGTGCTCCATCGCGGCGGCTACTTCTTCCTGGTCAGCCTATTGCACGGGCACAAGTTCTGGCCCAACATCCGGCACGCGCTGCTGAGCGGCCTGAATCAGTACGGCGCCAACAATGTGTCACAACTTCGCGAGTTGCTGCGCCGCTTCGCCACCCAACTGAAGCTGCCCGACCCGACCGCCCGCCAGATCACCGGCGCTACGGCACTCACTAGGCCGGCCCTGGACGACGCCGTCGGCGCCCTGACCGACGCCGCACCGGAGTGGGGCACCGAGTGCCGGCACACCGCGCGGGCTCTCGTGCTTCTCGGCGCCCGCAACACGGACGCCCGGGACATCGCCGAGGCGTACCTGACCTCCGAGTCGGACGACATGCGGCAGGAACGCGCCGAGTGGGGTATCCACGGTCGGGTCAAACCGGCACAGGAGGTGGTCCGGGAAATGTCCCGGCTCATCGCCTTCACCGGTCCGAGCATGCTGGCCGTGGACCAGATCGACACTCTGATCGCGCAGTCCGGGCGCTCCACCGACCTGGCCGTGGCCGGCCGGTTCGACGCTCCCCACGAACTGGTGGCCGGCATCGCCGTCGGGCTGATGGACCTGCGGGAGTACACCCGCCGCACCGTGACCGTGGTGGCGTGCCAGGCACAGGCGTGGGAACAGATCAGCAACTCGCAACCGTCGGCCGGGCAACGGTTCCGCCGCGAGTCGCGATTGCGGCCGGTCGACTCGGCGGAGATCGGCCGGGCAGTCGTCGCGGCCCGGTTCGCCCCCCGGTTCGCCCAGGTGGGCTTCCGGCCGCCGTATCCGACCTGGCCGGTGTTGGCGGAGGCGTTCGACGAGTCGGTCGACCGCACACCACGGCAGATGTTCATGCGGATCGACGAGCACATCCGGGTGTGTCTGGACACCAACACGGTACTGCCGCTGGCCGGCTTCGCTGGCACGACGACCGCGCCTCCGGTGCCACGGCAGGATTCAGACCTGACGCGATTGGATGCCGAGTTCACCGAACTGACCGGCCGAGCGGACGCGTCGGCTGCGCTGACAAAGTCGGCGGAGGACGCTCGCATGCCATGGCTGCTGATCGCCGGACTCCGTTCCTACGTCAAGGAAATCGGCGACGAGGACAGCTACACGGTGGACCGGCCGCAGGGCAACAACCCGGCTGTGCACGCCAGGCTGCGCAAGATACTCGACCAGCAGACCGACGATCAGATCCACTGGGTGTTCCGTGCCGTTGCCGGTCCGAGCCCGAGAACGGCGCAGAACCGGATCCGCAGGCTGCATGAGGATGCCGGGCTCGATCCCCGAGTGCCGAAACGGAAGGCATTCCTGTTGCGGACGGGGCCGTGGTCGCGGACCACACCCAGGACCAGTGAGCTGCTGGCGGGCTTCGAGGATGCCGGCGGGGTCATCGTCGACCAGGTGGACGTCCAGGATCTGAACGTGTTCGACGCGCTGGAACGGATGTTGCGCTCGCCCGACCCGGCGTTGGACACATGGCTGCGGGAGCGTCGTCCGGCCGGTCGGACGGCGTTGTTTCGCCAGGTGTTCGGCGATCCGGAGACGACGACGCACGACCCGATGCCCGAACCCGGCCCAGCACCGGACACCGCGTCGGACGCATGGCCCACCGACGACCTGGACGTTCGCCAGGCGCCCGTCGATCGCGCCGCCGATGTCGGCCTCGGTTGGCAGACCGAGGTGGACGTCGAGGTGCGCGTCCGACTCGAGGCGCTGCGCAAGCACACCGCTGTGTTCGCCGGATCGGGCTCCGGCAAGACGGTGCTGATCCGGCGGCTGGTCGAGGAGTGCGCCTTGTGCGGCGTGTCCGCGATCGTCCTCGACCCCAACAACGACCTGGCCCGGCTCGGCGACGCCTGGCCTCACCCACCGCGAAGTTGGCGGCCCGGGGATGCCGAGAAAGCGCGCGACTACCTGGCGAACACCGAGGTCCTGGTGTGGACGCCACGCCTGGCGGCCGGCCGACCGCTGAGCCTGCAACCGCTGCCGGACCTGGTGTCGTTGGTCGATGACCCCGACGAGTTCGGCCTGGCACTGGACACCGCGGTCGCCGCCCTGGCCCCGCGCGCCAGAACGGATGGCACCACCGCCAAGGCCGAGCAGGGGCGCGCCGTCCTGCGGGAAGCGTTGTCCGCGTTCGCACGCGACGGCGGCACCGGTCTGGGCACCTTCCTCACGTTCCTGGCCGACCTGCCGACCGGGGTGGCGACTCTGAGCCGAGCGTGGTCGATGGCGCAGGAGATGTCGGAGACGCTGCGCGCCGCGATGATCAACGATCCGCTGTTCGGTGGCGCTGGTACCCCGCTGGACCCCGGTGTGCTGCTCACGCCCGAACGTGGCAAGCGCGCCCGGATCTCGGTGGTCAGCATGATCGGCCTGCCCACCGACCCACAGCGCCAGGGGTTCGTCAACCAGCTGCAGATGGCGCTGTTCGCGTGGATCAAACGGCACCCGGCCGGCGACCGGCCGCTCGGCGGACTGTTCGTGATGGACGAGGCGCAAACGCTGGCGCCGTCCGACGGCAAGACCGCGTGCACGGCGAGCACTCTGGCGCTGGCGTCCCAGGCACGCAAGTACGGCCTGGGCCTGGTGTTCGCCACCCAGGCACCGAAGGCCATCCACAACCGCATCGTGGGCAACGCGGCCACCCAGTTGTTCGGCTTCATCAACAGTCCGGTGCAGGTCGCAGCAGCGAAGGAGATGGCGGCGGCGAAGGCGAGTACGGTGCTGCACATCTCCAGGTTGCGTGCCGGCGAGTTCTATCTCGGCGACGAAGGATCGGAGTTCCGCAAGGTACGCACGCCGATGTGCCTGAGCCACCACCCGACCAGCGCGCTGACAGCGGAAGAGGTGCTCGTTCGAGCGCGATCGGGCACCTAGCGACGAACGGATCCGCACACGATGACCGAACCCGATGGCCGCGGCGTGGTGAAGCTGATGCGGGCGGTGGCGATGCTGGCGATGCCGGCCCCGATCCAGGCCGACTACCTCAACCGGATCGGCACCCCGGACGTCGCCGACGAACTCGCGCTCGAACTCGACGACACCCTGCAACTGGCGGACAAGCTGAGGGACCACGGCTACCTCACCGACACCGAGTACACGATGCTGCACGCGCTCAACCGGAAACTGGACTCGATGAGCGGCCACAACCACGAACCACTGTGGCGCACGTCGGCCCTGGCCGAGCAGTCCGAGTGGCAGCAAGTCCGCGCCATGGCCCAGGAATTCCTCCAGTCAGTCGGGTAGCAGCCCGGCCAGGTCCTGCGGTTCGAGATGCGGCAGTGTCAGCAGGCGCGCCGGGCGCGCTTCCGCTCGATCAACGGCCGCAACGCGATCCACACCTGTCTGATCCGATTCGCCCTCGTCGGTGAGCGTGAGCAATCGCCGCGACGCCAGGTTGAATCCGGCAGACCGCCCACACCACGCTGCTGTCGTCGGTGCCGCCTATCCGGTCAGCGCGCGCAGCTGGCCGAGCACATCGGTTTCGATCTCGGCGAGCGAGCGCTGTTCGTCTTCCCGAATCCACCGCGTGAAGGCGACGCCGAACACGGTGACGCCCGATTCCGCCGCGAGGGTGGCGGTCAGTTCGTCGACGCCACGGGCGCGGAGCGCGTCGGCGAGCGTGGTGGCGAGCGTGGCGAGTTTGTGCAGTTCACGTTCCTGCAGTGCGGGATTCTGGTCGATGACCGATTGGCGGATACGGGAGTGCGCCCGGCGGTCGGCCGGGAAGAAGGCCGCGGCGGAGGCCAACGCCGCGGCGACGACGTCCATCGGTGCGGCGTCCGGCGGTGCCGTGGCGACGCCGTCGAGGAATGCCTGGACGAGCAGTTGCTGCCCGTAGAACAGGACTTCCCGCTTGTCGCTGAAGTGGCGGAAGAAGGTGCGCTCGGTCAGGCCGACGGACTGGGCGATCTCCGCGGCGGTCGTCTGCTCGAACCCTCGGGTGGCGAACAGTTCCAGCGCGGCCTGTTGCAGCCGCGCGGGAGCTCCCGGTTCCCAACGCACCATGGCGCCGAGTGTAGTGATGACAGCGACTGACTTCGAGGTGTACGGTGATGTCAGTTACCGACGTCAGTCGCTGACGTCAGCGAAGGGAGCACGCCATGCGCGTTTTCGTCACCGGAGCCTCCGGCTGGATCGGCTCCGCCGTGGTCGACGACCTGCTCGCCGCCGGCCACGAGGTCACCGGCCTGGCCAGGTCGGACGCAGCCGCTCACGTGATCGGGGCGAAGGGCGCCCACGTCCGCCGTGGTGACCTCGACGACCTGGCAGGCATCCGGGCCGGCGCACAGCACGCCGATGCCGTCATCCACCTGGCCAACAAACACGACTTCGCCAACCCGGCGGTGTCGAACGCGGCCGAGCGGGCGGCGGTCCGGACCATCGGCGACACGCTCGCCGGCACCGGCCGCCCGTTCCTGCTCGCGTCCGGCGTCGCCGCGCTCGCCCACGGCAGGCCGGCCACCGAGGCCGACCCGTCCCCGCACCACGGCCCGGACGCGCCACGCGGCGGAGCCGAGAACCTCGCGTTCGACTTCGTCGACCGGGGCGTGCACACCGTGAGCCTGCGCTTCTCCCCCACCGTGCACGGCACCGGCGACCACGGCTTCATCGCCGTCCTCACCGAGATCGCCCGCGCGAAGGGCGTCGCCGGCTACCCGGGCGACGGCACCAACCGCTGGGCCGCCGTGCACCGCACCGACGCCGCCCGCATGGTCACCCTCGGCCTGGCCAAGGCACCCGCGGGCAGCCGCCTGCACGCCGTCGCCGAGGCCGGCGTGCCGACCCGTGACATCGCCGGGGCGATCGGCCGCGCGTTCGACCTGCCCGTGGCGTCGATCCCGCCCGGCGACGTCCAGGACCACTTCGGCTGGATCGGCACGTTCTTCGCCATGGACCTCGCGGCGACCAGCACCCTGACGCGGGAACTGCTCGGCTGGACACCAACCGGACCCACCCTCGTCGAGGACATCGACGCGGACGCGTACTCGACGCGCTGACCGGATCAGCCGCGCGCCCGGTCGATCACCTCCTCGACCCGGAGCGGGCTGGCCGGATGGTGCGTCAGGCACAACGGTGTGCTGATCTTGCGGAACCCGAACGACTCCCCCGACACGTAGAACTGCGCACGATCCAGGCCGGCGATGTCGGCGACGGCACTGCCCTTCGCCCTGGCCATCTCGTTCGCGGCGGCGATCTGCGCCGGACTGTTCAGGCGGCCGAAGAACTGGGTCATGGCGTTGCCGACTACCTGATTGTGCAGACCCTTCGGCGCCTGCGTGGCCACCAGGAGACCGAGGCCGTACTTGCGGGCCTGCGAGGCGAGCACGATCGTGCTGCGCGTGCTCGCCGTCAGGCTGCCCGACGACGCGAGGGTCTGGGCCTCGTCCATCACGAGCAGCGCGCCCAAGGGTCGGTCGCCTGCGGGGTTGCGTTTGATCCAGGCGAACAGTTCCATCTGGAGCTGGTTGACGAAGTTCTGCCGCTGCTCCTCCGCCGGCAGGCCCACGAAGCTGATCACCGACACCCTGGCGCGCCTGCCCGCCCGAGGCGTGAGCAGCACTCCGGGGTCGACGGGTTCGCCGCCGCCGGCCAGCAACGGATCGTTGACCATCGCCGCCTTGAGCGCCTCGGCCAGGTCGGCCGCGATCCGGGTGGCGTCGTTGAGCGTGCTCACGCCGTCGGGCAGATCCGACAGCACGCCGATCAGCTCGGGAAGGCTGCGGGAACCGGTACGGGCGTGGTGGACGACGGCCTGCCGCAGTACCGCGAGCCCGATGTTCGCCCGGACCGTGCTCCCGGTGAGCCGGGCCTGCGGCGCCAGCGTCGCCACCGCCACCTCGACGGCCGCCGCGAACTCGTCGTCATCGTCCAGCACACCGGCGAAATCGGGCAACGGCTGGAACGCCAGCGGTCGCCCGGTGGCCCGACCGGGCGTCCACACCACGACATCCGTCTCCGCCACGTACCGCTCCGCCAGTTCGGCGTCACCCGGCCGCCACCCGGACGGCGGCTTCGGCCACGCGTCACCCAGCCGGGCCAGATCGTTGTTCGGGTCGAGCACGATGGCGGACACCCCGCACAACGCGCACTCCTCCACGATCCGCCGCAGCAGCACGGTCTTGCCCGATCCGGAACCGGCGAACACCGCAGCGTGCTTGCGCAACGCCGCCAACTCCACCCGCACCGCGTCACCGGTGCCGATCTCCGTACCGAGCATGATCTGCCCGTCGCTCGGCGGAGTGTGGGTCACGTCCGACAACACCGCCGACAGCAGGTCCGACCGGCTGGCGTGCTGCCGGTCCACCAGCCATTTCTGTAATTCCGGGCCGCCCTCGGCGAGCATCTGATTCAGCGCCCAGAACGTCCGGAGGTCCGCATCGGACAGTCCGAGGCTCTGGCCGCCCGCGGCCCGGAACTCTGTGACCTCCTTCTGGGTCTGCGGTCCGGGCGACCACCTCGGGTTGCGGAGAACGATCAGATGCCGATTGTCCGCCCCGGCCCGGAAACCGGCGGCCGACCGTGCCTTGCGGAGGCGGTGTAGCGCCGCGATCGCATTCGTCGCGGAGATCGCCCGGAACGACCAGTGCTCCTGCAGATCGGACGCCTCGTCGACGGTTCGGGTCAACCAGGCGTGCACGTTGCCGCCGCCGGCCTCGCCTCCGTACGCCCATTCCAGTTCGTCGTCGCCGACCTCGCTGATCCAGGCGCGCAGCGCGGCGGACAGCAGCGCCGGCATCATCTTGTCCTCGTTGTCCTGTTTGAGCAACACAGCCGGCTTCGCCGCTGACGCATATTTCTCGAACTGTTGGTCGAGCTCGATGAAGCGATCCCGCTTCGGAGCGGTCGGGTGGACCGGCAACTGCTGGTCACCGAAGGCGGTCAGCTCGCGCACCTCGCCGTCGCGCACGCAGGCTTCGACATGCGCAATGACCCGCTTCAACAACTCCCGCGCGCTCTGCTGCTCCCATCCGGCCTCGAAGGCCGAGCCCGCGATCGGCCACGTCGGATACTCGGGCACGAACCGCATCGCCCGGTACGGCACGCCCAGTCGCTTCTCGACCAGAGCGCGGCCGACTTCCCCGTCCAGGATCCTGCCCAGCGTCAACGTCGACTCGCGGAAGCGGTCCGGCACCGTGTCGGCTGCCTTCGCCTTGAGCATCTCCCAGGTCTCGGGCAGGCAGGCCAGCACCGTCACGGTCCTGCGGGTCACCTCACGCAGCCGCATCAGCCCGTCGGCTATCTGGGCCGTCATCAGGTCTTCGGCGCCGGCCTGTTTGGTCTGCAGGGCAACGAGCGTGTCCAGTTGGTCGACGGCGACCACGATCGGACCGGTCAACGCCAGCAGCCGGGTGATGTCCCGGACCAGCGCGAGGGCGGACCTCGGTCCCGACGGCAGGTCCCACTTGCTCCGTTCGCCGCGCTTCAGCTCGTCGGCACCACTGAGATAGTGGTCGGCGACCTGGTACGCGCCTCGGTCCCCGCTCCCGTAGAGGAGCAGCGCCCGTGCGGTGTCGCCGCACTCCCCCGCGACCCGCCGATCGAGTCCCCAGAGTGCGTTGAGGAACGCGTCGACATGCTTCTTGGTGATCCGCTGCCGCTCCAGAATCGCCTTCGTGATGCCCGGTTCGACGTCGCCGTTGACGCACACCTGGCGCAGGAAGGTCGTCACCTGCGGCTCGCCGGACTGGTCCGGGCGAGCGAGCCCGCCGCGCAGCGCATCGGTGGTGTCCTCCCAGAAGGCGTCGCCCGCGGTGAGGTCGTCGAGAAAGAAGTAGCCGCCCGCCGCGTGCGTGTGCCGCCGAACGAGGCCGAGCAGGTGCGTCTTGCCGACCCCCTTCTGCCCTTCGAGCACCAGGCCGATCGGGCTGGGACCGTCGCTGGTGGCCGCATCTCGGATCGCCGCGTCGATCGCCGCCGTCGCCTTGGCATGCATGCCGCCCACGTGGAACGACGAGTCCTGCCAGACGTGGTCGGGCGTGTCGGCCCAGTCGAAGCGCAGGGTCGCCAACGCGGTCAGCGGCTCCATCATGATGCCTCGATCTGCAGTCGATGGTTGTCCTCGCCGCCGACGTGGATGGCCGCTCCGTGGTCGGCGTCGGTGAGCAGCTTGCGGTTCGCCATGGGTGACAGATGCGCCTGGCCGGTGCGGCTCAGCTCCTTGAGTACCGTGTCGATGTCGCGGGTCGGCGCGCCGTCGAGCATCGCGCGCAGCTCGGCCAGCCTCACCCAGTCCCGCGGCGAGCGGGCCAACTTGCGGTACGCGGTCCGGATCCGCTTCTCGATCTGCTCCGGCGTCCACTCGACGGGCGGCACGAACACGTCGGCCAGGCCCAGGTGCTCCCTGGTCAGATAGCCGTCCAAGCTGGCCAGGAGGACGTACAGCGTGGAGGCGAGGCTGCTGCGGGGCGAGGGCGGCGGCGTCGTGCCCGCCTTCAGCTCCTCGCGACACCACTCGCGCCCGCGATCGGTCAGCGAGTGGAGATAGGGCCGGCCCTGCTTGCGGCTGCTGACCAGGCCGGCATCGTTCAGCTCACGGCGGACCACACCGTCGAGCGCGAAGCCCACGATGGCCCGTAACTCCGGGTTGGACACTTCCCGGGCCAATACCATCAGCGTCAGCATCGCAGCGGTCTGCTTGTGTCCCAGCCGATCGGTCATCTCAGGCTCCCTAGGCGTTGATCGCTCTCATGACCCGCTCGATCTCCGTGCGGATGTCCTGCGGCACGGGCGTGGCGTCCTGTGCCCGGGCGGCTCGCGGCCTGGTCACCACGGCGAGATCCGCACCGAGCTCCTGTGCCCGCCCGTTGTCCGGCGAGCTGACGGCGGCGAGCAGGTCACGGGCGAGGTCGGCCACGAGTTCCCACAGCGCCGGCCGCAGCCGCGCGCGCGTCGCCTGCCGCAGCGCGTCCACCAGATCGACCTCGCCGGTGTCGACGGGTGAGGCGATGCCACCGAGCTGGTCGGCCAGGTCGCGGGCCACCACGGCCGGTCCGCGCCCGTCGCCGAACCGCAGGTACCGCAGGTTGCCGATGTAACCCGGCAACGCGTTCGGCTGCGCGTCGGCGGCCAGCACCGGGATGATCCGCCGGTCCTGGCCGACGGTCCGGTGCAGGAACACCTCGACCTCGGCGGACTGCCACCTGCTGACCCTGCCGTTGACCAGCAGGCACAGGTTCCTGGCGTCGTCCTCGGCCCTGGTGAGCAGCGACCGCTCACCGGACAGCGACAGCTCGGCCCGCACGTCCTGCCGGGCCAACTGCTTGACCAGCTCGTTCGCGAAGTCCAATGTGGAGCGTGGTGTGCTCACGCGGAGCTCGTAGGCGAACTCGCGGCGGACCGTGCGGACGGCGGCGACGTACGCGTCCCGATTCTCGGCGAGCAGATCGGTGCGGTCGAAGTCGTGCGCGACCACCGCGGCCACCGTCTCCAGCGCGAAGCTGATCTGGTCGGCCGCCGGGTTGGCTTCCGAGCGCACCGGGAGCTGCTCGCCGAAGCTCCAGTAGGAGACGTAGGGCAACGTCAGGTGGCGGGACATCAACTCCGGTGAGACCCGGCTGTCCAGCCAGTTGCGGAACAGGCCGGAGGTCCGCTCGACACAGATCCGGCGCCATTCCTCCGACCTGTCGTACTCCTCGCGGGTGTCGAACCGCGACAGCACGGGCAGGACGGTGAGCTGCGGGCGGTCGTAGGGCATGCGGTCCCGGGCCGCGTTCGCCCGCCCGGCGATGTCGACGGCACCCTGGATGCTCTGCTCGTTGGCCGTGAACACCACGACGAGCCGGTCCGGCAGGTGCGCCGTGCAGATGCCGCCGATGTCGGACACGCCGGTGCGGCTGTCCAGCAGGACGTAGTCGTACTCGGCCGCCCACCGCTCGCGGCACAGTTCCAGGTAGTCGCCAAACCCCTTGTCGTACAACCGTTCCCAGTCGAGCGACTGCACACGCCCGACGTACTCGTCGTCGTCCCGGCCGGCGGCGAGGAGGTCGAGCCCGCCCACGCCGGTCAGCTCGGTCGTGTGGTCAAGGGGGACGGCGGTGCCGGCGAGGAAGTCGTCGACGATGTCCAGGACGCCACCGGTCGGCCCGGTCGTGATCATCGGCCGGAAGTAGCCGTGCAGGCCGGGTGCCTCCAGGTCCCAGTCGACGCACAACACGCGGTAACCCCAACGCGCCAACAGGATCGCGATGTTGGCCAACGTGAAGCTCCGGCCGACGCCGCCCTTGTATGAGTAGAAGGTCACCACCCTGCCGGTCATGATCAGAACTTCGGCAGGTGGGAGATGGTCGCCGGGCCGGGCGGGCCGGGCGACGGGGTGTAGACCGGCCAGTCGGGTCGCCAGGCGGGCGCCAACGCGATGAGCCGCACCAGTTCCTCGACGATCCCTGCCACCTCGCGCCGGAAATCGAGGTAGGCCATGCTCGCCTGGAACTGCGGATCAGGCAGGTTCCAGGGCCGGAAGTTCCGCATCTTCCGTTGCTTCGCGAAATCCGGGAAGGTGGCCGAGTCGCAGTAGATCACCGGATAGATCAGTCCCTGCGGCTGTTCCGGTGTCGCCATCCCGACGACCTCCTCCCGCTTGACCATGGAATGCCACTCAGCGAGACACCACTCGTCGCGGAAGTACTTCGGCGAACACACCGCGAGCAGGATCCTCGTTCGCCCCAAGGCAGCCCGTAACTCCACCGGCCACGCGGAACCACCGGGAACGGTCTCGTCGTAGAAGATCTTCACGTCATGATCGAGATTGTCGTCCAACAGTTCCGACAGGCGAGGATAGAAGTGCGTGCGAATCCAGGCCGGTACGGTGCCGGTCGTCCGCTTGTAGCTGATGAACACGTCGTACTCGTACACGCGCGTCATCGCTCCTTCGAACGGCCGCCATTTCGCGTCGATGGTAGGTCGCCGTGGCAGCCGTGAAACAGACGTGGGAGCGGACAGAAACCGGACAACCTGTAGGACACGCCAGCGAACCGTGGACAGAAACTGGACAGCGGCGCGAATGCCCTCCAGTTCGCGGAGAATGCAGTCATGCCCGACCATGTGCCACCACGGGTGTTCATCAGCTACGCGCATGATTCACCGGAACACAAGGACCTGGTGCGTCAGTTCGCGACGTTCCTGCACGGCAGGATCGGGTTGGACGTGCGCCTGGATCAGTGGGACGACAACAAGCGCCGCGACTGGTCGCTGTGGGCGATCGAGCAGCTCGTCGCCGCCGATTTCATCCTTGTCGTGGCATCACCGGACTACCAGCGCAGGGCGGACGGTATGGCGCCGCCGGAGGAGGGACGAGGGTCTCATTTCGAGACGTCGATCATCCGGGACAGGATGACCAAGAACCGGCGGCTGGAGACCGAACGAATCCTGCCGGTCGTGCTGCCGGGGCGGGCAGTGGACGAGATTCCGACGTTCCTGAACGGCTATTCGACGACCAGGTTCGAGATCAAGGAATTCACCGAAGCCGGAGTGGCGGAACTGCTGGCCGCCATCACCGGGGAGGGCCGGTACACGGCACCCGAACGCGGCCGGTGGCGGGCCGACGGACCACCGGAGCCGGTGCTGCTGGCGACCGGACTGCGCTGGATGGCCAGCAGTCCGGACGTACGCGCGGGCAGCGCCTCGATCGACGGAGTGCGGTACGACGACTGCGTTCTGCTGCGCCCGACGTCACCGGCCGAGCCGGGCGGCTTCGTGGAGGTGGACCTGGGCGGCCGGTACGAGTCGCTGACCGCGGTGGTGGGCGTACCCGACGACGCCGCCGAACCGTTCCAGGTAGGCCACTTCAAGGTGCTCGTCGAAGGCAGGCCGCGCGGTGAATACCAAGCGACACTGGGCAAAGCGGCAAAAGTGGAGGTGAACGTCACCGGCGCCGGTCGACTGCGCCTGGAGATGCACCGCCCCGGCATCACATCGACCGCGGGCCTCCGTTCAACCAGACTCCCGGAACTGGCCTGGGCCGACCCGACCCTGCGCTAGCTAACGACCCCGCAGCAACGACACCCGGAACGGCCGCAGTTCGGCACGGGCGAACCCGCCCGCGATGACAGGGTCGGCATCGACGATCGCCCGAGCCGCGTCCTCATCCGGTGCCTCGAAGACCCCGAGCCCGGTGTTGACCGACCCGAGCGTGGGGCCGGCCAGGATGAGGACACCATCGGCGAGGAGCTGTTGCAGCCGGACGAAGTGCCGCGACCACACCTCGCGCTCCTCGTCGGTCATCGTGGCGGCGAAGTCTTCTCGCGGCGGATGAATGAAATAGATCCACTCTGCCATCGCGCCACTATAGGAGCCGCGGTAAGGATCCGCGCTGGTCGTCAGGGCGGTGTCCTGTGCCGAACAGGGCTCAGCGGTGCCGGGGTTTGCCACGCCTGGCGGTGCGTTGTGTCGAGGCCGGCTTGCGCGCGGCGGCCGGCCGCGCGGGTCGGGCCGGCGCCGGTGCCCGGCCACGGGTGCTGTTCACGGTCCGGCCGCGGACGATCCCGATGAACTGGTCCACGAGGTCGCTGGTGTCCGCCACCGACGGCCAGACGAGTGCGACACCCGACTGCACCGCGTCGGTGACCGGCCGGTGGACCAGGTCCTTGCGGTGGTGCAGCCGGGCCAGCGACTGAGGAATCAGCAGCAGGCCCACCTCGGCGGCCACCATCCCGATGGCGTGCGCTGTCGTCGCCGGTCGTTCGGCCGAGGGCTGGCCGGGCGGCCGGGCCCAGTCCAGGACGTCGTCGCGCGGGTGCAGCACGACCTCCTCGGCCAGGTCGGCGACGGTCACCTCGTCGGCCGCGGTCACCCAGTGTTGCTTCGGGGCCACGACCACGGTGGTCTCGGTGTACAGCGGGATGGCGTGCAGACCGGTTCGATCGATCGGCATCCGCAGCAACGCGGCGTCCACCTCGGCGTCCCGAACCATGCCGACCGCCTGCTCGTCGAGCAGTTGGACCAGGGTGAACGGCACCCCGGGCAGCCGCTCCTGCCAGATCCGCTGCCACTTCGACGGCGTCACGCCCAGGACGTAGCCGAGCCGGAAGGACGAGCCGGCGCCCGAGCTTGTCATCACGCCAGGTTATCGGGCGTGCCGGGCCGGCCGGCGGGCGCTCGGTACCCTGGGCGTATGACGTCGCGCCAGACCTCCCAGACGATGAAGCCCGCGACCGCGGCGAAGAAGCTGGGTGTGTACCTCGAAGCCACGCCTGCGGAGTTCCAGCAGGGTGTGGTCTCCCGCGACGAGCTGAACGCCCTGCAGGCCGACGCGCCGGAGTGGCTGCGCGAGTTGCGCCGCAACGGCCCGCACCCACGGCAGGTGGTGGCCGCGAAACTGGGCATTTCCATCAGCGGCCTGGCCCGCGCCGGGATCACCGAAGCGTTGACCAGGGACCAGATCGAGGCGATCAAGGCCGAGAACCCCGACTGGCTGCAACAGGAACGTGCCACCCAGGCCGAGTTCCGCCGGGAGACCGCCCGCCTCAAGGAATCCCGCCGCACGACCTGACGGTCACTCGGCCACAGTCGCCGCGACGGCGTGCCGGCCCGACCATGCGGCCACCGCCGCCAGCACCAGGTCACCCAGCGTCATCAGGATCCGCGACACCAAGGCGACGGCCGTGGCGCCGGCAACGCCGACCACCGGGCCGAGCAGCGCCACGAGCAACAGGTCGCGGATACCGGCACCGGCCGGCGCGAAGACGACCAGGAACCCGACACACCAGGCGAATGCGAAACCGCCGATCGCGATCAGGATGGTCCGGCCGTCCGGCGCGCCGAGTCGGGCGGCCAGGAGCCAGATCTGCAGCCCGTAGAGCAGCCACGACACCATCGCCCAGCCCAGTGCGGCCATGACCTGACCGCCGGTCAGGGGCCGTTCCAGCGGTGGCCGCCTGGCCAGCCGCAGCAGGCGGTCCAGCAGCGGGTTGAGCAGGCGGGGGTGCAGGAACGCCAGCAGCACCGGCGCGGCGAGGAACGCCCACCAGTAGCCCGTGGCCGCGCCGGCCAGGAAGGGCAGCGTGACCAGGGCGGCGATCAGCCCGCCCAGCAGCGACACCAGCATGGTCAGCACCGACGCGGTAGCCGACCTGGTCCGGGGCACGTGGTAGGTGGTGCCCAGTTCCATCTGGGCGAGCACCGGCCACACCGACCCAGGCAGGTACTTGCCGAGTTGCCCCACGAAGACGACCTTGGCCGACGCCCGCAGCGGCAGTGGGGTGCCCAGCGCGGCCAGCAGTACCCGCCACACCTGCACGGCGAACCCCAGTCCGGCGACGGCAGCGACCAGTGCGCCGATCGCCGGCAGGACGCCGATCTGGACCAGCGAGGTCCGCACGTCAGGCCACTGGCGGACGACCGCGTAAGCGCCGAGACCGACGGCGACGACCACGAACCCGTACCGCACGGCACGGCCGCCCAGTGCCCGCCGGACCACGGCGAACCGACCGACGGGGGTGTCGGCCTGCGGTGTGGCGACCGGCTGGTCGGGCATAACGGCAGCCTAGCGAGTGCGGCAGCGGGGACCGGGCGGGCTAGGGTACCCGCCATCATGCGGGCAACGGCCGGGGTGGGAGTTGGGGAGATGACGAACGCGGACGCGATCGCGCCGCTGGCCCCGAACGCCTGGCTGCGGTACGACGTGATCACCAGAATGCTCCCGCCCGGCGTGCGGGACGTACTGGAGATCGGCTGCGGCCAGGGAGCCGTCGGCGCCCGACTGGCCCAGCGCTGCACGTACGTAGGGGTAGAACCGGACGAGACGTCGTACGGAGTGGCCAACGCGCGGCTCAAGGCGATGGGCACAGGCGAGGTCCGGCACCAGTCCTCGACCGACCTAGGTGACGAGCGATTCGACCTGGTGTGCGCGTTCGAGGTGCTCGAACACGTCAAGGACGACGAGGCCGCCCTGACCGAATGGGCCACCCACCTGCGCCCGGGCGGCTGGCTGCTGCTGTCGGTGCCCGCGCACCAGCACCGGTTCGGCCCGTGGGACGAGATCGTCGGCCACTATCGCCGGTACTCACCGGCGGACATCACGGCACTGCTGCACCGAACCGGCTTCACCGACGTTGAAGCACGGCAGTACGGCATGCCCCTCGGATACCTGCTGGAAACCGTCCGCGACGCCATCGGCAAACGGAAACTGGCAGCGGCGGCAAAGGAAACCTACGCCGACCGCACAGCAGGCTCCGGCCGCCTCTACCAACCCAGCGGCGCGGTGCGAGGCACGATCATCCGCTGGGCAACAGCACCATTCCGAGTAACACAACGCGCCTTCCCGAACAAAGGCGTGGCGATGGTGGTCCGGGCGAGACTGGCCTAGGTGACTCCCGGCTTGACGGAACGTCGCAACACGCGAGGTTCGGTGGCCAGCACCGGCCCGGTGATCGACGCGACCGAGATCACCCAACTCCCACAACTGTCCAACGGCAGCCCGGGGAGACCACCAGCTACTGGGGCAGCCACGGCCTGGGCGTGTCCGTCCTCACCGCCATCGCCACCACATCGAGCTGATCTTCCCAGCCGGTAGATCTGTCCGCGACGCGCCACACGATCGGGTACGCTCGCCAACCGGTCGGGGATGATCTCTGGACAGGAGCTGGCGTATCAATTGGCCTCGGATGGACACTCGGTCGGGCGTGCTCGACCAGCAAGTATAGACAGCTCACCTCGTGGTCTTCACCCCCTAGGGACCCCCTATAGAGTGGGCTTAGCCTGCTGTGCAAGCATCTGCGCCATGATCAACAGGAACCAGGTGGCACGCCAGACCCGCTGGCTCGTGCTGCTCCTTGCCACAATGGCCATGATGGTCCTGTCCACCGGTATGGCGGCGGCGGCCTGGTACGTGCATACCTAGAGGCCGAGGCGGGACCTGACGCCGGTGCACGGGCCTGATCGGCCCGGCGCCGGCGTCCTGTCATATTGGTAAAGAGTTACCATCGATTGTTCGTATTAAGCCGCGTACCGTATGGTCGGTATCCAGATCGTAGGCGGGGAGCGGCCGTGGGATCGAGATCGACCGAAGAAGATCGCCCGAGTCGCGGGGGCGCCGGGGCTGCCGAGTACCTTAATTCTATTGCCGAGTCGGCATCGGGATCGGTGGTACAAGCTGGTGAGATTCAGGGCGGCGTGCACATACATCAACAGCGGGCCGACAGTGAGCGAGTGATGCCGCGGCAGCTATTCCCGCCGCCGCGACGATTTGTCGGTAGAGACCGCGAACTCGCAAAGCTGAACGAGCTGCTCACCGAAACGCGCGGAATCTCGCCCGCTGTATTGCTGCTGCACGGTACCGGCGGGGTCGGAAAAACGGCGCTCGCACTGCGCTGGCTGGCGAATGTGATCAATCTTTTTCCGGACGGCCAGTTGCACGCCGAGCTGACCCTGTCCAGCGGTGACGCGATGGCTTCGGAGGACGTTCTCGGCCAGTTTCTGCGGGCGCTGGGCGTGCCGCCGCAGCGGGTGCCGTCCGGCCTGGCCGAGCGTACGGCACTGTATCGGTCGCTGACCGCCAACCGGGCGTTGGCCATACTGCTCGACGACGCCGTTTCCGCGGCTCAGGTTCGTACCCTGCTGCCGACGTCGCCCCTTAGTCTGACCGTGATCACGAGCCGTCGGCAGTTGCTCGGATTGTTGGCAGAGGGAGTACAGGTCCTGTCGGTCAATTCGCTTGATTCGAATGGCGGTCTTGAACTGCTCAGCAATACGATCGGCGCACAGCGCGTGACCGCAGAACAGGCCGTCGCCG
The DNA here is from genome assembly GCA_036273855.1 of Pseudonocardiaceae bacterium. Classification (GTDB taxonomy): domain Bacteria; phylum Actinomycetota; class Actinomycetes; order Mycobacteriales; family Pseudonocardiaceae; genus DATEPR01. The sequence continues at coordinate 96,324 of DASUGU010000017.1, forward strand.
CGCAATTGGTGGAACTGTGCGCCGGGCTGCCGGTAGCGCTCTGCGTGGTGGCCGCGAGAGCCGTGGCCCGGCCGCGGCGGCCGCTCGCACGAATCGCCGAGGAGTTGCGTGAGGAACGCACGAGACTCGACGCGCTTTCGATGGAGGGGGAATTGTCGGTGCGATCGACTTTCGATATCGCATATGCCGAACTACCCGCGCCGCTGCGGGCATGCTATCGCGCATTGGGAATCCATCCCGGCCGAATATTTCCGGTCGAGGCAGTCGCCGCCGCGATCGAGACCGATGTGCGCGCGGCGCACCGCCAGCTGGACGAACTCGTCGACGCGAATCTGCTCGAAGAAGCTGACGACGACCGGTACCGATTCCACGATCTGGTCAGGGTGCATGCGCTGGATCAGGCGATGCGGCACGACTCGGACGAGGGGCGGCGGGCAACGCTGCGCCGCATGCTGCACTGGTATCTTCGCGCGGCTCTGGCGGCGGGGCGTATGGCCATGCCGTCCCGGCGGGTGCTCGCCTACGACTTCGGGAACGACAGCCACCTCAGCCTGCCACGATCGGTCACCGACCCGGCATCGGCGATGGACTGGCTGGATGAGTTCCGCGCCAACCTGACCGCCGCCATCCGGGACGCGGCAAAGGTCGACCTGCCCGAGCTCACCTACCACCTCGTCGACGCGGTACAGCCTCTGATCATCCTGCACAGTCATGATCGGAACACCCTGGAGATCGACACATTGGGGCTGCGTGCCGCCGAGGCGATCGATGACGTCCGGGGCGAGCTGGACCTGCGCAAGCGACTGGCGCGGCTGTACGCGTTTCTCGGCGAGTTCGAGGCTGCCGACCGGCACGCCGCCGTGGCACTGGAACGCGCCCGCGCGGCACGAGACCGGGTCGAGGAGGCGACAGCGCTGGAGACCCTCGGCGAACTCGCGACCCGGCGGAATAGACCCGGCGATGCGGCTGACCTCTTCGGCCGGGCACTGGTCATCCTCCAGCCGTTGCACCGGAACAGGACCGAAGGGCTGCTGCTCACCACATACGGTGCCGTGTTGTACCAGGTCGGCAGCACGGACGAGGCGGCGACTCTGCTCCGCCGCGCCGTCACCCTGCTGGCCGAGCTGCGCCCGACCGACATGTACAACCTGGCCCGCGCGAAGGCCGCGCTGGCCAAGGTCTGTGTCGCTACGGGAGCCTTCACCGACGCCCGGCCACTGCTGGAGGAGGCGATCGCGGTAATGGCCGAGTACGGTGCCGACCACGAACGCGCCGACGTCCATCGCACGGTGGCCGAACTGGCCCGCGGCATCGGCGACATGGCGATGGTGGACCGCCATGCCGCCATCGCCGAGGGCCTACGTGACAAGCAGCGCGGCACCGACCTCCGCTAGAGCAGAACAATGGCTGTGGCGACTGCCAGCACTACAGCGGCGCCTGCTGACGGTTGTTCTCGCCGTTGACGACATCGATCTGTGCACCCTGGCGGCGTTGACGTGCAGCGATACCACCACTGCACTCTGCGTGTCCTGCAGGGTGACCCGGCGGCGGCCTCCACCACACGCTATGCCAGGCGGCCGGACCAGCACCTCGCCGAACCGTGAGCAGAACTCCACCAGCTACTTCAGATCCGCTGGCCGGCCCGGCCGTATGTACAGTCCTGATAGGACAGTATGGCGTCCGTTCGGGTCGTACGCGACGGCGACCGGGCAGCCCGGATAGTCAGACAGCACAGAAGCCGTCCACCGCCAGCCATCGGCGGGTGTGCCGAACACGCGCAGGATGATGTCGGCACTCGGCATCCGGTGCCGTGCCGCGGGTTCGGCGGTCAGCACGACGCACTGCTCATCCGGCATGACGACGGGCACCTCCCACCTCCGGCGGCGGGTCGGGTTCGATCGCGCGGTGTCGACCCGGTACGGGCATGCCGAGCAGCCGGTACATCTCGGCCCGCAGCAGTCGCTGCGCTTGGCCGGGTACTGAGGTGATTCGCGCAGCGACCTCGATAGCCAATGTCCGCGGTACGCCGACGGCTGCCCGTCGGATCTGGGACGGCAGTGCGGCGGCGACGTCCAAGGTCCGCACACGCCGACGCACCAGCCACTGTGCGGAGTGCTCGTCGACGTCCTCTGAGTCGTCGACCAGCAGGACCGGAATCCCTGTCGACGCCGCATAGGTCGGCATTGATCCGTGGTCACCGATGACATAGTCGGCCGCCGCGACCATGGCCCGCCAGCCGCACTGCGGTTCGACCACCAGGAGACCGCCGGACCGTTCGTCGGCCAGCCACGCCTGGATCTGGCGGGCGCCATGGGCGGACCACACCGCGGGATGCAACTGGGCGGCGATCCGGTAGCGCCGCGGGTCCAGTTCGTCCAGGAGGCGGGCGAACAGGTCCCGGTGCCGTTCGAACAGCGAGTGCGCGCCCCACGTCGCGCTGACGACGAGCAGTCGCTGTCCCGGTCGCATGCCCAGTGCCTCCCGGTAGGCGGCCCGGTGGCGCAGGTCGGCGTGGAGTCGGTCGTAGCACGGGTCGCCTGCGACGACGGCCACCGGCACGGCCTGCGGGCAGGACCGGGCCAGCAGGTCCCGGTGCGAGTCGTGCGGCAACAGGATCGACGAGGGCACGACCCGCCCCTCGGAGACCAGTTGTTCCGGCCCCAGACCGTAGACGGGCGGCTCGACGGCGCAGGCCGTCGCCTCGGCCCGTGGCGTCCGCTTGGCGTAGCCGGCGCCGTGCGGCAGCACCATGATCGGTGCGTGCAGTTCCGGCAGCCCGCCGTAGGCGGCCGCCAGCGCGAGGTCGAATCGTTCCGAGACGGCCTGGCGCCAGGACGTCGTCATCGCGCCGATGGAGTGCAGGTAGTCGGCCACACCGTGGCCGAAGACGTCCGGTCCGCACGTGTAAACGGTTTGGATGTCCTGGTCACCCTCGACCAGTTCAACGACGTCCAACAGCCGTTGCACGGACACCAGCGTGTGAGCGACCACCAACAGCCGCCGCCGCACCCTGCGAGTCATCCAACGCTGCGCGTCAATGCCAAGTGGCACATTCAGCCACACCGAGTCACACACCATGCTGCCTCCCCGATCGGTCCTCGACGTGTGCGATCCCATCGTGAGCGGCGTGGTGGCCAAAACAGCTTCAGTTTGGTTGTCAACCCACTGTGCGAGTCGGTAACAAGTCCATATCAAAATGTGATCATGTCATGCCAAGTTTCGCGCGGGTGCACACTGCATAGAGGGCGGTAGGCAAAACCAAAGCGGGGAACGTCGTGATGATGTTTCGCATCCTGGGGCCGGTCGGACTGTATCAGCAGGAACATGCCGTGGAACTCGGCTCGGCCAAGATCAGGGGATTACTCGGAATCTTGCTCCTCCAAGCGAATAGTCCGGTGCCGATCGACGCGATCATCGACCAATTGTGGGACGCGTCGGGCGGACGCGGCAACGGCACCAAAGGGCGGGCGCTGCCGCACGACCCGCGCAAGGTACTCCAAGGGTATGTGTCCCGTCTGCGGAACGTGCTGAAACGGGCCGGCGTACCCGGGAACGTACGCACCGAAGGCGGCCACTACGTCCTGAACATCGACCCGGACTTCGTTGACTACCACCGGTTCCACGAACATGTCTCGGCCGGCCAGCACGAGTACAGGGCACACAACTACGAACGCGCCGCCGAGTTGCTGACCGAAGCCGTCGAGTTGTGGCAGGGCCAGCCGTTCGCCGATCTGCCCACATCATGGGCGCAGCGGAAGGCCGAGACACTGGAGGCGAACGAGTTCCTGCCGGTCTGTTTCGATCTGTGTCACGCCGAACTGGCGCTCGGCAGGGCGGACCACGTCCTGGAGATCATTCGCGCACGGTTGTCGGGTCACGAGTCCGATCCGAGACTTGTTGAATTGCGGATGCGGGTGCTGGACGCGATGGACAGCCGAAGCAGCCTCATCAGCTATTATCACGACGCCGTCGCCGCGGTCCGACGGGACTTCGATGATGCCTCGGCCGATCATGTGACGAGGCTGTACGATGAGTTGAGCGCTCGGGTTCCTCCAGCCCGCGCCACGCCATTCCCGGCGGAGCCGGAACGTGATCTCGGCCCCTTCAGCTTGCCCAGATACATTCCGTCATTCGTCGGCCGCACCGAGATTATGCGCCAACTTGACAAATGGTTGACAGACGTCGACCGGACCGACGTCGTCGTGTTGCACGGAAAGCCCGGAGTCGGGAAGACGGCGTTGGCGATCAACTGGGCACATCGGCAGCGGAACCGATTCCTGGACGGCGTACAGTACGCCGATCTCAACGGCTACGGTCCCGGTCGCCCGACAGCAACGGAGGCGGTACTCGCCACATTCCTGACCGCATCCGGAATGTCCGTCAAGGACATCCCGGATGCTGGCGAGGGCCTGGGGGCGCGGACCGAGCTGCTGAGACAGCGGTTGGCCGGCCGGCGGGTGCTGTTCGTGCTGGACAACGCCGTCGACTCGGCGCAGGTCACTCCGTTGCTCACGGCCACAGCACCGAACCCCGTGCTGATCACCAGCCGACAGCGGATGAGCTTGGTGCACCACGGCGGCCGCGGTATCACGGTGCCCCTGCTTGAGCCCGACGAGGCGATCACCTTCCTGCTACGGGATGTCCGGGATCCGCACGCCGGGCAGGACATGGAGTCGTTGCGTGACCTCGCCGCGTTGTGCGGCGGCCTGCCGATCGCGCTGTGCGTCGTTGGCGAGTACCTGGCCACCGGGTCCGATGTCCCGCTGCCGGAGATCACCCGCCACCTGCGGCAACGGCAACTGCTCGACGCCGGCGGTCACGGTGATTCGGGATTCCGCTCCATCCGGGCCGTCTTCGACCTGTCCGTGGACCGGTTCGCGCCGGACCTCGCCCGGTTCTTCGACCTGCTCGGCGTGTTCCCGTCGGCCCGAATCACCACCGAGGTGGCCACGGCCATCTCAGGGCTGCCGGCCGCCGAGGTCGAGCGGATGTTCGACAACCTCGTCGGCGTGCACATGGTCGACCGATTATCGGCCGACAGCTACGGCCTGCACGACCTCATCTACCAGTACGCCGAGCACAGGGCACTGCGCCATGTTCCCTCGGCCGTTCGCGACGCGGCGATTCACCGGATGGTCGACTGGTACCTCTACAGCGGCAGGAACGCGATCCGCTTGATGGCGTCCGAGGATGCCCTCGTCCCGCCGCTGACCGAGGAACCGGCCATGGCCGGCCGCGAGTTCGACGACGCAGACCAGGCGCTGCGGTGGTTCCTGGCCGAACGGAGCAACATCATCGGCGTCAGCCTGATCGCGGCGACCCAGAACATGCACGAACACGTGTGGCGGCTCGTCGGCCTGTTCAGCGGCGAGCTGATCCACCACAGCGATCCGGCCGAACTCGTCGATATCCACCGGCACGCGCTGGCCGGTGCCCGGTTCGAAGGGGCGCGGGACGGTGAGTCCGGCATCCTGAACAGCCTCGGCGCGATCGAGTACCGACGGAAGAAGTACGTGGTCGCCGCCCGCTACTTCACCACGGCGTTGGAGATCTTCCGCGACATCAACGACGAGGCGGGCGAGGCCACCTGCCTGTACAACCTCGGCAACACATACCTGGAGCGCGACCACTTCGACCGGGCCGTCGACTACTACCGGCTCAGCCTCGCTGTGGCGGCACGGATCGGTGCCACGCAGACCGAAGCGTTCGTGTACCACCGGCTCGGCGATGCCTGCCAGCGCTGCGGGCAGCCCGAGCAGGCGGCGCCATACCTGCGCCGTGCGCTGCGCATCCGCACGGATCTGGACGACCAGCGAGGTCGAGCTCAGACACTGGCGATGCTCGGCAGGGTGTGCCTCGATCTGGGCAACCTGGCCGCCGCCGCGGACCACTGTGACGAGGCAATCGCCATGGCGCGCCGAATCTCCGAACAGCTCATCCTGACCACGGCCCTGCGGACCAGGGCCGAGATCGACGCCCGTCTGACCGTCGAGATATGACGAGGCGACCGGCGGATGGCAAACCCGCCTGTCGCCAGGTTCGCATGGTCGTCATAGCGCGACGACGTCGTCCGGCTTGCCGCGGCGGATCTGGACCGGGTTCACTGCGATGGGTTTCACGCTTGCGACTGGGCAGGTCGGCGTGCTTGCGGCGTAGGACGGGATAGCCGAGCTCAAGCGTGCCCGCGTGTCGGCCGGGTCGATCACGTCGTCCACCAGGGCCACGAGGCCTCCGGTAGTGCGGGTGTGCTGGTCGTCAACCCGGCTACCGGGGCCTCGTCCCTGTGATCGACGGTCACGGAGCCGGCCGTGATCAGCCGCGGCGGCCCTGTGTCGCACGGAGCTAGCCGGTACTGCAGGAGACCGACGGCCACGTGAACTGGCCGTTGGGCGACACCGTCATGCCCCAGTTGTTGCCGTTGCCGTTGGGCTTGGCGACCATGACGTACTGGCTGGGGAAGGTGGCGTTGACGTTCCACGTGGAGAAGTCGACCGCGGGGGCGACGAAGTTCACCGTCGCGGTCCAGGTGGTGGAACCGGCGACCGAGACGTTGAGGTTGTACCAGTTGCTCCCCGACGATCCCGCGGACAGCGTCGCGGTGCAACCACTGGAGCCGACACCCCCACCGCCCGCCGCTGCGGAGTTGACCGAGACGCTGGAGTTGCCGCTACCGCCACCGAAGGACTCGGTGGCGAGGATCTGGTAGTTCAACGTGCCCAGGTTCATCCCGTGGCTGGCCCACGCGTTGAAGAAGTTGGACATGGTGATCGTCCCGCTGCTCACGGGAGTGGTCCGTATCGCCAGATACTGCTCGAACGTCGTGGTGCCCTGGATGGAGGGCTGGTTCACCTGCTGGTGCTCGTAGATGTTGTAGGTGCCGCCGTCGCTGGTGACCTGGCCCTTGAACGTGCCCGCCGTCGGCGGCGAGCCCTTGTAGTTCTCCATGACGTAGTACTCGACGAGCGGGTTGGTCGACCAGCCGTAGAGCGACACGAGCGAGGTGCCGCCGGTGGCGTTGAGGCTGCTCGTGAAGTTCACCGTGCGGTTGCTGCCGGGATTCCAGCCGACGCCGGCGACGAAGTCACCGATGCCGCTCCACGTGGTGGAGTAGCTGGTGGCCGAGTTCATTGTCATGCAGGCCGATCCGGTGCCGGCACTCCACATCTGGTAATAGGAACCGCTGTTCGTGGCGCTCTGGTTCGAGCACAGGGTCGCCGCCGATGCCGTGCCCGGTAATGCCGACGTGGCGGCGCCCACGATCATGGCGAGGACGACGCTCAACAGCAGCCGATGGCGGTGGCGAGAGGGAGTTCGGGGGACATGGAAGGGATCGTGCATGCGAGTTTCTCCTCCTTTGGACAGACTCGTCATGTGGTGAAGACGGCAACAGACCAGCCCGGCCGCCGGCTTCTGCCCGTGACGTCGAGTGTGTGTTCTCCACAACTCGCGGGTCAATGGGTTTCGAATGTTTCGAAACAAAGTATCGAAGAATTCGGCCCGGCTCGAAAAATGTAAGTTACATTCGACCTCGACCAGCAGGGCGGCGCACATCGAGCGCGTCTTGTTTTCGAACTGACAACTACATGGAATCCGACCGTCGGTCAGGAGTGGATGTCGAGCAAGGAATTGTGGAGCGTCGACCGGAACCTGGCACTGGTCATCCGGTCGGCAGGCCGATCCGCCGGTTCCCGGGACACCTACGGTCGTCGAGTCGCGGCCGGCCGAGCCCGCCGGCTCATGGCAGAGATCCCCGAACCGACTCGTCGGTTCAGGATCTGGTGGTCACGATGATCCCGAGATCGACGGCGTCTCGGAGGGTGGTCGTGACCGCGGGCAGGCTGGTGGCGGCCGTGGCCAGTACCTGGGCAAGGCTGCGTTCGCCGTCCACGGCGCACAGGAACGCGTGCCAGTCCGGGTCATCCGTGCTGTCGACGACATACTCGAACTGGCCGTCGACCGCGATGTAAAGGACGGTCGGGTCGGTGTGGGCATGCACCACCTGCACCTGGTCGCCGAGGGTGATCAGGTCGTGCGGCAACGGCTCTACGCTGTCGTACATCCGACCGGACAGCGCAGCGACGTCCATGGTCGACACGGTAGAGGGCAGTTCCCGGCGTGGTGCGTCCACCGGGAGAGTCGGGAGCTGCCTGGTCATCTGGTCCAGCAGACCGAGATTCACCAATCGCAGCAAGAACTCGATGTCCGGCGTGCCCGGTCGGTCGCGCATGCCGTTCAGCGCGGCGCGCATGGCCTCCGGCTGGAGAACGCCGTGTGCACCCGGAGCGGCCAGCGCCTCCTCGAGGAGTGCGCTTCCGTTCTGGGTCAGCATCTTCGTGAAGACGCGGTAGGTGAAACCGGCGTCCTCACCGTGGTAGAAGGAGACCTTCGGGCGCTCGGCAATCGCGGCGGGCAGCAGATCGCCGACCGCGGCACGTAGGATGTTCTTGTCCCACAACAGAGTTGCTCGCCGTTCCGGTGGGATCGTGGCGAGCAGTTCGACGACCCGGTGGTCCAGGAACGGAACCCTGGCCTCGACTCCGTTACCCGCCGCCGTCCGGTCCTCGTGCCAGCAGTTGTACTGCTGGATGTCCCGGTACTTGTGACGCACGAACGCGGCGTACGGCTCCGCCATCGTCGCCGGGTCCCATACCAGTTCGTCGGCGAGCAGTGGCTGTCGCTGGCCGGTCCACCACGATGCCAGCCTCGGCTCCCGGCCCAGCGCGGTACGGCGGGTCAGGTCCCGCAGTCCGGCTTCGAATCCGGCCCAGTCGGTGTTGCGGGAGAGCTGCACCGAGTAGCCGCCGTTGAACTCGTCGCTGGCCTGGCCGAGCAGCATGCCGCGCAGTTCCGGCCGGACCAGCTTGGCCAGCCGGTACAGGTCGTACTTGTAGTACTGTTCCGGCCCGCACAGCGGTGTCTCCAGCAGCCACAACAGCCGTTTCCACTCGTCGACCTCGGGTACCCGGTGCGCGTCGAACACGAGCTGTTGGTGGGGCAGGCCGAGCGCCGTGGCGGCCAGGTGGCTGAACTCGGCGTCGCCGTTGGCCAGCGTGCTGCCGTTGAGGACGGTGAAGGTGTGGGGGTTGCCCGACCGTCCGGCGAGTGCGGCCACCACCGTCGAGTCGATGCCGCCGCTGAGGAACACGCCCAACTCGGCATCGGCCGACGCACAGTCGTCGACCGCCTCGGTCAGGAGGCGGCGGTACTCCTGGATCAGTTCGGCGTCCGAGGCGTCCGACGTGCCGTCGAATGTCGGCAGCCGCCAGTACCGCTGTTCCTCGATGTGGCCGGTGGCCAGATCAATGGTCACGATGGTACCGGCGGGCACGATCTCGATGCCGCGGAAGTACGTGTGCACAGGCTCATCAGTGAGGAACGGCGCCACGTTGAACGTCGGATCGGCCAGTGCGAGCTGCCAGTCCAGTTCACGCGGGCACCGCGGATGCTGGAACAGCGCCTTGATCTCCGATCCGAACACGATGCCGTCACCGGTGCGCGCGTAGTACAGCGGCTTGATGCCGAAGCGGTCCCGCGCGAACACGAGCCGGTTGCGCAGCCGGTCCCACAGCACGATGGCGAACATCCCGTTGACCCGGTCCAGGAATCGCAGGCCGTCCCGGGCGTACAGGTGGGCGAGCACCTCGCAGTCGGACTTGGTCCGCAGCGGCACGCCCGGTCCGAGGCCTGCCTCGAGTTCGTGGTGGTTGTAGACCTCGCCGTTGGCGATCAGCACGACGGACTCGTCGGCGCTGAACAGCGGTTGGTCGCCGTCGGCCGGCCCCACCAGTGCCAACCTGCGGAACAGCAACCCGACCGGTCCGTCGAGGAACTCGCGTTCACCGTCCGGGCCGCGATGGGCGACGGCCCGGCCCATCCGGCGCAACAGCGGCGCGGCGTCGGGCGGCAGATTCACGCCGATGGCGGCTATCCCGGCAAGTCCACACATGGGCCACATCCACTCGTGACATGATCCGGCGCCCGGATCGATCCGATGAATCAGCGATGTTCGACCTTGAGCAGGTCCCGCCGACCACGCAGCGGGGACAGCAGGATCGGCAACGGCGTCAGGACCAGCGACGCGAGGCACACCACCCACAGCGCGGTCCGCACGCCGAGCAGCTCGCCGAGCCCACCGGCGCACAGGGCACCCAGCGGAATGACACCCCAGGACACGAACCGGTTGGTCGCGGTCACCCGGCCCAGCAGGTCGGTCGACACGACCCGCTGCCGGTAGCTGCGAGCGAGGACGCTGAACAGCACCGTGCTCGCGGTCGTGCCGAGCATGCCGACGACGAAGAACGCCAGGCCGGGACCGGCGACCGTCAGCGGTATCAACAATGCGAACACCCGGCCCACGAGCACCGACCAGGTCAGCGCCCTGGCATCGCCGAACCTGCCGGCGAACCGGCCGGCGACCACGGCGCCGAGCACGCCGCCCAGCCCACCGGCCGCGAGCAGCAGTCCGACCAGCCCGGCGGGGGCATGGACGGTGCGCACCAGGAAGATCACCTGCAGCGCGTTCACCGCACCGATCCCGGCGTTGATACCGGCGGCGGCCAGCATCAACGGGCGCAGCACCGGATCCCCAACGACCACGTGCAACCCGCGGCGGATCTGCGGCAGCATCGGCTGGTGGACGGACCGTTCCCCGGCCGGTTCGCAGTTGTGGACGAGGCCGAAGCTCAGCGCGGACACCAGGTAGCTGGCCACGTCGAGGATCAGCGTCACGGGCCCGCCGAGCACCTGCACCAGGGCACCGCCCAGTGCCGGACCGCCGATCTCCGCCACGGCGGCGGTGCCCTGCAGCTTGCTGTTGCCGGACACGAGCTGATCGGCGCTCAGCACGCCGGGTAGGTAGACCTGGAAGGAGATGTCGAAGAAGATGCCGGCGATGTTGACCACCAGCGCCACGGCGATGAGCTGGACGAGGGACAGCAGCCCCCACACGGCCGCGATCGGCACCGACACCAGGACCGCGGCACGCACCAGATCGCAGGCGATCATCACCGGTCGGCGGCGCAGCCGCTCTACCAGAACTCCGGCGGACAGGCCGAGAAAGATCCATGCCGCGTAGTCGGCAGCGCTCAGCAGGCCGACCTGGAAGCTGGACGAGTGCAGCGTGACCACCGCGATGAGCGGCAGCGCCACCGCGGTCACCGCGGTGCCCAGCGAGCTGACCGACGACCCTCCCCAGAGCAGCGCGAAGGTGCGTCTCCCGGAACCGTTCGCCTGCACGTTCGACACGACTTCCACGAGCACTCCCACGGTGCCGGCTGGCGGATCAACCACCAGATGAGAGGGGCCGGGCTGATGTCGCCGCGGCCCCCTTCGTCATGGTCAGGCCACGAGGTGACGCAGCACCTGCGAGTCCACCGTGGACACCTTGGGCTTCTGGTACTTCTTCATCGTGTTCACCTCCCCTCGCCGTGGGATTCTGCTGCGCCGGAATGCCCGGCGGGTCCGGAGGCGGTGAGGACAGGGACGCTGGGACCAGTTCCAGCAATCGTGGGCCGCCCGACCACCAATCCGATTCCAGATCCGCCCGGCGACGCAGCCCGGGCAACGGTACGTGCCCGCCGTACCCGTCGGCGACACATTCGGCCCGCGCCGAATCAGACCGCATGTGCGTCAGCGTGTTGGAGTAGCACCAAGCCGGCATGGTCGAGCTCGTAGAGCACCCGGTAGCCGGCGCGCCTGCGACGTACCACTCCCGCCGCCGACAACGCCGACAGGTGTTGGGACACGGTGCTCGGCGCGAGACCGACGGCTCTGGCCACGGCCGTCGTCGTGGTCGGCGCGATCAGTGCCCGCATCACCGTCGCACGGCTGCGCCCCAGAAGAATGGCGAGCCGGTCACCGCCATCCGACGCCTCGTCCCGTGCACAGGTGGTCACCGAGTTCTCTTCGAGGACCACCGCTCCTCGGGCCTGGTACGACAGCGCGGCCACGCTGTCGCTGGGCGAGACGAGAATGTGCGTACCCTGCGCGAAGAGCACGGGAACGATCAGTAGATGAGCGTTCTCCAGCCGCTGATCCAGATCGACCTGACAGGGCGCGGAGAGAGCGGGCGGTTCCCAGCGCACCCGCCCGCCGAGATCGGCGAGCACGGCGTCGGCTCCTTCCGTCGCCAAGGTGCGACCGCGGAACAGTATTTCCTCCTCCAGGGCGTTGCGCATGGACGCCCAGTACGGTTCGAGCGCCAGGCTCCAGTAGTCCTCGACGAGTTCGGCGAACCGGACCAGCCGAACGCCGGACACCGGATTCCGCCTGCCGTTCCTGACCGACACCCACTTCGTGGCCGCCGGTCCGGCATCCTGTACCTCCAGCAGTCCGGACAACTCGTCCTTGATGTCCGTGCAGTGCGACGTGGGGATCGGCACCCGGAAGGACGGCAGCCACGCGGTGTGGAGCTCCCGCGTCAGGGCCAGGAGTTCCGTGCGCAGTGCGTCGGGCAACGCGCCACGGGCGTGTCGCGCCCAGCTCGTGTACGGATACGGGGCCTCGTCACGCCAACGGGCGAGCAGCGTGAGGCTGGACAGCGACTCCCACAGTGGGCTGATCGCTATCCGGACACCGCGCACTGTCGCCTGGTCCAGTGCCAATCGGATCATGACGGGTTGCCGGAACCGTCGCTGGCAGGGGTGTCGTAGGTTCGGAACCGGCCGTACAGACGCATCTTCTCGTCGCGGACAGCGGGATCGTCGGTGAAGCGCTGGATCCCCAGCACCTCACCGCTCGTCCGCGCGTACAGCCGGTTCAGGTAGATCGGGAGGGAAATCTCCTCCATCAGGACCTCGCCGTCGCGCACCAGGTCCCTGCGGGCCATGCTCCTGGTGATCTCACCGATGACGATCCGGTGGGAGGGCGCACCGTCCAGTCCCAGCTCGCGTCTGCCGAGGTCGGAGCGCACCTCGCCGGTCATCGCGATGGGCGCTGTCGCAACGTACGGGAGCTTGTCGTCGTCGATCGCCCAGGACACCGCCGCCCGCTCCAATTTGTCCGGGTCGAGCCGCAGCTTCCTGGTGCCCAGGACATCCGCGGGTGCCAGATCCGACGTGTCGATGACCGAGATGCTGAACCGACCGTCGCGCCGGATGTTGCGGTACGCCGTACGGGTCGGTTTGATCCCGATGCAGACCAGTGCCGGTTGGATGCACACCACGCCGAGCGCCGACATGGTCGACAGGTCCGGGGTTCCCGCTTCGTCGACGGTGCCCAGGACGACCACCGGAGAAGGCAGGTGGAAGGCCGTCGGCACGATCTCCACCCACTCGCCGTGCCCGGTCCCGAACTGACTGTTTCCCGTCACTGTCGTTTGGTCCCCACGAGGAGCAGCCGGCGTGATCCGGGGTGGAACGGGGTCAGGTCCACGTCGGCGTACGCGGTGCGGTCGCCGAGACCGCAGTCGCTGAACAGCCGAAGCAGTTCGTGCAGGGCGTACAGCCGGTGATCCATGGCGACCCGCTTGGTCACCAGGTCACCCTCCAGGTAGGTCCAGTCGAGGCGCCTGCGACTGGTGTACGGATCGAAATGGTTCTCCTTGACCACCGTCAGGCCGTTGGCCCGGGTGACCTTGACCTCGGTCGTGCGCTGCGCGACGGCATCACGATTGGTGACGTCCAGAACGAAGTGGCCGCCGGTCCGCAGCCCCTGGACGATCCGCTCGACGACCAGCCGGTTTCCGTCGTCGTCGTGGTAGCCGAACGCGGTGTAGAAGCTGACGGCCAGGTCGAATCGATCCGTGAAATCCATCTCGCGCGCGTCGGCGTGCCGGAAGTCCACGCTCAGGCCTGCCCGCTGTGCCCGCTCGGCGGCGACGTCGAGGAATTCCACGCTCTTGTCGACGCCGACGACCTGGCACCCACGCCGGGCGAGTGCGATCGACTGCCTGCCGGCACCACATCCCACGTCCAGCACTGTCCCGCCGGGCCGCAGTCCGCTGACGGCGAAGAGAAAGTCGATCTCCCGCGTCGTGGTGTCATCTGCTCGGGCATCGATGGTGACGAGCCGGGTTTCCGGGCAGAAGTAGCCGTTGTTGATCGGTCTGGGTCGTGGCGACACTTCCTCCTCAGATTTCATGAGCCACCTCCGTCAGGGCGTTGACATAGTCGTCGAGCAGGTCGTCGCACGGCTCGTGCAGGTGAACCGCGGGGAAGCTGACGCTCCGCCGGTAGAAGCGGTTCGCGCCGTCGAACTCGTCCATCTCGTACAGTGGCCTGGTGCTCCCCTGCGGCAACCGGTAGTAGCTCGGCTCCAGGGCCGGTGTCCGGAACATGCGGCGCCAGTGCAGGGGTTTGTTGGACGGCCTGTCGATCACGACGCCCCTGGCGCGCGCGCGCGACACGTAGGTGTCGAGCAGATCGGCGTCCAGATCACGGTCCATCAGCGCCTTGTAGCCGAACCAGCCGCCTCGGGTCGTGCCCGGCGTACCGACGGGCGGGCTGAGACCGCAGTCGTTGCTCAGCAGGCGTTCGCCGAGACCGTCCAGGACCGCCGTCTTGACGGCGATGCGCGCGTCGAGGTCCTTGAACTGCTCGGCACAGATGGCCGCCGCGACAAGGCTCATCCGGAAGTTGGCACCCAGCCCGACGGCGACATCCTCGGCGGGCAGATGGACTTCCGCACGCTCGTGCGCGTGTCCGACGGGCAGGGCGCGATGGAACGTCTCCTCGCTGTCGGTCAGCAGGGCACCGCCACATCCGCCGGTGACCATCTTCCGGCCGCCCAGGCTCATGACCGCCACATCGCCGAAACTGCCCACGACCCGGTCGCCGACACGTGCACCGTGCGCGTGGGAACAGTCCTCCACGAGCGCGAGACCGAAGCTGCGGCACAACCGGGTCACGGCCGCGAGGTCGACCGGCAGTCCCCACATGTGGGTGACGACGACCGCCTTGGTCCGCTCGGTCACCCGGGACGCCGCATCGGCCACGTCGATGTTGCCCGTGTCCGCCTCCACGTCGCACAACACGGGCACGACACCCAGCATGAACAGCGGGGCCACGGTCGCATGGAAGCTGTAGGTGGGCACGATGACCTCGTCCCCGGGCGCCAGGCCGAGACCGACGTAGCCGGCCTGCAGCGCCGACGTGCCACTGCTGGTGGACAGACAGAACCGCCGCTGGTGGTACCGCGCCACCTGGGTCTCGAAGCCGCGCACGAGTTCTCCGTACGCGTAGTCGGACCATTCACCGGACCGTAGGACGGCCGTCGCCGCGTCGAGGTACGCCGGACGCGCGTGCGGCCAGGGGGCCGGTAGATCGGGTACGGTTCGGCGGCCGTTGCTGTGGCTCGCGACATGTGTCATGGGACCCGGTTCTCCTGTGCGCGCGATCGGAACCTGTCAGCGATTTCCTTGCTCTGCCTGAAGTTGGAGCCATCGCCCAGTGGAGTGGGAGTCTGCCGCTGTCGGTCCTTGGCGAACGACACGGCGGTCATCAGGTCCCGGTCCCGAGAACCCTCACGATAGATCGAAATGCCCTTGCACCCCAACGACCAGGAACTGGCCAGGAGATCACTGACCGACGCCACGGGGAAGTCCCCGGGCAGGTTGACGGTCTTCGACACCCCGTTGTCGACGAACGCCTGCCAGGTCGCCAGCGTGCTCACGTGCCAGCTGGGTGAGATGTCGTAGGCGTAGCGGTACCGCTGTCGGCGGGGCGCGGGCACGGGCAGCGAGTCGAGACCACTGGCGCGCTCGATCATGCCGATCGCCTGCGAGCGATCCACGCCACCGTAACGGCGCACGTCCCGCACCAGGTCCTCGTCGACATAGGTCACGCCGTCGTCGCCGAGGACGTCCTTCACGTACATCGCCGCGAATCTCGGTTCGATACCCGCCGAGCAGCCGGCGATCATCGAGATCGTGCCCGTGGGCGCGATGCTGGTGACGGCACAGTTGCGGACGGGCTCGGCGGAAATGGCCGAGCTCCAGGCAGGATACGGACCGCGGGTCCGAGCCAGCGCTCTGCTGGCCGACTGGCTGACCGTCCGCAACGCCTGCCCGACGCGCTCGACGAAACTCAGCGCTTCCGCCGAGTCGTAGGCGATTCCCAGGTGCACGAGGGCATCGGCCCAGCCCATCACGCCGAGGCCCAGCCGCCGGTACCGGTTCGCCATCCGGTCGATGCGCGGGTCCGGATAGCGACTGGTGTCGACCGCGTCGTCGAGGAATCGCGTCGACTCCGCAACGGTCTGTTCGAAGCCGGTCATGTCGAAGGTGCCGTCCGGAGTGACGAACGCGTCCAGATTGATCGAGCCGAGATTGCTCGCCTCGTACGGGTACATCGTCTGCTCGCCGCAGGGATTCGTGGTCTCGATCGGCCCGGCGACCGCGGCGAGTGGGTTCACCCGGTTGATATTGTCCACCCACAGGATGCCCGGGTCACCGGTCCGCCAGCTCTGCCGGCACAGCTCGTCCCAGACGTGCCGGGCGTCCATCGGTCGCGATGGACCGGCGCCCACCCGGCTGACCGAGTGATAGGTCTCTCCCGTCGCCATCGCCTCCATGAACTCGTCGGGGATGGTGACCGACAGGTTGAAGTTGCCCAGGTCGCCCACCTTCCGCTTGGCCCGGATGAACTCGATCACGTCGGGATGGTCGATGCGCAGCGACGCCAGATTCGCGCCCCGCATCTTCCCGCCCCGCATGATGGCGTCGGTCTCGGCGTTGAGCAGGTGCAGCCAGGGCAGCGGGCCGGCCGAGCAGCCGCCCTCCGTGCTGCGGATCGGGGTGCCTCGCTCCCTGATCCTGGACAGGTCGAATCCGGTGCCGCCGCCGGTGCTGTGACACTTCGCCGCGAGGGTCACCGCGTCGAACACCGAGACGAGACTGTCCTCGATCGAGATCACGAAGCACGATGCCAGCTGCGCCTGTTTCGAGCCGGCGTTGTTGAGTATCCGGCCGCTCGGCCAGAACCGGTTGCTCCGCATCAGTTCGGCGAAACGTCCGGCGACGCGCGCGGTCGCCGCCGACGTGGCGCCGTACCGTGACTCCGCACTGGCGATGGCCATGGCCGCCCGGTCGATGATCTCGTCCGCGCTCTCGTACCGGCCGTCGGTCTCCAGACCGAGCAGGGATTCAAGTACGTCCAGGTTCATGGTGCCGCCCTACCGCAGCGCGCCGACGTGGCCGTCGTCGATGATCCGCCCGATGAACTGCGCGGCCACCTCATGGCTGTCGATGTGGTTCGCGAAGCCGGCCTTGAAGGCCAACGACGGTCGCCACGCCGTTGGCTCGCCGATGGTCCAACTGCCCTTGGCCTTCCGATCGGCGAAGATCGCGGCCAGGTCGTGGTCGAACGCCACTGTGTCACGTACGTAGTCGGTGCCGTGGCCGGCGAGCGCCGCGTCGGGCTCGGTGGCCTGCTCCGTCTCGTAGATGGGCATCGTCGCGAGGTCGAAGCGGATGACATCGGCGATGAACCGCCCGATGCGACTGTCGATGCCGACCGAACCCGACCGCGCCCACCAGTTCGACAGCAGGCACCCGAACGCGTCGCCGGAGTAGATCTTCTTGAGGTTGCCGGCGACGGTGTTCGAGTCGACCAGATACACCTCCTTGGTCCAGAACAGCTGCGCGTCCGCATCGGACTGCTCGTTCACCCAGTCGTTGAACGACAGGATCATCTGGGACTGGCTGATTCCGGCCAGCTCCCGCAACGGCAGCCACACATTGCGCAGCACCGAGTTCTCCGCGATCGTCCTGGCCCAGTACAGGAACTGCTGTGCCCGGCGGTTGTCCGCCGCCGTCATCGTCCGGTGGCTCAGGATGTACTCGAAGTCGTCGTCGTCACCGCGGACCGTGACGAAGCCGAATTCGGCCCGCCGGTCGCTGTAGTCGGTGTTGGGCAGAATCAACAGCGGATAGGCGGCGATCCGGGACACCTTCTCGGACAGTTCGTCGTAACCAGCCAGGAAGCTGGTCAGCGTTTCCCCCGGCGCTCCCCAGATCAGCTCCGCGTAGCAGTCGAGGTCGCGGTCGTTCAACCACGTGACCATGTCCTGCCAGTCGTTCATGCGCATGTTGCGGCGGTTCATGTCGGTCAGCGCCTGTTTCGACAGAGTCTGCAACGCCAGCGTGAACGAGCTGCGCAGGCCGGCGCCCGCCATCCGGTCGACGATGTCGTAGAAGCGCGCGGTCTTGTTCTTGGCCCAGGACGTCTCGATGGCCCTCGGGTAGCCGGTCCGCTCGCGTATGCGAATGACGTCTTCCACGAATTGGGCGTCGTCCTCGAGCATGCCGAAGTTGGAGTCGCACAGGACCAGGGTCTCGGTCTCGTACTTGGCCAGCAGTTCTACCTCGTCCCGCAGCCGCTCACGGGAGAACGTGCGGATCTTCTGCCCGACCGCACCGCCCCAGTAACAGAAGGCACACTTGTACGGGCAGCCGCGACTGGTCTCCAGCAGCGCGACGTCGTAGAGGAACGACCCGTTGCGGTCGAGCAGGGGAATGGCGCCGGACAGGATGGGCGACGGTATGGCGTCCAGATCGGTCATCCGCTCGGGCTCCGCCGTGGTGAATCCCGTGTATCGGCCGGTACGCAGGGAGATCCCGCCGATCGCGGCGAGGTCCTCCGGCGCCACCGCACCGGACGAACCCACGACGGTGCCGACGATGTCCCGTAGGGTCCGTTCGCCTTCACCGTTGGCGATGACGTCCACCGGTTCCGCGATCGCGAACATGCGGTCGGCCTGATTGGCGACATGCGTACCGCCGAAGATCACCAGGCCATCGGGCTTGACCTGCTTGTAGGTCTCCGCGAGTGCGATGAACCGCCGCAGGTTCCAGCCGAACACGGAGAACGCCAACACGTCCGGCGGATCGTCCGAGAAGACCTCAGCGGCCATGCGCGCGAGGTTGTCCGCGCCGTCGAAGTTGTGGATGCGGACGTCGACCGCCGACCGGAGATCGTCGTCGGCCAGAATCATCGATTTCATGTAGCCCGCGGCGAGCGGCATCGACTGTAACGCCATCGACCACACGCCCTGCTGGACGATGGCCACGTTCTTGTACATCGTCACACTTCCCTGCCTGGATAGTCGGCGGATGGTTCACTGGGCGCCCCTGGTCGCGGTCCCCACCGCACTGGGCTGTTCGCAACGACCCGTGAGAACGCCCTGGACCAGGGCGGCCGCGTGGTCGACCAGTTCCTCCGGGGTCAGGTCGGTCGCGTCGATCACGTGCCAGGACGTCGACTCGGCGGCAACCCGCAGATACTGGTCCAGCATGTCGCGCTGCAGTTCGACGAAGGAGTCGTCCGTTCGTCCGGCGAATGCCAGGTCCTCCACCGGACCGACCCGGCCGCGCTGGCTCAGCCGCCGGCGCCGGCACACTTCAGGGTCGACGTTGAGCACGATCCCGATCTCCGGAGTGAGGAAGGACGACCGGTAGGCGTCGAGCACCGCGGTGCGCAGCAGGCCGACGAACTGGCTCGGCATGTCGTTGCCCAGGGCCCCTGCCACACTGAGCACCTTGCCCACGTTCTTGATTCCGGAGCTGTCCGCGACGACGACGTGGCCCGCCTGTACGAGTGGGCGCACGACCTGTGCGGCGATCAACACGTCCGCCACGAATTCCAGCAGTGCGGACGCCGTCATGCCGGAAGTCGTGGCCCCGACCGGCTGGTTCGGGGCTTCGGATTCGAGTCCGGCCGCACGGAAGCCCGCGAAGTCGGGTGGTGCCTGCAGCAGTCGCCGCGACCGGTCGTCGGTGGCGCCGATGTAGAGGGCCCGCCATGCCTCGACATAGAGTTCCCGCAACAGCGTGCACAGCGACTCGTCGGTGGACAGCCTGCCGTTGACGATGTCGGACCAGCGGCACAGCGTGGTGGTCGCCCCGTCTTCGCGGAGCTTCGCCGCAAGACTCTTTGCCAGGGTGGATTTTCCGGAACCGTCGGGGCCGAGGATGTTGACGACCAGCCCGGGTGACGTCTGCGTGATGTTCATGACGCAGTATGCCCCGGTGCCACGGCGGCCGATCGACCGCCGTCCACATGCGCCGGGTCGTCCGGAACCCGATCCCGTGCCGCGGCGGCGATCTTCTCGACCTCCTCGCGCGGGCCTATCAGCACCTGCTGCTCCATGTCGAAGTACTTCAGCCAGTCCGCCGCCGAACCGTGCAGTCCGAGGTCGGCGAATGCCAGCTCGATCCGGTCGGTGCGGAAGATCCGGTCGGTGACCTTCGTGCTCCAGCGGGACACCGCGCCCGCGGGTGCGGCGAACGTCTCGCCGAATTCGGCCACGGTGTCGGCGAGCGGCTCGAGTGGCGTGAGTCCCACCGGTAGTGCGCCGCGGATCTGCACCTGTAGCCACACACCGAGTGCCACCTCGGCGGCCAGCCCGAAGCGCCGGGCCCGCCGCCAGACGTCGTCGGCGGACACGGTCGACCTGGCGCAGAGCACTTCGAGGTCGAGCGCTCTGATCAGCCTGATGTCGTCGTCGAGCACGGCGTGGATCCAGCTCGCCGCGTGCTCGTGGGAATGGGCGAGCAGGTTGAGCGCCTGGAGATCCGGCGACATGTAGCGGCACGGCAGTCCGTTGGCGGGCGCCGGCAGGCTGTCCGTCAGCCACTCGGCCGACAGCGCCTCGGCCGGACGGGAATACTTGGCCGGCCCGCAGATGTGCGCGTCGATGCACAGTTGGGCCACCGCACCGGGCTTGCGGCGGAAGTAGGTGGGTCCGTTGAGGCTGTTCTTGATCCAGTAGCCCAGCTCCGCGAAGCGCGGCGCGAGGGCGGCGTGGTCGTCGTCCGACATCAGCAGGTCGAAGTCCGACATCAGTCGGTGTTCCGGCTTACGGTAGTAGCCGTAGAGATTCGCACCCTTGAACAGGACGCACCGGCTGACGACCTCCGGTTCACGGTCGTACAGCTCGCCGATGGCCGCTTCCAGTTCCTGCTGCCGCAGCCGTGCGCTCGTCGCCCGCCTGGCCAGATCGTCGGTGATGCTCAGCGAAACCCGGCCGAACCAGCCGATCTCGCGCAACGCGTCGAGTGCCAGCCCCGGCACGCGGTGTTGCAGGGCGAGCACGAGGAAGTCGGGCCAGTGCACGTCCTCGCTACGCGAACCGCCCGAAGCCCACCGTCCGGCGGTGACGGCAGGATCTGCGTCCAGCTCGGAGATCAGTTGTGCCGCGCGGTCCATGTCAGTCTCCCTGTCTCCGGTGTGTTTCGTGGTCGCTCGTCGTGCGCCGGACATCGGCCGGAATCCGGCGTCCGACCGTGCTGGCCAATTGCTCGACGTCCGCCTGCCGAAGTGGTCGCGGATTGTTGCGGGCCCGGTCCGACGCCAGTACCGCGGTCCAGTCCCGTCGCAACACGGATGGTTCGATGTCCAACTCGGCAGGGCTGGTGGGAAAGCGGCCGTAGGACAGCAGCGCCGCGACGATCCGTAGCGGATCCACGTTCGCCGACGGCGGCGGCGTCACGATCGCGGCGTTGTGCTGGATCACCCACGGCAGGCAGAGCCCGACCGCGGCGCCGTGCGGCAGGCCGCAGCGATAGGTCAGCGCGTACGAGAGAGCGTGCGCCGCCGTGGTGCGTGCGATGTCGATGGCGGCGCCGGCGAGTGTGGCGCCCCAGCTGAGCCGGTCCTCCAGGACCGCGTCCCGCCCGTCCCGCGTGATCGCGTCCAGCGCGCCGGTCAGCTCCGCGTAGGACTCCGTGGCGTACCGCGTCGATTCCGGAGTGGCTTGCCGGGACCAGCCTGCCTCGACGGCCTGAGCGAGTGCGTCCACCGCCGCAGAAGCGAAGGTCGACGGATCGGTCGTCCAGGTCAGCCCGGGATCGACGAGTGCGATGTCCGCGCGCAGCGCGGGACCGTCGACCGAGATCTTGCGCGCACCCTGCCACAGGGTGGCGAACCCGGTCGCCTCGCTGCCCGAGCCCGCTGTCGTGGGAACCAGCAGGAGCCGGAGCGGCCGCGACTCGGGACGAACGCCCTGAGGGTCGGCGAGACACCGGTCGAACTCGTCGGGGGCGTGGGCGAACGTTGCCGCCACCTTGGCGAGGTCGAGGGCGTTGCCACCACCGATGCCCAGCACCGCGTCGGCGTGGAAGTCGCGCACCAGGTCGATCGCCGCACGCGCCTGCTCGACGGTGGTCCGTAGGCTGGAGGCACGCAGGTACCGCACCTTCCGGTCCACGGTGGCGTCATCGACCCGCTCGGCCGCGCCACATCTGCCGTACGACTCGCCGCAGCGAACCACGGCCAGGCGTTCGACGCCGAGCCGGTCGAGGTGCGCGCCCAGCGTCCGGGTGACTCCCCGGCCGAAGTAGCCGTCGTCCAGGTAGGGCAGGGCCCGGACCGATATGCCGACCGACCCGGTCATGGCGACACCGGTGCCTTCTGGATGGCGGCCGCGAACCGGGTCGCCAGGTCCGGTAGGGCCAGTGACTGTGACGCGCGGCCGGCGGTGGTGTCCGACAGGATGCCTTCGATGACCAGCAGAGTCGGACCGGCCTGTTTCCTGGCCAGGCCGAGCAGTTGGTGGACCTCGGACGCGGTACGGGCTCGCCCGACCGCCGTGATCCCGCACGCCGAAGCGATCTCCTCGAAGTCGACCGGCGTGCCCCCGACCGGCTGACCACCGGTCGACTCGTAGGCGTGATTGTCGAAGACGACGTGGACGAAGCGGGCCGGCCGGTGCTCGCCGATCGTCGCCAGGACGCCGAGATGCATCAACAGGGCTCCGTCGCCGTCCAGGACGACGAGCGGCGTGTCCGGCTCGGCCACGGCGATGCCCAGCGCGATGGAGGCCAGGTGCCCCATCGAGCCCTGCATGTAGAAGTTCTTCTCGCTGTCGTCGAGATCGTGCAGTTCGCGCGACAGATATCCCGTGGTGGACAGGAAGTAGTCGTCATCGCGTGCGGACAACAGTGCCCGGACGGCGGCACGACGAGTCATCCCCGCTCCCTCGGGCGCCGCGTCCGCCCGGGGCGGCCGCTCGGTCGGCGGGACCGGCGAGGCGAACAGGAGGAACGCCGGCAGGCCTCGGCGCAGCGCCGTCCGCGCCCCGGCGACCGCCTCCTGCCAGGACGTCGTCGCGCCGGGGATCCAGTGCGGTATCTCCAGCGAATCCAGCCAGCCGGGCACGACCCTGCCCATCCAGCGATGTTGTTCCTCGCCCGGACCAGGCTCCGGGTGGCCCCGCAGGCTCATCAGGAACAGTGCCGGAATCCGGTAGGGCAGCAGCAGGGAGGTCAACGGGTTGATCACGTTGCCGAAGCCCGAGTTCTGGAGCATCACGGCCGGCGTACGCCCGGCCAGGCGGACACCGGCGGCAACGCCGACCGCGCTGCCCTCGTTGACCGCGGGGAGATGAGTGATCGCCTCCGGGTCGTTTCGCATGGCGGCGTAGACCCCATTGAAATATGAGCACGGAACGCTCACCAACGTATCGACGCCGAGTTGCCGAAGACCGGACAACACGTCCTCGCCGGTGACGTCGACAGCCGTGGCGTTCGCCATCCGCGTGTTCATGTGGCGGATCCGTCGCTGAAAGTCCTGACCGGCATGCTCGACAGCTGGAATATGTCGGCGATGTCGACCAGATCGTCGTCCACGGAGGCTGCGCAGCCCCCGTTGGCCAAGGTGTCGAGCATTCTACGGGTGGCCTTGACCTGGGCGCGCAACGTCTGGTTGGCGTAGATGACCACCCGGAAACCGAGGCTGTGCAGTTCCGTCTCGGTGATCGTGGTGTAGGTCGTCGGAATGGCCACCAACGGCGTGGCCCGGTTCCAGTGCCGGGCGAATCGAACAATCTCCTCCGGAATACTGCTGCGACTGTGCACGAGTACCAGGTCGGCCCCTGCCTCGGCATAGCAGTTCGCACGTTCCATGGCTTCGTCCATGCCCATCCCGGAAATGAGTGCCTCGGTTCGCGCGATCAGCAGAAAATCATTGTCCCGTTGCGCGGACTTCCCGGCATCGATCTTGTCGACGAATGCCGGGATCGAGACGAGCGGGTGCTCGACATCGGCGAAGCTGTTGGCCTTGGGGAACACCTTGTCCTCGATGCAGACGGCCGCGATGCCGCGCGCCTCGTACCGTCGCACCATGTGTTCGACGTTGCGGGGACCACCGAATCCGGTGTCGCAGTCGGCGATGACCGGCAGGTCCACCGCCTGGACCATGCTCTCGGCGGTGTCGAGATACTCGGTCATCGTCACGCAGCCCATGTCCGGCACGCCGCGGCTGGCCGACAGCGTCAGCCCGGATTCCCAGATGGCTTCGAATCCCGCGTTCTCGGCCAGGCGGGCCGCGAGCGCGTCGTGGCAGCCCACGGCCCGGACCAGTCGACCGGATGCGATGGCTGAGCGCAGTCTGAATCTCGTGTCGTCCCTCATGCGACTCCGTCCCGCGCCGTGTACCAGACCCGATCCTCACTGAGATATCTCCGCAGAGCCTGCGGGGCGAAACCGGCCACCACCGCCCGAGACCTGCTACCGACCGCCCCACCCACGCGCAGGACGACGACCGTCGCTTCCTCTCCGGGCGGCACGGCGAAGGAGAGCCCGACCCCCGGCACCACATAGAGGGAATCGCCGCTACCGAGGACCTCCTGATGGTCCTGCCCCGCGAAGGTCCACCTGATGTCGAGTGAGTTCGCCGACAATACGTAGAGATACGAGTGCTGATGTGTCGCGATTCGTTCGCCGGGCCCCGAATCCAGTACGGTCAGTTCCAGCGCGGACGTGTCCTCGTTGAACGAATCGTGCGCGAGCCGACGGACCCGATAGGACGGCGGATAGTGCCATTCGATGCTCGCCGCCCGGCGGGCCAGGTTCACCGTTGCCGTCGGGTCGTCGAGAACGGGCAGCAGCGCCGACCGGGGCACGCCCAGAGCGGACGCCAGCAGCCCGAGTTCCGCGAGACTGGCGGTGTCCGGACGGCTGGCGAGGTCGGCCACCCGCTCGGCGGGCAGATCGGTTCTCGCGGCCAGTTCGTCCGTGGTCATCAACTGGCTGTTCATGACGCCCGGCAGCGGCGACCGATCCGAATGCCCGGCCATCAGTGAATGGCACGCTTCGGCGCCGAGTGCGGACAGTTCCTGCTGCGGATCGCCGACCAGTCCGGTGCCGTAGGTCAACGCGAGAATATGCGCCGGCCGCAGACCTCTTGCCGTGAAGGAATGCGGTGCCCAGGGAGCACCCCACACGCTGTCACCGGTGCTCATCGCCACGCAGTGCCGGCGGCCGGCACGATCCTGGAAGTAGTAGTTGATGTCTCCGACGAAATAGGTGAACTGGTACAGCAGATGGCCTTCGTTCCACGCGACCCGGCTGTTGTCCGGACTGCTGTCGTCGACATGCACCAGCATTTCGATCAGCTCGGGCCGATAGGACGCGAGCCGGGTGGTGGCCGTGTCGCAGTAACGGTAGTAAGGACCACTGCCGCGATCGATGATCCGCCCGCTGGCCTGTGACGACTCGGCGCCGACGACGAGTACCCCTCGGGGAACGTCGTTGTGCACGGGCAGCAGGTCGCGCTCGTTGACCGGCCAGCGGCGTGCGACGTGTTCGATGAAGGCCCAGGTCACCGGCAGTTGTCCGGTCACGTACCTGGCGAAGCTGCCCGGCTCCAGACCGAGTTCCGTGTCCGCATCCGCGTCATTGCGTTTGAGGTCGTTCGCGATCGATCGCAGCAAGGCTGCCATTCTCGCCGCGAATCCGTCGGCACCGTCGATCGGCGACAGAGCCTGGCCCGCCAACACAGCATTATCCGGCACCAAAGACAACGGTGGCCCTCCGTTTGCAGATTCGCCCGGTGCGGCTTCACCCGGCGGGGCGGCCGCGGACACAATCGGAATCAATCACCGCAAGGGACGCCTGGGTCAGGGCGTTGCGTTATTCGCCATCACGCTGCGTGGTTTCTGCCAATTAGGCGCGGGACCCGGCGCGCCACCCTGTTGTCACGTTTCACGGTATCCGTAGAAATGTAAGCCTGACGTCATGACAGCGCAAGAGTCACGTTTCGTGATCCGGAATTTCCGGGCGTGTCGGTACGTGACCCCTCGCGAAAATCGAGCGGTCGGCGTGTCTTCGCTGGTGAGCCGAGCGCCACCGCCGCGACCGGTGTTTGACTGGCGTGCGGCACCAGTTGGACACCAGCGGTTCGCCTGCCCGTCACATCGGTTCCGGCAGCAACATGGTGTGCGCCAACAGTTCGGCCAACACCTCGGCGGCGTCCGCGGTCGCCTCGGCCACGTCGATGTCGTACTCCGCTGCCAGCAGCGCACCGATCTCGCCGACCGTCCGCGTTCCGTCCACCTGGCGGAAGACGAAGCCCGCTGATTCGGACAACTCCAGCGAGGTGCCGTCGGCGGCGACGATCAGGCGGCCACCGGAGTTGCGCACCCGCATGTCGAACCGTGGCCCGAGGACCCGATCGGACCCCGGCACGACACCGCCCATGGCCGCCGCGCTCACACACTCACCTCCAGCGATACCTGACGGCAGGCCCGCAGCGCCTCGATCACCCACGCCGCGGGGTCGGCCGGGTCGTAGGACCGCATGGTCTCCAACGCCCAATAGTCCTCATAGGACAGCAGGGTCGGGTTGGCGGCCTGGAACCTGCGGGCCCGCCACTTCGGGTTGTGGTTGTATTCACCGTGGTGCGCCAACAGCGCGTCCATCGCGTGCCCGAACGCGGTCCTGGCGGAGAGCACCGCGCTGTGCAGGTCGTCGCAGGCCAGTTGGCCGACGGCGTCCTCCGCGTACGAGTCGGCGTACATCAGCTCATAGGACACCCGGATCACGGCGAACGCCGAGTCGGCGAGCGCCTTCCGCCGGGCGCTCAGCCAGTCGCCGCCCAGCCCGTCGACCCCGTGGCCGAACCTTTCCAGCAGGGCGATCTCGGGCGATGCCAGCCTGCTGCCCGCGTTTCCGCCCGCTTCGTAGGCTTCCCAGGAGACCTTGGCCATGACCTGGTCGACCTGGCTGTCCAGCCAGTAGTGCAGATCCCAGGCCACGCCGTCCAACCGAGTCGACTCGCCGACGACCGTGGCCGGCTCCAGCCCGACGCTGGTGTACACCGCCGTGTCACTACGCCATTCCTCGTCCGACACGACATAGACGTCGACGTCGCTGGACGAGTTGCCCCAGCCGCGCACCAGCGATCCCGCGGCGAACACGCATCGGCTGGTGGCGGGCACGAGACCGGCGGCCACCAGATCGGTGATCCGGGCGCGATAGTCGATGGTCATCGGACACCAACCCCCAACCCGACCGGCTCCACCGAACCGGTCGCTCGCTGATCGATACTCAGGAAGAGACGTGCTCGTGCAGCAGCCCGGCTTCCTCGAACGCGGCGGCCGTACCGGGGTCGTCGAGTGCGCCGACCATGCCGAAGTACTGAACAACCGGTGACGCGGCCACGGCCGCGTCACTGACGACGCAGTCGACCGGCCACGACTCGAGGAGCACCTGTTCCGTCGCGTCAGCGGCGAGACCGCAGGAACGCAGGCAGGCGCCGATCTGGAAGTAGTCCGGTTCCAGGAACGCGAAGACGATCTCGGGCAGCAGCGGGCCGACCGCCTGCCGCTGCGCCGTGGTGAGTGCCGGCCAGAGGTGCCGCAGCAGCGTCCGGAAGTAGACGTGGTGGCGCCCCTCGTCCTCGCCGTGATCACGTACCAGGTCGCGGACGGCGTCCGGCAGGCGCGTGTCGCGGGGGATGTCGGCGAGGATCCCGGTGGTGAGGGTCTCGCTGACGATCGCGAACAGCAGGCTCTCCAGGCCGCGCGCCGCAGCCGGCAGGCGGTTGCGCACCATGTCCAGGCGGCCGACGAACGCCTGCGTGCCGGAGCGGGGTCGAGGCACGCCGGTGCGTGCCTCGACCTGTTCGGCGAAGTCGTAGGAGAACTGTGCGTGCCACGCCTCGTCGGTCACGATCTTGAACGCGTCCGCCCGCATCCGTTCCGGCAGGTCCAATCCGGCCCGGCCCCGGCTGATCCGCCCCGCGACCGGGATCACGGCGAGTTCCTCGAGTTCGGTGGTGAAGTCCAGATAGCCGTACAGGCGGCACACGAGGAGCCGCCGGACGAACTCCGCCCCCTCGTCCCGCACCAGTCGGTGGTTCACCGCCGGTAGCAGTTCGGGTGGGAAATAGATGGCGTCGTCGGCGGGCTCACCGAGTGTTCTTCGTGGTTTTCGGCGTACGCCCGACCGTTCGTCCCAGCGGAGGAACGCACTCCGGTACTCCGCCAGTTGCCGCACGGCCGCCTGCTGCCGGTGCCTGCGGACCTGCACCAGTTCGGCGAGCGCGTGTTCTCGGTACATTGGCATGCGCTCCCCGCGGCTATTGCTGAGACCGTGGTGCAACGCTAGACAGTCCGGGTGTCAGCCACGACTGATTCGACCGTCGCCGAATGTCCGGTCGAGAGGTCAGGTCCGCGGATCGGCCGATCGGCCCTGGGCTTCGAGGCGTTCGGCGAATTCGTACCAGGTCGACGCGATGTCTCTGGCCAGCGGGGCGACGATGCCGGCGCAGTGAGCCGGAATCAGGTCGTGCAGCCGCTGCCACTGTCCTCTGCTCCGCAAATGCACGTTCAATTGCCGCAGCAGTGCCCGGCCGGCGGCGTTGAACCGCAGCGACGGATCGGTCGCCAGCAGTCGCAGGGCGACGGTGACGTCCGCCTCGTGTTCGGGTGGCGTGACGGGTCTGTCCGGAAGGTCCTCGAACGTCGGGCCGGCCCCCGCCTCCGCATCCTCGGCGTTCTCATCGGACAGGCGCTGCCGGACCCGCATGACGGTCGACGGCGACACTCCGGCGTTCCTGGCTATCTCGCGCAGCGACGCGTCGGGCCGCTCGCGGACCAGTTCGGCCACCCTGGCGCGGACGGCGACGTTGTCGACCGGACGGGACCGGCCGTCCCTGCCGACCCGCGTCGCGGTCGCCGCATGGTCCGCGGTGCCACGCAGTTGGGCGACGGTCCGGCGGGACAGGCCGCTGACCGAGGCGATCCGCCTGTCCGACCACTGGGGATGCGTCGCGATGATCCTGGTGACCGCGGCAACCCGATCGTCGTGCGACAACGGCAGGCCGTACCGCACGTTCGTGGCGACGGCCAGCACGAACGCGTCGTCCACGGCACCGTCGTAGAAGCACACCTCGATCTCCGTCTCGCCGCGGAGCATGGCGGCTCGCAGGCGGTGCATGCCGTCGATGACCCGGTTGGAGGCGCGGTGCACGGTGATGGGTGGGAAAGCGGCCGGGGAAGCGGCCAGCGAGTTGACGTGGGCGGTGTCCTCCCCGGC
The DNA here is from genome assembly GCA_036273855.1 of Pseudonocardiaceae bacterium. GTDB lineage: Bacteria > Actinomycetota > Actinomycetes > Mycobacteriales > Pseudonocardiaceae > DATEPR01. The sequence goes on from DASUGU010000017.1 coordinate 125,578, forward strand.
CAACCGGGGTGAGTCCGCGGGGCGTAACGAGGCGATCGGAACCCTGGCTGTCGCCGCGGGCTCCTGACGTGACTGGTCGGTGGCGGTCGACGGCGGTTGCACTGGCATGGTCCATCCCCCAAAGGAAGACCCGGGTTGATGAGCTGCGTGGACGGTCTGGGTGGGTGGGTCCGACAACTCATTGAGTCCGATGGCGGCGCACGGGCCACGGCATGGCCGGCTTCGTCCGGCCGCGTCGTCATGGCGCCTCACCGGCCAGCAGATCCGTCGGGTCCCGGTGGGCCGGCGGGGTCACGGACTCGAAGAAGTAGCGGTAGCGGAAACAGACCATGGCCACGGCGAGCTGGCCGACCGCGGCCACCCCCAGCGTCGCCCGGGTGCCGATCACCACAGCGAGCCAGCCGGCCAGCAGTGCGCCCAGCGGCATGGCGCCCCGGGTGACCGTCCGCATCACCCCGTACACCGCGCCCAGGACGTCGTGGTTGACGACGATCTGCCGGACCGACAACGACGCGACGCCGTGCACGGTCGTGCCGAAGACGATGCCGAACTGGCCGACCGCCACCAGTGCGGCCGCCAGCCACCGGGGTCCCTGCGCCGCCGTCACGACCGCCTCGCCGGCGGCGGCCACCATCAGGCTGACCGCGATCGACGCCGGCATCCCCCAGCTGGACACCAGTCTGGTGGTGGCGGCTCCGCCCACGACGCCGCCAATCGCCCCGACGGAGAGGACGACCCCGTAGACGAAACCGCTCTCCCCGAGATCCCGCACCATGAACAGCAACGTGACCGTCACGGCGAACCCGGAGAAGAAGTTGTAGCCCGTTCCGTCGAACGCCAGCAGCCGCAGCGCGCGATGCCGCCACACCTGCGTCGCGGACGCCCAGAACGGTTGCCCCACCTGACCGTCGTCCTTCGGCTCCGGCACCCCCGTCACCGGCAGCAGCCGGGTCACGACCGCTGAGAAGAGGAAACTCGCGGCGTCTCCCAGCAGTGCGTTGGCCGCGCCGATGGTCGACACGAGCAGCGCGCCGATGCCGGGGCCGCCGACCTGGGCCGCCGAGTAGGACGTCTCCAACCGCCCGTTCGCCAGCACCAGTTGTTCCTGCGGCACCAACCGTGGCACGTAGGTCACGTAGGCGATGTCGGCCGCGACGGTCAACAGGCCCAGCAGGAAGCCTACGGCGGCCAGGACTCCGATGCCGAGGCCGCCGGTCAGCGCCGCCAGCGGCACCGCCGTCAACAGGACCGCCCGGACGACATCGGCGGTCACCAGCACGCGGCGTTTCGACACCCTGTCGACGTAGGGGCCGATGACCAGCCCGGCGAGCAGGTTCGGCACCCGTTGCGCGGCGGCGATGAGGCCCATCTGCACGGGGGACGCGTGCAGGTTGACGACGGCGATCAGCGGAAACGCGACGTACGTGATCTCCGAACCGACGAACGAGACGGACTGGGCGGTGAAGAACCCGAGGAACGACGTCCGCCAGATGCTCGACCCGCGCCGCTGACCGTCGCTCATCCCGCCGACCGCGCTTCCGTGGTCGAGGGCAGCCACGATTCGGGTACGTCACCGCCCGCCGACAGCACGAACCGACCGGCCGGCGTCGACAGCATGCCCAGCGGCCCTGCGAACTCGAGTCGCTGCTCCACGACCGGGGGCTCGTCGGGCAACGGGATACCGAACATCGCCAGGCCCGACTCGTAGACGCGGCGCGCGCCGAGCATGCCCTGCAACCGCGTGAGGACGCGGTCGGCGAGCGGAGCGACGCCCTCCCGATCCCTGATCCGTTTGGCGGCCCGCAGTGCACACCACCACACGGGATGCCGAGCCGACCGAACCGATGGCCGAGTGCCGGGCCGGTGCACGGCCCGGGGCCCGGGCACCGACGCCCGCCGGACGGCGGGGTTGGCCCGCAGCGCCTCGGCGAGCCGGTTCCACTCGACGGCGACGCCGTGCCGTTCGACCAGATCGATCACCGCATCCTCGGCGGACCGGTCGGCGAGGTGATCGAGCAACAACGCGGCGTCCAGCAGGTCGCGGGCACCGAACGGCCGGCCGACACCCTCCTCCACCAGCAGGAGCAACGCCAGCGACGCCGAGTCGGTCGCCGTCAGGTCGAGCCCGCGGGAGGCGACGGACCAGTGGTCACCCTCCAGCGGATCGGTGGTGACCTCGATCCGGTCCGGCATCGGATCACCGCGGTCCTGGGTCAGCACGACGGTGATCTCCGGCCCGGATCGCCGCGACGACCCGCGTGCCCACACCGCGTCCACCTCCCAGTCCGCCGCGAGCAGGCTGGCCGTCACCTGCCACAGGGTCGCCACGTCGTCGGCGACCAGATCCAGATCGTCCTGCTGCCGAACGAGATGTGCCGGATAGAGCATCCGAGTGGCACTGCCCTTCAGGGCCCACACGCTCGGGTGCGCCGCACAGATCGACCGCAGCATGCGATCACTGCGGCCGATCCGCTGCGTGCTGCGGTCCAACGCGGCGGACTCGTCAGCGGCCAGCGCGGCGACCGCCGCCCGCGCGGACAACAGCGTCGGCAGGAACTTGTTCGGCCACGTCGCGGCGAGGTCGGTCAGATCGTGCGTCCTCGGCTGTGCGGCCCCCTGGGCGAGCAGCGCCTCCACCCGGCCGAGCGGCCAGTCGGTCATGATGTCACCCGCACTTCCGCCTGCCGGTTCGACCACACGTCGTAGAACGGCTGCCAGCCGTCGTCGAGAAGTTTGCGCTCGATCCGAGGGCCGCGCGGGTGGTCGTAGGTCACCCTGCCCAGCAACACCCGACCGGTCGCGATCGACCGGCGTACCGCTGCTGCCACGAGGCTGGTTTCCGCTCCGGACGGCGGTTTATCGGCGAACATCACATCGACGACCTCATCGCAGTCGAGTTCGGTGACCTCGTCGCATACGTCCTCGACGGCGGTCAGATGGCCGAGCCGCCGGCCGGTGTCGTCGGTGACCACCAGAGAACGCAGGGCGTCGGTGCCCACACCCAGTTCGGCGACATAGTCCCGGGCCTGGTCAGCGGCCCGGGTCCCCAGTGCCGCGTAGCCTTCGGTGTAGCTGCGTTCCAGCAGATCCGTGACGAACGCGACGTCGTCGACGCCGTCCGCATCGCGAACCCGGAACCGGGCATCGATCGTCGGCAGGTGATCGAGCACGAGATAGGCGATGCTCCTGATCAACCCGGCCGCGGCCGGGCCCGTCGCGGCCGGGCGGGTCCTGACCAGCAACGGCTGTGGGGCGAACCGTGTCATCAGGCCGGCGAGCACATCGGGGCGCTGCTCGATCTCCGGGTCGAGCGGCACGACGTAGACGTGGTCGGTGGCGTCGACCGGGTCGGTGAACGTCGTCGCCGCGTAGCGCAGGCCCGACGCCTGGTGCGTGAGCCCTTCCGCTCGGCAATACGCGATGAAGTCCGGCGCGACGTCGACTCGCGCGGTTCGTACCCCCGGTTCACCCATTCCAGGCCTTCCTCGGAAGCGTGTGCACCGAGGCACGGGCCGCCTCGGCGCACACGCATTCGTAGCCGGATTACTTGCGCTTCTTGATGCGCGGACGCACCCTGGCGACGGCCATGTTCAACACCTCCCCCCAATTGCGCGCAACATGGAGCAGGTATGCGGCACGAAGCGTGAACTTTGATTTAACACAGAATTACAGGATTCTCAATACCGGCGTCCGGGTCAATCGGCCGAACAGGTGAGAGCCGGCGTCCAAATTCCGCAGCGACCCGTCCTCCTACGACAATTACTTGGCGTCGGCGGCAGTGCGCTCAGTCATCACCTGAAGGAAATTCACAGTTACCAGGCGTCGAATTACCGCGCGCATTCAGTGCGTGCTCGACAGTAACGTTCGCGGCATGTCATAGCCTTGACCAGCAGAAACTCCCGGGACCGTGGAGCGGCATCAACAGACGTGAACTCTGCGCATGTTTCCGTTCATGCCGAACAACCAGAACGTCAGTTAGACATCCGCGGCCACTGCGCCACGGGGCCGATGGCGGTCACTGGGCCGGAGACCAATCCACTGGCGCTTTTCCATCAATTAAGACGGTCCGTGACAGGCAGCGCTCTTGGGATAGAATATATCTACCGGCTCGCGCGTGACGTCCGACGCCAGCGATCGGCTCGTCGCCGACCCGCACACTGAGGTGACACCGTCTTGGCCCTCGGTGACCAGCCGGACCGGTTGGCCCGGCTGGAATGGTGCCCAAGACGGCCATGTCGGGCACGTGGGTGAATCGCTCGACACATTCACAGAAGTGCGGAAACTCCGGCCGAATAGCACAGCGGACCGGTCCCTCGATGGGGACGTAGATTCGACGCACCATCCTGCTCAACCAAGAACAAGCCGCACGAAGAATGTCCAGACCGGCTACAGACTTGGCACACATTCCGGGCCGTGCGCATCACGCCGACCGCCGAATGACTGGTCGACAATTCGCTTGTCGATGACAAACCGGCGGCCGCTTCACGACCGAGCAGCCGGACCCGGACATTCCCCGAGCCAACGGCTACCGTTCCGTAGCGTCTTTGTGGTGATGTAGTCGGCGACTCTCGCCTCGACGAGGTCCTGCCAGCCGTCGGTGAGCACGTCAACGCAGAAGTCCGTTGCGAAGTGGGGCGGCGCTGCTCGCACCCGGGCAGTTGCCTTCGCTGAGTTGTCCGATCCCAGCCAGGCGAGGTTTCCTGTTGCTGGAGGAGGCACTCTTGGTGCTGGTCGATCGTCGCGGCTTGTGCTGTCTGGCCGGAGCCTCAGGCTGTCCTATGTGGAGATGGCAACGCTGACCCTGTCCCTGGACGAAGTTCCTGGCACAAGGCCCCGTGACCGTTGTGGGCGCGCCAAAAACCCGAACCGCGGTGCTGACCAGCGAGGTCGGCTGCACCAGCGTTCGGCCGTCAGACCACTTTTGGTACTCATTGATCACGCTGCGGAGGTTCGACTGTCGGAGATCGGCGCGTTGCGCGCGCCTTCAGTGCCGATTTCGACTGCGCGAACTCCGGGTCGCGCAACGGCGCCAAGCCGATATCGAAGTCGATCGACCGTAAGTAGGTCGGTACGTCCGCCCGCCACGGCGTGTGTCGCATCCGACCCCGGGATTTGGGTGGTGGTACCCAGTGTCTTGGCTAGCACGTGGGCGCACTAGGTTCGAACCTACGACCCCCGGCTTGTAAGCCGTAATCCCACCGGCGCTATCCCGCACGATACATCTGCAGGTCACCGGCGAGCGCTACCCAACAATTGTGGGCTCTCTAAACGATCTCCACACACCTGATCCTTCACTGTCGCACGGAAGCGCGGCCTCACGCGTCCACGGCGGGACATCGCCGACTGGACTAGCCACTGGGGCCGACTACTCGCACGCACCGAAACCGCGGGCACCACCGTCCACGGCACCGACGCCCTCATCGCCGCCACCGGACTCGCCCACCAACTCCAGATCGTCACCCGCAACGTCGCCCACTTCCAACCAACCGGCATCGACACCCTCAGCCCCTGGCAAAACCGACCTCATCACAGCCGATCCAGCTCAACACCCTCATCGAACGCACCAAACCGGGCGGCATCGAAGCATCGTCCCTGCGGCGGATAGCGTGCTCGGGTGGATCAGTCAACGGACAGTCATGTTCTTGCCGTCGCCGCGCGGGATTGCGACGCGTTGCGGCACGCTCTGACCCTGGCCGAATGGCTCGGTGCGGGACGGCCGGTGACCGCCAAGAGGGTGCTCCGGCGGGCGGATGTTCCCCCTCGCCGGCCGGGCGTTGGGCATCGCGGTACCACAACGGGTGCGTAGCGCGGCCGATGTGGTGGAACTCCAGTATCCGTGGACCGCGGCGCTGGCTATCGGGCTGATGGCGATCAGTGATGGCCGGGCCGTGCCCGGTCCCGCACTGCCCCGGTGGCGGTCGACTCCGGACGAGGAACTGCTCGACAGCTGGTCGCGGGCATTGGCGGCGGCGCTCGCCGACACGTACCCCGATGACGGGGACGGGGCGGAAGCCCTGGAGATCGCTCGGCTGGTGCTCACGGTGTTGGCGACCGATTCCGCGCCCGCCAGCGCGGATCTGCTGACGTCGATCAACCGGACGATCATCGGCTCGGGCTACGACCTGTTTCGAACCTTCGACCGCGGCTTCGGTGTTCGCGACCCGGCCGAGGTGGCACTGACGTTGCTGACCGCCTTCGGCGCCGTGGCAGACCAGCGCGGCCGGTGGCGGATCGGCCCACTCGGCCAGTGGGTGCTGCCGATTCTCGGCGCTCGCGGCACCGCATTGCTCGGCGCGTCCGGCACCCGGGGCGAGACCAACGGGATCTGTCAGCTCAAGATCACCCTGCGGCACGTGCGGCTGGCATGCTGGCGGAGGGTGCTCGTGTCGGCGTCGGCCACACTCGGCGATCTCCACGAGATCATCCAGATCGCTTTCGCCTGGGACAACGACCATCTGCACGGGTTCACCGTCGGCCGGCGGCACTACGGCGACCCCTACTTCGACGCCGAGTACGACGAGGACAAGATCACGACAGCCGAGGTGTTCGACCGCGGCCGCACCTCGATCTCTTACATATACGACTTCGGGGACAGTTGGCTGCACGACATCGCGCTGGAGAAGTTCGTCGAGCCGGACCCGGCGCTCGGCTACCCGGCCTGTGTTGCCGGCAGGGGTGACGCGCCGGTCGAGGACTGGAACGAGGACGACGACGAGCCTGCCTGGATCCCGTTCGACCGGGAGGACATCAACACCCGACTCGGCCGCATCATCGACGGGAGCCGGCACATCGCGGTGCGGTTGAGGGACGACATCGAGGCCATTCTGTCCGACGCCCATGAAGAGGCAGCGGAGCTGAGCGCGTTCCTGACCGTGTTGGAGGGGAAGATCTCCTTTCCAGTCCCGGGCATACTCCTGGGCGAGTCGGTCATCGTGACCGGGCTGAAAGCCGACAATGCCGCCTGCGAGCTTCGCGCCCGATGCACAGGAAAGGGCGCGAAGGAGCTGGTGTCCTTCGCTGACCTGGAGTTCCTGCCGGGCACCGTCGAGGCTTGGCTGCGCGCCGCCTATCTCGCGTATCTTGGAGAACCGTTCCAGCCGGTCAACCCGCCGGTTGACTGGGCGGGCCCAAATTGCCGGAGGTCGTGAGCGCGGCACAAGATTCACCTGCTCACCACCCGTGCCCACGGTGGTGACATCATCGGCCACCATGGCTGTGGTCGAGGTGACCGAAGGGTCCGTGCGAGAACTGGCGGACACCCGCTCGTTCGAGCGAGGGCGGGCGTATTTCGTGGCGGGCCAGGTGCGCAGGTTCAAGGTCGACGGAACGTCGCTGACCGCGACCGTGGACGGGACGAGCACCTACCGGGTGCGACTGGACATCACGGCGAACGGACTGGACGGCCGTTGCTCCTGCCCCTACGGGCAAGAGGGCGTGTTCTGCAAACACTGCGTCGCGACAGCCCTCGCCTGGCTGGATGCCGGCGGCGAAGTCGGCGAACCTCGGGCAAAGCCGATCACCGACGACCGGTTGCGCGAGTTCCTACTCGACCAGGACCGGGTCTGGCTGGTGGATGAGTTGCTGGCCGCGGCGCGCGCCGATGCCGTGTTACGGGCGCGCTTGGCTGTCGCGGCCGGAGCGGACGCGGGATCCGCCCTGGACGACCGAGCGCAGCGAGAACGCCTGGAACGCGCCATCGAGATCGCCGATTTCGTGGACTACCACGCCGCGCACTCCTACTTCCACGGAGTCGACGAGGCCCTGACCGACGTGGCCGGCCTGGTCGACGCAGGCTTTCCCGACACCGCAACAAAGCTGACCGAGTACGCGCTGGAACTGTTGGAAGACACCGCCGGCCGGGTCGACGACTCCGACGGCGGTCTCCGCGAGGCGATCGACCGGGCCGAAGGGATCCATCTCGCCGCGTGCGCGGCCGGTGGCCCCGATCCGGTCGCGTTGGCCGAGACGCTGGCCGGACGCGCCCTAGCCAGTGACTACGAGGTGTTTCTCGGCGCACTGCCCGACTACGAGCCGGTGCTGGGACCGGCCGGCATGACCCGCTACCGCGAACTGGTCGAACGGGCTTGGCGGGAGCTGCCGCCCAAGAAGCCAGACGACTACAGCAGTCGCCGGTTCGTCGTCACCTTCCTGATGGAACGGCTGGCCGAGTCCACCGGCGGCGCCGACGCGCTGATCGAGGTGCTGTCCCAGGACATCACCAGCGGCTACGACGTGTTGCGCATCGCCGAACGGCTGTGCGCGGACGGCCGCGACGACGAAGCACTGGACTGGCTGAACCGCGGTCTGGCCGAGTTCCCACCGGATCAGCGGCTGCGGTCGCTGGCCGCGGACTGCCACCTCCGTGCCGGACGCCGGGCCGAGGCGGGCGACCTGCTGTGGGCGAACTTCGCCGACCGGCCGACCCTGGATGACTACATCGCCCTGCACGATGCCATGAGCGAAGGGTTTCCGGCCTGGCGAGAGCGGGCGATCGAACTGTTGCGAGCCCAACCGGCCGCCTCGGCCAGGTTCGCCCCGATGCCCTACCTCCGTCCTGCCGGCCATTCCACCTTGGTGGAGGTGCTGTTGTGGGAGGGCGACAGCGACGCAGCCTGGCAAGCGGCACTGGACGGTGGCTGCCAGGACGACCTGTGGCTCCGGCTGGCCCGGGAGCGTGCCGGCACCGTTCCGGGCGACGCGATCCCGATTCTGCTGGCCGCCGCGGACCAGACGATCGGCCACAAGAACCGCCACTCCTATCGCACCGCAGCGGGTCTACTCACCGAAGCCGGTGAACTGTTCGTCGAGTGTGACCGTGCCGAGGACTTCACGTCACACCTCGCCACGTTGCGAACCGCGCATCGCGCCAAACGGGCCCTGCGCGAAGAACTCGACAAGGCAGGCTTGCCATGAACCTTCACATGGTCAAGCCCTGTCGACTGCGTACAGAAACATTTCGCCGCACTGGTCAGCGGGCGCCCGGACGAACTGCAACCCGTCACGCCCATCGTCGACTTCGGGATGGCCGACCCGCGGATCGTCGAGTCAGTCGACGTGATCAGCGAGCTCGACCGACGCCCGAACCTGATCGACCTGCCCCCCGAAGACTGCACCCGCTCCAACTCTACGACGGCACACCCTGCTGGCCCTTTTGTCAACAACACCGCGTCGAAGGCCGGACCGTCATCCCGGTATCCGAGCACACAAAATAGCAAGACTTCCGCGCCGCGAAATTCCATTCTTGGTTGCAAATTTCAACCGATTCCTCCACCAAGACGACCTCTACAGCATCCTACAAGCGTTGGGTCACTGAGCGCTGCCCGACACAGATCACCACGTCCACGGCACAGAACACCCAATTCGGCGTGCCCAGCAGTTAAGACTTGGCGTCGCGGCAACGGTTCGGAACAGTCACACACACCGGGTTTACGCTGGTCAAGACGGTGCGAGTGGGCGCAGTAGGGTTCGAACCTACGACCCCCGGCTTGTAAGGCGTAACCCCACCAGCGCTGTGCCGAACAGTACATCCGCAGGTTACCGACGAGCGCAACCCCAACAATTGTGGGCTCTCTAAACGATCTCCACGCGCCTGATCCTTCACTGTACGCACGGAAGCGCGGCCTCACGCATCCACCGCGGGACATCGCCAACTGGACTAGGATGGTCATGATGACTACCCTGACTATTGGAGGTGGTCACGATGACCGAAGCTGCCCATGACCAGGCATGGAGCGTCGCTGATGCCAAAGCACACCTGAGTGAGCTGCTCGACCAGGCGATCCACGACGGCCCACAGGCCATCACCCGCCGCGGCGAGCAGATCGCGGTCGTGGTCTCGATCGAGGAGTGGCACCGCAAAGCCAACCGATCCGGCAGCCTCGCCGAGTTCTTCGCCGAGTCACCGCTGCCCGACTCGGAACTGGCGATAGACCGAATCGACATCCCCGCCCGAGACGTTGCCCTGTGACACACCACCCCACGGGCTACCTACTCGACACCAACGCCATCTCCGAGTGGGTCAAACCCCGCCCCGACCCCGGCGTCGTCCGCTGGTTCGACCAAGTCGACGAAGACCGCACCTACCTCAGCGTCATCACCCTCGGTGAACTCCGCAAGGGCATCGACCGCCTGGCCGAAGGACGACGACGGCGACGACTCGACCACTGGCTCACCACCGAACTACCCGAACGCTTCACCAACCGCATCGTGCCCATCGACAGCGCCATTGCCGACCACTGGGGCCGACTACTCGCACGCACCGAAACCGCAGGCACCATCATCCACGGCACTGACGCTCTCATCGCCGCCACCGGACTCGCGCACCAACTCCAGATCGTCACCCGCAACGTCGCCCACTTCCAACCAACCGGCATCCACATCCTCAGCCCCTGGCAAAACTGACTTCATCGCAGCCAGTCCGTACTCGCGATCAGCGAGAGACCACAACTGGCCCTGGCTGAACCTCACCGCTCAGCTCAAGCATGACAACTCAATGATGTCCCTGTTCACGACCGAGTATCTGCCACACAGGCGCTGAATCCACCGACAGCGCCTTGGAGTTCGAGGACGCGCTGACCCAGCGACCGGCGCAGTCGCCGCCAATGCCCTCTACCGTGAGCGACAGCCCAACTCTCCGCGAACGGTAACATCCGGTCGCATGTTACCGACGGACGGTGTGGCGTCTTCAGCAGGAGGGGTAATGTAACCCACCTATCGGGTCAGGAACCAGTTCCGCTGGTGTAGGCGAACAGCTCGTTCCTTCGTACACCGTCACCGACACACCGTGTCGTCACCAGTCGTGGAGTCGCATCAAACATGGCACCAAATGGTCCCACCCGGTCGCGCCGAGAGCTTTTGATCAACGGACGGCGGGTACGCATCTCCGATCTGATTGATGCTGATCTTCTCAAACGAGGAGACGTCCTTTATTTCCGTCAACGTATCGGCGAGATACCCCACGAGGCAGTGGTTAGCGACCGGGGCCGGCTGCGGCTCGCGGACGAACGCGAGTTCGATACGCCATCTGCTGCTGCGGCAGCGGTCGCCGAGGTGAGGGCTGTCCCGGGTTGGTCCGTGTGGCGACTCGGAGAAGATGGACCGACGCTGCATGAACTGCGGCAGCGGTTGCTCAGGTCAGTCGCCGATGATGTGCTGTCAAACCACGCCACGTCTGACCCGATTCCGCGAGTAGACAAGTGATTAGATCTTCAACGAGCGTTATCGATCTTCGATCGGCGGCTATCGAGGCAAGCACATGCCACCAGCCCGGATATCGCGCCGGGTTCACGGGTTCCAAGATCGCTGGGTCGGGGC
>DASUGU010000018.1:0-53521 GCA_036273855.1 Pseudonocardiaceae bacterium
AGCTGCGTGACGCGCTCGCGCACGCCCACGGCCAACTCCGCGCAGCCCGGCTCAGCACCGGCGATCAGTAGTCAAAGACACCCGTCCACGACACGAAACACCAGGTCAACGGCTGTATTTCAAGATTGAAGTCGAGATAACTGCCGCCAAGCTGGACCAACTGCATGCCCAGATCCCGCGCAAGTGGACCTCCCGCCTGCCCAAGGAGTTCCAGGTCGACGTGAAGGTCGCCGCGGTGTCGGTCAAGGGCGAACCGCGGGAGGTCACCCGCTTCGACAAGCTGCGGCTGGTGGAGCGCTACATCGACGAGAACTTCGACGTCGGCTGGTGGTCCGAACCGCGGTCGTGGTTCCGCGGTGAACTCGGGCTCCGCTCGGGGACGTTCCGCGGCATCGGAGCGGTGCTGCACACCGGGGTGGACCAGGACACGGTGGTCGCGCTGATCGGCTCCGGTCAACATCTCATCGCCCGGGAAACACCGGAACCCGAGCGCGGGTTGAACCTGCGGTCGTCGAATCTGCCAGCGCTGGTGAAACTCGTCGAGCGCCACGGCGACGAGTACGACGCCGTGGTCGACGCGTCGGTCTTCATGCCGCCCCGGGAGGAGGACGCGGACGAACGACGGGCGCTCCGCCAGGTCCTGGACTTCGCCCACCAGATGCGCGGGCCACGCGAGTCGTGCGAGTTCCTGGCCCGGCGCCTGCTGACCGGGACGACCACCGATCCGACCGGCCGGCCGGTGACCGTGGTGGTCGGCACGCCGCTCTACATCGCGCTGTCCGATGACTGAGCCCCGGTTGTGTCCGCCGGACGAGCGTCCGGAGCCCAGGAAGGTCGACGACCGGCTGCTGCCGCGTGTCGCGACCGGGCCGCTTCGGCTGCGCGGTGACGTCGCCGGATTGTGCCGGGTCGTGGCCGAGGCCGACGTCATGTCCGCCGCGTACGCCATCGACTTTCTCGGCGACCTGGGCGATCGTGCCGCGACGGACCTGCTGCTCACGGTCGTGACGAGTCGCCTCGACATGCTCACCTACCGGGCCGCGCTGGCGCTGGGCGAGCTGCGCGAACCCCGCGCCGTGCCGGCCCTCGTCGACCTGCTCGCCGAGGAGGCCGACTTTCCCGGCCACCGCCAGGATGCCGCATGTCAGGCGCTGGCCGGGATCGGCGACCCCGCAGCGGTGCCGCCGCTGCTGACGGCCGCGGCCAATCGCCGGCACTTCGGCTCCATACCGGCCGCTCGCCCGCCGCTGGAGGCGCTCGCGTCGTTCGATCCGGACGTCGTGGTGCCCGGGCTACTGGCCAACCTGTGGGACTACCTGCAGGATGCCCGCGGCCCCATCGCCGTCCGGATACTCGGCCGGCTGGGCTCGCCCGCGGCCATCCCGGCGCTGACCTACCTCGCCCTGGCGGACCGGCCCGGTCAGCACGTCCGGCGAGCCGCCGTCCGGGCCTTGACGCACATCGCCACGGACGAGTCCGGCTACCGGCTCTACTGCCTGCTGGGCGATCCCGATCCGTGGATCGCCGAAGCCGCCGCCGAGATCATCGCCGGCAACGAGAAGGACCGGCACCTGCTGGAGTCCGCGCTGCGCGGGGGCGAACCGGTCATCCGGCAGACCGCATGCCACGGCCTGGGCGCCACCGGGGACCGGCGGTTCGTCCCCGTCCTGGCCGACCGGCTGCGGGCCGACAAGTCCAGCGCGGTGCGCCGGGCCGCCGCCACCGCGCTGCGCGAACTGGGCGGGCCGGACGCCACGGCCGCGCTGTTCGGCGCGCTCGGCGACGGCTCCGTCGGCGACATCGTGACCGACGCGCTGGCCGCGGCCCCTGAACCGCCGGTGACCGAACTGCTGGACCTGCTCCGCACACCGACCCAGCGGCAGGCCGCCGCCCGGGCGCTCGGCCGCCTCGGCGATCCCTCGTCGGGCGCCGCACTGCTGGATGTCCTGCCCGACTCGACCGGCGCGGTCCGGGCCGAGGTGGTGGCGGCACTGGGCGCGCTGCGGCACATGCCCGCCCTGCCCGCCCTGGTCGCCATCGCCGAGGACCCGGCGGAGTCCGGCACCGTGCGCGCCCGCGCGGTGTGGGCCTGCGGTGACCGCGACCTCGCCCTGCGCGCGTTGACCGATCCGCTGGAGGCCGTCCGGCTGCGCGCGGCCGACGCACTCGGCCGGTTCCCCGACGAGGACGTGGTGGGCGCGCTGATCTCCCTCATCGGCAACGACACCCTGGACGTCCAGCAGGCCGCGGTGCGGTCGCTGGGCGACATCGGCCGCTGCGCGGAAACGGCCGTCCTGGCGCTGCTGGACGGCTCCCACGACGACGTCATTCGCCGCTGGGCCGCCGACCAACTGCCGCGTTGCGCCGGTCCGTCCGCCGTCGACGCCTTGGCATCACTGGCTTTCGACGACGACCACGCGGTGGCGTCCGCTGCGGTCACCTGCCTGGCCGCCAGTGACGCCGAGCAGGCGCTGATCACCGTGCTGTCCCACCGGCACCCGAGAGTGCGCCGGGGCACGGATCCCCGGCACGTCACCGCGCTGCACGCCCTGGCCAGCATCGGCGGCGACCGTGCCGTCACCGCGATCGCCGAGCTGGCGATCCTGGTGTGCCCGAAGGAGGCCCGCGCGGAACTCACTCGGCTCGCGGCGGGCGGCACGGTAGTTTCGGGGACGTGACAGACCGCCCGCCGTATCTCAACCCGTTCGTGCTGCCCACCGAACCGTGCCCACGGGAACGCCACGGGCGGGTGGACCTCCACCTGCCGGCCGGCGACGCTCCCGTGCCGGCGGTGGTGTTCGTCCACGGTGGACCCATTCCCGAGGCGATGGACCCGACACCGCGCGACTGGCCGAGCTTCGTCGGCTACGGCCGGGCCGTGGCGGCGCGTGGAGCGGTCGGCGCGGTGGTGGACCACCGGTTGCGGGAGCTGGGCGACTACGGACCGTCCGCTCAGGACCCTGCCGACGCGGTCGATGTGGTGCGAGGCCATCCCCGGGTGGACGGCGACCGGATCGCCCTGTGGTTCCTGTCCGGTGGTGCCTGCCTGGCCGCCGGGTGGCTGGACGCGGCACCGGATCGAGTGCGCTGCATCGCCTTCTCCTACCCGCTGTTCGCCGACGTGCCGGGGTTGGCCGTCGACGCCCGGTTCCGGCCGGTCGCGGCTCTCGCCGGGTGGCGCGGTGTGCCGATCGTGCTGACCACGGTCGGGTTGGAACGGCCCGACATCGCCGGGACCGTCGAGCAGTTCCTCGCCGCCGCCCACGAACGACAGGTGGACGTGCGGGTGATCACCGTGCCGGACGGACACCACGCGTTCGACTGCCTCGACGACACCGACGAGTCCCGCGACGCGATCGTCGAGGCGATCGACGCCGTGGTCGGGAATCTGGGCGGCTGAGCTACTCCGCAGCGGACAGGGCCCGGCGGGCGGCGGAGCGCAGTGCTTCGGCGCTGCGCTCCAGGGCGGTCCGCTCGCCGTCGGTCATGGTGGGCACGTGCATCTCGCGGACACCACCCGCGCCGAGGACGCTGGCCAGCGACAACGTCACCCCGTACCCGTCGTGGTAGGCGGCGACCGGCAGCACGGCCCGTTCGTCGCGCAGCACGGCCTCGGCCAGCCGCGCGGACACCGCGCCGATGCCGTACTGGCTGGCGCCGGTGCCCTCGATGATGGTGATGTTGGCGTAGCGGATGTCGTTCTCGATGTCCGCGCGCAGCGTGTCCAGCGGCGTGTCGCCCTGGGCGAGCAGGTCCAGGACCGGGATCCCGCTGATGGTCGCCGACGACCACAGCAGCACCTCGGACGTGCCGTGCTCGCCGACCACCATCGCGTGCACGTCCCGCGCCCGCACCCGCAGCCGTTCCGCCAGGTGGACGCGGAAGCGCAGGCTGTCGATCAGCGTGCCGGTGGAGAACACCCGGTCGTGGCCGGCCAGCGTGCGGGTCAGGTCAGCCAGCGGGTCGGGCGGGTCGGTCACCACCATCAGGACCGCATCCGGTGCCACCGCGACGATCCTGGGCACCACGTCGGCGTACACGCGGGCGTTGGTGTCGACCAGCCGGAGCCTGCCCTGCGGATCGCTGCGATCCGTCGCGCCGCCGGTCTTCTCGTTCACGCCCGCCGTGATGATCACCAGGGCGGCACCGGCCAGGTCGGCGTAGTCGCCGGCCCACACGTCCACGACCGGCGACAGCGGCGAGGCGTACCGCATGTCGGCCGCCACGCCCCGAGCCCGCGCCGAGTCCTTGTCGACCAGCACCAGCTCCCGGCACATGCCGCCGCGCTCGATCAGCGACAGCGCGGTGGCCGCACCGACCGCGCCCACACCCACGACCCCGATCCTCATCGTCCGCACCCACCGTTCACCGACCAGTCAGGTGCACCGAACCCTAGGACCAGCCGAGGTCCACCCGGACGGCCACCTGCGTGCTGGTGCCCCGGAAGGTGAGCGTCACGCCGCGGCCGAGCGGGTCGAGCGCGGGCAGGAACCGGACGCCGACCTCCTCGTGGTCGCCGTGATCGTCGCTGCCACCGAACGTCTCGGCGTACGTGCCGCCGCGGTCGTCCTCGGCCGCCACCGTGATGACGGCCCGCTTGGTTCGCCGATCCTCGCTGTAGGCCCACCAGCCCGGCGCCACGCGCAGATACAGCCGCCGCATGTCCGTCCACATCAGACGAAAAAGGAAGGGGCGATGTGCTCCCTTCCACCTTCAACTTATATCGCACCCCGGGGCTTGCGGCAAGACCCGTGTCATGCCGCAGAATCTGCGGACCTGCGGAAATGGGGGCACGAATCACATGGAAACCGACGTGATCGTCGTGGGCGGCGGTCCGACCGGTCTGATGCTGGCCGGCGAGCTGTGCCTGGCCGGCGTGCGGCCGCTGGTGCTGGAGCGGCAGCCGTACGTCAGCGAGACGCCGAGGGCCTACGGGCTGGGCGGGCAGATCCTGCGCCTGCTGCACTGCCGAGGCCTGCTGGAGCGATTCAGCACCGTCGGTGCCGATGTCGGCCCGGCCGCCAGGTTCCCGTTCGGCGGAGTGCATGTGGATCTCGCTCCCCTGACCGATCCACCGCTGCGGGCGCTGCGGCTGCCCCAACCGCGACTGGAGCGCCTGCTCGCCGACCACGCCGGCGGGCTGGGCACCGAGATCCGCCGCGGCCACGAGGTGGTCGGGGTACGCCAGGACGACGCCACGGTCACCGTGGACGTGCGCGGCCCGGACGGCCCCAACCAGCTGACCGCCCGCTACCTGGTGGGCTGCGACGGCGCGCACAGCCGGGTCCGGGACCTGGCCGGATTCGCCTTCCCCGGCACGACCTATCCGGAGGTGAACCGGCTGGGCCAGGTCACCGTGCCCGACTCGGTGACCCATCTGGACAACGGCGATCTGGACGTCGCCGGGCAGGGCCGGATTGCCGCCGGGTTCACCCGAACCGACCGAGGCGTGTTCTCCTTCGGGTCACTGAGCACGGGAACGCTGCTCGTGCAGACCACCGAGGAGGACGTCGCGGCCGACGGGCCGATGACCCTGACCGAACTGCGGGACAGCATCCGCCGGGTGCTCGGCACGGATCTGCCGCTGGGCGAACCGATTCGCCTGTCCCGCTACCAGTTCCAGGCCCGGCAGGCCGAACGGTACCGGGACCGGCGGATCATGCTTGCCGGCGACGCGGCCCACCAGTTCCCCACCACGGGCATCGGCCTGAGCGCCGGCATGCTCGACGCGGTCAACCTGGCGTGGAAGCTGGCCGCCACCGTGCGCGGCCGGGCACCGGCCGGTCTGCTGGACACCTACCACGACGAACGCCACCTCGCGGGCGACCGCGCCCTGATGCACAGCCAGGCCCAGGTGGCACTGCGGCGCGGGCACGACCCGGCCGCCGACGCGCTCCGCGAACTGTTCCAGGAACTGCTCCTCGACGAACAGCCGGTGCGTCGCATCGCCGCCCTCATCGCGGGCGCGGACATCCGCTACCCGCTGCCCGGCGACCATCCGCTGACCGGCACCTTCGCACCCGACCTCACCCTGCACACCGACCGGGGCGCCACCAGCGTCGCGGCACTCATGCCCACGGCACGGCCGATCCTCCTCGACCTCGCCGACCGTCAGGACGTCCGCGCGACCGCCCACGACTGGCGGCACCGCGTCGACGTCCACACCGCCACGACCGAGGACCGGCCGGCCGACGCCATCCTGATCCGCCCGGACGCCCACATCGCCTGGGCAGCCACCATCGACGAGCCGGCCGACACCGCCGCGCCCGCCCTGCGCGCAGCGCTCACCACCTGGTTCGCCGCACCACCGGTCACAGGCTGAAGGCGACGAACCTCAGGATGACCGCGACGATGAAGACCACGGTGAACGCCAGGTCGATCCCCATGCCGCCGGCCCGCAGGGGTGGCAACATCCGCCGCACCGGGCGGAGGACCGGTTCGGTCCCGGCGTAGGTCAGGGAGCGGGCCCGGCTCACCCACGGCCTGCGGACACCCAGCACCCCGGCCCAGTCCAGCACCATCCGGGCGATCAGCACCAGGATGAACGCTGACAACACGTACCCGATGACCGTTCCCACCAGGCTCATGACCGACACCTCCGCGACGGCCACGCCGGCCGCCTTACCAGTATCAACGCCGATGGCCGGGTGGGAAGTGTCCGTCGTGCCGAGTTTCTCAGCCGACTATCAGGTGGCCGGGTCCGCCGGCCGGTCGGCGCCCAGAAGACTGCGGGTCAGCGCGTTGTGGCTGGCGGTCATGACCTCCAGCGCGGTCCGCAGCGCGGCGTCGGTGACCGTCGACGTGCCCTCCCGCAGGCCGACCAGCACCGCGCGGCGCACCAGTTCCTTCAGGAACGACGCCGTGACACCCTCCGTGGCGGCGATCACCGGTGCCAGATCGGCGGTCAGCGTCACGCCGTCGGAGTACAGCCGCAGCAGCCGCTCCCGGCCGATCGCGTCCGGGCGGGGGATCTCCACGGCCAGGTCCACCCGGCCCGGGCGGTCGGCCAGCGCCCGTTCCAGCACCTCGGCGCGGTTGGTGGTGAGCACGAAGGTGACGTCGGCGTCGGAGCCGATGCCGTCCATCGCGTCGAGCAGGCTGAACAGCACCGGGTTGGTGCCCGAGCTCATGGATCGGTCGTTGGCGACCAGGTCGACGTCCTCCAGCACCACCATGGACGGCTGGAACCGGCGGGCCAGCGCGGCCGCCTGGTTGATGTAGCGCATGGCGGCACCGGTCAGCACCACGACGGTCGTGTCCGGCAACCGGCCGGCCAGGTAGCGCACGGTGTGGGTCTTGCCGGTGCCCGGCGGCCCGTACAGCAGCAGGCCGCGCTTGAGATGCTGGCCGGTGGCGAGCAGCCGTTCGGCGTGCTCGGCGACCCCGAGAATGTGTTCCTCGATGCCGGCCAGCACACCGTCGGGCAGCACCACCTGCTGTTCGGTGATCGTCGGCCGGGGCAGGAAGGTGACCAGCTCGTTGCCCCGGTACTCGCTCACCCCGAACGCGACCACCTGGCCCCGCACCACGTCGTGGGCGGTCACCAGTTGCTCGATCTCGTCGCGGGTCCGGGTGGCGACCTCCCGGCTCCCGGCGACCACGTCCAGCCGGCACCGGGCCATCGGCCCCATGTGCGGGAGCGGGCCCCGGATGCCCACCAGCACCGGTTCACCGGTGGGCGCCGTGGTCGGCACCAGGCCCACCTGGATGGCCTCGGTGCTGGTCTTCGGGCCGGTGGCGGTGGTGACGTACTCGGGCTCGCTCAGCTCCGGCCCGCCCTCGCGATCGGCCGAGGTGAGCAGGCTGAGCAGGCTCTCGTTGAGGTCGATGCCGTGGCTGCGGACCCCGTACCACCGGGCGGTCGACTCGTGCCGGACCAGGTAGGCGTCCGCGCCGAGCTGGAGGCTGGCGTGCTCCCAGGTCCGGAACTCCGCGCTCACGCTGACCATGTCGTGCAGTGAACGGCCGAGATGGTTGGTCACCGCCCGGAGCAGGCGGGCGCTCGGCCGTTCACTGTCCACAACCGACAGTACGGCGCTGGTGATCCGCTTGAGGTCGAGGGCCAGGGCGCGAGCGGCGTCCTGGTCCAGCGGCACCGGCGGTACGGTCGTATCGGTCATGCCAGCCTCCATCGCCGCATGCGGCGGGTAGCGGAATTGATCACCGCCATTGTGCCAGCCGGCTACGACAACGGGTGTCGCCTTATCCGGTGCGTTCCGGGAACCGGGTTCCCACCGAGGCAAGCAGGGCGAGGCATTCGACGAAGAAATAGATACTCTTGAAGAATTCCAGCAGCGGACCGTCCTGCAGGATCAGTTTGCGGTACATCACCGTCCGCAGGGCGTCGTAGCCCAGCCACAGCGCCTGCCAGTCGGCGTACGTGCCGTCGAGAACGTAGGTGGCCGTGACGGGTTCGCCGTCGCGCAGCACCCGGCTGTCGGTGACCTTGCCGCCCGCCCACTCGATCCGCAGGTACCCGGCGCCGCCGCCCAGATCGGCCGGCAGGTCGCGGACACCGAGGGCCCACGATGCCGCGTAGTGGTCCCGGACGTACTCGTAGAACGCCCAGTACTCGGGCAGTTTGCCCGCGCGGGTCGCGTCGTCCGGCCCGGCCTGCAACGCGTCCTGCACCGCGGCGGCCCACTCCGGACTGAAGAACGTCGGTTCGGTCATGTCAGCCTCCCGCCAGGACGGGCTGGATCATCGCGATCATGTTCTCCAGGTCCTGCGACAGCGAGATGCCGACGTCGTTGAGCTTGCGCCGCAACTGCTGGATCAGCAGCATGCGCACCTCTTCCTCGGTCCACCCCAGGGGCTCGTAGTAGACCCGCCTGCTGGCCACACCGCTCAACGACAGGATGGTGGCGAGCGTCTGGTGGATCTCCCGAAGCATCGTGGGGTCCTTGCGGACCGCGTCCTGCAGGTAGCGCATGCCGCCCTGGACGTGCCGCGACTCGTCCCGGCACGTGGCGGTGAACCCGGTGTAGTACGCGGGCAGGAAACCGCGCCAGCGCGCATAGGACAGCGTGACCTTCATGACCGACAGCGCGAGCACGCCCTCGATCCACAGGAAGTATGTGGTGCCGTACCGGACACGGGCCCGCTCGTCGTACGGGTTGCGGCGCAGTTCCTCCGCCTGGTAGGCGAGCAGGCCGAACGGGCCGACGAAGGTCTCCTGGACGTACGGGAACGAGTTGTCCAGCACGGCCATCATGTCCTCGCCCTCGAGACCGACGACCTCGCGGTAGAACCGGTCGAAGAACACGGTGTGCCGTGCCTCGTCCTCGATCTGCGCCGCGATGTGGAGCTTCTCCTCCTCGGTGGCGCCGATCATGAACACCGGCAGCTCGATCTCGACCTGGCGCTCGCCGTGGTGGAAGCCCGAGGAGATGCCGACGAACGACGTGCGCTCGTCCTCGGACATCTTCTCCGTCCAGTCGATCCGGTCCTGGGTGAAGTCCAGGTCGTAGACGTCCCAGCGCTGCTTGAGATACTTCTTGTACAGCGTCACGAAATCGGGCAGCTTGCGCAGGCCCTGGTGCACGTACTCGATCACGTCGTCGATGTCGACGTCCTGGATGCCCTGCAGGTTCCGGCTCTCGATCTGGTCGGTCTCCTCCGTCGACAGGGCGCGGGGTCCCTCCCGCAGCACCGCCGTCGGGCTCTTGGGTTCGGTCATTCCGCACTCCTCCGTCGCAGTGTGGTACGCGACCGTACCGGGCTGACGGTACGCCGTAGTACCATGCGGTACAAGGGTTACCGAGGCAAGGGGTAACACGTGACCACGGTGACGACCGTCGGCTCGACCGACCTGGGCCCGCACCGCCGGCGACTGCTCGACGGCCTCACCGCATCGATCGAGGCCGTCGGCTACCGCGACAGCACGGTCGCCGACATCGTGCGGCACGCGCACACCTCGCGCCGGACGTTCTACGAGCAGTTCGCCAGCAAGGACGCCTGCTTCGTCGCGCTGCTCACCGACGAGAACGCCAAGATGGTCCACCAGATCTCCGCCGCCGTCGACCCGGCGGTCCCGTGGGAGCGGCAGGTGCGGCAGGCGGTCGAGGCGTGGATCGCCTGCGCCGAGGCGTCGCCCGCCATCACGGTGAGCTGGATCCGCGACCTACCCTCGCTGGGCACCGCCGCCCGCCAGTTGCAGCGCGAGCTGATGGAGGCGTTCATCGTCATGCTGCGCACGCTGTGGGACACCGACGAGTACCGCGCCCTCGGCGTCGGCCCGGTGACCCGGCAGTTGGCGATCACCCTGCTCGGCGGGCTGCGCGAGCTGATCGCGGCCACGGTCGAGGACGGCGGCCGGGTCAGCGACATCACCGAGGTCGCGGTCCGCGCGTCGGTGGCCCTGCTCCGCGCGTAGCCGTGACCATCATTGCTCGGTACTGAACACTGCGGTACCGTCGTGAACATGAGTGTTCGCCCGCTCGCCCGCAACCGGACACTGCTGGACATCGCGGCGGAGGTGCTGGTCGCCGATCCGTCCGCATCACTGGCCGAGGTGGCGCAGGCGGCGGGCATCGGGCGGACGACGCTGCACAAGCAGTACGCCACCCGCGACGACCTGCTGCGAGCGGTCGGCCACCGCGCGCTCGACCTGTGGGAGCAGGCGATCGCGACGGTCGGTGACGGCCCGGACGGCGGCCTGCGCGCGCTCGTCGAGGCCACCATCCCGATCGGTCCGCAACTCGGGTTCCTCTGGCGCACACCGATCTTCGACCACAACACCGACATCGTCGACCGCTGGACCGGGCTCGAGGTGCACGGTCTGGCCGTGCTCCAGCGGGCCCAGCAACTCGGGATCGTGTCCACCGCGGTGCCCGACTGGTGGCTGCTCGAGACGTTCTACGCACTCATCTACGTGGCCGCCGAGAAGGTGTACACGAGGCATCTCGCGGCGCGGGACGCGCCCGACCTGTTCCTGTCCACCTACCTCGGCGGCCTCGGCACAGCACCGGTCCCTGGGGGGAAACCATGAACAAGATCGTCACGGCGGCGGCGTTCGCCACCCGTTTGTACGCCCAACGCGCCCAGCTCGCCTACGCGGGTTACGTGCGGCACCGGCCGATGGCCCGGTTGTCGACGCGTCCCGGCCGCACCGATCCGTACGCCATCTACGACCGGATGCGAGCAGACGGCACTCTGGCCCTGACTCCGTTGGGGAACTGGGTCACCACCAGCCACCGGGTGTGCGAGACCGTGCTGCGCGACCGCGCCTTCGGCGTGCGACCGGTGGACTCCGAACCCGTCGCCAACGAGGGCGTCGACGACATGTCGATGCTGGACATGAACCCGCCCGATCACACCCGGCTGCGTCGCCTGGCACTGCCCGCGCTGCACCCCAAGGTGATCGCCGGCTACCGCGACCGGATCGAACGCACCGTGGGCGACCTGGTCGACCGCGCCATCGCGGCCGGCCGGTTCGACCTGGTGTCCACGTTCGCCGCGCCACTGCCGATCACCGTCATCGCCGACCTGCTGGGCATCCCGGACGCGGACTCCACGGCGTTCGCCCACGACGGCGCGGTGATCGGCAGCGCCCTGGACGGCATCCGGTCACTGCGGCAGGCCGCCGAACTCCAGCGCAGCGACGGCAGGCTACGGGAGTTGTTCGAGAACCTGCTCGCCCTGCGCCGCAGGGAACCGACCGACGACATCGTCAGCCGCCTGGTGGCCGCGGAGGGCGACCAGATCAAGTCGGCCGAGATGGTCCCGATGTGCGAGCTGCTGTTGATCGCCGGTTTCGAGACCACGGTCAACGCGATCGGCAACGGTGTCCTCGCGCTGCTGGACCACCCCGACCAGTGGGAGGCGCTGTGCGCCGACCCCGAGACGATGGCACCCAAGGCGGTCGAGGAAGTGCTGCGGTACGACCCGCCGGTGCAGCGGACCGGCCGGTTCGCGCTGGAACCGTTCGAGTTGGACGGCAAGCCGGTGCGGAAGGGCCAGTTCGTGGTGACCCTGATCGGTGCGGCGGGCCGGGACCCCGAGGCGTACGACCGCCCCGACACCTTCGACATCACCCGCGATCCCGGCCCGAACCACCTGGCCTTCTCCAGCGGCATCCATTACTGCGTCGGGCAACCGTTGGCCCGCCTGGAACTGATCGTCGCGTTCCAGACGCTCGCCGAACGCCTGCCCGGACTGCACCGCGCCGGACCGGTGCGGCGCCGCAACTCGACCACGATCCGCGGCCCGATCCAGCTTCCCCTCACCGCCGGGGCGCGGATCAAGTCGGCTGCGGTGCCGACGTAGGCCGTGATCGACAGGATGAATGTCTGACCAAGTGTGGTTGATCACCGGTTGTTCGTCCGGCTTCGGGCGAGAGTTGGCGTTGGCGGCCGTGGCGGCGGGCGACCGGGTCATGGCCACGGCACGCCAACCGGACCGGCTCGCCGACCTCGTCGACGCGGGCGACGGGCGGGTCCGGACGGCGGCACTGGACGTCACCGACGATCAGCAGGTGGCCGACGCGGTCGCGCGGACCATCGACGAGTTCGGCCGGATCGACGTGGTGGTCAACAACGCCGGCAACGGCAGCGTCGGCGCCGTCGAGGAACTCGACCTCAAGGACCTGCGGGCGTTGCTGGACGTCATGTTCTTCGGTGCCGTCGCGGTGACCAAGGCCGCGCTGCCGCACCTGCGCGCCCAGGGTTCCGGAGCGATCGTCCAGATCAGCTCGATGGGTGGCCAGCTGAGCATGCCGGGTTACGGAGCGTACTGCGCGGGGAAGTTCGCGCTGGAGGGCATCTCCGAGGCGTTGGCGGCGGAGGTGGCACCGTTCGGCATCCGCGTGTTGATCGTGGAGCCCGGTTCCTTCCGGACCGAGTTCGGTGGTCAACGGATGCACCGGTCGCGGACCATCGACGCGTACGAGGTGTCGACCGCCGCGACCCGCGCCGCGGTGGAGAACATGGACGGCACCCAGCCGGGTGACCCGCGCAAGGCGGCGCTGGCCATCCTGGAGGTGCTGCACAGTCCCGAACCGCCGCTTCGGCTGGCCCTGGGCAACGACGCCGTCGATGCCATCGGTGCCCACCAGGAACAGGTGCGGGGCGACCTGAGGCGATGGGAGCAGGTCAGCCGCGCGACCGACCTGGACGGACCAGCCTGACCAACCGATCAGGAATCAAGAAGCACCGCCCACCGGCCGCACCTAGCGTTGCCGGCATGACATCCATCAACTCCGTCACCCTCGGGGTGACCGACACCGACACCGCAGCCGACTTCTACCGCACCGCGTTCGGCCTGACCGACCAGGTCAACGTGCGGGCATCCGACACGCCGACGACCGGATTCCGCGGCTTCACCCTGTCCCTGACCGTGTCCCAACCGTCCACTGCCGACAACCTGATCGACGCCGCCCTCGACGCAGGCGCGACGGCCCTGAAGCCGGCCGCGAAGTCGTTGTGGGGCTACGGCGGGGTCGTCCGGGCTCCGGACGGATCGATCTGGAAGGTCGCGACGTCCAACAAGAAGAACACCGGCCCGGCCACCAAGGAGATCGACAAGATCGTGCTCCTGCTGGGAGTCGACGACATGGCCGCGAGCAAGCAGTTCTACGTCGAGCACGGCTTGGCCGTCGCGCGGAGCTTCGGCCGCAAGTACGTCGAGTTCGACACGCCGGACAGCCCGGTCACGCTGGCCCTCTACGGACACCGTGCGCTGGCCAAGGACGCCGGCGTCGCCCCGGACGGTTCCGGCTCGCACCGGATCACCATCGACGGTGACGCAGGAGCCTTCACCGACCCGGACGGGTTCGCCTGGGCAGTGGCCCGTCAGCTCGCCCGCTGATCGTCCATGGTGGACTCAGGTGGTGCGGGCCCGGACCGTGGCGAGGTGGTCCCAGATCAGCGGTTCGACGTCGGCCGGTGACAGCCTGCCTGCTCCGGCCAGGACTTCGCGACGGGCGACCTCGGCCACGCCGACCCGCCTGCGATAGTCGCGGAAGATCTGCACCTCGCCGGGCGGGCCGCCGGTGCACTCCAGCTCGGTGTAGTCCATGCCGTCGTGCCACCAGTCGCCCAGTCGCGCGACCCGCACCGCCCAGTGGCGCAGTTGTTCGGGCGGCGCGACCAGCGCGAGCACACCACCGATCCGCCTGACCTGCCCGCCCGGGCACGGCCGGGGATCCCGGCTCCAGTCGGACTCGCGACGAGCGATGGCGTGTGCGCGGGCTCGGCCGGCCGCCACCGCCGGGTCCAGGCCCGGGGTGTGCCAGCGGACCGTGCCCGCCGATGGTGTGGTCGGCCCGCGCAGGTTCCTGGCGACCGCGTTGGTCAGGCCGGTCAGATGGATGTTGACCAGTGCGATCGGGTCGGCGGGCGTGGCGTCGAACGGGTTCGGGTCCAGGAACGGGCGGTCGATCAGCACCACGGTGCCGGGTCGGCGTTGGTAAGACAGGCCCCACAGGAGCCTGGCCAGCACGGCGGCCCCGTGCTGGTCGGAGAGCACGTGCCAGGTCTGGTGGAAGTAGTTGGTCGAGTACCGTGCCCGGGTCCCGGGCCGCGGGGTGATCACCGTGTGGTCGCGGCCGTCCAGACGCAGCACACGGCGGTGCAGCTTCAGCCGATCCCCGGCATCCCGCGCCGACGCCGGTCGCATCCGATCCCACCCCTCCTCCCGTGGTGCCACAACTCATGAGACCACGCCGGCGCAACGCGATTTATCGGCTCGCGGGGAGCATTCGCCACCGCCTACCGTGCGACCATGACGGTCACCGTGGAACTGCTGGTCGATCGCGAGGAACTGCTGGTCCCGTTGGCCCGCCTGCGATGGACCGAATGGGGCGGCCACCCAGGTCGGGAGGACGTGCGGTGGTGGATCGACACCACGCGTGCCGAGTCCGGCGTCGCCGGGTTGCCCGTCACCTTCGCCGCGGTCGACGCGAGCGGCGAAGTCGTTGGTGGCGTTGGACTCGTGGCGGCGGAACATCCGGAGCTCGGCGATCGCGGCCCGTGGGTGGTGGGCATGATCGTGCGCGCCGACCTGCGCGGCCATGGGGTGGGCGCGGTGCTGATGGCCCGGCTCGCGCAATGGGCGGCCGGGTCGGGCGTCGACCGGCTGTGGGTCGCCGCGGACGGCCGGGCCGTCGACTTCTACCGCCGGTGCGGGTTCACCGTCGTCGAGCATGTCCGGCTCGCCGACGGAGAACAGCCGACACTCCTTACCCGGCAGGCCGATCAGTCGGGCACGTGAGCGAGGTCGGGCTGTTCCGGGCCGTGCGGGATGTCGAAGGACTCCTCGCCGGTGCGGAGCAGTCGCAGCACCGCACCGGCCGCGTAGTCCGGGCTGTGCACCACCATGCCCGGTCGAGGTGACGCGCCGAGTCGGAACATGCCGCCTGCGAACTCGGTCGCGGTGATCGAGGGCAGCAGCAGCGACACCGCGATCCCGTCGCCGGCCAGTTCCCGGGTCAGGACCGCGCTGAGCATGGTGACCGCCGTCTTCGATGCCGCGTAGGCGCCCAGGCCGACCGCGGCCCGCCGGGTGCTGCCGGAGCTGACGTTCACGATCCGGCCGAAACCCTGGGCCCGCATGGCCGGCAGCACCGCCTGCGTCATCGCCAGCAGGCCGACCACGTTGAGCCGCAGGATGTCGCCGAACTCGGCCGGATCGACCTGGTCCAACGCTCCGCCGAGGCTGGCGCCCGCGTTGTTGACCAGGCCGTCGACGCGCTGATGCCGGTCGAGCGTGGCGGCCACCAGATCCCGGACCCGGGCAGGGTCGGTGACGTCGGTGGGCACGGCCAGCGCTCCGTCGAGTTCCTCGCTTTGACGGTCCTGCCGGCCAGGTTGATGACGTCGGTCAGGTGTTCACCTCTACCGGACCGTCCGCCGGTGGCCGCAGCGCCAGCACCGCCGTGGCGACGACCAGCGGCACGCCCTGGAACAACACCACCGCCAACGGCCACGGCAGCAGGTACACGTCCACCACGGACAGCTGGACCGCCGCGTAGCCGGCCACCGCGGACACCGCGGGCGCCACCAACATCAGCAGTGCCCGCCGCCCGGCGGCCGTCCGAGGCCGGCAGGCCGCCACCAGTGCCGCGCCCAGGGCGAACCACGCCACCAGATCGGTGGGCCACCAGTGGTGACCCAACACCCGCGTCACCAACACCAGTCCCACGCCACCGGCCACACCGGACAGTCGCCACCCGCCGACCACGGCCCAGCCCGACCGGGGAGCGAAGGTCAACGCGACGGCGGCGACCAGACCCAGCGACAGCCAGCCACCCATGGCCACCTCGGCCGTCGCCAGACCCACGACCGGCGCCCCGACCATGACCGCCACCGCCAGCCATGCCACCGCGGCCGCGACCCGCCGCAGGCCCAGCACCGCGCACCCCGCGACCACCGCCCACACCAACCACACCGGCGCCGGCCCGACCACATCCCGCAACGACACGCCCTCGAACCCGCCGTACCAGACGTACCACGCCACTTCGTGCAACTGGTCTGCCAGACCGGCCAGCAGTGCCACCGGCGCGACGACGCCGACCACCGCCAGCCCGTCCCGCATCCGCTCGTCCCGGCCGGTCGCCCGCACCCGGGTCAGCCGCACCCGCGCCGCGCCACCGAGCAGGTCGGCGACGTCCGCCACGCCGGGCCACCGCCGCCGGCCGGCCCGTTCCTGGGACACCGCAAGCATTTCCGCGCCGTAGCGGGCCCGGTAGTCATTCGGGTACAGCGTCAGCAGCGCCCGGACGAGCCAGTGCAGGTCGGTCACGCCGTCCCTCCCGCCGGGTTGATCAGCCGCCGCGCGGCCACGTCGGCCAGGGACCGCAGCCGCGCCGACTCGGTCCGCAGCGTCGCCACGCCGGCCGGGGTGAGCCGGTAGTAGCGGCGCAGCCTGCCGTCCACGACCTCCTCGCGGTCGGCGGCCACCAGGCCCTGGCCGGCCAGGCGGTCCAGCGCCGCGTACAGGGTGCCGGCGCGCAGCCGCACCCGTCCGTCGGAGATCGCGTCGACGTCGGTCATGATCCCGTAGCCGTGCTGGGGCCGGTCGGCCAGCGCGGTCAGGATCAGGAACGTCGGTTCCTGCACACCACGGATGGTCACGTCGTCAACATATACCGATGAGCGATATATAGCGAGGATCAGTCCGTGGCCCGCCACCCGCGAGCGTCAGCGCAGGATCGGTCGTCGTCACCGCTGACGAGGTCGACGACGGCCGCGATCGAACCCCAGGTGCTCCCCGCCACCCATCGCTTCGTCTACCTGCCGGAACTGGACCTGATGGCCGAACTCGCCTGGCTGGAGTCCGCCTCCCGGCACAGCGACTGGTTCGGCGGCGCCTTCAACCCGGCGACCGGACGGCACATCTCCGTCTACACCAAGCCGAACGCCGGCTGACCCTCACCACAGGTGCGCGGACGGGAGTCGCGAGATCCGTCATCCGGACAGGCCGCGGCGCAGGGCGGCGGTGACTTCGGTGAGCTGCCGCTGGGACACGTCGGCCGACATGATCGCCTGCGACCCGTGGAACGTGCCCGGCCACTGGTGCAGTTCGACCGACACGCCCGCCTGGAGCAGGCGCTGCGCGTAGGCGATGGCCTCGTCGCGGACCGGGTCGAACTCCGCGGTCGCGACGTAGGCGGGCGGCAGGCCGGACAGGTCGGTGGCCCGCGCCGGGGCGGCGTAGGGCGTCGCGGGCGTCGAGCCCAGGTAGTACCGCCACGTCATGGCGAGCTTCTCCCGGTACGACCACGGGGTTTCGGTGAACTTGCGGGCCGACCACGTCTCCAGCCGGTCGTCCAGTGCCGGCTGGTTGAGCAGTTGGAAGTGGATCGGCGGGCCCTGCTGGTCGCGCGCCCGCAACGCCAGCCCGGCCGCCAGGCCGGCGCCCGCGCTGTGCCCGCCGACCGCGATCCGGGCCGGGTCGACACCCAGTTCCACCGCGTGCTCGGCCGTCCAGACGAGTGCCGCGTAGGCGTCGTCGAAGGCGGCCGGGAAGGGGTGCTCGGGCGCTTGCCGGTAGCCCACCGAGACCACCACCGCGCCGGAGCCGTTGGCGATCCACGTGCCTGCGGGGTGCTCGGTGTCCAGGTCGCCCAGGACCCAGCCGCCGCCGCGCAGCCAGATGATCGCGCCCTGCGCCTGCTGCTGCGGCCGGTAGATCCGCACCGGCACGTCACCGGGCACCGTGCGGTCCTCGATCTCCAGGTCCGTCGTGTCCAGCGCGGGCACCGAGGCGGCCAGCGCGGCGAGTTCCTTGCGCGCGACGACCAGATCGCTCAGGTCGCCGGGCGGGAACAGCGGGATGAATGCTTCGAGTTCGGGATCCATGTCCGCCATCCTCATGCTCACCACCCCGCAGATCATCCGCCATCCGTCGCGCATGCGGCACGCGCCACGCACCGATCGTCGCCTATCCTCCGCTCATGGAGGCGTTGGTCGAACGGCTGTCGCGACTGGACTCGCAGGCCGGCGGCGCGCTGCGCGTCGTCATGTTCTACGACACGCTGATGCGCCGCCGGGTGGACCTCCCGGCGCTGGCCAGGACCTCGGCGGGCCTGGCCGAGTGCGTTGCCGGGATCCGCCTGCACGGCACCGGTCGGGTGGTCCGCTTCTCGCCCGACGGCCGGGAGGCGACCACGCCGCGCCGGCCCGCGTCCACGACGACGCCGATCACCCTCGACGACGAGGAGATCGGCACGGTCTGGCTGGAGCGCTCCGGCCCGCCGACCCTGCTCGACGAAGTGGTGCTGGACCGGCTGGCCATCGCGGCCGCCGCGGTGGTCGAGCGGTACGGCCCGGCGAGCACCACCATGGCCGACCCCGCCCTCGTCGAACTCGCGATCAGCTCCGGCAACGACGACGCGGCCAGGGCCAGGGCGCTGCGGCTGCTCGGGTTCGCCGCCGACCTGCCGGTCCGCGTGGTCGCCGTCCGGTCCGACCTGCCGCTCGACCGGATCGGCGGGCTGCTCTGCCCGGCCCGACCGGTGAAGGCGGCGCCGCTGGCCGGCGTGGGTGTCCTCCTGGCCACCACTGTGGACGCGGCCCGGTTGCCGGCCGGCGTGCGCGTGGGCATCGGTGCCGCCGACCGGCCGGACCGGTCCTGGCGGCAGGCCCGCACCGCGCTCCGCTTCACGACAGCCCGCAGGCCCGTCGTCCACCACGACGACCTGGGCGCCTTGGCGCTGCTCGCGCAGATTCCCCCCGACGCCGCACGGGACAACGCCGACGTGGCCGCGATCGCCCGGCTGGCCGGCAATCCGGACGATCTGGAGACGCTGGACGCCTACTGCGCGGCGGGCTCGGTGCGCCGGGCCGCCGACCAGCTCCACCTGCACCACAGCAGCGTCGCCCGCCGGCTCGACCAGATCGGCAAGGCCCTGGGCATCGAACTCACCGAGCCGGCCGGGCCGATCCGGGCCGCACTCGCCCTCACCACGTGGCGGCTGCTGGACACCTGAGGCGGTGCCGGAAGATGACCACATGACCGTGGACCCGTTGCCCGACCTGACCGGCCGGACCGTCGTCGTGACCGGTGCCAACGCCGGGATCGGCCGCTTCTGCGTCGAGCAGCTCGTCGCCACGGGCGCCCGTGTCGTGCTGGCGTGCCGGAACCCCGACCGCGCCGCCGCTGCCGTGCGGGCCGTGCGCACGCTGCACCCGAAGGCGGAACTGGACGTGGTGCGGCTCGACCTCGCCGATCTCGGCAGCGTCGCCTCGGCCGCGGAGTCGTTGCGGTCGCTGGGTGGCATCGACGTGCTGCTGTGCAACGCGGGCAACACGGGCACGGCCCGGCGCCGGACCACGACGGACGGCTTCGAGTGGATGATGGGCGTCAACCACCTCGGGCATTTCGCGTTGACCGCGCAGGTGTTGCCGGCGCTGCGGCCCGGCGCCCGGGTGGTGGCGGTGGGCAGCATCGCGCACCGCTGGTCCCCGGTCGACGTCGACGATCTCCAGGCGACGAAGCACTTCCGGTCGTTCCGCCAGTACGGCCGCAGCAAGTCGGCGGTCATGTTGTTCGCCTTCGAACTGGACCGGCGGGCCCGTGAGGCCGGGCGGCAGCTCAGTTCGCTCGCCGCCCATCCCGGTTTCGCCC
The DNA here is from genome assembly GCA_036273855.1 of Pseudonocardiaceae bacterium. Taxonomy (GTDB): domain Bacteria; phylum Actinomycetota; class Actinomycetes; order Mycobacteriales; family Pseudonocardiaceae; genus DATEPR01. Next base: position 20,068 of record DASUGU010000018.1, read on the forward strand.
TCGACTCGCTCAGTCCGGCCCGGCCCGATCTCGACCGACCCTCGGCCGTGCCGCGGGTGGGCGCGCAGGTGGCCAGGGGGTGGATCTGCCAGGGCAAGGACGGTGGCGCGCGGCCGCTGGTGCACGCGGCGGCCGGGGCGGACGTGCAGGGCGGTGACTACTGGGGTCCCGGCGGTTGGCAGGAGGTGACCGGTCGACCCGCGCGGTCCACGGCGCGGCGGCACACCCGCGATGCCGTTGCCGCGAAGGCGTTGTGGGCCGAGTCGGAGCGGTTGACCGGACTCTCGCTGACCCTCGACAGCCAGTAAGTTTGCTATTCCAACTCAGTCGGCGGTAGCGTGCCGGTCATGGACCGCAGCCGCGAATACTCCTGGTCGGACCCGTTCGCCCTGGCCGAGGCCGGCCGTGACCGGGCCGGGCTGGACTTCCTGACCGCGCTGCTGCGCGGCGAACTGCCCCCACCGCCGATCGCGGTCACCCTCGGCTTCGAGATCGCCGAGGTCGAGGCGGGCCGGGTGGTGTTCACCGCCACACCAGGCGAGCACCTGTACAACCCGATCGGCGTCGTGCACGGCGGCGTCGCGGCCACCCTGCTCGACACCGTCACCGGCTGCGCCGTCCACACGATGCTGCCCGCCGGCACCGCCTACACCAGCCTCGACCTGTCGGTGAAGTACCTGCGCCCGCTCACCGCGGACACCGGCCCGGTGCGCGCCATCGGCCACGTCATCAACAAGGGCCGCCGCACCGCCCTGGCCGAGGGCGAACTCCGCGACGCGGCCGATCGCCTGCTCGCCCACGGTACGAGCAGCTGCATGATCTTCCCGGCGAACGCCTAGGCCCGCAGTTCCAGCGATCCCATCCACGACCAGGGGAGGACGGCTTCCGTTCCCGCGCCCGGGTCACCGCGTCGCGGCGGGCCCGCGCGGGGCGCACGGCGTCGATCCCGGTGATCCGCCCAGGATGACATCCTGAAGCGGTGCCCACCGCTCCGATGACCGAGGAGACAGGCTCATGAGACGAGTCGCGGTCGACCTGCTCGACGTGGTGGTCGCGGCAGGGGTCCACCGGATCTACGGCCTGGTGGGCGACAGCCTCAACGCGTTCAGCGACGTGTTCAGCGGCGGTGCCGCGCACGGCGGCATCGACTGGATCCACGTCCACCACGAGGAAGCGGCCGCGTTCGCCGCCTCCGCGGAAGCGCAGCTGACCGGACGACTCGCCGTGTGCGCGGGCAGTTGTGGACCGGGCAACACCCACCTGCTCCAGGGCGTCATGGACGCGCACCGGTCGGGCGCGCCGGTCCTCGCGCTCGCCTCTCGGCCGCCGGGTCCCGATCGCACAGGGCATCGCCGCCGATCTCGGACTCACGTTGCGGGCACTGCTGCCCAAGCTCGCCCCGCGATCCGATCGGTCCTATCTGGACCACATGCTGCGCAGGCACGAACGGGCCCTGGACCAGGGCGTGCAGACCTACAGCACCCACATCAGCAAGCACTCCCCGATCCATCCCGAGCATCTCGCCGCCGTGGTCGACCGGCTCGCCGCGCCGGACGCGATCTTCACCGCGGACACCGGCATGTGCTGCACGTGGACCGCCCGCTACATCACCCCGAACGGGTCCCGCCGCCTGCTGGGCTCGTGGGTGCACGGCTCGATGGCCAACGCGCTGCCGATGGCGATCGGAGCGCAGGTGTCCCATCCCGGCCGCCAGGTCGTCTCACTGTCCGGCGACGGCGGACTGGCGATGCTGCTCGGCGAGCTGCTCACCGCGAAGACCCACCAGCTACCGGTGAAAGTGGTCGTGTTCAACAACTCCAGCCTCAGCATGGTGCGGCTGGAGATGATGGCCGCCGGCGACCCGCCCTTCGAGACCGACCACGACCAGGTCGACTACGCCGCCATCGCCGCGGCAGCCGGCTTCCACACCCGCCGGGTCACCGAACCGGGCGACCTGGAGTCGGCGGCCACCGACGTGTTCTCCCACGACGGGCCCGCCCTGCTCGACGTCGTCACCACCGCCGACGCGCTCGAGGTGCCCTCGCACATCCGGGCCGAGGACGCCAAGGGCTTCGCCCTGACCATCGGGAAGATGGTGCTCACCGGCGGCGTCGGCGAACTGCTCGACATCGCCCGCCTCAACGTGCGCAACATCCCCCGGCCGTGACGGGCGTCAGCGCCAGTCGAGCAGCGTCTTGTCGAACCGGTCGAGCACCGCGTCCAGTTCCGCCGTGCCGTGGCAGGCAGACACGTACCAGACACCCCGGCCGGTGACCCAGATGCCGTGCTCGACCAGCGCTGTCGCCAGGCGCTCGTAGCGGGCGAGGTCGAGTTGGCGCAGTGTCCGGTAGTCGGCTACGTCGGCGTCGCCGAAGGAGACGTGGAACGCCATCGGCAGTCCCTCGACGCGCAGCGGCAGGCCGTACCGTTCGCCGAGCGCGTGCAAGCCGGCCATGAGGGCGTCGCCGTGCGCGGTGACCCTTTCGTAGGGCGGATTCTCGGTCAGTTCCCTGATGGTCGCGGTGATCGCGGCGGTCGCCATGACCGAGGCGTTGAACGTGCCGGAGTGGTTGACCTCGCCGGTGCCGAACCGGGCCATCAGGTCCGCCCGGCCGGCCAGTGCGGACGCGGGCCAGCCGCCTGCCATCGCCTTGCCGTAGGTGGCCAGGTCGGGCGTCACCCCGAACCGTTGCGCGGCACCGCCGATGGCCAGGCGGAACCCGGAGATGACCTCGTCGAACACCAGCACGACACCGTGTGCGGTGCACGCCTGCCGCACCCGCTCCAGGTAACCGGGTCGGGGCAGGATCACTCCCGCGTTGATCATCACCGGTTCCATGATGACGGCGGCCACCTCGTCGCCGTGCCGGAAAAGGGCGTCCTCGACCTGGTCGGCGTCGTTCCATGGCAGTACAAGGAAATCCGCGAGTTGGCCGGCAGGCTGTCCGGCGGTGGCCGGTCCCCACGTACCACCGCTCTCGGTCATCAGGACGTTGTCCAGCCAACCGTGGTAGTGGCCCTCGAACCGGATCACCTTCGTCCGGCCCGTGGCGGCGCGGGCCAGGCGCAGCGCGGCCTGCACCGACTCGGTGCCGGAGACGCCGAACCGCACCAGGTCCGCCCAGCCGAGCGCGTCGCACACGGCCTCCGCGGCCGTGACCTCCAGCGCGTGCTGGCCGCCGTAGACCATGCCCTGCCGGCACGCCTCCGCCACGGCGGTGCACACCGCGTCGGGTGCGTGGCCGAGGAAGTTCGGGCCCTGCCCGAGCAGATAGTCGACGTAGCTGTCGCCGTCCACGCTCCACAGCCAGGCGCCCTTGGCCCGTTCGATGAAGACGCCCGGACCGCCCAGCCGCACGTTGGAGTGCACGCCGCCGGGTGTCCTGGCAGCGGCACGCCGGGCCAGGGACCGCGAGTCGGTACCGGTCATCAGCACACTCCATGCGTCGCGATCAGCGAAACACTCGTTTCATTCACTGAGGCTAGGAGTTGTCCACAGGTCCGTCAAGGCGGTGCTCACCCGCTGTAGAGTGGGCCTGGTAGTCCGATCCCGTCGAAACGGACTGCTCGGTTCGATGAATGGAACAGGTGAGTCCGCTGACACCCGACGAGGATTCCTCGGCCCCCACCGGCCGGGCGTACGCGCTGCAGTCGGTGGCGCGCGTCTGCGGCATCCTCAACCTGCTCCAGGAGTCCGTGGAGGGCGTCGCGCTGGTGGACGTCGCACGGGCCACCGGGCTGCCCAAGTCGTCCGCGTTCCGCTACCTGTGGACGCTGGAGTCGCACCGGTACGTGGAGCGCGACGCCGAGTCCGGTCTCTACCGGCTCGGGTTGGGCTTCGTCGGCATGCAGTCCCGACACCTGGAGATGTTGCGCGCCCGTGCCCATCCATGGCTGGAGAAGCTGCGCGACGACCTGGGCGAGACGACGAATCTCGGTGTGCTGGACGGCAGCTCGGTGATCTATGTGGACATTGTGGAGAGTCGCAAGTCGGTCCGCCTGGCCGCCAGCCGGGGCAGCCACGACCCGCTGCACTCGACGTCGCTGGGCAAGGCCATCGCGGCGCACCTGGACGAGGACCGCGTGCGGGAACTGCTCACCCACGCCGAGATGCCGCAGCGCACCCCCAACACGATCACCACGCTGGACGACTACCTGGCCGAGCTGAGCCGGGTGCGCAGGGTCGGCTACGCCGTGGACAACGGCGAGAACGAGATCGACGGGCGGTGTGTCGCCGTGCCGATCCTCGGCACGCGGCTCCCGGCGGCCCTGAGCCTGAGCGCGCCGGCCTCCCGCTTTCCCTTGCAGCAGATCGAGAGCGTAGCCACCGAACTGCGCAGGGTCGCCGAGCAGATCGCCACCTAGCGCGGCTCTGGTTCGAACGGGTAGAGCCTCGGCCGGTTCCGGTAGGGCAGCTCGACGTAGCTGGCCCGCGTCACGCCGGGTGTGTCGACCCGGACCACGTCATCGACCACCGGCCCGAACGCCGCCAGCGGCGCGTTGACCCCCTTCGCCACCACGACACCCAGTTCGTCGAGTGCCACGCCGGCCGCGCGCAGCTGCTCCAGGCTGGTGTTGGGCACCAGTCCGCTGGTCAGGAGCACGATGGGCCCACCGTCCAGGTCGAGCACCACGGTCGGGCCGGCGTCGAAGAACCGCCGGCCACCGTGCCGGGGGCGCGGTTCCTCGTAGCGGCCGTCCGTCACCGCGCGGACCCTCCCCCGCACCGGTACGGGCGGGGCGGGTGAATCCACCGCGGCGCCGCCGATCCGCAGCGCCACGCGCGCGCCTTCGCCCGCGGCCACACAGTGCCGCACCGCGGCCGGATCGCACACTGTCTGGAAGTAGCCGGGGATTCCGGCCGCGGCCGCGAGCAGCACGGTGGAGTCGCCCGGCGCGCCGGCACCGATGTTGTCACCGACGTCGAGCAGCAACGTCCGCCGGCCGGCACGCCTGCCGGCCGCCGCGGCGGCCAGGGCGGTCACGGGTGATTCCGCTGTGTCCTGGAGATCGGTTCGGCACTCCCAGATCGCCTCTGCCAGGTCTGTCGCGACGGCATGCGCCGCGCCGGGGTCGCCATCGGCCACCACGACCACCGACATGCCCAGTTCCGGCACGTCCGCATAAGGGAATCCCTGGAACAGGCTGACATCCAGCACACCAGGGCGGTGGGTGGCCTGTTCGAGTCGCGCGAGCAGGCCGGCCATCGGTTGTTCGCCGGTGTGCTGGCGCAGGATGTTCACCAGTACCGGCACCCGGCACAGCGCCGTGACCGGCCGGATCGTGCCGCGAGCCGCGCCGATGACCAGTTCGGCGCAGCGCAGGGCGCGCGGCCGGGCGTCGATGTGCGGGTTGGTCAGGTAGCCGACGCTCACGGTGGCCTGCTCGACCATCGCGTCGCTCAGGTTGGCGTGCATGTCCAGGGCCATCCCGACCGGCACGTCCGGTCCGACCACCTGCCGCACCCGGCGCAGGACCTCGGCGTCCGCGTCCAGGTGGTGGTCGCTGACGGCGGCGCCGTGCTGGGCGAGGAGTACGCCGTCCCACGGCCCGTGTCCGGCCAGCGCCTCGGTGATCTCGGCGACGATCACGTCGAAGGCGTTTGCCGTAACCGGACCGCACGGGTTGGCGTAGGCGCAGACCAGCGGCACGACGTCGACGTCCGGCCCGGCGGACGCCAGGAAGCCGCTCGCCGTGGAATGGGCCGTGGCGTGCCGGTCGACGATCTCCGTGCCGCGGAGCGGCCCACCGAATGCGGCGAGGTCGGCCGGGCGGCCGGCGAACGTGTTGCTCTCGTGGTGCAGCCCGGCCAGTGCCAGCTTGACTGTTCCGCCTGCCGGACTCATAGTTTCAATACGGTACACGAGAGGACCTCATCCGGTGAGACGCGCGGGAAGCCATGGCATCGAGCGGTTCGCCGCCGAACTGCCCGCGGTCGAGCGTTTCATCTGGCTCGGTGAGGGCGACACGCCGTTGGTACCGCTGCCCGCCGTCGCCGCCGACCTCGGGCTGCGGGGGCTGTGGGCGAAACTGGAGTCCGTCAACCCGACCGGTTCGTACAAGGACCGGATCGCCGCCATGTCGGTGTCGCTGGCACTGGGCCAGGGCAAGGCGGGGTGGATCGCCACGTCATCGGGCAATGCCGGGCTGGCGATGGCCGCCTACGGCGCCCGCGCCGGCCTGCCGGGGTTCCTGTGTCTGGTGGCCTCGGCGCCGGCCGGCAAGCGGCGCCCGCTGGTGCCCTTCGGCGTCAGGACCCTCCGGGTGAACGGGGTCGGCGCAGGCGCGTCGCACGTCGCGGAAGGCGCCCTGTTCGCCGCGGTGCGGGAGGCCGCCGCGCGGCATGGCCTGTACCTCGGCATCACCGCGCACCAGTTCAATCCGGACGGGATGCGCGGGGTGGACACGATCGGTTTCGAACTGGCGGAACAACTGCCCGGCGCGACCCATGTGTACGTACCGACCGGTGGCGGCGGCCTGCTGGCCGCGATCGGCAGGGGGCTGGCGGCGCGCGGCATGGCCGCCCGGCTGGTGGCGTGCCAGCCGTCCGGCTGCGCGCCGATCGTGCGCCACCTGGCGGGTGAGCTGCCGGAACCCGTAATGGCGGCGTGCCGGAGTGAGATCTCCGCGCTGCAACTGCCCAGGCCGCCGGACGGCAGGCTGGCCACTGCGGCGGTGCGTGTGAGCGGCGGCTGGGGAACGCACGTACCGGACGAGTCCGTGCTCACGGCGGCGCGGACGCTGGCCGCGGCCGAGGGAGTCTTCGTCGAGCCGGCAGCCGCGGCCGCGCTGGCGGCGGTGACGGACGACCTGCGCACCGGCCGGCTGGACCGAGACGCCGAGGTGGTCCTGATGCTCACCGGCGCGGGCTGGAAGGACCTCGGCCGGTTCGAGCCGTCGGCGGAGGACCCGGTGGACGTGGTCGACGTGCCGGCGGCGGTCGAAGCGTGGGCGGCGGCGTGAGGGCGCACCCGGTCAGCGACCGCAGGGCGATGCTCGGCGAGTCGCCGCTGTGGGACGACACGGTCGGCCTGCGCTGGCTGGACATCACCGGGCAGCGTCTGTACACAGCGGACAGTGAGCTGCGGCTGTCCCATCGGGTCACCGCGATCGAACACGGCCAGGGTGGCGCGCTGCTGGCGGTGACGACGGACGGGTTCGGCTGGCTGGACCCGACCACCGGCGCGGTCCGGCAGCGGGTCACGGTCCCGGTCGGGGCCGGTGTGACGATGAACGACGGCGCCATCGACCCGTGCGGCCGCTGTTGGGCGGGCTCGGCGACACGGGGTGGGACGCGGCGCGGTGTGCTGTACCGGCTCGTCCACGACGTGGCCGACGAGCAGGCGACCGGCATCGGGATGTCCAACGGGATCGACTGGTCACCGGACGGGTCGACGATGTACCACGTGGACAGTACGGCGGGCACGGTCACCGCGTGGCGGTACGACCTGGTCACCGGCGGGCTCGGCGCGGCGAGGGTGCTGCGGACGGTGCCGCCGTCGGTCGGCACGCCGGACGGGCTCACGGTGGACACGGACGGTTTCGTCTGGCTCGCGGTGTGGGGAGCCGGGGAGGTGTGGCGGCTCGACCCGACCGGCCGGACGGTGGCGACGATCTCGGTGCCGACACCGCTGGTGTCCAGTTGCGCGTTCGGCGGCGCCGGGCTGGACACGCTGTACATCACGACGGCCACGCGGGCCGGCGACCCGGCCAGCGGCCTGCTCTACGCGACCGAGGTCGCCGCACGAGGCAGGCCGCCACGCCGGTTCGCCGACACGACCGGAAACCCGGCCAGCAATCCCTCCCACACGACGGACCGAACCCGACACCAGCCCCCCGACACGACCGGAAACCCAGCCAGCAATCCCTCCCACACGACGGACCGAACCCCACGCCGGCCCGCCGGGAACGAGTGGTGACCCGCCGCCGGGTCGCCCTGGTCACCGGCGCGTCCCGTGGAATCGGCGCCGCGATCGCCCACCGCCTCGCCGCCGATGGGTTCTCGGTCGCCGTCAACAGCCATCCCGACCGAGCCATGCTGGCCGCGGCCGAGCAGGTCGCCGCGGCCATCCGAAACGCGGGCGGCTCGGCGGCGGCCTACCCGGCGGACGTCAGCGATGCGGCCGACGTCGACCGGTTGTTCACCGCCTGTGAGGCGGAACTGGGCACCGTGGACACGCTGGTGCTCAACGCCGCCGTGGACCGGCGGGTGCCGTGGCACGAGATCACCGGGGCCGAGTGGGACGAGTTCATGGCGGTCAACCTGAAGGGCGCGTTCCTGTGCTGCCAGCGGGCGTTCGGGGCCGACGCCGCCCACGGCGGGGTGATCGTCACGGTCGGCAGCGTGCTGGCCGAGACCGGGGCACCGAACTCGCTGCACTACGCCACCACCAAGGCCGGCATCGTCGGCTTCACCCGGTCCCTGGCCCGCGAGCTCGGTGACCGGGACATCCGGGTGAACGCCGTGGTGCCCGGCGCCATCAGGACCGAGGCCGAGGCCGTGCTCAGCGGCGATCCCGGTCCGGTGGTCGACGCCCGCGTGCTGGCCCGCCAGGCGCTCCGACGGCGCGGCGTGCCGGACGACATCGCGGCCGCCGTCCGGTTCCTGGTCGGTGCCGACAGCGCGTTCATGACCGGGCAGACCCTCTGCGTCGACGGCGGCTGGCTGCTGCACTGACCGGCACCGATCCCGGGTGACCCCCGTTGACACACCTGCGACAGCGGCTATCATTTTGCTCACCGAAACTAGTGTTTCATAAATGAAGCAAGCCCTGGAGGTCAGCCGTGGCAACCCCAGTCGAGAACTCATCGGAGCCGCCACCCACGCAACTCGCGGGCGGCAGCATCGGCCTACCCCAGGTCCTGTTCCAGTCGGCGGCCAACATGAGCCCAGCCGGCGCGGTCGCCTTCTCGCTGCTCATCGGCTACGCCTACGCCGGTTCGGCGATGCCGCTGTCCGTCCTGCTGGTGGTCGTGGCCATCGCACTGATCAGCGTCTGCATCGGACAGCTGGCCAAGGCGATGCCGGCGGCCGGCGGCTTCTACACGTACGCCAGCACGGCCCTCGGCCCGGCGGCCGGTTTCCTGATCGGCTGGGGATATCTGCTGGTCGAGGCGTTCGTCGCGCCCATCGCGGCGATGTTCATCGGGTCCACCACCCAGGAGGTGTTCGCCAACAGCCTGCACCTCGACGCCCCGTGGTGGATCTGGGCGCTGCTCACCCTGCTGGTCATCAACCTGCTCAACTACCGGGGCGTACGGCTGGCCACCGGCGTCGGCCTGGTCCTCGGCGTCCTGGAACTGCTCGTCATCGCCGCGCTCGCCATCTGGATGATCGTGAAGGCAGGCGGCGCCAACACCTGGCAGGTCTTCAACCCCACCCACGCACTGTCCGGCACCTGGTCCGGGGTGTTCAAGGGCATGGTGTTCGGCATCCTCGCGGTCCAGGGGTTCGAGGCCGCCGCGCCGCTGGGCGAGGAGGCCCGCAACCCGAGGCGTACCGTGCCCAGGGCGGTCATCGGGGCATCACTGCTGGTCGGCGGCGTGATGTTGCTGTGCACGTACGGCACGGTCATGGGTTGGGGCGCCGGACGAATCGCCGGCTACGCCAACGATCCCGACCCGTGGAACACACTGGCCAGGCACTTCTGGGGTGCCGGCTGGGTCCTCATCTTCCTGGCCATCGTGAACAGCCTGTTCGCCGCAGGCAACGCGGGCATGGCCGCGTCGTCCCGGATGCTGTTCAGCATGGGGCGCAACAACATCGTGCCGACGGTGTTCGCGCGCAGCCATCCGAGACACCGCACTCCGTACGTCGCGATCCTCACGCAGACCGCCGTCGGCGCGGCCCTCGCGCTCGCTCTCGGCGTCGGTTTCGGTGTGGTGAACGGCTTCAGCGTCATGGCGATCGCGCTCACCGTCATCGTGATCCTCGTGTACATCGCGATCTGCGTCAGCGTGCCGGTGTACTACCTGCGGCAGCGCCGCGCCGAGTTCAGGATCCTCCCCCACCTGGTGTGCCCGGTGCTCGGCGTCGCCGCCATGATCGGACCGCTGTACTTCCAGTTCGCTCCACTGCCGTCGTACCCGTCCCGGTGGGGCCTGTGGCTCGCGCTCCTCTGGACCGCGGCCGGCATCGCCATCGTCGTCTGGGCCAGCCGGAAGCGGCCCGACGTGCTGCGCGCGGCGCTGCGCATCTTCGGTGGCGACAGCGCACGATCGCCGGAGCCGTCAGTCGTCGGGTGACCGGGTCACCCGCCAGTGGTCGACGACTTCGCCCGCACCCGCGAACCGCACACCGGGCAGCGTGCGGGCGAAGTCGAGAAACCGTTCCAGCATCAGCATCCGGTGCCCGCGGCCGATCACCTCAGGGTGCATGGTGTAGGTGAGGACGGCGCCGCGCAGGCTGCGTTGCGCGTACGCGAGTTCGTCGGTCCAGATCTCCAGTACCCGCGATCCGTTGGCCAGCCCCTGCACGGACGCGCTGCCGTCCATGACGAACTCGAACATCGGGAAATCGTCCAGATGCCATGCCACCGGCAACTCGACCAGGTCGATCCGCTCGCCGAACCGGTAGGGCCCGGTCCGCGACCAGGTGTCCGCCGTCCGGCACCAGTACAACTCGACATCATGTCCCATGAGGCTGCTGTCATAGGAGAATCCACGGTCCAGCAACAGTTTCGTCGTCCGGGGAGTATGCACCCAGCAGGGCGCGCGGTAGCCGCGCGGCGTCACGCCGGCGACCTCGCGCAGCGCGTCGAGGCCCCGGTCCAGTACGGCGGCCTCCTCGTCGGCGGTCAGCGTGGCGGGATTCTCGTGGGCGTAGCCGTGGTGGCCGATCTCGTGCCCGGCGTCCACGATGCGCCGCACGAGATCGGGGAACGCCTGGGCCGTCTGGCCGGGCACGAAGAACGTCGCGGGCAGGCCGCGCGAGTGCAACAGTGTCAGGATCCGATCCGTTGCGGGCGCGGTGAATTCACCCCTGGCAGCGGCGGCGAGGTCGAAGTGGTCCGGGTCGACGGCACCGGACATCCCGTCGACGTCGAACGAGAGCACGACGGTCGTTTCGTCCATGGGCACACCGTCATCGTATCCGGCCGCCATTCGACGCAACAGTCGCTTGTGGATGTTTGTCTCCGGTTATAGAGGATATACCGCGAAGTCTGTCCGTGGTCGAGCACGTGCCTGGGCGTCCAGCGGCTGCCCGCCGAGTACCGGCGGACGTTGCCGCGATTCCGTGAGGAGAACGTCACGACCTCGGCTGACGGTCGCTACACCGCCATGGCCGACGGAACTGTCCGACATGCCGTGTAGACCGACACGTACCAGCGGCGCGACGGCGAGTGGATCCGCGTGCCGCCGGCGTGATCGCCCGAGGCGACTGAACCGGAGAGGAACTCGTCATGCCCGCCCACTACTCCGACCCCGTCCATCGACGAGGCCCGCCGCGCTGACCAGCCGGGACGAGGTGGCCGGCTGGAGGTCGAGGTGACGGCGGCCATTCCACCCGACCGGGGCCACTGAGCGGGATACCCCGCCACTAGGCAGACTGATCGCGTGATCGTACGAAAGGAAGTGTATGTCCGGTTCGGAGATCTACGAGAAGTTCCTCGCGCTGCACACCCGTGACGGCGGCGTGGTGATGCCCAACGCCTGGGACGGGCTCTCGGCGCTGATGCTGGCCGACGCGGGATTCGAGGCGATCGCGACGTCGTCGGCGGCATTCGCCGCGTCGCTGGGACGGCTGGACGGCCGCCACGCGGTGAGCCGCGAGGAACATCTCGACCACGCGCGGCTGTTCGTCCGGTTGACCGGCCTCCCGGTCAACGGCGACTTCGAGGACGGCTACGGCGACACCCCGCACGACGTGGCCGCCACGGTCGAGGCGGCGGTCGACGCGGGGATGGCCGGGATCGGCATCGAGGACACCACTGGCGACCCGGATCAGCCGATTCGCGAGTTCGACGACGCCGTGAGCAGGGTGCGGCACGCGGTGGCCGCCGCACGCCAGCGCATCGTGGTGACCGGCCGCACCGACAACCACCTCCACGGCCGGACTGATCTCGACGACACGATCCGCAGGCTGACCGCGTTCGCCGAGGTGGGCGCGGACGTGCTGTACGCCCCGCTGCCGCCCGACATGGCCGCGGTGCGCGCCATCGTCGCCGCGGTCGCCCCGAAACCGGTCAACGTCGTGGTCTCGCCGGCCGACGGCGTCGTCACGGTCGCCGAACTGCAGCAGGCGGGCGTGCAGCGAATCAGCCTCGGTTCGTCCCTGTACGCCCACTCGATGGCCGCGCTGCGCCAGGCCACCGAGGCGTTGGTCAACGGCGACCTTGCCTCGGCGACCACGGGCATGAGCTTCCGCACGATCGCCGGACTGCTCGGCCAGGCCAAGGGCTGACCGCGTGCGTGGCGGAACCGGAGGCCCCGCCACGCACGAGTTGGTCAGCCGATCGCGATACGCCCGTCCGTCGTGTACGTGAACGGGTTGGGCAGTGTGCGGACGTAGTTCACGAGCGGCACCAGTTCGGCGTCGGGCGTCTGCACGATGTCGCCCGCGCCTTCCAGCACCGTGAACCCGTCACCGCCGCCGACCATGAACGAGTTGGCCGTACCGGTGTAGGTCTGGCTCGCGTCGTTCGGGATCGGCGTCGAGTCGTCCCCGGCCGGGCCGAGCCAGACCCCGGTGATGGCACCGGCGCCCTGCTTGCCGGTGTAGGTGAAGTGCAGGCCGGAGACCTGCATGATGCCGCCGGTGCCGGCCGCCAACTGCTGGTTGAGCAGCGCCCAGACCTGCGTACCGGTCAGCGTGAACGTGTCCACCACGTCGTCCTGGAACGGCTGCATGGTGAACAGGTCGCCGAAGGTGACCTGTCCGGCGTGCAGGCCGGCCCGCACGCTGCCCGTGTTGACGAACGCGAGCTGCGTGTTGGCGAAGGTCCGCTGGGCGTCGGCGATGAGATCCCCGGCCGGCGACTCACCGGCCGGCGTGGCCCCGCCGTCGGACTGCGACGGCACGTCCGCCGCCGCCGTGTTGATCACCTCCTGGGTTACCGGGTCGGTCGCGGTGTGCGCCGCGTCCACGATCGCCTTGACCTTCGGGTCCTGCGGGATCGCGGGCGCCGCCGGGTCGGTGGACAGCGGGATCGTGTTCTCCCACACCGGTTGGATCGACGCCCAGGTCGCGGCGATCGTCCTGGACCGCTGGTCGAGCAGCAGGTGCACGTCGTCGAACGCGCGCCCGAACGACGATGCCTGCACCACCAGGGTGTTGTTCACCCGGGTGTCGACCACGGTGTGGGTGTGCCCGCTGATCAGCACCGACACGGCAGGGTCCAGGTGGGCGGCGATGTCGTTGATCCGCCCGTCGACGGTCCCGACCGGGAAGGTCGCCTGGCCGCCGCCCTCGTGGACGACCGCGACGAACGCGTGAATCCCGGTCCGCTGCAGGCTGGCCACGACACCGTTGATCGCGGTGGCCTCGTCGGTGAAGTGCACACCGGTCGTGCCGCCGGTCGTGACGATCGACGGCGTGGTGACCGTGGTCGCGCCGATGAACGCCACCGGCACCCCGCCGACCTGTTTGATCACGAACGGCTGGACCAGCGGCTTGCCGGTCGCGTCACTGATCACGTTGGCGTCGGCGAGCGGGAAGTCCAGCTTGTTGAACGTGATCGAAGGGTCCACAGTAGACTGTCCACCGTTGATCTGCCGGAGCATCTCCGTGACACCCTGGTCGAACTCGTGGTTGCCCAACGTGCCGACGTCGATGCCCATGGCGTTGGCCGCGTCCAGGACGGGCTTGTCCCGCAACAGGCCGGACGCGGGCGGGCTGGCGCCCACCAGGTCGCCCGCCTCGACCGTGACCGTGTCGCGCGGGTCGGTTGCCTTGGCCTGCTTCAGATCCGTGGTCAACGTGGCCAGGCCGCCCGCCACGTCACGCACGCCGGTGTACGGGTCGGAGTAGGTGAGCCCGTCGTCGGTCAGGTTGCCGTGCACGTCGTTGATGGCGAGCAGTTGCCCGGTGGCGAACCGGTTGCCGTCGTGCAGGATCGACGTGAGCACGTGGCCCTGCGTCTGCAAGGGCGGGTTGAACCCGCCCAGCACGGCCAGCGTCGGGGCCAGGTCGACCGCGTGCACGCCACGGACCGAGCGCACGTGCTCGATGTCCGGGCCGCCTGCCACGAACGTCGCGTGCATGTTGATGTTGTGCTTGAGGTCGACGTCGTCGGGCAGGTAGCCGTGCTGGCCGAAGAACAGCGACGGTGCGACCAGTGTGCCGACCGTGTTGCCGTCGAACTCGTACGGCACCTTGGTCACCACGACGACGTCGCCCGAGCGGGTCGGGTTGAGCGAGTCACTGCCGTCGACGTCGGCGAGCTCCGCCTTGGTCAGCACCTTCTCCACCACCGACTTGCCGGTCGCCGGGTCCTTCAGACTTTGGTAGGCGGCCACGATCTTGTCGACCGTCGCTTCGTAGTCGGCCGGATCGAGCACACCGTCCGGGTCCCGGCCCTTGAGGTTGAGGTAGATCTGCGCGGTTCCCCCCGCCCAGCAGGCTTTGGCGACCGTGGCGCCGGGTGCGCTGGCCGCCGCCGGCCGGCAGTTCGCGGTCTGCTCGACGTCCTGCAGGCCGAGCTGTTCGAGCACCAGCGGCGCGTCGACCGCCTCCCACTGCGGCGCGAAACCGTGGTCACTGGACGCGAGCACGTCGGAGCCGGGCAACGCGGACCGGACGAACGCCAGCCGGGCGTCGGCGGCCGCGTACGCGCCGCGCACGTAGCCCTCGCGCTGGGCCAGCCGGTGGTCACGCGGACCGGTGCCCGCCACCCGGTCGAAGAACGGGTTCGGACTGCCGTCCGGCGCGGTCGGGGTCAGCAGGCCGAGAATCTGGTGGCTGACCTCGTCGGTCTCGTCGGTGCCGGCCAGCAGCACCTGGGTGTCGGGCTGCAACGTCTTCAGGATGAACCGGTACACCGCGAGGTCGTACGCCTGGTTGAGGCCGACCGCCTGGTCGAACCACGTGTCCTCGTCGATCAGACCGGACTCCTCCGGCGCGAAGTCACCGGAGATCGCCGGCGGCAGGTTGTCGGCGATGAACTTGGCCAGGTGGTCCTCACCGGGCGCGCCCGCCGGAAGCGCGGCACAGGCCGCCGTGGCGCAGTGCGCGTTGGGCCGGGTCACCGACGTGAAGTAGAGCTGGAACTTCGACAGATCGGGAGCCAGATCCGTGACGTCGGCGTAGAAGCCGGCGCTCTCACCGGCGGCCGGGCCGATCAGGCCGTCGGCGCCCGTGAGCTTGATCGGGCTGTAGGCGCGCGGCTTCAGCACGGCGGCCGCGCGGGCACCGTCCTTCGCCGCCGCCGTCGGCACCATCACGACCCGGTCGTAACCGTGCCGGCCACTCGCGTAGACGTACAGGTCGTACGTCCGGCTGGGGTTCTGGCTGGCGAACGACGTCGGCACGGTGAGCACCGACTGCTTCGCCGGCACGCCGGCACTGGCCGGCACGTTGGTCCAGCCGGTCGCCGGGGTGAAGGCCGCGACCTGGTAGGACAGGCCGAACTTGGCGGCCGACGCCTGCTTCGTCGTGTCCAGTGGGAAGTCGAGCACGCCACGGTTGGACAGGAAGGTCTCGAAGTCGACGGTCGGGCCGTTGATGTTGGCGTTCAGACCGCCGGTCCACTCGATCTGGGCGACCTTCTTGCCGGCCAGTTCGGCGGACGACGCCACCGACTGGGCCTGCAGCACGCCGGCCGCGGAGAACGACGTGGACGACGTGAACGGCTGCCGGGTGTCGAAGAACGTGTTGTTGGTGCTGCCGTGCACGCCCGGGTAGGCACCGGTGGCCAGCGTGTACCAGCCCTGGCCGGTGTTGGGCGGGAAGCCCTGGGTGAGGCCGTTGTCGCCGGTCGCGCCGGTACGCATCAGCGCGGCGTACGTCGGCATGACACCCTGGGCGGCGTAGCGCTGCATGAGGTCCGGGCGCATGCCGTCGGAGCTGTATAACACCACGGGGTGGGCGGCCTGTTGATGATGGTCCGGTGCCGGCGCTGCTCCGGCACCTGTCGTCGCGAACGTGACCAGGCCACCGACCATCGCCGCTACCGTGGCGAGGCCGATCCCGAATCGTCGGCGTATGTCCATTTCACACCTTGTCTGAGAGAATCCCTTGGGCAGGTGTGTCCACCCTCACGAATGCCGGCTGACGCGTCAATGCGGACCCGCCGCGTTCAGCCTCGGTTCATCCCCGTGCCTCGTCCTGCTCAGCGCTCATCCGCTGGAGTCCGAGCACCGACAGCAGCCGCAGCGCGTCGTGGTCCGGCGTCCTCGGTTCGGCGGTGAACAGCACGACGTGCTGATCGTGCTCGGGCACCGAGAGAATGTCGCAGGTCAGGGTGATCGGGCCGACCTGCGGGTGGTCGATCGTCTTGGTCAGGTAGCGCTGGTCGGACACGGTGGGACTGGTCCACAGCGCGGCGAAGGCCGGGCTGTCCCGCAGCAGCTCCCGGACCAGCGCCCGGGTGGCGCGGTCGTCCGGATAGCGCGCGACGGCCGCCCGCAGGTGTCCGGCGGCGAACCGGCCGAAGTCACCGCCGCCGGTGATGCCGAGGGTGCGGCGATCCGGGTCCGGGTGCAGGAAGTAGCGGCGGATCAGATTGCGGTCCCGGCGCGGCTGGGCCGAGAAGTCCTCCAGCAGTGCTGCGGCGAGCGGGTTCCAGGCCAGCACGTCGTACTTCGCGTCCAGCACGATCGCCGCGGTGTCCGGCAGCCGCTCGATCAGGTCCAGGACCCGGTCCGGGACCTCGGCCGACGGGCCCGGTGGCTCGGCCTGCTGACCGGCCAGGGTGTAGAGCAGCGCGCGCTCGGAGTCGTTGAGCCGCAGCGCCCTGCCGATCGCGGCGAGCACGTGCCGCGACGGATGCGGGCCCCTGGCCTGCTCCAACCGGGTGTAGTACGGCACCGAGATGTGCGCCAGCTGCGCCACTTCCTCGCGGCGCAGGCCCGGCGTGCGACGGGGCCCGCCGGCCGGCAGGCCCACGGTCGCCGGGCTCAGCCGCTCGCGGTGCCGCCGCAGGAACCGGCCGAGTTCGTGCTCGTCCACCCGTCCAGGATGACCCCGGCGAACCGGATCAACCAGGTATCGCTGGGGCCTGCCACCGATCGGCGTGCCGTCGCAGGGTCGGGTCATGGGAATGCTCTCCGACAAGATCGCTCTCGTGACCGGAGCCAGCCGTGGCATCGGCGCCGCCGCGGCCCGCTTGTTCGCCCGTGAAGGCGCGACCGTGGTGCTGGCCGCCCGGACCGAGAGCGCGTTGCGGGCCGTCGCCTCGGACATCCCGGGCGCCTCCTACGTGGTCACCGATCTCGGTGACGTGGCGGGCGGTGCGCGGGCCGTGGCCGCCGTGGTCGAGCGGCACGGGCGGCTGGACATCGCGTTCAACAACGCCGGGGTCGGCGTGCCACCGCATCCGATCGCGAACTTTCCCGAGGACGATTTCGACCTGATCATGCGGGTCGATCTCAAGGCCGTTGTCTACGCCGTCTCGGCCGAGGTGACGGCGATGCAGCGGACCGGTGGCGGCGCGATCGTCAACACCAGCAGCGTGGGCAGCCTGCGCGGCAATCCGGCGCTGCCGGTGTACGCGGCGGCCAAGCGAGCCGTCAACAGCATCACCGAGTCGGCGGCCCTGTCCTATGCCTCGGCCGGAATCCGCGTCAACGCGATCGCTCCCGGACTGACGATGACCGACATGGTCGCGGAATGGAACCAACACGACCCCGGCGTGATCGACCGGATCGTCGCCGCGACCCCGCTGGGCCGGGCGGCCGAGCCGGACGAGATCGCCGAGTCGGCGGCCTGGCTGCTGAGCGATCGCGCGTCGTTCGTGACCGGCGCGGTCCTACCGGTCACCGGCGGGCTGGCCGTCTGACCAGGTCACCGGCAGCGAATGGACTCCGTAGATCAGCATGTCGGTGCGGAGCGGGATCTCGCCGGCCGGGATCGCCAGGCGCAGGTCGGGCAGGCGGGTGACGAGTTCGGCCAGGCCGACGGTGAGTTCCGCCCTGGCGAGTTGCTGCCCAAGGCACTGGTGCACGCCGTGACCGAACGCCAGGTGCGGAGTGCGCGGGCGGGTGAGGTCGAGGCGTTCCGGTGACGGCCAGTGGTCCGCCGCCCGGTTGGCCTGCGGAACCGAGATGAGCACGGTATCACCCGCCCGGATCGTGGTGCCTGCCATCACCACGTCCTCGGTCGCGATCCGTGTCGGTCCGATGTGGATGATCGAAAGGTAGCGCAGCAGTTCGTCGACACCGGTGTCCAGCAGGGTCGGGTCGGCGCGCACGGCGGCCAGCTGGTCGGGATGCTCCAGGAGCGCGAAGGTGGCCAGCGCCAGCATGTTGGCCGTGGTCTCGTGGCCCGCGCCCAGCAGCACGGTCGCGATGTCGACCAGTTCGTTCCGCGTCAGAGGCGGTTCGGTGTCGCCGTGGATCAGGCCGGACAGCAGGTCGTCCGCCGGGTGCCGGCGCTTCTCGTCGACCAGCTCGCCCATGAACCGGTAGATCTCGGCGGACGCCCGCGCCCGGTCCTCGACGCTCGCGGTCAGGTTCAACGAGATCGCCGTGCGCTGCTGGAACTCGGCGCGATCGGCGTAGGCGACGCCCAGCAGCTCGCAGATCACCAGCGACGGCAACGGTAACGCGAACGCGGGCACGAGATCCGCCTCGGTGCCGCCCCCGCGCATGGCATCGATGTGCTCGACCGCGATCTCCCGGATGCGCGACTCGAGGGCCTGCATGCGCCGCACGGTGAACTGGCCGGTGAGCAACCGCCGCAGCCGGGTGTGTTCCGGCGGGTCCATGAAGATGAACATGCCGTCCTGCCGCTCCGGCACGTCCACCGGGCACCGGACGGCGCCGACCTCGTCCGGCCGCAGGTCCATCGCGCTGCGGTGGCGGACCGTGTCGGAGCTGAACCGGCCGTCGGACAGGATCGATCGCGCCTGCTCGTAGCCGGTGACCAGCCAGGCGTGCGCGCCGTTGAGCAGTTCGATGCGGGACAGCGGCGCCGTGTCGTCCAGCCGGCCCAGCGCCGCCGGCGGATCGAACGGGTAGGTGCCGCGCCGGAGCATCGCCTGCGGAACGGGACGCTGCACCGTGGGGCGCGTCATGAACGGTCCTCCTGACGGTGGGCTGCGGTGGGGCGAGCAGCGGACCGGTGACAGCATCGGTCAGGGCTATCGAGCTCGACGAACATCGGATCGGCACCACCATCCTCAACCCCGACGACCCCGAACCAACAACACCCGGGCATATTGTCGCTTCATTCCTGGCCGCACCAGCCCACCCCGGAGGACACGGACCAGTCAGACCGGCCGGATAACCTGCGCCACGTGACCGAACCCGCATACGTGACCCGAACAAGGACCTCGTACGACACAGTAGCGGTCTCCTACGAACGAGCCCTGCGCGACGCGCTCGACACGAGTCCCTGGGACCGCGCCGTACTGGGCACGTTCGCCGAGTTGGTCGGCCCAACGGAACCGGTAGCCGATCTAGGATGCGGCCCGGGCCGGATCACCACCCACCTGGCCGAACTAGGCCTGGACGCGTTCGGCATAGACCTCTCCCCCGGCATGATCGAGGTCGCCAACCAAACCCACCCGCACCTACGCTTCGAAGTAGGCTCGATGTCCGCACTGAACCTGCCGGACGCGACACTGGCCGGAGCCGTGGCCTGGTACTCGATCATCCACACACCACCAGAGCGATTGCCTGCGGTGTTCGCCGAGATCGCCCGCGTACTGCGGCCGAACGGCGTCCTGGCACTGGCATTCCAGGTCGGCGACGAACAGCTCCACATCACCCAGGCCTACGGACACGAGGTGTCCGCCGACGCCTACCGGCTGCCACCCGACACCATCACAGCGCTGATGGCCGACGCCGGACTGGCCATCCAGGCCCAACTGGAACGCCAACCGGAACCACCCGAGAAGACCCCACAGGCCTACCTGATCGCGCGCAAAGCCGGTGGCGGGCAACCCCGCCACCGGCCGGCTGATCAGCGGGACAGGTGAGCCAGCAACAGATTCGGATCGGTCAGCGTCGAGTAGGCGGCACTGGCGACGTAGAGCGTGTTGCCGCGCACCGACATCGACGTCGGGTTCTGCAACCCGTCCGCCGGACTCAGCACGATCGACTGCGTGCCGTTGGACCGGACCAGTGCGATCTGGCTGGCGCCGTTGATCGCGGCGAGCGCAGTGTCGCCCTGACCGGTGAACACGAAGTCGTCGATGCCCGCCACCGATGCGCGGGTCTGCATCGGGCCCGCGGTGCCGCAGTGCCGGATCGGGATGCGCAGCAGCAGGCCCTGCTGGCTGTTGGACACCCACACCGCGCCGTTGTGCACCTTCACGCCGTTCGCGCCGAACGAACCGTTGGACGTCAGCTTGCCGCCGCTGGCCCACGCGATCGGCGTGCCGCCGTGTTCGGACACGCGCCAGACCACGCCGTGCACCGAGTCGGCGATGTAGAACTGGCCGGTGCGCGGGTCCAGAGCCATGCCGTTGGCCAGGCCGTCCGCCGGCAGGGCCGCGATCCTGGTCGGGGTGTGGCTGCCGGGCCGCAACCGCCACAGGCCGGTCAGGTCGGCGGTGCCGGTGTTGTAGAGGACGAAGATCGTGCCGTCCGACGCCCGGACGATGCCGAACGTTCGTGCGCTGCCCACCAGCGGCGTGTTGACGCCGCCGTCCGGGGGTGCGGGCAGCACGGCGAGGATGCTGACGTGACCGGTCCGGGACACCCGGGCGATCTCGTGTGCCGTGGTGAAGCTGAGGTCGGCGCTGCCGTCCGGTTCGAGGGTGATGTTCTCCGGTTGCTGGCCCGCCGCGAGATCGAAATGGGCCACAATGTGCGCGGCGGACACCGGTGGGGTGGCGGCCATCGCCGGAGCGACCGTCGCCGCCACCGCGATCAGCGCCACCGCCAGGGATTTCGCCGCGAACTTCGTTGGCATCAGTGACATGTCCTTCCGTACCCCCACCGTCGGGTGACAACTCCCCCACCACAGGTTGCCCCGGTACGTCCGGACCTCTCGGCACGCCGGCCCGTTACGTATTGCGTGAATCCCGCACAGCGCCGTTGACCCGCTGCCATTCCTGGTCCCAGTGCCGCATTCGGGTGCGGTTGAGCCGCCATTCGACGAGTCCCGGTGCGCCGAACAACACGGCGAGTGCCACGACGAACGTCACGGCGCCGGCCAGCCAGCCGCGCTCCGCCGCGTCGGCCTCGGTCAGCGGTGGCCGGATCTCATCACCCGACAGGTTCACCCAGATCCGCATGGTGGAATTCGCGCGGGAACCCTCTGCCGCGGTGATCAGTCCGTGGTGCGACCGCCCGGCGAACGTCCACCGCGCCGCCACCTGATCGGTTGCGGGCCGGTTGCCCAGCGACACGAGAATCGGGGCGTCCTGCGTCAGTGTCGCGGTCACCTGCCGGCTCACCGCGGTCTCCCGTGCCTGGCGATTCCGACCACGGCTGCCCACCGCACTCGCCGTACCTATCGCCCGTGGCCGGCAATCGTTACGTGCCATACGTCTCGCGCACCGTGACGCACCCGAACACAACGAATTCCAGAACTAAGGAAAATCCCGCTCACCCTCGCCATTCGGCGGCTCGAAGGCGGTCGCATAACGGTCGAACAAGTCGTCGTTCACCGTCACCGAGTTCGCGCCGTCCTGCCCGTTGCGCACCCGGAGGCGACGCGCCGCCGTCGCCCGGTCGACCTTGAAGTGGACCAGTTCCCAGTGGCAGCCGTGACTCTCGACCAGCGCTTTGTAGTCGTCGCGGGCGGCGCGGCTCCAGAAGCTGTAGTCCACCACCACGTCACGCCCGGTCCGCATCAGCTCGACCAGTTCCCGCCGTTGCTCGGCGCGGATCTCTTCCTTGAGCCGGTCGAACGTCTCCGCGTCCAGCACCACGCCGGCGTCGCGTTGCCCGATCCGTTCCCAGACCGCTTCGTCGATCGACAGCCGAACGTACCCGCGGCGCACCAGTTCCATCGCGTAGGTGGTCTTGCCCGATCCGGGGAGTCCACACATCAGCACCACCGTGGTCACACCGCGATGGTAGCCAGGCCCGTTTGCCGGACAGCCGTTACGCCGCCCGGAGTGATCGCCTGTCATCCCAACTTGGCCAGGAACCGGGCGGCCTGCCTCACGGCCGGCGCGGAGCCGTTGGCGCCCTGGAGGAACACGGCGAACGCGATGTCGCCCCGGTAGCCGACGAACCACCCGTTGGCGTCCTGGGGATCGGTGTCGAACTGCGCGGTCCCGGTCTTGCCGTAGACCTGACCGGAATGGGCCAGACCGGTCGCCGTGCCACCCGTGACGACCTCGCGCATCATCGATCGCAACGGCACCAGCACCGAGTCGGACGGGCCGGTGTATCCGGTCGTGACTCCGGTGCTGGTGTCGCGCCACAGCCGGGGAACCACCGCGTGGCCTGCCGCGACGGTCGCCGCCATCAGGGCCTCGCCGAACGGGCTGACCAGCACGGTGCCCTGGCCGATACCGTCCTCGACCTGCTCGTCGGCGTTCTGCGCCGCCACGACCTTGCCGGTCTGCGTGTCCAGGCCGGGAATCTCGAAGTCGGCGTTGAGGCCGTACTCGTTGGCCGCCCTGGCCAGCCCGTCGGCGGGTAGCTGCGACGCCAACTGCCCGAACGTGGTGTTACACGATTTCGCGAACGCCCGGTGCATCGTGATCACGCCCAGGTCGAAGCCGTCGTCGTTGTGGATGGTGCGCTGGCCGATCTGCGCGGTGCCCGGGCAGGCGAGTTGGGAGTTCTCGGTGGCGAGCCCGGCCTGCAGCGCCGCCGTCGCCGTGACGATCTTGAATGTCGAGCCCGGCGCGTACAGGCCGGTGAACGGCGACGATTCGCTCCGCGCGTTCTGTGCCGCGGCCAGCAGACCGCCGTTCGTGGGTCGCAGCGCCACGATCACCGCGGGGCCGGGGTAGGCGTCGACCACCGACTGGGCGGCCGACTGCGTGGCGACGCTCAGCGTGGACACCGCCGGCTTCGCCCCGCCGTCCGGCGAGCCCAGGAGCGTCTCCAGGTCCGTGCCCGAGGCGTCCACGCGTTCGACGGCGAAGGTCGTCGCCGACGTCGAGGGCACCTGCGCGAACAGGGCCGACTGGATCAGTGCGAAGTCCTTGTCGGCGACGTGCCTGCCACTGGCCCCGGCGGTCACCAGCGCGTGACCGTCCCGGTCGACCACGGCGGTGTGGTCGACCGCCTGGGTCGCGATCACCAGTCGTTGCCCGGCCCGCAGCGTCGGGTACAGCACGGCGGGCGTCCAGTGCACCCGCCAGTTCGGGCCGGTCCGGACGATCCCGAACGTGCCGGTGTAGGACCACACGTGGCCCTGCTCCAGTGTCCATTTGGCGGTGAATGTGGCCAATGACCCATTCCCGGCGGTCGGGCCGATCTTGCCCAGCGTGGCCCGCATGGCCGTGGGTTTCAGGGCGTCCCAGGCATCGGCCAGCACGGCGTACGAGCCCTGCGGACTGTCGGTCAGCGCGCTGGCCGCCTGGAGCTCGTCGGCGGTCAACGCCTGCAGGTACTGCTGCGCCGCCGACGTCGGGTCGGGTGCCGAGGGACCGGTCGACACCGGGACGCCGTTCACGTCCGACGGCGAGGACGAGGCAGCCGACACGGGGCTGCCACCACGGAGTATCACCACGGCGACCACCACGATCGCGACCATCGCCACCACGCCGCCGATCAGCACGGCTCTCTTGCCCGCGAGACTCATCGTCGCTCCCCCAGTTCACTGCGGCGGTCACCGGCGCCGCACCCCTGGCCGAGCATATCCGCAGGTCGACGGCGAGAGAACCCAGGACTTCTCACCGATGGGCGACGCCGGCCAGCTCGTCCAGTGTGGACAGAACATCGGCTTCCGTTTCACCTCGCACGACGAACAGGCAGCGGTCCACCCCGGCCGCCACGAACTCGTCCAGCATCGTCGGGAGGGCGCCGAACAGGGTGACCGGCACGGCCGTGCCCGCCCGGTCCCGCAGGTTCGCGATGCGGGTGCGCAGCTCGTCGACGTCGGCCAGGTGACCGCACTGGGGTAGCCACTCGTCGCCGAAGTCCAGGACGCGGTCCTCCGTACCCGGGCCGTTCCCGCCGACCAGCACGGGCGGTCCGGGGTGCCGCGCCGGCTTGGGCCAGGACCAGATCGGGTCGAAGTCGACGTACTCACCGTGGTACTCGGCCTCGTCCTGCGCCCAGATCGTGCGCATCGCCCGCACCCGGTCGGCGAGCACCGCCATCCTGGTGCGCGGGTCGGTGCCGTGGTTGGCCAGTTCCTCGCGGTTCCAGCCCGCGCCGACGCCGAACAGCACCCGTCCGCCGGACATGTGATCCAGCGTGGCTACCGCTTTCGCCGTGCCGATGGGGTCGCGCTGCGGGACGAGGCACACACCGGTGCCCAGCTTGATCCGCTCGGTCACGGCGGCGACGGCGCCCAGCGCGACCAGCGGATCGTAGGTGTGTGCGTAGCCCGCCGTGGACGTGCCGTCGGTCCGCCTGCTGCGCACCGGGATGTGGGTGTGCTCGGGATAGAACAACGAGTCGAAGCCGCGTTCCTCGACGGCGCGGCCCAGCGCCGCCGGACTGATCGAGTAACCGGTGAACATCACGATCCCGAAATCCATCGTCCGACCATCCCAGATCGGTTGCGGGCCGACCACCGAGTTGTCGACGGATATATTCGACAGGACGCCGATGACTGGCCACACTGTGTCCGCAATGGAAGCACGGCAAGGAGCAACGATGCGTCAACTGGTCCTGCAGATGGGTGTCACGGTGGACGGCTACGTCGCCGGGACGGGCGCCGAAGGCGACTGGGGCCTGCCGGCCGAACACCCGGACACCAAGGCATGGAAGGTCGCCGCCCTCCAGAAGGTCGGCACGCACATCATGGGACGCGTCACCTACGAGGAGATGGCCTCGTACTGGCCCAGCCAGACCGACGAGTACGCCCGCTTCATGAACGAGCTGCCCAAGGTCGTCTTCTCGACGAGTTTGTCGAAGGCCGACTGGCCGGGCACCCGGATCGCGAGCGGTGACCTCGTCGAGGAGATCACCGCCCTCAAGCAGGAGTCCGGCGGCGACATCATGGCGCACGGCGGTGCCGCATTCGTGCAGTCCCTGTCGAGGCACGGCCTGATCGACGAGTACCACATCGTCACCCTGCCGGTCGCCCTGGGCAACGGCCTGCCGCTGTTCCGGGACCTGACCAAACCGCTACGCCTGGACCTCGTCGAGGCCAAGAGCTTCCCCGAGGGCATGGCGGTCCACGTCTACCGGCCGACGGACCGGTAGCCCGGCCCACCGGCAGTGGCCGCCTGAGCGGTCAGCGGTACTCGGCCACCCCGGGCCACAGGCCGGCCACGACCGGTCCGACGATCAGCAGCACACCGAGACCCGGCACGACCGAACTCCAGCCGGCGATCTCGCTCTGTCCGGAGTGGACAGCGGTGTCGAATGCCTGCTGGTTGATCCCGATCAGCGCCATCAGCGACGTGTCGAACCGGTTGAACGCGTAGTCCGACTGGCCCGGCACGGTACCGATGTCGAACCGGACCGCGGCCGGGAGCCGGCCGGACGTGGCCAGCGCGCGGAGCTGCCGGTCGGCGCGCTGGTAGGCCTGGTAGTTCGCCAGCACGCGTTCGGCCGCGGCACGCTCGCCGGTGAAGGTGATGTTGCGCATCTCCGTGCCGAAGTACCCGGTGAACGTGATGTCGGCATGGTCGGCCGCGTAGGCGCGCGACGCGGCCGCGAAAGCCGCGTCGTACCGGTCCGGGCCTGCGCCGCCGAAGTCCAACAAGGACTGTGTCTTGGTCAGGAACGCCTGCTGATACTGCCCGGCGCGCCGCGGGTCGACCAGGTAGCGGCTCTCGTCGGCGTTGGCGTCGTAGCTGACGGCCCTGGCCTGGGACAGCGCGATGATGGAGTCGAACGCGTCCGCCTTGGCGACCCGCGACTGCTCGCCGGCACCGGACAGCACGCCGATGCTCCCGATCGTCAGCACCAGCGCCGACACCGACGCCAGCAGCAGGGCCGGGTTGACCTTCCGCAGTCGCCACCGCAGCCACACCTGCGACCCCACCAAGCCGGCAACCACCACACCGCCCAGCAGGCCCAGCCACACCCGGGTGTCCAACGCCCTGCCGCGCTGATCGGCGTAGGCGGCGTCGAGCACGTCGTGGTTGCGGCTGATCAACTGTCGGGCACCGGGGAGCGTGCCCTGCATCGTGTCGGTGGCCTGCCGGCCGAGCCGGTCGGTCGCGGTGGCGATCGTGCGCTGGGTGACCGGGTCGGCACCAGCACCGGCGGCGGCCTGGTCGAGGTCGTGATCGGCCTGCACCCTGCACTGTTCGTAGAGGTGCAGCGCGGCCGTGCGGTCGCCGGCCAACGCCGGATCGGTGCCGACCAGCAGTACGTTGGCCGCCTGCCAACGCGGGAGGGTCCGCGACGCAAAGAACGCGTCAACGATCACCGCGCGGGTGTCGGACCGCCCGGGTAGCGTTTCGCCTGTGAGCGCCCGTGAACGGATCCAGGAACTCGCCGACCGGATCGGTGCGCTGCGTGCCGCCTACTACCAGGGTGCACCGTTGGTGGCCGACGCGGAGTACGACGCGATCGAGGACGAGCTGCGCGCGCTGATCGAGGCGAACCCGCAGTGGACACCGGACCCGAACCCGCTGGAGCAGGTGGGCGCGCCCACCGTGCTGCACGCGCCGATCCGGCACTCCCGGCCGATGCTCTCGCTGGAGAAGGCCACCCGGCCCGAGCAGGTCGAGGCGTTCTTCGACCGCTTCCCCGGCCAGCCCGTGGTGGTCATGCCCAAGCTCGACGGGCTGTCGCTGGCGCTGGTCTACGCCGACGGCCGACTGGTCCGCGCGATCACCCGGGGCGACGGCACTACCGGGGACGACGTCACCACGCTGGTCCGGGCGCTGGTCGACCGGGTACCGGAGCGGGTCGACGCGCCCGGCCGGGTCGAGGTGCGCGGCGAGGCGGTGATGCTGCGCTCCACATTCGCCGCCTACAACGTCGCCCACCCGGACCGGCCGCTGATCAACCCGCGCGGCGCGGCGGCCGGCACCCTGCGGGCCAAGGACCCGGCCACGGTGGCCGAACGGCGACTGCGGTTCTTCGCCTTCGACCTCGACGCCGCCGGTGGTGCGGCAGCCGATCTCGAGGACGCCCTGAGCAGGCTCGGGTTCGACGCCGCCGACATGCGGCACTGTGCCGACGCGGCCGCCGCCCAAGCGGTCATCGCGACGATCGAGGCGCAGCGCCACGACCTCGACTACGACCTGGACGGCGCCGTGCTGCGACTGGCCGACCGCGACGCCTACGCGGCCGCCGGCACCCGCTCGGCCTCGCCGAGGGGCGCGCTGGCGTTCAAGTTCGCCGCCGAGGAGAAGACCACGGTGCTGGCCGACGTGCTGTGGGACGTCGGCAAGACCGGCAAGATCGCCCCGGTCGCCCACCTGGAGCCGGTGTTCGTCGGCGGGACCACCGTCACCCGCGCGACCCTGGCCAACCAGGAGGTGATCCGCGCCCGAGGCATCAAGATCGGCGACACCGTGCTGGTGCGCCGCGCGGGTGACGTCATCCCGTTCGTCGCCGGCGTGCTGGATCCCGCGCAACGCACCGGCGCGGAGCAGGAGATCGTGCCGCCCAGCGAATGCCCGTCGTGCGGCCAGCCACTCACCGAGCAGGGCAACAGCCGGGAACTGTTCTGCACCAACCTCGCGTGCCCGGCGCAGACCGTGCGGCGGCTGATCCACTGGGCGTCCCGCGGGGCGGCCGACATCGAGGCGATCGGTCCGGTGTGGATCGAGCGGCTGGCCGAGACCGGCGACCTGGAACACCCGTCGGACTTCTACGCGCTGACCGCCGAGCGGCTGCTGGAGTTCGACCGCATCGGTGATGTCTCGGCCCAGCGGATGATCGACTCGATCGACGCGAGTCGTCAGGTCGGGCTGCGCCGCGCGCTGATCGGCCTGGCCATCCCGATGGCCTCCGAAGGCACGGCGGCGCGCCTGTGCCGCGCCGGGTTCGGCTCCCTGGAAGAGGTCGCCGACGCCGGGGTGGACCGGCTGGTGGCCGTGGAGGACATCGGGCCGAAGGTCGCGGCGTCGGTCACCGAGCACCTCGCCCGGCTGCGCCCGGAGATCGAGCGCCTCCGGGAGTTGGGTGTCTCGCTGGACGTGCGGGACGAGGACCTCCCGCCCGTCGTGGCCTCCGACGCGCCGCTGGCCGGCAAGACCGTCGTCATCACCGGTGGGATCAGCGATCCCCGCTCGGGCGAGAAGGTTCCCCGGCCCACCTTCCAGCGGCTCTGCGAGAAGGCGGGCGCCACCACCGCGTCGTCCGTCTCGGCAAGCACCGACCTGCTGATCACCGGTGCCGACGTCGGCGCCAGCAAGCTCACCAAGGCCGAGAAGCTCGACGTCGAGGTCGTCGACCAGAGCGTGATCTGGCAGCAGCTGATCGAAGCAGGAATCGCCTAGACCCGGATCGCCTCAGCGGACCGGGCCGTGGTCGGACGGTAGCCGCGCAGCCTGCCCAGCGGTGCCAGTGCGGCGAGTGCGGCCCTGACCAGCGGTGCCACGGGCGTGGCCAGGCGGAACACGTCCCGGTACTCGGTCAGGAACACCGCGAACGCCAGGACGCCGGGCATCCCGTCGCGGCCCACCCGGCCGGCGCGCTGGAGCGCGTCGATGCTGGTGAACCACTCCTCGCTGCGGCCGGCCGGGCGGACCAGCCACCGCACGGTCGCGGGCTCGGTGCCCTCGTTCCAGAACTGGTGCACGGTGCCGTGCGGGACGTCGATCCACTCGCCCACGGTGAGCACCCGGTTCACGTCGCCCGCGACGACCCGGACGCTGCCGGTCAACACCTCGAAGTGCTCGTCCTGGCTGGGATGCCAGTGCCGGGGCGGCGGGTGCCCGCCGGGCGCGTAGGTGGCCTCCATCTCCAGCAGTTCCGGCGTGCTGCTCAGCACCGTCAGCGACTCGGACGGCGTGATCGTCAGTGTCGTCGTCATGTCCATCCCCTCTCCGGTTTAGCTTGATGTCAAGTTACTTGATACCAAGCTACTTGGCAACGAGTTAAGTAACTCGATGTCAAGCTAAACTGCGGACGTGAGCGAACCGGACCGCATCGAGCGGATCGTCGGGCAGTGGGCCGCCGTCCGACCGGACATCGACCTGGACACGATGGCGCTGGTCGCCCGCGTCACCAGAACCGCCCAGCTGATGAACAAGAAGATCGACGAGCTGTCCGCCGCCTACGGAGCACACCGCAGCGAGGGTGACGTGCTGTTCACACTGCGTCGCGCGGGCCCGCCCTACCGGCTGTCGCCGTCCCGGCTGGCCGAGTCGCTGCTGGTCACGTCCGGCACGATGACCAACCGGCTGGACCGGCTGGAGAGCCGCGGTCTGGTCAAGCGGATCCCCAACCCCAACGACCGCAGGAGCCTGGACGTCGAGCTGACCGAGCTCGGGCTGCGCATCGCCGACCAGGCCGTGACCACCCACATCGCCAACGAGCAGGCGATGCTGGCCCCACTGACCAAACGGGACCGCGACGAGCTGACCCGCATCACCCGCAAGCTGATCGCCCACCTGGAAGCCGAGCCGCCCGAGAGCTGACCGCTCGCCGTGCAGCGAAGAGTGCGCGGAAGCCTGCCCGCCCGACGCGCTTTCCCGCCGCCGCCCGATGTTGCATACAGCAACGTGACGGCGACAGGAGGCGCGATGCCGACCTTGGACGAGGCGTGGTCGTGGTGCGCGGAACCGGCGGACAAACTGCGCGCAGGCGTGCTCAGCCGGCCCCACGAGCAATGGGACACCCGCCGGGAGGTGTTACGCACGGAGCTGTCGTCGGCCACCAGTGATCCGCTGGCCGAGAAGCTGGTGACCTGGCTGGACGAGATGTCCGCCAGTGACCGGGACACGTTGCTGGGCACCGACGAGCTGCCCAACCACATCTACGCGTGGCTGACCCGGCAACTGCCATCGGACACCGCGGACAACTCCGTCGCGACCACTCCGGCGTACGACGAGACCGCCTGGTACGCCCACCTCGCCGAGAACGGCACCCGGTGGGACGGCACCGAACCGAGCTGGGGCGCGTTCCGGGAGTGGTTCCTGTACTACGCCGGCGATGCCGGCTTCGGCACGCCGGCCACCCAACTGCTGGACTATCTCCAGCCGATGCCGGCCGCGGACCGCGTGACGACGTTGGCCCAGTACGGCGTCCACATCCAGGCGCCAGCACCGGCGCCCGTGGTGGCCCAGCCGGATGCCGAGTTGCGGCAGCGGATCGATGCGACGATCGCACGCGTGCTGGCGCGCAATCCCGAACTGGCCGGCATTCCGGAGGATCGTCGGCTGGAACTGGCGATGGCGATCATCACGCGTGAGGGGAGCTCGAAGTGACCGCACCGGAGAAGAAGAAGCGGAAGAAAACTCCGGACGAGATAGCCGAGGAGCAGGAACGCCTCTTCAACGAGGAGTTCGGCGAGGAGTGGACGGAGGGCGACTACAACCCGCACGACAGGAACGCCGACGCCTACTTCGCACAGGGCAGGACGATCGAAACCACGCAGTACTCGGACGACAGTGACAACGAAGGGGCGCAGGTAGAGGAGGAGCAACCGCGGCAGAAGCGGGCGAAGATCGCCAACCACCAGGCCGTCGTCCAGACCATCCAGTACCTGCCCGGCGGCCTGCCCCACTACACCCCGGACGGCAGGGCGGGCTCGGGCGGTTGCCTGTCGACCGCGACGCTGGGGCCGGCCGGCAACCTGTCCGTCGACTCGGATTCCGTCGCGGCCGCGCTGCCCAACCTCGCCCTGGCCAAGTTGGCGCATCCGCAGTACTACTTCGTCGCGGGACACCTGCTGAACGCCGTGTTCGGCGGCGCGGGTGACGACGCGGACAACCTGACCATCCTCACCCAGAGCGCGAACGGCCAGCACAAGGCGTTCGACCAGCCGGTCAAGAAGGCCGTCGACGAACTGCGGAAGGCGTACCTCGCGCTGAGCAAGATCGGGATCGACGTCGCACAGCTCGGCTACGGCATCAGCGTCACCGTCGCCACCACCGGCGCGTTCTGGTCGAACACGGCGACGGAGCCGGCCTACTTCATCACCACCGCACTGAACTGCCAGGCCACGGTCGTGGCCGAACCGACGCAGACCACCCTGGCCGGCGCGGTCCAGGTGAACCACTACCAGGCCCGGCTGGATGAGGCGGAGGACGCGATCGCGGCCGTGCGGGCCCAGGTCGCCCTCGCCAACGCGAGCGGGAACGTGCCGAACGCGCGCAACACGGGGTGATCGTCCCGGCCTGCTGAGCGACCGGCGGCGCAAAACCCGGCGGAGCTGCTTGACACGACAACCAACGACGGCGAGGCTGTCGGACAGATGTCCGCCAGGCGTACATCCAGCCGCGGAGGTAGGGAATGGGCAGCGCTGCCATGGCCGAGACGGATGTTCTGGTGGTCGGTTCGGGTCCGGCGGGCGCGTCCGCCGCGATGTTCCTGGCCACCCACGGCACGCCGACGGTGCTGGTGACGAAGTACAGCCGGCTGTCCGACACGCCGAGGGCGCACATCACGAACCAGCGCACCATGGAGGCGATGCGCGACTCGGGTGTCGAGGACGTGCTGCTGCGCGAGGCGACGCCGTGGGAGTACATGGGCAACACGACGTTCTGCACCAGTCTCGCGGGCGACGAGCTGGGCCGGATCCCGTCGTGGGGCACGGACACCGTGCGGCACGCGGACTACGAGCTGCAGAGCCCGTGCACGATGCTGGACGCTCCGCAGACGATCACCGAGCCGATCCTGGTGAAGGCGGCGCAGGAGCGGGGCGCGCGGGTGCGCTTCGACACCGAGTACCTGGACCACGAACAGGACGACGACGGCGTCACCACGACCGTCCGCGACCGCCTCACCGGAGCCGAGTACCGGATCCGGTCGAAGTACCTGATCGGTGCCGACGGCGCGCGGAGCAAGGTGGCGGCCGACCTCGGACTGGACTTCGAGGGCCCGGGCGCGGTGGCCGGCTCGCTGAGCATCGTGTTCGAGGCCGACCTGTCCCGGTTCGTCGCGCACCGGCCGTCCGTCCTGTACTGGATGTTGCAGCCGGGCGCGGAGAAGGAGGGCGTCGGGCTGGGCGTGCTGCGGATGATCAAGCCGTGGCACGAGTGGATGCTGATGTGGGGCTACGAGGTCGCGGTCGGCCCGCCCACGTTCACCGACGAGTTCGTCCGCGAGCTGGCGGTCAAGCTGGTCGGCACGGACGACTTCGAGATGCGCGTCAAGTCGGCCTCGCCGTGGACGGTCAACCACCACTTCGCCACCACCATCGCCCGAGGCAGGGTGTTCTGCGCGGGCGACGCCGTCCACCGGCACCCGCCGACGAACGGTCTGGGCTCCAACACGTCGATCCAGGACTCGTACAACCTGGCGTGGAAGCTCTCCCACGTCGTCGCCGGCCATGCCGGTCCGGCGCTGCTGGAGTCCTACGACGCCGAGCGGGCCCCGGTCGCGCGGCAGATCGTCGAACGGGCCAACCAGAGCATCGCCGACACCGGCCGTATTCTGTCCGCGCTGGAGCTCACCGACACCACGGACGTCGCCCGGCTCGACCAGCAGCTCGCCCTGCGCAAGGCACCCGGCCCTGCGGGCGAGAAGATCCGCCAGGCGCTGCGCGAGGCCATCGCGTACAAGGCGTACGAGTTCGATGCGCACGGCGTGGAACACAACCACCGCTACGCGTCGACCGCGGTCGTTCCCGACGGCACGCCGATGCCCGAGTACCATCGCGATCCGGAGCTGTACGCGCAGGCCACGACCTGGCCCGGCGCCAAGCTGCCGCACACCTGGGTCACCACGACCGGCCGTCGAGTGTCCACTCTGGACCTTGGCGGCCACGGCACCTTCAGCGTCTTCACCGGCATCGGCGGCGCCGACTGGCTCAGCGCGGCCGCCGAGTTCACCCGCTCCACCGGCGTGCCGATCACGCCCGTGTCGATCGGTCCCGGTGAGCGGCACGAGGATCCGTACGGCACGTGGGCCCAGTTGCGGGAGATCGACGACGGTGGGGTGCTCCTGGTCCGCCCGGACCTCTACGTCGCGGCCCGTCACCTGACCGCACCCGACTCGCCGCTGCACGCGGCGCAGTGGTTGACCACGACGCTGCGGGCGGTCCTGGCGCTCACCTAGTAGTACTTTGTTAGGTCGTTATGGGTCAAGGGAAGGGACGTTGGCAGATATGGCACGCGCCGGCCATGAACGCAAGAAGTCGTTGCAGTTCGCGGAGAACCGCGTAGACGCTCAGGCCGGCGCACCCACTTTTGGG
>DASUGU010000019.1:0-23460 GCA_036273855.1 Pseudonocardiaceae bacterium
GATGTCGATGCTGTTGGGCTTGCTGGTGATGTCGCAGTCGCCGATCTTGGAGACGCCCCCCGAGGAGCTCGCAGTGGTCGACGAGCTCGACGACCCACAGGCGGTGAGTGCTGCGGTGACGGCGAAGGCGCTCATCAGTCCGATGGTGCGCTTGGGGAGCATGCGAAGAGTCCTTCCGACGGGGAAGCCGCTGGTGGCTTGGGGTTGAGGGTTGTCCCCCCGGGGAGCGGAGTCAAGGACATTCGGCACCGAATCCGCACCGATCCGGGGTGTGCGTGCTTTCGGAAACGTCGGCGATACGGTGACGCCATGACCGACATCGCGAGCCTGACTCGGGAGGAAGCCGCCGAGCGCGCGGCCCTCGTCAACGTCCAGCGGTACGACGTACACCTGGACCTGCGCGGGCTCCTCGACGGCGACGTCTGGGCGGCGACCTCCACCGTCTCGTTCACCTGCACGGAGCCGGGCGCAGCCACGTTCGTCGACTGCGTCGGTGAGGTGGCGTCGGTGACGCTCAACGGCCGGGACCTCGACCCGGCGACCGCCGAGCGCGGTCGGATCCCCCTGCCCGACCTCGAGGGCGAGAACGTCCTGGTCGTCTCGCACACCCAGTCCGACACCCGCTCGGGCACCGCGATCCTGCGGACCGTGGACCCCAACGACAAGCTGGTCTACGTCTGGTCGACCTTCGAGCCCGACATGGCGCGCTTCGCCTTCGCCTGCTTCGACCAGCCCGACCTCAAGGCGCCGCACGGCTTCGTGGTCGACGCGCACGAGAGCTGGACGGTGACCAGCAACTCCGCCCCCGACCGGGTCGAGGAGCTGTCCGACGGCGGCCGGCGCTGGACGTTCGGCGACACCCCGCCCCTCTCGACGTACGTCACCGTGGTCAACGGCGGCCCGTTCCACGAGCTGCGCTCCACCCGCGGCGGCCACGACCTCGGCCTGTTCGGGCGACAGTCGCTGCGGCAGTTCCTCGAGCGTGACGCCGAGGAGCTGTTCGACCTCACCGAGCGCGGCCTGACCTTCTTCGGCGAGCAGTTCGGCCAGCCGTTCCCGCAGGAGCGCTACGACCAGGTGTTCGTGCCCAACATGGGCGGCGCGATGGAGAACTGGGGGTCGGTCACCTGGACCGACAGCGTGCTGTACCGGAGCACGCCGACCTACGGCCAGCGCGCGGTGCGGGCGCAGATCCTGCTGCACGAGATGGCGCACATGTGGTTCGGCGACCTGGTGACGATGCGGTGGTGGGACGACCTGTGGCTGAACGAGTCGTTCGCCACGTTCGCCAGCGTCCTGGCGCAGGCGTCGGACACCGAGTACGAGCACGCCTGGACGACGTTCGCCAACATCGAGAAGTCGTGGGCGTACCGGCAGGACCAGTTGCCGTCCACGCACCCGGTGGCCGCGGACATCCCGGACCTGCAGGCGGTCGAGGTCAACTTCGACGGCATCACCTACGCCAAGGGTGCGGCCGTCCTCAAGCAGCTCTACGCCTACGTCGGCCCGGAGAGCTTCCTGGCCGGCCTGAAGGTCTACTTCGCCAAGCACGCCTGGGGCAACGCGACGCTGGCCGATCTGCTGACCGCGCTGGAGGAGGCGTCCGGGAGGGACCTGTCGGGCTGGGGCGCCCAGTGGTTGCAGACCACCGGGCTGAACCTGCTGCGGCCCCGGTTCAGCGTCGCCGCGGACGGCACGTTCGCCGACTTCGTCGTGCTGCAGGGCCCGGCCCGGCCAGGTGCCGGCGAGTTGCGGGCCCACCGGTTGGCCATCGGCGTGTACGACTTCGACGACGCGGGCAAGCTGGTCCGCCGGCACCGGGTCGAACTGGACGTGGTCGGCGAGCGCACCGAGGTGCCGGACCTGGTCGGCGTGCCGGCCGGCAAGCTGGTGCTGGTCAACGACGACGACCTGACCTACTGCACGATGCGGCTGGACAACGACTCGCTGGCCACGCTGCTGGAGCACATCGCGGACATCGCCGAACCGCTGCCCAGGACGCTGTGCTGGTCGGCTGCGTGGGAGATGACCAGGGAAGCGGAGCTGAAGGCGCGCGACTTCGTGCACCTGGTGCTGCGCGGCCTGCACGCCGAGTCCGAAGTGGGCGTGGTGCAGCGGCTGATCCAGCAGGCCCAGGTGGCGCTGAGTTCGTACGCGGACCGGGCGTGGGCGCCGACCGGCTGGTCGCAGTTCGGCCACGAGCTGCTGTCGCTGGCCACGGCAGCCGAGCCCGGCTCGGACCACCAGTTGGCCTTCGTGAACGCGCTGTGTTCGTCGGTGCTGGACGACGACATCCTGGCGCATCTGCGGGACTGGCTGGACGGCTCGCCGCTGCCCGGCCTGACCGTGGACACCGACCTGCGCTGGCGGCTGCTGCGCGCGCTGGCCGCGCACGGCAAGGCCGACCTGGCCGCCATCGGCGCGGAGCTGGAGCGGGACGCCACGGCCGCCGGGCACCGGCAGTCGGAGTGGGCGAAGTCGTTGCGTCCCACCGCCGAGGCCAAGGCGGAGGCGTGGCGGCGGGCGGTGGCCGACGACGACCTGCCCAACGCGGTGAGCGACGCGATCATCGCCGGCTTCTCCCACCCGGGGCAGAAGGCGTTGCTGGAGCCCTACGTGGCCCGGTACTTCGCCGACGTGGCCGGGGTGTGGGAGCGGCGGTCCAGCGAACGGGCCCAGCCGACCGTGGTCGGGCTGTTCCCGGCGTGGTCGGTCAACCAGACCACGGTGGACGCCGCGAACGCCTGGCTCGCGGAAGATCGACCGCCGGCCCTGCGGCGGCTGGTGTCCGAGGGCCGGGCCGGGATCGTCCGGGCGCTCGCGGCGCAGGAGTTTGATCGGAGTTGATCGCGCGGGTGTCCCCGCCCGCACTAGAGTTCTGGTCCGTGTCGCAAACGCTCTCCGCGATCGCCAGCCTGCTGTGGCCGTTGATCGTGCTCGCCATCATCGTGGTGTTCCGTGGACCGCTGAGTCGGGTCATCAAGTCCACGGAGACCCGCGACGTCACGATCAAGATCGCCGGGCAGGAGGTGACGCTCGGCGAGTTGCACCGCCAGCAGATGGACATGATGAGCGACGTGCACGAGCAGATCGCCTCGCTGCACAAGGAGATCACCGGCAAGACCACGGCGGCGCCCCAGTCCGGGGCGCCGGCCAAGACGGCCGGCGCGCCGAGGGTGGCCCAGGCGGTCCCGGTGAAGGCGCCCGCGTTCAGTGGCGCGGCGGCTCCGGCCACGCCGCCCGCGGTCGCCTTCGACGACACGGACACCGAACCGGCCCGCGTGCCGGTGGCCGACCGGCCGGACTTCCATGCCGACCCGGTGAAGGCGCCGTGGGAGCGGCTGGAGCACCACGAGCCCGCACCCGCCGGTGACAAGCAGGCCAAGGCGGGCGACGAGCCTGCCGCTCTGTCCGTGGTGCCCGCGCCGTCCGACGACGACCTGGTGCCCGGTTGGACCGGCCAGCAGCCGGACACCCGGCCCAAGGCGGCCGGTGTGCTGTGGGTGGAGGACCACCCGGAGCGGCAGGCGCTGCAGATCGACCAGTTGGAACGGCGGGGCGTCGTGGTGGACGTGGTGCGCACCACCAAGGAGGCGCTGCAGAAGCTGACCGGCCAGCGCTACCAGTTGATCGTGTCCGACATGGAGCGTGTGGAGGGCGGCAAGCCGGTGCCCAACGCCGGGCTGGAACTGATCCGCACGGTGCGCACGTTCGACCGGGACACCCCGGTGGTGATCTACGCGTCCGGGCCGGGCGGGCGGGTGCTGGGTGACACCGCGACGCAGATCGGCGCGGACCTGGTGACCAACTCGTGGTACCAGCTCACCCGGGAGATGCACCGGGTCGGCGTGCTGTAAGCCCTCAGTGGGCGGGTGTCTCCGGGGTGGCCGGGTCGATGTGCCGGGGGGCCGAGCCGGCCTGGTCGGTGAGCATCCGCAGGGCGCTGACCAGACCGCCGACCAGGTCGCCCTCCTTGAAGGACGCGACCATGCTCATCACGGCGAGCTTGCAGGACCGGTCGGACAGCCGGCGGTGCGACTCGTCGCCGGTGACGACCTCGACCACCTTCTGGCCGGGCGACACGGCGATCAGCACGGACTCGGCGGCCTGCGGCAGGCCGATGGAGGCGTGCAGCATCTCGGCGCGGTGCCGGGTGTCGTCGCCCAGCTCGCCGAGGTAGATGCTGAAGTCCAGGCCGGTGGACCGGGTGGACAGGGCGATGGCCTCGTCCAGTTTGGCCAGTTGCACCGGGGTGAACGGCGTGGTCGGCGGCAGCGGCTTGATCTCGCGGGCGATGGACACCCGGCCCGACGCGGTGACCGCGGCACCGGGGCCGTAGTCGACCTCGCCGCCGTTGGTCCGCACGATCGTGCCGTGCTCGCCGTTCTCACCAGTTGCCACGGGCACCTCCACGTGCGGTGCGCACCGACGGGCTCACGGCCGCCTGTTCGGCCGGCACGCCGGTCTGCCTCGGGTCGACGACACCACCGGCGCTCCACCAGACGGGCTGGTACGTCCACGGCTGGCCGGGCCGGTACTTGGGACTGCGAACACGGTTCGGCCCCAGGGTGCACAGCGCGATCACGCCGTAGATGGCGGCCGGGATCAGTACGTAGACGAGGATCGTCTCGACAATAGTCACGCGACCACAACCTCCTTGCCCACCTTGGTCGGACGCGTGTCCACCGGTTCGGTCCCGCTCACGCGAATTACCGTAGCCGATCCACTACCTGGCCCTTCACCGGCTCACCTGTTCCGGGGCCGGTCGGGCCAGGGGGCGGGCGGCCACGACGGCGACGGCCGCGACGATGCCGCCGACCACGACGAACACCGTGGCCAGCGACGTTGCCCTGGCGAGCGGTCCGGCCAGGGCGGCGCCCAGCGGCATCAGGCCCCAGGCGAGCATCCGGTAGGCACTGGTCACCCGGCCCATCAGCGCGCTCGGCGTCAGGCGCTGCCTTCTGGTGGCGGACAACACGTTCCAGCCACCGGCACCCACGCCGACCAGCAGGTACGCCACCCAGACGGCGGGTGCGACGGGGATGGCACCGACAGCGACGAACGCCACACCGAGCAGGGCCAGCGCGCCCACCATGGTGCGGCCCTCGCCCAGCCGGGCGGCCAGCCGGGGCACCAGCCACGCGGCGAACAGCGTGCCCAGGGCCTGCGCCACCCACAGCGTCGGCACGAGCGCGGCGCGCACGGCGAGAGTCTGGAGCGCGTACAGCGAGACCAGGGCGTTGGCCGCGCTGACCGCGAGGGCACTGGCCACGACGGCCAGGACCAGTGTGCGGAGTGCCCTGTGCCGCAACAGGAAGCGGCTGCCCTCGGCGAGCTGGGCGCGCATCGGCTGCGGTGGCTGCCTCGGGCCGGGCACGCCTCGGGCGACCTTCACCTCGGGCAGGAAGCCGACGCAGGCGGCGGAGATCAGGAACGTGAGGGCGTTGACCGCGAAGCAGGCGCCCGGCTGCCACACGAACAACGCGGCGGCCACCAGTGGGCCGCCGAGGTCGAGTCCGAGCGTCTCCGCCATGACGTACCAGCTGTTCGCCCGGTCCAGCCGATCGCGACCAGATAACTCGACGAGCAGCAGCTGGTACGCCGAGTCGGCGAACGTCTCGCCACAGGTGAGCAGGAACGCGGCGCCGATCAGCACCGGCAGCTGGGCGTGGCCGGTGAACACCGTGACGGCCAGGGCGGCGGCCACCAGAGAACGCAGGCAGTGCGCGGCCAGCACGACGCGGCGCGGCGACCACCGGTCGACCAGCGCGCCGGCCGGCAGGGCGACCAGCAGCCAGGGCAGCACCTCGGCGGTGGCGACCGCGGACACGGCCAGTGGGCTGCGCGTGCTCAGCGCGGTGAACAGGGGTAGCGCGGCCATCCGGATGCCGTCGCCGGTGAGCGAGGCGAAGCCGGCCATGATGAGTAAGCGGAACGGAGCGTCACCGCGCCCGGTCGGCGCGGTGCGGTCGGTGGCAGGTCCCGAGTGTCCCGGGAAACCGGCCATCGACATCCATCCCCCCAATGCGCTCGCGGTCGACCGTAGTGGTGGCGGCGGTGCGGCCCGCACCCCGGCCAACTGCGGTGATCGCCGTTGGTGAGTGGCCGCTTGCGAACGGTGGCCAACTCTACCCGGCCCGTGACCGAATCGTGTCCTGTACTGGTCAACCCCGCCCGAACATCACTCGGTGAGAGCAATCGCTGGTCCGAACGACTTCGCTCCGGATGGCGGCAACCGGCGGCCGATTTGGCGGCTTGTTTGCGGGCACTGTTGCTCGTAGATTTTCACCTGTACGGCCCTTGCGAAGACCGGACTGAGCATACTTGTCAGGTCACTACTCCTAGGAGCGAACGCTATGCGCACGAAGACTGCCGCCACTCGAGTGCCGTTCGTCACTCTTTCGCATGAAGCAGCGACTACTCAGCGTAGGGGTACCCGGGTTACCGCTCAGGCCGGTACGAGGGTTACGTGCCTCGGCACTCGGGTCACCGCGGCGCGCGAAGGCACCAGGGTGACGGCGCTGGACGGCACAAGGGTCACGTGCCTGGGTACCAGGGTCACCGCACAGCAAGGTACCCGCGTCACCGCCCGGACCGGCACCCGCGTGACCGCTCAGGCCGGCACCAGGGTCACCGCGCTCGCCGGCACCAGGGTGACCGCGCTGGACGGCACGCGCGTCACCGCCCTGGACGGCACCCGGGTGACCGCGCTGGACGGGACCAGGGTCACTGCGCTGGATGGCACCAGGGTCACCGCCCTGGCCGGCACTCGGGTCACGGCGGCCGCGGGTACTCGCGTCACCTGCTGACGGCGAAGGGCCGGCGGCACCGCCGGCCCGCCCAGCCGTCGTTCAGGCGGCCTCGCCCAGATACGGCAGCCACAGCGGATCCGCCTCGGCGATCCCGGCCAGGAGCCGCCAGTTCGGCCCCCGGGGTGCGCTCGGCGTCGCGCGCAGCCGCCAGCCCAGTTCGGCGAGCAGCCGGTCCGCCTTCCTGTGGTTGCACTTCGCGCAGCTCGCCACGCAGTTCTGCCACGAGTGCGCGCCGCCCCGGCTGCGCGGCACGACGTGGTCGATGGTGTCCGCGCGCCCGCCGCAGTAGGCGCAGTGGTAGCGGTCCCGGTACATCAGGCCGGCCCTGGTCAGCGGCACGCGTGCCCGGTAGGGCACGCGCACGTAGGTACTGAGCTTGATGACCGACGGGACCTCGACGGTCCGGTTGGCCGAGTGCAGTACGAGCCCGGCGGAGTCGCCGTGCAGCACGTCCGCCTTCCCGCACACCACGAGCACGACCGCCCTGCGCAGAGGCAGGGCAGTCAGCGGTTCGTAGGTCG
Organism: Pseudonocardiaceae bacterium; assembly: GCA_036273855.1. Taxonomy (GTDB): domain Bacteria; phylum Actinomycetota; class Actinomycetes; order Mycobacteriales; family Pseudonocardiaceae; genus DATEPR01. Next base: position 7,334 of record DASUGU010000019.1, read on the forward strand.
CGTTGAGCAGGAGTACCCGGCGTCGACCCCAGGTGGGCGGCCGGGTGTGGTGGTTGTGTTCCTGGCTCCTCGGTTCGGCGGAGCCGGTCACGGCGTTACCGACGGACAACGGCGAACCTGCCGCCACGGCAGGCTCGGTGCGCAGCGATCCCCCCGGCGCCAGGCTGGAAGCCGCGCCGATGGGGGTCGGTTGTCGGTCGGGCACGCGACCACCTCCACCGTGCTGTGGAACCCTAGTCGACCACAGATGACCACCGAATAGCACGCCAATACGGTGACGTGTCCCACAGCGTAGGCGAACACTCCGGTGAACCGCCGGTGACGTGCCCATTCCGGCCCCGGTGCCGGCCGATCGCGGCCCGCCGATCGTGGCTGTGCCGGCAGGCCAGCGGTTAAGGTCGGCGCCGTGTCGCAGGAACTTCTGTCCATAGGACTGTTGAACGCGGCCACCAAGCCCAGTTGCGCCGACGACGCCACGACCTGGTGTGGCCAGGTCTGGAACGTCACGCACAACTCCTGGCTCGCGGAGTCGGCCGGCTGGTTGGTCGCCAAACCGCTGAACATCCTCGCCATCCTGGTGGTGGCGTTCCTGGTGCGCTTCCTGATGCACCGGCTGATCCGGCGGCTCACCACGAGCCGCGGCGGCGTGCCGGCGATACTGCGCCCGCTACGGGAGCGGGCGCCGCAGACGCTGGCCGCGCTGGTGTCCGACCGCCGCTCGCAGCGGGCCAGGACGATCGGCTCGGTGCTCCAGTCGATCACGTCGTTCGTGGTGTTCGGCATCGCCGCCGTGCTGGTGCTGGGCGATCTCGGGTTCAACCTGACGCCGATCATCGCGTCCGCTGGCGTCATCGGCGTCGCCGTCGGCTTCGGCGCGCAGAACCTGGTGAAGGACTTCCTGTCCGGCATCTTCATGCTGCTGGAGGACCAGTACGGCGTGGGCGACGTCGTCGACCTGGGCGAGGCGTCCGGCACGGTCGAGGCGGTCGGGCTGCGGGTCACCACGGTCCGGGACTACGCAGGCACCGTCTGGTACGTCCGCAACGGCGAGATCCAGCGGGTCGGCAACTCCAGCCAGGGCTTCGCGGTCGCCGTGGTGGACGTGCCGCTGCACTACACCACCGACGTGAACCAGGCGCTGCACCTGCTCACCGAGGTGGCCGAGCAGGCCACGGCGGAGCCGCCGATCTCCGACGACGTGCTGGAACCACCCAAGGTGCTCGGCGTGCAGGGCATGACGACCGACAACATCACGCTGCGGATGACGGTGAAGGTGCGGCCGGCCCGGCAGTGGGCCACCCAGCGGGAGCTGTTGCGACGGGTCATGGCGGTGTTCGAGCAGGACGGCATCCGGCCGCCGGTCAGCCGGCCCGCACTCCCCGAGGACTGACCACCTGGCACGATGGTGGGGTGGCCACACCGGAGACCTTCTACCAAGCCGTCGGCGGTGAGGACACCTTCCGCCGGATCGTGACCCGGTTCTACGCCGAGGTCGCGAAGGACGAGCTGCTACTGCCGCTGTACCCGGAGCAGCCCGACCTGACCGGTGCCACCGAACGGCTCACCCTGTTCCTCATGCAGTACTGGGGCGGCCCGCACACGTACTCCGACCGGCGCGGCCATCCCCGGCTGCGGATGCGGCACGTGCCGTACAAGATCGGCCCGCTGGAGCGGGACGCCTGGTTGCGCTGCATGCGGATCGCGGTGGACGAGGAGGGCGTCGCCGAGCCCTACCGGACGCAGCTCTGGGAGTACCTGGAGATGGCGGCCAACAGCATGATGAACAGTTGGGTGTGAGCGGCGCCACCGCCGCGAGTCGATCTTTGTCGGCGGTCGTCACGTTCCCCCGGACGGGTGGCAGGATGTCCCCCCGTGCGACGATCAGCCGACCTCCAGATGGAGCGGGCAGCGGAGTCGATCTGGTGGCGGGACGCGGTCTGCTACCAGGTCTACGTCCGGTCATTCGCCGACGGTGACGCGGACGGCGTCGGTGACCTGGACGGTGTCCGGTCCCGCCTGGGCTACCTGGAACTGCTCGGCGTGGAGACGATCTGGCTGACGCCGTTCTACCCGTCGCCGATGGCCGCGACCGGCTACGACATCAGCGATCCCCGGGACGTCGACCCGCTGTTCGGCGATCTGGCCGCGTTCGACCGGTTGGTCGCCGAGGCCGGGTCGCACCGCATCCGGGTGCTGCTGGACCTGGTGCCCGGCTCGACCAGCAGCCGGCACCCGTGGTTCGGCGCGGCACTGGCCGGTGGGCCGGACAGCCCGGCGCGGCACCGGTACGTGTTCCGCGACGGCGGCGGCTACGCGGGCGAACTGCCGCCCAACAACTGGACGACGGTGCGCGGCGGTCCGGCGTGGACCCGGGTGGCCGACGGCCAGTGGTACCTGCACCTGCAGTCGCCCGACCAGCCGGACCTGAACTGGGACCACCCGGACGTGGCCGCCGACTTCCAGCAGACGCTGCGGTTCTGGCTGGAGCGGGGCGTGGCCGGCTTCCGGATCGCCATGGCGCACGCCATCACCAAGCGGTACGACCTGCCGAACATGGACCCACGCTTCGCCAGGCAGGCCGGCATGCCGGTGGCGCACGCCGGTGATCCCCGCTTCGACGACGAGCGCGGCCACGAGGTGCACCGGATGATCCGGGCGGTGCTGGACGAGTACCCGGGCCGGGTCGCGATCGGCGAACTGTGGGTGGGCGACGAGCACCGGCTGGCCCGCTACTTACGGCCCGACGAGTTGCACGTCGGGTTCGACGTGCGGCTGGTGGACGCCGAGTTCGACGCGGACGCCGTGCGCGGGGTCATCGAGCGGTCCCTGGCCGGCGTGGTCGGCGTCGGCGCACCACCGTCGTGGGCACTGTCCCATCACGACGTGGTCCGGCACGTGACCCGCTACGGCGGCGGCGCGCTCGGCACCCGGCGGGCACGGGCGATGGCACTGGTCGCGCTGGCCCTGCCCGGAGTGGTTTTCCTGTACAACGGCGAGGAACTGGGCCTGCCGGACCTGGAACTGCCGGACTGGGCGCTGCGCGACCCGGTGTGGGAGCGCTCCGGCCACACCGACCGGGGCCGGGACGGCTGCCGGGTGCCGCTGCCCTGGGAGGGTGGCACGCCGCCCTACGGGTTCACCGCGCACCAGGACAGTTGGCTGCCGATGCCGTTCGAGTGGGCGCCGCTGACCGTCGAGGCGCAGCTGGAGGACCAGGACTCGATGCTGTCGCTGTACCGGCACGCGATCGAGCTGCGCCAGTCGCACGCGGCGTTCCGGGGTGTCGAGCTGGAGTGGTACGGCGCGCCAGCGTCGTGTTTCGCGTTCCGCCGCAAGGGCGGCGGGCTGATCTGCGCGCTGAACACGTCCGGCGCGCTGGTGCCGCTGCCGGCCGGCGAGCTGGTGCTGTCCAGCGCACCGCTCGTGGACGGCCTGCTGCCCCCGGACACGGCAGCGTGGCTGGTCTAGACGAGCAAGGGCAGCAACGCGTGCCGGCGTCGGAGGACGGCGCCGTAGCGGGCGTCCAGGCGCAGCCACGAGTCGGTGGCCGTGACACGGACCGTGTCGCCGTCGCCGTCGGCCAGGAAACCCATGCCGGACAAGGCGAACAGGCACCGCATCGGCACCTTCACGTCCAGTCCGGACCCGCTGACGGTGAGCACGTGCTGGTCCAGCAGCGACGTGGGCGCGCTGCCCCGGGGGCCGGGATTCTGCCTGGCCACCTCGATGCCCCGGTCGGCCAGCTCGGACACCACGCGCACGGGCAGCTCGTCGACCACCTGCCAGCCACCGCCGGGCGGCAGTGCGGCCCGCCACATCAGGTCCATCGCCGGGCCGGGATCCAGCCGCTCACCGCCCACGATGGCCAGCGCGGCGAGCAGTTCGTTGCCCGACACCGTCACATCCGCCGGCAGCACCTCGCCACGCACCGACCGGGTGGCGAGCACGTCGAACGGGGTGGCCACCCAGGCCTCCACCATGCCGGTCGCGCTGCCGTCGCTCCTGCCGCGCAGGCGGACCACGGCGTGCTGGTCCAGCCGGACCGAGCGGGCCACGAACGCGCCGAGGTCGTCCCGGTCGGCCGGATCGGGCACGTGGAGTTCGGATCGGTCAGCCACTGCGGACCCCCGCCCGGTAGCCGGCCAGGAAATCCCGTTCGGCGTCGGTCAGCCTGCGCGGGCGGCCCAGGTTCACGTCGTAGGGCACCAGCAGCGTTTCCGCCGTTGCCACAACGGCATCCGAGTTTCGCCGTCCGTTGTAGACTGTGTAGTCGAGGGTGAACGACGCGGCCCGCAGGTCACGCACGGAGATCTCCACCCGCACCATGGAACCGTCCGCCACCAGCGGGCTGTGGTAGTCCACCGCGAGCCGCGCCACCACGATGCCCTCGGCCATGGTCGCCGCGCTGTGCCGGCCCGCCTCGGTGAACAGGAGGTCGATCCGGGCCTCTTCGAGCAGGGTCACCGTGCTGGCATGGTTGACATGCCCGAACACGTCCATGTCCGACCACCTCGGACGCACCTCGGCCACGTACACGCCCAACCGACAATCCTCCACATCGACAGCCCCCTGGCCAACCGACAGTACAGGCGCCGGTCAGGGCAGGTTGAGCTTGGCCACGTCCACCCGCACCAGGCCGGGGTTGCTCTGGTTGACCAGCAACGGCAGTTCGGTGCCCGGCGTGGCCACCGCCCGCCGCCGTTCCCAGGTGCTGAAGCCGATCCGCATCATCACCGGGTAGGTGGTGCCGTCCGGCCGCCGCACGTCCACGGTCACGTCCGCGTGGGTGACGCCGGGCGGCAGCATCGGTGAGGGCGGCACCTCGGCGACCGCACGCACCACACCGGTGGCCGGCACCGTCGGACCGACCATGCCGGCCAGCATCGCCTGGAAATCCTGCGGTGCCGCGGTGCCGAACGACGTCGTGACGTGTACGTCGGCGCCCGGCGCGTGCAGGAAGGACGGGTCGATACCGGCCGAGCGCAGCGCCTGGTCGACCATCGGGGCCATGCCCTCCGGCACCGGTGCCTGGTGGGGTGCGGCGGGTGCCGGTGGGGGTCCGGCGACCATCCGCGCCGCGGCCTCGGCGGCCCGCTGCCGGGCGGTCTCCCGGGGATCGTTGGCCACCACCCGATCCCACTCGACCCGCACGTTGCCCGGGTCGGCGCGGTCCACGGTGACGGGCAGTTCCGTCTGGCCGACCCACTTGCCGCCCATGTCCGCCGGCACCTCGGCGGCGGTCGGCGGCAGGCCGTCCGCGACGACCACACCGGTGAGCATCGTCGCCCACGACGAACCGTTCGGATGCCGGAAGTAGTCGCCCTCGACCCGGAACACCCCGGACACCGGATCCTTCATGTGGCCGGCCCGCCACCTCGCCCTGATCCCCATGCCGGTCACCCTGCCAGCCGGTTCGGCCCGCCGTCCAGACAGGTCAGGACAGCGGGCCGAACGGGGCTCAGCGCACCATGGACCGGACCTGCCTGGCCGCCACCGAGAGCGTCGGCAGGTCCAGCCGGTTGACCCTGCGGATCTCGGCCAGCGCGGACCGGGCCCGCTCCAACCGGGACGCGTTGGACTGCTCCCAGCGCTCGATCTTCTCGTCCGCGCTGTCGCCGGGATCACTGCTGCGCAACACGTCCACCGCGATCGCCCGGATCGACGAGTACAGGTCGTCGCGTAGTGCCAGGCGGGCCAGCGAGTGCCAGCGGTTGCCCCGCTCCAACTGGCTGACCGAGGACAGCATCACGTCCATGTCCAGGTGTTCGGACAGGGCGTAGTAGAGCTGCGCGGTCTCCAGATGGCTGCGTTCCACACCGACGCTGACGCCCTCGCGCTCGGCCAGTTCGGCGATCTCGACGACGTCCAGCAGGCAGAACGTGTCCAGCAGCGACGCCACCCTGGCCGCCGTGGCCTCCGGCACGCCGATGCTCACCAGCCGGGCGGTCTCGTCCACCACGTGCTCGCGTTCCCTGCCACGCAACAGGCCCAGCACGTCGGCGGACAGCGAGTGCACCGGCTTGCTGAACCTGGCCAGTTCGGCGCCCACGGCCAGCGGCTGCGGCCGGTTGGACAGCAGCCACCGCGACGCGCGGTCCAGCAACCGCCTGCTCTCCAGCGTGATGGCGTCGGCGACGGAACTCTCCACGACGTTGTCCAACGCCCGGATCTCCTGCCACAGCTCGGGCAGGTCGAAGATCCGGGTCGCGGCGACGTAGGCGCGGACCGCGTCGGTGGCCGTGGCGCTCATCTCCTCGGCCAGCCGGAACGCGTAGGACACACCACCGCCGTCCACGACCTCGTTGACCACCATCGTGGTGGTGATCTCCCGGCGCAGCGGGTGCGCCCCGATCCGGTCGCCGAACCGCTCCCGCAACTGGCTGGGGAAGTACTCGGGCAGCCGGCGGGCGAACACGTCCAGATCGGGCAGGTCGCTGGCCAGCACCTCGTCCTTCAGCGCCAGCTTCACGTGTGCCAGCAGGGTGGCCAGTTCCGGTGAGGTCAGGCCGAGGTCGGCCTTCTCCAGTTGCTGGAACTCGGTGGGACTGGGCAGCGCCTCCAGGGTGCGGTCCAGTCCGTCGTGCTGCTCCAGATCGGCGATCAGCCGCGCGTGCACGGTGCGCATGCCCACCGCGTGCGCCCGGCTCACCCCGAGGACCGTGTTCTGGTCGTAGTTGTCGGCCAGCACGAGTTCGGACACCTGGTCGGTCATCTCGACGAGGAGTTCGTTGCGCTCCTCGTGGTTCAGCCTGCCCTCGGCGACCAGGTGGTCGAGCAGGACCTTGATGTTGACCTCGTGGTCGGAGCAGTCGACACCGGCCGAGTTGTCCAGGGCGTCGGTGTTCACCTTGCCGCCGGTGTGCGCCGGACCGCCGGTGCGGGCGAACTCGATGCGACCGCGCTGGGTCAGCCCGAGGTTGCCGCCCTCGCCCACCACCCGCACCCGCAGGTCGGCTCCGTTGACCCGGATGCCGTCGTTGGCCTTGTCCCCCACCTCGGCGTGGGTCTCGGTGCTGGCCTTGACGTAGGTGCCGATGCCGCCGTTCCACAACAGGTCCACCGGCGCCAGCAGCACCGACCGCATCAGCTCGGTCGGCGACAGCTTCGTGACGCCGTCGGACAGGCCCAGCGCCTTGCGCGCGGCCGGACCGACCGGGATCGACTTCGCCGTGCGCGGCCACACCCCGCCGCCCTCGCTGATCAGCGCCCGGTCGTAGTCGTCCCACGACGAGCGCGGCAGGTCGAACAGCCTGCGCCGCTCGGTGTACGACGCGGCCGGGTCCGGGTCGGGGTCGATGAAGATGTGCCGATGGTCGAACGCGGCGACCAGCCGGATGTGCTCGGAGCACAGCATCCCGTTGCCGAACACGTCACCGGACATGTCGCCGACGCCCACCACGGTGAAGTCCTGGGACTGGGTGTCCACCTCCAGCTCCCGGAAGTGGCGTTTCACCGCCTCCCAGGCGCCCTTCGCGGTGATGCCCATCGTCTTGTGGTCGTAGCCCGCCGAACCGCCGGACGCGAACGCGTCCCCCAGCCAGAACCCGTAGCTGTTGGCCACGTCGTTGGCGATGTCGGAGAACGTCGCCGTGCCCTTGTCCGCCGCCACCACCAGGTAGGTGTCGTCGCCGTCGTAGCGCACCACGTCCCGCGCGGGCACCACGGTCCGGCTGGCGTCCAGGTTGTCGGTCAGGTCGAGCATGCCCGAGATGAACAGCTGGTAGCAGGTGATGCCCTCGGCCTGCAGCGCCTCGCGGTCCAGCCCCGGATCGCCGGTGGGCACCGGTGGCCGCTTGAGCACGAACCCGCCCTTGGCGCCGACCGGCACGATCACCGCGTTCTTCACGGCCTGCGCCTTCACCAGGCCGAGCACCTCGGTGCGGAAGTCCTCCCTGCGGTCCGACCAGCGCAGCCCGCCGCGGGCCACCGGCCCGAACCGCAGATGCACGCCCTCGAACCTGGGCGAGTACACCCAGATCTCGAACCGCGGCCGCGGTGCCGGCAGATCGGGAATGTCGCGGGGATCCAGCTTCACCGCCAGGTAGGACTTGAGCTGCCCGTCGGCGTCCCGCACGTGGTAGTTGGTACGCAGCGTGGCGTTCACCAGGCCGAGCAGGCTGCGCAGGATGCGGTCCGAGTCCAGGCTGGTGACCTCGTCGATCATCTCGGTGATGTCGGCGGTCAGCTGCGTGGCCTGGGCGACCCGGTCCGAGTCGCCGATGGCCGGGTTGAACCGCAGCTCGAACAACGTGACCAGCGCGGTGGAGATGTCGGTGTGGGCCAGGACGGCGTCCTCGATGTAGTCCTGGCTGTAGGGCGTACTGGCCTGGCGCAGGTACTTGGCGTAGGCGCGCAGCACCGCCGCCTGCCGCCAGTCCAGACCGGCCCGCAGCACCAGCGCGTTGAACCCGTCCACCTCGGCGTCGCCGCGCCACGCGGCCGCGAACGCCTCCTGGAAGCGCACCCGCGCCCGGTCCAGGTCGCCGCTGACCTCCTCCAGCACCTTCGGGTCGATACGCAGCCCGAAGTCGAAGATCCAGCACTGGGTGCCGTCGTCGCGGCGGATCTCGTAGGGCCGCTCGTCCACGACCTCGACGCCCATCCGCTGCAACACCGGCAGCACCTGGGACAGCGTCACCCGTTGACCGGCCAGGTACAGCTTGAACCGCCGCTCCCCCGGCTCCGGGTCGTCGGGCAGGTAGAACGACGTGTCCAGGTCGCCGTCGGCCGGCAACGCCTGCAACCGGCGCAGGTCGACCAGGCCCTCGGCGGCCGAGAAGTCCTCCTTGTACGCCTCGGGGAACGCACCCGCGTACCGCTGGCCCAGTTCGACGGCGGTCTCCGACGAGAACGGCTGACCGCCCGCCGCGCGCAGTGCCTGGCCCTCGGCCAGCACCGCATCCACCATCAGGTCGTTCCAGCCGCGCACCGCGTCGGCCAGCCGCTGCTGCAGCGCGCCCGAATCGGGGTCGGCCGCCGAGGACGGCTCGGTGTGCACGATGAAATGCACCCTGGCCACCTCGGTCTCGCCGACCCTGGCGCTGTACTCCAGGTTGGTGCCGGCCAGTTCGGCCAGCAGCACCTCCTGCATGGCCAGGCGGGTGGTCGTGGTGTAGCGGTCGCGGGGCAGGTAGACCAGGCAGGAGTAGAACCGCCCGTACGGGTCGCGGCGCATGAACAGGCGCAGCCTGCGGCGATCAGCCAGCGCCAGCACGCCCGTCGTGGTCTCGTAGAGCGACTGGACGTCCGTGGACAGCAGCTCAGGCCGCGGGTAGTTCTGGATGACGTCCAGCATCTTCTGGCCCGAGTACGAGTCGATCGGGAAGCCGGCGAGGTGGATCACCTCGCGCACCCGCCGCTCGATCACCGGGATGTCCAGCACGTCCTCGTACAGCGCGGCGCTGGTCAGCACGCCCAGGAACCGGTGCTCGCCGTTGACCGTGCCCTGCTCGTCGAACGTCTTCACGCCCACGTAGTACGGATACGCCGAGCGGTGCACCGTCGAGGGCGCGCTCGCCTCGGTGAGCACCAGCAGTTGCGGTGCCAGCGCGTGCGCCGCGGTGTCCGGGCCGGCGGTGAGGCTGCGCGCCGCCAGGCTGTCCTGGCGCAGCACACCCAGGCCGGTGGCCAGCATCGCGCGCAACGCGGGCACCCCGGAGTCATCCGGGTCGTCGACCAGTTCGTACTGGCGGTAACCGAGGAACGTGAAGTGATGATCGGCCAGCCACCGCAGCAAGTTCGCCCCCTCGGCGACGTCCTGCTCGGCCAGCGGCGGCGGTTCGGCCTGCAACCGGTCGGCCAGCGTCTCCGCCGTGGTGATCATCTTGTCGGTGTCCTCGTACACCTCCCGCACGTCGTGCAGCACCGCGACCAGCCGCGACTCCAGCTCGCGGGCGCGCAGCGGATCGGTGATGAGGTCGACCTCGATGCTCATCCACGACTCGACGTTGCCGTCGGCCGGTGGCTGCTCCGGGTCGGCCGTGGGCAGCACCTCGCGCAGCTCACCACTGATCGAGCGGCGGACCACGACGATCGGGTGCACCACGCGCTGCACGCCGACACCACTGTGGGTCAGCTCGGACACCACCGAGTCGACGAGATAGGGCATGTCGTCGGTGACGACCTGCACGACCGTCGCCGTGTCACACGACCAACCGTCCTCGGGGACCGTCGGGTTCAGCACCCGAACCGCCGGTCGCCCCGCGATGCGCTGGCGCGCCAGGAGGAAGTTGGACCGCACGGTCCCCACCAGCTGGGCGGGGTCGTCGTCGATGACCTCCTCCGGTGGCAGGTAGCGGTAGTACAGGCGGACCAGATCGGCCTGTTGTGGGTCGAGCCGCGCCGCGGCGTCCACCAGGTCGTCACGGATCTGTTCTGGGGTCATCGACTTCTCGTCGGTCGTTGCGCCGGCCATGCTGCGGGTCGTTGTTCTTCCTACTGTGGACGGAGATCCGGTCGAGGTCATCAGGCGGGGCTCCACTGTCGGCGGCACGTCGTTGTGCCCGGGTCGGACCCCACACTAGTTCCCCGGGACAGCCGTGGTCGCAAGCCGGCAGACACCGGCGCACTTGATCGAAATCCGGATCGAGCAAGACGGGCAGGCCAGCGGGTTTCCGCTGCGACGCCCGGGGTCAGGGCCGTTCGTCGGACTGCTTCCAGCGCCGGCTGCGCCACACGGAGTCGCTGGGTGGGGGGTCGCCGCGGTGGCGGGCCGGATACCCCGGCAGTGGATCGCCGACCGCCGGGTCAAGGCGTTCGACCGGCCGGGCCAGCGGCCCGGGTAAGTTCGTCGGCCCCGGTAACGAGGCGGAGGGGTCGACGACCGGATTGTTCTTGGCCTCGTTGGAGTCCTGGGCGCTCTGGTAGGCCATCAGGGCCTCGGTGAGCAGGTCGGCGAGTTGGACGGAGCGGCGCCGTTTGCCGCCGGTGCGGGGTGGTTGGTCCGGTGGTTTCGCCTGTTGTTCCGGCTGCGGTTCTGGCGGTTGTTCCGGCTGTTGGTCCGCCTGCGGTTGCGGCTGTGCCGGCGGGTCGGCTGGCTTGGCCCGGAACGCGGGGCCCAGGTTCGTCAGGCCACCGCCCGAGGTTGCCGGTTCGGCAGCTGACGCGCCGAAGAGGGAGTCGGGGCTCGGTTCCGGTGTCTGAGTGGGGGTTTCGACCGGGTCGGTCGGGGGTTCGACCGGATCGGTCGGCGGTTCGTCGGTGCTCTCCCTGGCCCGGCGGCGGCCCCCGCCGGACGCGGAGCCGGCCGTGATGCCGAGGCTGGACAGGACCGATGGCCCGATCCCGGTGTCCACGGCATGGCGCGGCTGGGACTCGCCGGTGTTGTCGTCCGGCCAGGAGCCCGCCGACGAGATGTCGGCGGCCGAGATCCGCACGCTCGGATCGGACGACATGGCGACGTCGCCGGGCCGGCCCTGATTCGGCGTGGTCGCGCGGAAGACTGGCCGTTCGGGTTCGAGTGGCGGCGGGATCGGTAGCGCGGGCAGGACCGGATGCGTCGGTTCGCGCTCCGGAGGTGCTGCTGTGCCTGCCTGCCCGGAACGGGCCGTCCCATGGCGCGACTGGCCAGCACCGGTCTCGCCTGCCGCATCTTGGCCCGGCCTGCGCGCTGTGTCCGCGCCGGGAGCGATCGCGGCCGCATGGCTCGGACCAGCGGTCCCACCGGATCGCGCCGCACCGGCAAAGCCAGGCTGGTTCCGCCCGGTCTCCCCGGCGGCGCTATCGGTCGCATGGCTGGGACCGGGAGACCCGCCGGCGGCCGCACCGGGAACCCGCGCGGGCAGCGGGGCGCTTTCGGTTGGGGCGGTGGGAGGTTGAATGGCGGCGCCGATGTCGATGGGCATGATCGGGACCGTGGGGAGCTCGAACATGCTCGGCGGTGCCGGCGCAGGAGCCGCCTGCCGTGGTGCCTGGGACGCGGCGGCTGCCGGCTGAGGCGCAGCGGTAGCCGAGCGGGACGCGGCGGTAGCCGAGCGGGACGCGGCGGCGGCCGAATGGGACGCGGCAACTGCTGAGTGGGACGCGGCGGCCGGCTGGGAGGCTGCGGCTGCTCGCTGGGGCGCGGCGGTTGCCGGCTGGGAGACGACGGCTGCCGGCTGGGACGCAGCGGTTGCCGAGTGGGAGGCGGCGGTAGTCGGCTGAGGCGCTGTGGTTGCCAACTGGGACGCGGCGGCTGCCGAGTGGGAGGTGGCGGCCGGCTGGGTGGCTGCGGCGGCCGGCTGGGGTGCTGGGGGTGGTTCGGGTGTTGGTGCCGGTTGCGGAGCCGGCGCCTGTGGGGCGGCGGTGGTCAGGGCCGGTTCGCGGGTGCGGGCGCTGGACTGTTGGGCCACGGCAACCCTGACGTTCACCGCCAGGCCCGGCGCCATCGCGGCCCAGTCGACGTCGTCGATCGCGCCGCGCAGCCGTTGCACCCACAGTTCGGCCTGGCCGGTCAGGGCGGCCGGCAGCAGGACGGCGAACTCCGCGCCGCCCACCCTCGCCACCTGCGCCTGCGTTGGCGCGGCGGCCCGCACCTGGTCGAGCACCTGGCTGACCACCTGCTCGCCGACCCGGCTCGCGGCCGGGTCGCCGTGAGTCACGTCGACGAGCACCATCGTCACGTCGGTCCGCGGCCCGCCCGCCACCGTGGCCTCGATGGGCCGGCCCAGGCCGAAACGGCCGAGCAGTGCGGCCGCGTTCTCCCGGCCGGGCGCCGCCGCACGGCTGCCGGCCGCACGTCTGCCGCCACCGCCGGTGATCAACTGGACGAACTCCTCGGGGCCGGTGGTCTCGCCGAACGCGCCGACCAGCTTGGTCCGGGCGCCGTAAACCGCACGCGCCCGGCGCAGCCGAACGCCCTGGGCGGTGCGCAGGCAGTCCAGTGCGTCGCCCAACTGCCCGACTCGCTCGTGGGCGTCGGACAGCGTCGTCAACACTTCAGCGCGCAACGTGCCCAGGCGGTGCCGTTCGGCCAGGCCGGCCGCGTCGCGGAGCAGGGCGAGCGCGGGTACCGGCGTGCCGCCGGCCAGGTACTTGCGCACGGCGACGGCCAGGGCGAGCCAGCCGATCGCGGTCGCGGCGGGTGCGCGCACCGGTTTGGCCAGTTCGGCCGTCGCGATGACACCGGCCTCGTCCATCCGGCCGAGGTCGAGCAGGCCGTGCACCAACCGGAGGGCGACCCGCGCGCTCGCGGCGCCGTTGTCGGCGGAGGCACGGTTCAGGCTGGCCAGCAGGTCGGCGCCTTCCTGGGCGGCGTCGATGGCGGCCCGGACGTCACCGCGCCTGCGCAGTTCGCCCGACGCGACCGAGCGCAGCAGGGCGCGCCGGACCACGCGGGTGTCGGCGTCGACCTCGCCCGCCTCGGCGTAGAGGCGGTCGGCCTCGGCGAGCCCGTCGTCCAGCACGCCGGGATCGACCAACTGGGCCAGGCAGCTGACCAGTTCGACGAGCCCGTCGGCGCGCACCGACGGCCGCACGTCGTCGCTGGTCAGGACCGACCGCAACACGGCCGAACCGACCAGCGGCACACCGGCGGCGCGGGCACAGCCGGCAAGTTCGACGCGCAGCGCGGCCGCGGTGCCGGGCTCCGATCGCCGTTCGGCGAGGCGGAGCGCGGCGATCCCGCGCTCCACGATGTCCAGCCGCCGGCCCAGCCGGCAGGTCGCGACCACCACCGTGGCCTCGGCCCTCAGGTGGTCCGGACCCTCGCCGGTGAGCTGTGCGACCGCGCCTGCCCGCTCGGCGAACATCAGAGCCAGTTCAGGCGCTCGCCACCGCAGCGACCAGGCAGGTCCGAGTAGATCACCCGCTGAGCCGTCGGCGCGCGCCTCGTCTTCCGACGCCACGCGACCTCCGCTCAGTCCCGGGTCAACTTGCGATACGTGACCCGGTGCGGGCGCGCGGCCTCCAGCCCGAGGCGCTCGATCTTGTTGCGCTCGTAGCCTTCGAAGTTGCCCTCGAACCAGTACCACGACGCCGGGTTCTCGTCGGTGCCCTCCCACGCCAGGATGTGGGTGACCACGCGGTCCAGGAACCACCGGTCGTGGGAGATGACCACTGCGCAGCCGGGGAACTGTTCCAGCGCGTTCTCCAGTGAGCCCAGGGTCTCCACGTCCAGGTCGTTGGTCGGCTCGTCCAGCAGGATCAGGTTGCCGCCCTGTTTCAGGGTCAGCGCCAGGTTCAGCCGGTTGCGCTCACCGCCGGACAGCACGCCTGCCGGCTTCTGCTGGTCGGGCCCCTTGAAGCCGAACGCGCTGACGTACGCCCGGGACGGCATCTCGACGTTGCCGACCTTGATGTGATCCAGCCCGTCAGACACCACCTCCCAGACGTTCTTCTTCGGGTCGATGCCGGCCCGGTTCTGGTCGACGTACGACAGGCTGACGGTGTCGCCGATCCGGACGATGCCGGCATCCGGCTTCTCCAGCCCGACGATGGTCTTGAACAACGTGGTCTTGCCGACGCCGTTCGGACCGATCACGCCGACGATCCCGTTGCGCGGCAGGCTGAACGACAGCTTGTCGATCAGCGTGCGGTCACCGAAGCCCTTGCGCAGGCTGTCCACCTCGACGACCACGCTGCCCAGGCGCGGACCCGGCGGGATCTGGATCTCCTCGAAGTCGAGCTTGCGCGTGCGCTCGGCCTCGTTGGCCATCTCCTCGTACCGCTCCAGGCGCGACTTGGACTTGGCCTGCCGCGCCTTCGGGTTCGACCGCACCCAGGCCAGTTCTTCCTTCAACCGCTTCTGCAGCTTCTGGTCCTTCTTGCCCTGCACCGCGAGGCGCTCGGCCTTCTTCTCCAGGTAGGTGGAGTAGTTGCCCTCGTAGGGGTAGGCCCGACCGCGGTCCAGTTCGAGGATCCACTGCGCCACGTTGTCCAGGAAGTACCGGTCGTGCGTCACGGCGAGCACGGCGCCCGCGTAGCTGCCGAGGAACTGTTCGAGCCACTGCACGCTCTCCGCGTCCAGGTGGTTCGTCGGCTCGTCCAGCAGCAACAGGTCCGGCCTGCTGAGCAACAGCTTGCACAGCGCCACCCGGCGCCGCTCGCCACCGGACAGGTTCCGCACGTCGGCGTCCGCGGGCGGGCAGCGCAGCGCGTCCATGGCCTGCTCGAGTTGCGAGTCGAGGTCCCAGGCGTCGGCGTGGTCCAGCTCCTCCTGGAGTTGGCCCATCTCCTCCATCAGCTCGTCGGAGTAGTCCACCGCCATCTTCTCGGCGATCTCGTTGAAGCGGTTGAGCTTCTCCTTGGTCTCGCCAACGCCTTCCTCGACGTTGCCGAGCACCGTCTTGTCCTCGTTCAGCTGCGGCTCCTGCTGGAGGATGCCGACGGAGTAGCCGGGTGACAGGAACGACTCGCCGTTGTTGGGCTGGTCGAGCCCGGCCATGATCTTGAGCACGCTCGACTTGCCGGCCCCGTTCGGGCCGACGACGCCGATCTTGGCACCGGGGAAGAACTGGATGGTGACGTCATCCAGGATGACCTTGTCCCCGTGCGCCTTGCGCACCTTCTTCATGGTGTAGATGAACTCGGCCATGTGCGCGATCGTAGATGCGCGACGAGGCGCCCCGTACCTCGGTTGCCCTGAAACGCTTCTGAACAGCTCCTTTCCTGACGCGGTTGTGCGTTGCGTGGTGCGCTTGTGGGTGAAGGTTTCGGCAGGCGCCCAGCTCAAGCGGCGGGTGGAGCGGACGGGCGCCGCGACGCACGAGCCCGACGCGACGCGACGCGACGCCAGAACATCGCCTGGACGCGGCCGTGGCAACCCGAGCCGGCCAGGCATGGCGCCATGCCTGGGCGAACTCGCCTGACCACCCCAGGCCATCGGCGGACCGCAGCGATCGCCCAGCCCGGCGCCGGACACGTGCGATCACCCGGCCCAGCACCAGAACACAGACCGCCCACCGCCAGAACGCGGGCCACCGCCCAGGCAGGCCCCGGGCATGCCGGCCACCCAAGCCAGCCCGGCAGGCGGGCGATCCGAGCCGAACCGGCAAGCGGGCCACCCAAGCCAGACCAGCACACGGCCACCCAAGCCAAACCGGCACGCCGACCACCCAAGCCAGACCAGCACACGGCCACCCAAGCCAAACCGGCACGCCGACCACCCAAGCCAGACCAGCACACGGCCACCCAAGCCAAACCGGCACGCC
>DASUGU010000020.1:0-75208 GCA_036273855.1 Pseudonocardiaceae bacterium
CAGCGCCGCTTCCAACTCGGCCACGCGCGCGAGCACCCGCTCAAGCAACGCCTCAGCCGACTCCGGAACCGACACATCAAGATCATCTCAGATCGAGATCACGCCACGTCCACCAGGGCGCCAGACAGCTGAATAGCTACCACTACAGTTCTCCTAGACTGTGGACCTGGAGTATTCACCGCCTTGACCGATTATATCGACCCACGGGAGTTGTCGGCCGTTTGGATCTCTCACTTGCACCCTGACCATGCCGCCGATCTAGCCACCCTGGCGAGCTGGGCATTGAACACACCAGACGCGCCCAAGCTCCGCGTAATGGGCCCACACGGGTGGGATGTCCGTCTAAATTGGTTCATCACAGAAAGTAGATCGCGCAACGCAGTAGGTGAGATATTCGACGTCGAGTACCTTACTGACGGAAGTTCAGTACGCATAGGAGAGTTGCAGCTTACCAGTCGGCAGGTCCACCACTCGGTGGCGTCATTCGGCCTGCGCGTCTCTGGCAGGGGCTCAATTTTTGCGTACTCAGGAGATAGCGGCCCCTGCCCTGCGCTTGAGAAGCTGGCGGCCAATGCGGACCTGCTCCTGTGTGAGGCGGGCGCCGTACAATCAACCGAGTATCACATGACTAGCCGGCAGTCATACGAGCTAGCGCGCAGCGCCAACGTCGGAAGGCTGCTGCTGACACACATTCCATATGGGCAAGCACCAGCCGACCTGTCTGGCTACGACAAGGTTCCGGTGGAAACCGTGAGTGTGCGCGACGAGTGGCTAGTTGCCCCGAGCGCATGACCGTAAGCCTGGCGAACCGCCGCGTCGAGCCGTCGACCGGCGTTGACGGCGCATCTCTTCGCGGGACGGCCGGTCAGGCAGTCTGACCACCCGACTAGATCAACATCCCCGGTCAGAATATTTCACGCCTGATATTCTTTTTTTGAATACTCGCGGCCCCGCTGCGACCCTCGGCCTGCAGTAATTCCGCCAGAGAATATGTTATCGCCAGATCGATATGGTCTTGTTTGGCTATTCCGCCGTTACTTGAGGCAGCGGCTCGCAAATCCGCGAGTCGCAGCCAAGAGTAAGGACCAAACAACCATGAAAAAGTCTCGCAATGGGAACCGTCCGGGTCTGCTCTCGATCTCCGAGGCTGCCTGGATTCTCGGTGTCAACGACGGTCGGGTGTGCCGGGCGATCCGCCTGGGACTGCTGCCGGTGGTGCGGCGTCGGGGTCGGCTGCTGATTCCGGCGCACGCGTTGGCTCACCTGGCCGATGACAGCGTGCCGTGTACCGGCTCGGACGTGCGGGGTGGTGCCTGATGGATCGCGCCAGCTCCGTGAACCGGCGGTCGGACCTGGACAGTGTGGCGGCGGAGCTGGACGCGCTGACACCGGTACCTGATGGCGTGTTGCTCGACCTGGTGACCCGTGACGGGTCCTGTATGGAGTCCTACCGAGCAGATGACGAACCGGAGTGGTCGGGTGATGACCTGACCGATCGGGACGTGGCCGCGCGGATCTGTGCCGGCTGCCCAGTTCGGCGGGAGTGTCTGGAGCTCCAGCTCCGCACGTCCGGGGCGGCGACGCTGGGCGTGTGGGGCGCGCTGCCCGCCGAGGATGTGCGCGCACTGTTCCCGGTCTGGCAGGCACGTCGCCAGCCCAGCGGCACGGCTGCGGGTGGTGAGCGGGCATGAGCGTGCATCTGACCGCGCGTGAATTGATGGCCGCTGCCGGCGGGCTGGTGGTGCTGGTGTGGGCGTGGCGTGCCGGTGCCCGTCGTGCTCGCGCCGCCGCCGACGCGGCCCGCGCGAGTGTGCGGGTGGTGTCGTTGGCCGGTCAGGTCCTGCTGACGGCGGCTCTGCTGGGCGGTGTGCAGTGGATGGTGCTCACGCACCCGGGCAGTGCATGGCTGACAGTGGCGGTGCTGGCGGGGCCGGACCTGTTCGCCGCACACGTGATGATCCGAGCGTTGACAGTGACGGCGGTGGACGTGCGGGCCGTGGAGGGCCGGGCCGGGCGTGGCCGCAGGAGTCGGCGAGGTGGTGCCCGATGAACGCTGCACGGGCAACTCAGGGCCAGTCCCGGCAGGCTGAGCCGGTGGCCGGGGACACGGGTCGACGTGACCGGCCGGTCGCCGGTGACTCGGTGGACCTCGTCGCTGTGCAGGTGGACCGGCTGTGCTGGGCAGGCATCCTGCTCGGTCTGGCGTTCACGATGACCAACGTCCAACAGTTCGCCGCCAACGGTGCCCGTCCGGGGTCGTTGCCGTGGTGGTCGGCGTGGCTGCTGGACCCCATGGTGTCGTTGGTGCTGCTGGCCGTCCTGCGGGCCGAACAGGTCACCGCCCGGCACGGGGTGCGGGCCGGTGGCTGGTCGCGGGCGGCGAAATGGTTCACGCTCGCGGCGACCTACGTCATGAACGTCTGGCAGGCGTTCATGGTCGGGTCGCCCGCGCTGGTGGTGCTGCACTCGGTCCCGCCGCTGGTGGTGTTCGTCGCCACCGAGGCAGTGACCGACCTACGGGACACATTGCGGCAAGCGTTCATGAATGCAGCCGCCACCGACCCGCCGATCCGGCCTGCTCTGTCACCTCCGGTGCCGGCGGGGGTGTCGGCGGTGGTGTCGCCGACGCGGCGGACGACGTTCGCGGACTACCTGGCCCTGGCGCGGGCGGCCCGCACGCCGGAGGTGGCGGTCACGCCCGCGTGGGTGCGGGAGACGACCGGGTGCTCCCGGGGGTTGTCCTCTCGGCTGGCCGCGACGCTGCGCGCCGATGCCACCGTGACCGGCCCAACGGACACCACTGTGGACGGGACGGGGGCGCAGGCATGAGCGCTCCCGACCAACCAACAACCCCAGCGGTGGGCGGTGGCGTACCGGTCCCGGCACCGGGGAGGGAACTGGTGGAGTCCGGGCCGGTCTGCGATGGCGAACTGGTGGACGATGCCATGCCGGTGCTGCCGGCCATGAATCGACCGGGCACCGGCCGCCGGTTCATGAACGCCTGGCAGCGTTCACGGCGGGTACCGGCCTGGCTGAAGTCCAGGACAGCCGCCCGGCAGGCCGGCAAGGACGCGGCGGTGTGGCTGCTGCGCAGTCCGTTCCGCTTCTTGAACGCGGTGGCCCGTGGTCTGGTGGTGTGCCTGCGCGGGTGGCGGCGGTGGGTGCGGGTGCACGACTACCGGGAAGCGGCCGAGCTGTCGGAGAAGCTGGCCGACAAGTTCACCGAGATCCGCGCCCTAACCCTGTTCCGGTGGAAGGTCACCGGCGCCGCGCTGGGGGCCGGTGGGGTGCTGCTGTTGGTGGTCGATCTCGTGTACGGCGCCCGCGTTCTGTGGTTGGCCGTCGGGGTCGGTGGCGTGGCGCTGGCTATCACCGGCCGACGCCAGGACGGAGCACCCGGCCGTACAGCCGTGTTGGCCGGGCCGCGCACGCTCACCTGGACCATGGACCCGCAAGTCCTGGTGGACGCCTTCCGCGACGCCAAGCTGATCGGCAAGGACGAAACCCTGCGCCTGGTCGAGCGGGCCGCCCGGGTCGGGGACGGCTGGGCGATCACCGTGGACCTGCCGGCCACCCGCAAGGCCGCCGACGTGATCAAGCACCGGGACGCGCTGTCCTCCGCGCTGGCTGTGGACGAGGTGCAACTGATCGTGGAGCGGGTGCGCGGACGGGGCGGGCACGCCGGGCGGGTGTTCCTGTGGGTGGCCGATGAGGACCCCTACGCCGGACCACCCGAGCGGACCCCGCTGCTGGGTGTGCAGTGCTGGGACGCGTGGCGGCCGGTGCCCTTCGGCCGGGACGCCCGAGCCCGGCGGATCGATCTGCCGTTGGTGTGGACCTCGCTGCTGGTGGGTGCCATCCCCCGCCAGGGCAAGACGTTCGCGACCCGGCTGGCCGCCGCCGGTCTGGTGCTGGACCCGCACACCCGGTTGTACGTGTTCGACGGCAAGGGCGGTAAGGACTGGGACGCGGCCCAACAGGTGGCCTACCGCTACGTGTGCGGCGACGAACCGGAACAGGCCGAGGCTGTTCGGGACTACCTGGTGGAGCTGGTCGCGGAAGTGCAGTCCCGATTCGCTCGGATGTCCACGTTGGACGATGAGATCTGTCCGGAGTCGAAGATCACGCCGGCGATCTCGCGGGACCCGAGCTTGGGGATGCCGGTTACCGCGGTGATCATTGATGAGGTTCAGGTGTTCCTGGAAAACCCTGCGCCACAACGGGTCGGTGGGAAGAAGACCACCATCGGAGAGTACGTCGCGGACCTGTTGACCTACATGGCCCGCAAGGGACCAGCCGCCGGGATCGTGGTCATCCTGGCCACCCAACGCCCCGACTCGAACACCATCCCGTCCCGGCTGCGGGCGGTGTTGGGCTCCCGGTTCGCGCTGCGGGTGATGGACTGGCGGGACTCCAACATCGTGTTGGGGGAGCAGATGAACACACGCGGCTATGACGCCTCGACGCTGCTGCCCTCCCACAAGGGCGTGGGAATCCTGCGGCCGGACGGTGACACCGATGCCGGGGCGGACACGGTGGCCATGACCGTGCGCACGTTCTACATGCCCAACAACGAGTGGCGGGAGATCTGCGCACGCGGCCGGGCACTGCGGGAAGCGGCCCGGACCCTGGCCGGGCACGCGGCCGGCGACCACCACACTCGCCCGGTCGACCCGGCCACCGTCGTCAAGGCACTGGGCGAGCGACAGGACCACACGCCCGACGCCGACACCAGCGATCGTCTGGAGCGCGTGCCCGAACCACTGGCGTCCGTCCTGGACTACCTCGGTGACCAGATCGATGATCGGGAGTTCATCCCGACCAGCGAACTGACCGATGCACTGGGCATCGAACCGACCTTGTTCGGCCGGCAGATGCGCGATCTCGGATGCCAACCAGTACGGGACTACGCACCCCAACCAGACGGGACCGATCGGCGGGTACGCGGCTACTACACGACCGCGATTCGAGCGGCCATCGACGCTCAACGATCGGCCGAGTGCGAGGCCGGTGATGACGATGACCGGTAGCCCGTCGGCCCTGACCAACCCGTCCACGAACCCGTCCCAACCCGTCCCATACCGGCCGGGAACCCGTCCAGGTGTCCCACACCGTTGGGACGGGTTCGCATGGCCGATGAGCTGCGAAAATTGGCCTTGGGACGGGTGGACGGGTAGCCAGCGAACCCGTCCCGGTGTCCCAAATCCGGGGGCCAGGACAGCACATCCGACAGACCCAGCCAACCCGTCCCACCAGACCGCCACGCACAGGAGCGACGACCATGCCACGCCCAAACCGACCGGCCCCACTACAGCGACCCGCCGCCCCGTTCTCTCCCATCGAGTGCCCCTCCGCAATGGCCCGGTCCGCCCGAGGGGTACCTGATGGCCGCCACGCCGCATCCGGCACAGCACACGGTGGATGGCACAAGCGGAACGGCGGAAGTGTCGCAGCGTGTACCTCGACCCAGGTCGGACACCGCCACACCAGGCGCTCCGACCGTCCCAGGAGCCACCACACGGTGGACGACGGGCAACCAGGGCGGGCAGCAATCCGATCCGGTTGACGACGATTCCAGGGACGATCGGCCAAGCCCGGGGCGACAAGCCTTCGGCCCCTCGCATGGGGTGGAGCACGATGAGTGGATTAGTACCTTTCTAACGATGTTGGAAAGCAGAGGCTTCTTTGATGAGAAGAAATCGCGGGACATCCGAGCAATACTCCACGAATAAGCATTGAGCACCCCGGTCGGGCGACCGGGGTGCTCACATGGACTTAAATGATCACTCTGCGGACATGATGACGGTCAGGCCGCCTCAGGGAAGACCAACTGATCAGGCCGGAACCGAACACCGTTCCCAACGGCCTTGACACCGATATTCGGAAAGAATCTACGAATAGTGTCCCGCTGCTTGTCCATGTCCTCCGACTTACGAAAATCTTCGGCGTCGTCTACTGGCAATGGCTGCGGCTTGGCCGCCTGGTGCTTCTTCAGATCAGTGATCTTCTTCCGAGCATCCTGGCGAATGTCGGCAAGCTCAGTGATGTCTATGAGGTCATTTTTGAAGGCTTGAACGGCGTCCGCGATTTTTCCTTTCTGCCTCTCTATCTCGTCTGGCGTCGTATCGACGACCGTCTCGTTGATTGCCGGCAGGCGCTTGATTGCTTCATAAGTCAACTTGATAAAGAACCTGTCCAGCTCATTTCGGCTCCTCGAAACTCTGCCGCATCCCCCACGCGCCTTCTGGCATCGATATACGTATATTCGCTTCTTCGTGCCGTCTTTATGAGCCTTGCCCGTCTTCCACCCACCAGCCATTCGGGTACCACATTCAGCGCAGACAAGGATACCGGTCAGCAAATACTTCGGAGATTTGTCTGTTGCCCAAGACTTGTTCTTAGACAAGACCATGACGATCTCGTAGTGCTCATCCTCGGTAAAGATTGCCGGCCACATATCTTTGGCGACCGGCGATCCTTTCGGAATAACGTTGCCTTCAACTTCAATGTCACGGCTGAATGTGCGGAGAGCGGCGTACACTGGATCGCGCAGAAGGCGACTAAGATCAGCGACCAAGTATGGTTTGCCATTCGGTTTAGTTATCTCCTTCTCCCGCATCTCCTTACAGATACCGGAAAGGGACTGGCCGGAAACTGCCTTTTGGCGTGCGCGGCGAAGCATCTTCGCTTCTTCCCAGTCTATCGCTGCGTACTTGGGTGCGTAGCCAATGCGTCGTACCCGACTCGCCGGGGGCGTCCCTTGTATGGCACGAAACTCTTTCCGCATTCGTTGCCGGTGGGCTATGATTTTTGACTCGGCACGGTTCAGTACGCCCATAACCCCGGTGGTCACATCATCTTTAATCTCTCGACCAGACGACTCGAATGTTCGGACTTTGGACAACTCAGTCACGACATGATATTCCTCCAAGACGGAGGACTCCCTGCGACTGAGCCTGTCCTGATCTCGAACGATGACAAAGTGTCCAGACAACGCGCCGGAAATGATATCCGACATCAGGTGATTGTATCCGGGACGTTGGATATCCTTAGAAGCGGACTTGTCGTCATCATAATAGACGCCATCGATTCCCACCGAAACATCGAGGCGCAGACCAGCGCTTCCCGCGTATTGCAAGCACCGAAGAACCTGGGTGGCGAAGTCCTCGCCTACCGACTTGCGGAAGTAGAACACGCAAGGCTGACGCGACGCATCACCCTCGATCAGGGACGTCCGCATCCCAGCCAAGACGTCAGGGAAGATGTCCTCGGTCCTCAACCGGCCATCGCCGTTTGCGCTGGTCATCGCGACTCCCATCCACCTAGACGGTACCTCCGTCAGGTGTGTGAGTCACCAGTCAACACGAACAGTTGTGGCTGACCACACCGTTGGCGATGAAGTCGCCGGTGCCGGTGGTGATGTCGAACATCGGCAGGGTGGCGTCCAGCGGCTGCACCGCCACCACGTCCAGGGCCGCGCCGGACTTGATGGCCAGCCCGTCGATCGAGCGCTTGCCGCTGTCGGCCGGGTCGACCGTGTGGAAGAACCGCAGGTGCTCGCCCAGCCCGCCGTTCAACCGCACCACCTGTGGCCCGACGCCGGACGCCGACTCCTCAACGGTGTGGGCGAACCCGAACCGCGCGAACCCGGCCAGCACAGTGCGCACCACGTCCGGGTCGGCGTTGCGGATCCGCAGCACCCGGCTGGACCGGCCGCCCCGCGCGTCGAACACGCCGGCCAGGAAACCCTTGTGCCAACTGTCGTTCGGCACGTCGGGCCAGGCCAGCAGGTCGGCTGCCGTGTCCACATCCAGGCCGAAGTCGGTCAGATATCCGATCGCCCTCCGGGATACCTCGTCCGGTGCGGACGCCAGCCGGAACCGGGACACCCGGTCGCGGTAGCCGGCGCCGGCACCACCGCGCAGCAGGCCGGACAGGTAGCCGCGCCGGTAGTCGGCGTCGCGCTCCGGCGGCGGGCTGAATGCGCCCGTGCCCATCAACTTGTTGCCGCTGGTCAGGTGCGGTCGCCGATGCGCGCCCGTGGTGGTGCCGGTGACGTGCTTCCAGCCGCGCTCGGTGAGGAACCGGTGGTCGGCGCTGGTGACCAGCTCGGTGCCGTCGGCGAGGGTGACGCGGTAGGCCCGCTTCTCGGTCACCCAGTGGGCCAGCACCTCGGTGTGCACGTAGCGCCGATAGCGGCCGTACAGCCGGGTGCCGTAGATGCGGTCGCCCACCACGAGATCGGCGATCGGCTTGGTGCGGCCGTCGGCCATCAGCACCGGCGTCTCGCCGGCCAGGCAGTAGACGCAGCCGTGTGAACAGCCCCGATACGGATTCACCGTCCAGCTGAACGGCATCGTGGACCCGCCGGCCACCCGGTTGAGCACCGACCGCGCCATCACCTCGTGGAACACCAGGCCCTCGAACTCGGGCGTGCGCACACTGCGCACCAGACCCCCGATCCCCGGGAGAGCCTGCTGCGCCTGCTCACTCACGCGTTGCCGGTCCCATCGCACCCTTCGATTCGAACACATGTTCGAACAGGCGTCAAATGAGATTCGCCGGACCGGTACGGTCCGTTCATGGCCGATGTAGTGATTCGTCCGTACCGACCGACCGATCGGGACGCGGTGTACGGCATCTGCCTGCGCACCGCCGCCGCAGGCCAGGACGCCACCGAGTTGCACCGCGACCCGGACGTCGTGGCCGACGTGTTCGCCGGCCCGTACGTCCACCTGGAACCGGATTTCGCCTTCGTTCTGGACGACGGCGGCCGGGCCGTCGGCTACGTGCTGGGCGCGCCGGACACCGCCCGGTTCGCCGCCGATCTGCGGGAGAAGTGGCTGCCGCTGGTCGGCGCGAAACACCCCGATCCGGGCGGCCACCCGGCCGATCGGGACCAGGAGTACGCCTACCTGCTGCACCACCCGGAGGACATGGTCCGGCCGGCACTCGCGGACTACCCGGCCCACCTGCACATCGACCTGCTCGCCGACTACCGCCGGTCCGGCAACGGCCGCCGGCTGATCGTCACCCTGCTCACCGCCCTGCGCAACGCCGGCGTACCCAGGGTGCACCTGGGCATGATCGTCACCAACACGGCGGCGCGGGCCTTCTACGACCGCCTCGGCTTCACCGAACTCGACGTGCCGAACGCCGGTGTAATCACCTATCTGGGCAGGTCAACCGACATCGACCGACTGTCGGACGGTGCCGCTACGGTCAGCCCATGAGTGTTCGCTGGTACACCACCGTCGTCGACTGCCACGACATCAAGGCGCAGGCCCGCTGGTGGGGCGAGGTGCTGGGCTGGGTCGTGGGCTACGAGGCCGACGACGAGATGGTGATCGTGCCGCCCAGGGCGATGAGCGGCCAGGACATCCCGCTCGACGAGCAGGGTCCCGGACTCGTGTTCGTGCCCGTCCCGGAGGGCAAGACGGTCAAGAACCGCCTGCACATCGACCTGGCGCCCGCTCCGGACGACGACCATGCCGCCGAGGTGGCCCGCCTGGAGCGGTTGGGCGCCAAGCGGATCGACGTCGGCCAGGGCGACAGCCGGTGGGTGGTGCTGGCCGACCCGGAGGGCAACGAGTTCTGCGTGCTGACGCCGAGGGGCTAGTCCAAGGTCGCGACGAACCGGCCGACCGCCTCCGCGTGGATCCGGTGCGCCAACCGGCCGGCGGGCGCGGTGGCCGCGATCCGGTACAGCGGCCGCCCGGCCGCCGGCAGGTCCTGCGCCTCGGCCCGCAGCTGCGCCACCAGCAGTTCGGCGAACACCAGGCCGTCGGTGCCCGAACCGGCGGCCAGCGCGTCGGCCAGCCTGCGCAGCGCGAGGATGTCCAGTTCGGCGCCGCCGCCACCGGAGTAGGTGGCGACGGCGATGTTCAGCGTGCGGCCCTTGGGCGGGCCACTGACCAGCACGCCCACCGCCCGCATGCCGCGTGTCTCGCTGACCAGCAGTTCGATGTCGGTGGCCTGGCGCAGGTCGACCGACCGGGTGCCGATGGCGCGCACCGACACCACGCCGTCGCGCAGCCAACTGCGCCGCCGGGCCTCGGCGGTGGCCAACACCAGCAGCGGCACACCGAGCACGACACCGACCACCAGGCCGTACGGCCAGCCGACGAACACACCGACCACCGCACCCGCCACGGCGCCGACCGCCACGGCAACGGCCGACACCACCATGGCCCGCCGCCGCAGCACGGCACCGGGCAACAGGTCCAGCGGGGTGTGCTGGTCGCCCGGCTCGGTCACGGTGAGAGTGCGTCCCGCACCGAGGTCACCAGGTCGGCCAGCGGCACCGGCCGCTGGTCCCCGGATGCCAGATCCTTCAGCTGGACGACGCCCTCGGCGAGGTCCCGCTCGCCCAGCACCAGCGCCAACCGCGCGCCGGACCGGTCGGCGGCCTTCATCGAGCCCTTGAGGCCCTTGCCGCCATAGGCCAGGTCCACCCGCACCCCGGCGGCCCGCAGCGCACCGGCGGCGGCGACCAGCCGGTCCTTGGCGGCCTCGCCGAGCGGCACGCAGAACACGTCGCACCGGGCCTGGTCACCGACGGTCAGGCCCTCGGCCTGGCTGGCCAGCACGATCCGGTCGACGCCGAGCCCGAAACCGATCCCGGACAGCGCCTGCCCGCCCAGTTCGGCCATCAGGCCGTCGTAGCGGCCGCCGCCGCCGATGCCGGACTGCGAACCGAGCCCGTCGTGCACGAACTCGAACGTGGTGCGCGTGTAGTAGTCCAGGCCGCGGACCATCCTGGGGTTCTCGGTGAACTTCACGCCCAGGTCGGTCAGGTAGCCCTTGACCCGGTCGTAGTGCTCGCGGCACGCGGCGCACAGGTGGTCCACCATGAGCGGCGCGTCGGCCAGCAGCGTGTGCATCTCCGGCCGCTTGTCGTCCAGCACCCGCAACGGGTTCAGGTCGGCCCGCCGCCGGGTCTCGGCGTCCAGCGGCAGGTCGCGCAGGTAGGCCTGGAGCAGCTCGCGGTACGCCGGCCGGCAGGCGGTGTCGCCCAGGGAGGTGAGTTCCAGCCGGTAGGCGGTCAGGCCGGCGTCCCGGTAGCCGGCGTCGGCTATCGCGATCACCTCGGCGTCCACCGCGGGGTCGTCGGTGCCGATGGCCTCGACGCCGAACTGCTGGAACTGCCGGTACCGGCCGGCCTGCGGCTGCTCATAACGGAAGAACGGGCCGGTATAGCACAACTTCACCGGTAGCTGGCCACGGTCCAGGCCGTGCTCGATGACCGCCCGCACGACACCGGCGGTGCCCTCCGGACGGAGTGTGAGGGACCGGCCGGCGCGATCCGGGAAGGTGTACATCTCCTTCGAGACGACGTCGGTGGACTCGCCGACGCCCCGCGCGAACAGCGCGGTGTCCTCGAAGATCGGCAGCTCGACGTAGCCGTAGCCGGCCAGGGAGACCGAGCGCAACATCGTGTTCCGGACGGCCAGGAACGTCGCGCTCAGCGGTGGGAAGTACTCGGGAACGCCCTTGGGGGCGGCGAACATCGACATGATCTGAAGTCACAGTCCTCGCTGCGGTGCGGCCGACCGGCTCATGCCGGTGAGGAACGGGTTGGTCGCACGTTCCCGGCCGATGGTCGTCTTGGGCCCGTGGCCGGGCAGTACCACCGTGTCGTCGGCGAGGGTGAGCACCTTGTCCCGCAAGGATTTCATCAGCCGACGGTGGCTACCGCCAGGCAGGTCGGAACGTCCGATCGAACCGGCGAAGAGGGTGTCTCCGGACAGCAGCAGTCCGCTGTCGGGTCCGGAGGGGCCGGTTCGGAACGTCACCGACCCGCTGGTATGGCCCGGGGTGTGGTCGACCGCGAACTGGAGCCCGGCGATGTCCAGCACCGCGCCGTCGGCCAGTTCCCGCACGTCGGAGGGTTCGCGCATCTCCAGCCGGCCGCCGAAGAACGCCACCGTGTCCGCGCTGATGCCGCGCATCGGGTCGTTGAGCATGGCCCGGTCGGACGGGTGGATCCAGGCGGGGATGCCGTCACCGTCGCAGACCGGCGCCACCGAGAAGGTGTGGTCGAAGTGGCCGTGGGTGAGCAACACGGCGACCGGTGACAGCCGGTGCTGGCGGACCGCGTCCATGATCGGCTCCACCGCGTCCTGCCCGGGATCGACGATCACGCAGGGTTCACCCGCGCCCCCGGCCAACAGGTAGCAGTTGGCCTGGAGGGCCCCCGTGGGGAACCCGACGACCAGCACGACATGCCCTCCCGATCACTGAAACTTGCGCGTCGCGGCCCGACGCTACGACCCTGGGCGGCGGCCAGGGCCGTTGCCAGGCGATTCACAGCGTACAAGGAGTGGCCCACCACACGGTGCTCATATCCGCTCGCCCTAGACTTCGCTGTCACACGGACGGATGAGGAACCCGGGAGGGGCAGGTGCCCAGCAACGAGCAGCGCCGCCAAGCCGCCAAGCGCAAGCTGGAGCGGCAGCTGACACGGCGCGCCGAGCGAGCCCGACGTCGCAGGCTGACCGCGGTGATCGTGACCGTGGTCGCCGTGGTGGTGGTCGTCGGTGGCATCTACTTCATCGCGACCGCGGGTAGCGGCACGTCGTCGGCCGCGTCGTCGTCGACGAACCCGACGCCGTCCACCCCGCCGCCGGTGACCTCGAAGGGCCCGTGCAAGTACACGACGACGCCCGGCCAGCCAGCGCCCACCGGCAAGGACGAGGGCCTGCCCGCCGACCCGGCCACGACGCCGAAGACCGGCACCTCGCAGGTGTTGTTCAAGACCACCCAGGGCAACATCCCGATGACCCTGAACAAGGCCGAGGCGCCGTGCACGGTGCAGAGCATCCTGCACCTGATCACGACCAAGTACTTCGACAACACCCCGTGCCACCGGCTGACCGACTACCCGAACCCGAACCCGCTGTTCGTGCTGCAGTGCGGTGACCCGACGGGCAGCGGCAGCGGCGGCCCCGGCTACACCATTCCGGACGAGAAGCCCAAGAACCTCAAGCCGGCGCCGACCACCACGCCGCAGCCGGCCGGCTCGCAGGTGCCGGTGGTCTACCCGGCCGGCACGCTGGCGATGGCCAACACCGGCCAACCGCACTCCGGTGGCAGCCAGTTCTTCCTGGTGTACAAGGATTCCCAGCTCCCGGCGAACTACACCGTGTTCGGCTCGGTGACCCCGGCCGGGCTGGACGTGCTGAACCGGATCGCGGCCGGCGGCATCACGCCGGGCTCCGACCCGACCAGCGGCCAGGCCACGCCGAACGACGGCAAGCCCAAGAAGGCCGTGACCATCACGCAGGCCGTCGTCACCGCCAGCTAGTTCGAATTCGAAGAGGAGCGGCATGACCGCCAGCCACCGGCGGGTCGCGTCAGCGGCCGCCGTCACGGCCCTGCTCGGCCTGCTCGCCGGGTGCAGTAACGCGACCGGTGGCAGTGCCGTCGCCAGCCGGGGCAGCGCGACGCTGCCGCCCAGCGCAGGGCTGTCCGCGCCCGCCGTGCCGGCCGGTGGTTCGGCGAAGTGCGACTTCACGGCGACACCGGACCAGCCGGCACCCGCCGGCCACGCGGAGGGACTGCCGCCCAGCACGGCGGACCGCTCCGGCACCGTGACCATCACGCTGCACACCACGGCGGGCGACGTCCCGATCAGCATGCCGAGGGCGCAGGCGCCGTGCACGGTGGCGAGCTTCACGTTCCTGGCCGGCAAGGGGTACTTCGACAAGACGCCCTGCCACCGGATCACCGACTACCCGGAGCCGAACGCGCTGTTCGTGCTGCAGTGTGGTGACCCGACGGGCAGCGGCAGCGGCGGTCCCGGCTACACCATCCCGGACGAGAACCCGACCGATCTCAAGCCGGCGCCGGGCGGCCAGAACGCCGACGTGTACCCGAGGGGCACGGTGGCGATGGCCAACACCGGCCAGCCGCACAGCGGTGGCAGCCAGTTCTTCCTGGTGTACCGGGATTCCAACCTGCCGCCCAGCTACGCCACGTTCGGCACGGTGGCGCAGTCGGGCCTGTCCGTGCTGGACAAGATCGCGGCCGGCGGCATCACACCGGGAACCGACCCGAGCAGCGGCCAGACCACCCCCAACGACGGCAAGCCCAAGAACCCGGTGGTGATCAACTCGGCGACGGTCGGGAGCTGAGTTCAGCTCGCCGACACGACCCGGTACACGTCGTACACGCCCTCGACGCTACGCACGGCCTTGAGCACGTGGCCCAGGTGCGTCGGGTCGCCCATCTCGAAGGAGAACCGGCTCACCGCGACCCGGTCCCGGGACGTGGCCACCGACGCGGACAGGATGTTGACCTTCTCGTCGGCCAGCACCTTCGTCACGTCGGACAGCAGCCGGTGCCGGTCCAGCGCCTCGACCTGGATGGCCACCAGGAACACCGAGGACGCCGAGGGTGCCCACGACACCTCGACCAGCCGTTCCGGCGACTCCTGCAGCTCGGTGGCGTTGGTGCAGTCGGTGCGGTGCACGCTCACCCCACCGCCCCGGGTGACGAAACCGAGGATCTCGTCGCCGGGCACCGGGGTGCAGCACCGGGCCAGCTTGACCCACACGTCGGACGCGCCGACCACGACCACACCGGCGTCCCCCGAGCCACGACGGCGCGTCACGGTGGACGGCGTGGACCGCTCGGCCAGCTCGTCCTCGGCGTGCTCCACACCGCCCAGCAGGGCCACCAGGCGCTGCACGACGTGCCGGCCGGACAGCTGGCCCTCGCCGATCGCCGCGTACAGCGCGGTCACGTCCGGGTAGCGCAACTCGCGGGACAGAGCGGACATCGAGTCGGCCGACACCAACCGCTGCAAGGGCAGCCCGACCCGGCGGACCTCCTTGTTGATGGTGTCCTTGCCGGCCTCGATGGCCTCCTCGCGGCGCTCCTTGGCGAACCACTGCTTGATCTTGGTCTTCGCCCTCGGCGAGGCGACGAACGACAGCCAGTCCCGGCTCGGCCCGGCGCCCTCGGCCTTCGAGGTGAAGATCTCGACGACCTCGCTGTTCTGCAGCTTGCGCTCCAGCGCGACCAGCCGGCCGTTCACCCGTGCCCCGATGCACCGGTGGCCCACCTCGGTGTGCACCGCGTACGCGAAGTCGACCGGCGTCGACCCGGCGGGCAGCGTCTCCAGGTCGCCCTTGGGCGTGAACACGAAGATCTCGCGGGTGGCCAGGTCGTAGCGCAGCGACTCGAGGAACTCGCCCGGGTCGGCCGCTTCCCGCTGCCAGTCCAGCAGTTGCCGCATCCAGGCCATCTCGTCGATGTCACCGGAGCGGCCGTTGTGCGCGCCCTTGGTCTCCTTGTACCGCCAGTGCGCGGCGATGCCGTACTCCGCCGTCTGGTGCATCTCCTGGTTGCGGATCTGCACCTCGAGCGGTTTGCCGTCCGGCCCGATCACCGTGGTGTGCAACGACTTGTAGACGCCGAACCGGGGTTGCGCGATGTAGTCCTTGAACCGGCCGGGCATCGGCTGCCACAGCGCGTGCACCACGCCCATGGCGGCATAGCAGTCGCGTACGTCGTCCACCAGGATGCGCACCCCGACCAGGTCGTGGATGTCGTCGAAGTCGCGGCCGCGGACGATCATCTTCTGGTGGATCGAGTAGTAGTGCTTGGGCCTGCCCTGCACCTCGGCATGCAGGCGTGCGTCGGCCAGTTGCGCGGTCAGTTCCTCCTTGACCGTGCGCAGGTAGGTGTCGCGGGACGGCGCGCGGTTGGCCACCAGCCGGACGATCTCGTCGTACTTCTTGGGCTGCAGGATCGCGAAGGCGAGATCCTCCAGCTCCCACTTGACGGTGGCCATGCCCAGCCGGTGGGCCAGCGGCGCCAGCACTTCCAGCGTCTCGCGGGCCTTGCGGGCCTGCTTCTCCGGCGGCAGGAACCGCATGGTGCGCATGTTGTGCAGCCGGTCGGCCAGCTTGATCACCAGCACGCGGGGGTCGCGGGCCATCGCGATGACCATCTTGCGGATGGTCTCGGCCTCCGCCGCCGCGCCGAGTTGGACCTTGTCCAGCTTGGTGACGCCGTCCACGAGGTGTTCGACCACCTCGCCGAAGTCGGCGCGCAGCCGCTCCAGCGAGTAGTCCGTGTCCTCCACGGTGTCGTGCAGCAGCGCGGCCACCAACGTGGTGGTGTCCATGCCGAGTTCGGCGAGAATCGTGGCGACGGCCAGCGGGTGGGTGATGTAGGGGTCGCCGGACTTGCGCCGCTGCTCGCGGTGCTTCTCCTCGGCGACGTCGTAGGCACGCTGCAACAGGCCGAGATCGGCGTTCGGGTGAAGGTCGCGGTGCACCGCGGCGAGCGGCTCCAGCACCTGCTTGACCGAGGAGGGTCGCTGCGCGGTGATGCGCCGTGCCAGCCTGGCTCTGACCCTGCGGGTGGCCGACGGCTGGCGCGCGGCCAGCTCAGCTCCCGCCGCGGCGGTGGCGTCGACGTCCTGGCTCACCCAAGCTCCCGTCATCTCGGATCACGGGACGACCCGATATCGAATGGTAGCTCGGGGCGGATACGCCCAGGCGACGGCGGTCCACGCTGGACCCGTCTTTATCGCTGGCCGGTGACCGAACTCACACGATCAACAGGGCGTTGACCTCGTAGTCGGGCAGTTGGTTCCGACCGCCGAGCGCGGCCAGCTCGACCACGACCGACACGCCGGTGACCGCCGCGCCCGCCGACTCGACCAGCCGGCCGGTGGCCGCCACGGTCCCACCGGTGGCCAGCACGTCGTCCACCACGGCGGCCCGCTGGCCGGCCCGCAGCAGGCCCGTGGGCAGCTCCAGGACCGCCGTGCCGTACTCGAGCTGATACTCGACCCGCTCGGCCACCAGGGGCGTCTTACCGGGCTTGCGTACCGGCACCACGCCCAGACCGGTGGCGTAACCGACGGCGGCGCCGAGCAGGAAACCGCGCGCCTCGACCGCCACCAGCACGTCGGTGGCCGGGTCGACGGTGGCGGCCAGGCCGTCCACCATCGCCCGGAACGCCGAGGGGTCGGCGAACACCGGCCCGAGATCGCGGAACAGCACACCCGGTTCCGGGAAATCCGGAATCTCCCGGATCAGCGCGAGCGCGTCGGCCACGGCCGTCGTGTCGGTACCACCCACCGGGTTCAGTGCCTCCGCTTCCCGGACGGCCGGCCCGACTTGCCGGACGGCCGGTTGCCGCGGTGCTGAGCACCCTTGGCCTTCTGCTGGGACGCCTTCGGGGTGCGGTGCGGCACGCTGGACGCCGCCGCGTAGGCCGCTTCCTTGCGCACTTCCGCGGCCACGGTGTCGTCGTCCTCGGCGGCCACCACGGCGTCCTCCGGCTGACCGGCCTCCTGAGCGGCGGCCAGCCGGGCGGCCAGCGTCGCGCGCCGGTTGGCCACTCGCTTGGCCTGCTGGATGTAGGGCGCCTGCCGCATCTTGAAGTCCACCAGCAGCGGCGTGGCGAGGCAGATCGACGAGGCCGCACCGACGAGCATGCCGACCATCTGCACCAGCGCCAGGTCGGTCAGGGTGCCGACGCCCAGGATGCCGACGCCGACCACGAGCAGGCCGAGCACCGGCAGCAGGGCGATCAACGACGTGTTGATCGACCGCATCAGCGTCTGGTTCAACGCCAGGTTGGCCTCCTCGCCGAACGTGCGGCGGGTCAGGCCGAGGATGCCCCGGGTGTTCTCCTTGACCTTGTCGAACACCACCACCGCGTCGTACAGCGAGAAACCGAGGATGGTGAGCAGGCCGATCACGGTGGCCGGGCTGACCTCGAAGCCGACGATCGAGTACACGCCCGCCGTCACGATCAGGTCGTTGCCCAGCGCGATCAGCGCGGCCAGCGCCATCCAGCGCTCGAAGTAGATGCTCAGGAAGATGCTGACCAGGATCAGGAACACGACCAGGCCGATCAGCGCCTGCCGGGAGATCTGCGAACCCCACGAACCGCTCACCGCGGAGTCGCTGATCGCGTTCTGGTCCGGCTTGCCCGTGGAGTCCAGCGGCTGGAGCTGGTTGAACAGCGTGGTCTCCAGCTTGCTGGCCTGGACGTCGTTCAGCGTTTCCGACCGGATCTGGATGCTCGCCGAGTTGCCGCGGCCGACCGACTGGACCGACGAGGGCTGCTTGCCCAGCGCGTCCACGTAGGCCGTGGTGGCCTGCTGCGTGGTGATGACGCCGTGCGCGCCGTTGGCCGGCAGCTGGATCTGCGTGCCGCCCTCGAAGTCGATGCTGAAGCTGAAGCCCCGCACGATGATCGAGACCAGGCAGATGACCACGATGGCGCCGAAGAACACGTAGAACCGCTTGCGTTTGCCGACGATGTCGAACGCACCGGTCCCGGTGTACAGGCGGTGGAACACAGTGGGCCGAGCGGCCTTGGCGGTGGCCATCTCATGCCTCCTTCACGGTGGGGCCGGCCTTGGCAGCCGCCCGCGCGGCGGCGCCGGCCCGCTGCACGGCACCCAGGCCGGAGACGCCGGGCCGGGACAGCACCTTCGACCGCGACGCGAGTGCGACCAGCGGGTGCGTCACCAGGAACACGATCAACAGGTCGAGCACGGTGGACAGGCCCAGGGTGAACGCGAAGCCCTGCACGTCCTGCACCGCGAACACGTACAGCACGACGGCGGCCAGGAAGCTGACCGCGTCCGACGCGAGGATCGTGCGCCGGGCCCGGACCCACGCCCTGGGCACCGCGGAGCGGAACGTTCTGCCTTCCCGCACCTCGTCCTTCAGGCGTTCGAAGAAGACCACGAACGAGTCCGCCGTGATACCGATGGCGATGATGAAACCGGCGACGCCCGCCAGATCCAGGCTGTACCCGATCCACCGGCCCAGCAGCACCAGCACCGCGTAGATGGTCACGCCGGACAGGCCCAGCGACAGCACGGTCAGCACGCCCAGTGCCCGGTAGTAGAACAGGCAGTAGATGACCACCAGGGCCAGGCCGATGCCACCGGCGATCAGGCCGGCCTTCAGCGAGGCCAGGCCGAGCGTCGCGGACACCGTTTCGGCGTTGGACGAGTCGAACGCCAGCGGCAGCGAGCCGTACTTCAGCACGTTGGCCAGGTCGGACGCCTGCACCTGGGTGAACTGGCCGGAGATCTGCGTGTTGCCGCCCAGGATCGCCTGCTGGATCGTCGGCGCCGACACGACCTGGCTGTCCAGCACGAACGCGGCCTGCTTGCCGACGTTCTTCGACGTGTAGCTGGCCCAGGTGTTCGAACCGGCGCTCTTGAACGTCAGGTTGACCACGTAGCCGGCACCGTTCGGGTCCAGCCCGGAGGTGGCGTCGCTGATCTGGGTGCCGTCCAGGAACGACGGGCCGAGCACGAACTTGGACGCGCCCTGCTGGTCGCACGCGACCAGCGGCTTGGTGGTGTCGTCGTTGCCCAGCAACGGGTCGGAGAAGTTCGGACCGCAGTTGAGCTTGGACAGCGCGGTGTTCTGCGCGGTGGCGTCGGTGCTCTGGCGCAGCGTCCGGCACTCGTTGATCAGTTCGGACTGCTGTTGCCGGGTGAGCGTCGGCTCCTTGGCCGCCTGCGCCCTGGTGACACCCCAGCAGTCGTTGGGGTTGATCCCGGCCGGGGCCGGCGGAGCGGCGGCCGACGCCGGAGCGGCGGGCGTGGTCGGGGTCGCGGGCGGCGTCGTGGCGCCCGGTGCGTCCGCCTGCGGGAGGGTGCGCTGCTGGTCACCGGCGGCCGGCAGGCCCTGCGCGGTCGGCGTCGAGGACGCCGGCGGCTTGGCGGTGGCGCTGCCCGACGGTGTCGCCGCACCGCTGGTCGGCGTCGCGGAACCGCTCGGGGCGGGCGTCGGGGTGGCCGGCGGCGCGGTGGCGCCCGCGGCGACCTGCTGCACCACCGGGCGGAACACCAGGTGCGCGGTCTGGCCGAGGCTCTTGGCCTCCTGGCCCTGGTCGCCGGGCACGGTGATCACGATGTTCGCGCCGTTGCGGACCACCTGGGCACCGGAGACACCCAGGCCGTTGACGCGCCGCTCGATGTCCTGCTGCGCCTCGTCGAGCTGCTGCTGGGTGGGCGGCTGGCCGTTGAGGGTGCGGGCGGTCAGGGTGACCGTGGTGCCGCCCTTCAGGTCGATGCCCAGCCGCGGCGACGCCTTGTGGTCACCGGTCAGGAAGACCAGGGCGTAGAGCAGGACCACGATGACGGCGAACACCCAGAGATAGCGGGCGGGGCGGATCTGCCCTGCGGGTGGTGGCACGGTGTTCCGTCTCCTCGAAGTCAGGCGCCCGCCCGTGCGGCGCTCAGTGTGCTGGCCACGTCATAGCGCCCCACCCGCTGTCCATCGGGTGGGGCGCAGGCGGAGCCTACCCCGCGGCCCGTGAGACACGCGTCACGCGCCACCGGTCCGTGACCTGGGGACCGGTGACGAATCCGCGTACCCGGGGCGCGTGCCCGACCCGGGCTCAGCGGGATTTCTTGCTGCTCTCCTCGAGCGGCGGCGCGAGCTGCGCGCCGGACTCGGCCGGCTTCGCGTCCTCGACGTGACCGTTCGTGCTGGCAGTAGCGCCGTTCACGGTCTCGGTCGAGGCGTCGTCGGCCGTGTAGTTTTCGTCATCGGCCTCGTCGTCGATGTCGCTCTCGGGCGCGCCGACCATCGAGTCGGCGACCTTCTCCCGAACGGCGGCCCGCAGCCAACTGGTCACCACTCCCGGCGCGATCTCCAGGTCGATGCTGTCGTCCGACGTGGAGACCACGGTGCCGAACAGGCCGGAGGTGGTCATGACGCGGTCACCGTAACTGAGCGAGCTCTGCAGGTTCTGCTGCTGCTGCGCCGCGCGCTTCTGCTTGCGAGTGCCCAGGAACAGGGGCACCGCGAACAGCACGATGATCAGCGGGAGCAAAAGGGACGAAAAGTTCATTATTCTCCGATCGGTGTGACGCCGGTCATCCGCCTGTCTTCCAGTATGCGGTCACAGCGTCATACCGAGTGTGCCAGGTGCCGGTTCGGTTTCGTTGACCCTACTCGATCACCAGTGGTAACACGGTCTCACCCACCGCATTCTGCGGCGGTGTGAGCCCGAGATGTGCCCAGGCCGAGGCGGTGGCGATCCGCCCTCTCGGGGTGCGGGCGAGCATGCCGGCGCGCACCAGGTAGGGCTCGCAGACCTCTTCGACCGTCGTGGTCTCCTCACCCACCGCGACGGCCAGCGTCGCCACTCCGACCGGTCCCCCGCCGAACGACCTGACCAGCGCGGACAGCACCGCGCGGTCCAGCCGGTCCAGGCCCAGCTCGTCCACGTCGTAGACCTCCAGCGCGGCCCGGGCCACGTTCCGGTCCACCGCCCCGTCGGCTCGGACTTCGGCGAAGTCGCGGACCCGGCGCAACAGCCGGTTCGCGATCCGCGGCGTGCCTCGGGACCGCCCGGCGATCTCGGCGGCACCGTCGCGGCGCAGGTCGATGCCCAGGATCGCGGCCGACCGGCGCAGCACCAGTTCCAGCTCGGCCGCGCTGTAGAACTCCATGTGCGCGGTGAAGCCGAACCGGTCGCGCAGCGGCCCGGTCAGCGAGCCGGACCGGGTGGTGGCGCCGACCAGGGTGAACGGCGCGATCTCCAGCGGAATGCTGGTCGCGCCCGGCCCCTTGCCGACCACCACGTCCACCCGGAAGTCCTCCATCGCCAGGTAGAGCATCTCCTCGGCGGGCCGGGCGGTGCGGTGGATCTCGTCGATGAACAGGACGTCGCCCTCGACCAGGTTGGACAGCATCGCGGCCAGGTCACCGGCCCGCTCCAGCGCCGGACCGGACGTCACCCGCACGGCCGTGCCCAGCTCGGCCCCGATGATCATGGCGAGACTGGTCTTGCCCAGGCCGGGCGGCCCGGACAGCAGCACATGGTCCGGCGGCTGGCCGCGCCGCTTCGCGCCCTCCAGCACCAGGGACAGTTGCTCACGCACCCTGGCCTGGCCGATGAACTCGGCCAGGTCGTGCGGCCGCAGCGTCTGTTCGACATCGCCGTCGGACGGGCGGGCCACCGGGGAGAGCGGCTCTTCGTCGTCCATCAGCGTTTACGGCCCAGTGCGGTCAGGGCTTTCCGGAGCACACCGGCAGTATCCGACACGCCGTTCTCGGCCAGCACGGCGTCCACCGTCTGCTCGGCCTGGCGGACCGGGAAACCGAGCCCCAGCAACGCCTCGACCACCGACGACCGCACGTCGCCGGGCACCGTGTCGGCATGGTTGGCGGCGCCGGGCAGCGTGCCCACCTTGTCCCGCAGCTCGATCACCAGCCGCTCGGCGCCCTTGCGCCCGATGCCGGGCACCTGAGTGAGCGCGGTGAGGTTTCCGTCGGCCAGCGCGGCCCGCAGCGCGTCCGGCTCCAGCACGGCCAGCGTGGCCAGCGCCAGCCGCGGTCCGATGCCGGACACGGTGAGCAGCAGGCCGAACAACTGGCGGGCCTGGTGATCGGCGAACCCGAACAGGGTCAGCGAGTCCTCGCGCACGATCAGCGTGGTGGCCAGTTTGGTTTCGTCACCGCGGCGCAGCGTGGCCAGCGTGCCGGGCGTGGTGCGGACCTCCAGGCCCACTCCTCCGACCTCGACGACGGCATGGTCCAGCCCGATCTCGGTCACCGTGCCGCGCACCGAGGCGATCACCGGCCGGCTCCTTCCGCCTGCTGGGCGGCTTGTGCTGCCGGCTCGGGGGTTTGCGCTGCCGGCTCAGCGGCCTGTGTTGGCTGCCGGGCAGCCTGCGCGGCCGGCTGAGCGGCCTGCGCTGCCGACCGGGGGGCTTGTGCTGGCTGGGCGGCCTGCGCTGCTGGCTGGGCTGCCTGCGCCGTCTGCCGGGCGGCCTGTGTTGCCGGCTGGGCTGCCTGCGCCGTCTGCCGGGCGGTCGGCTGAGCGGCTTGTACTGTCTGCCGGGCGGCCTGTGCTGCTGCTTGTGCTGCGGCGCTGGCCAGCCGGGCCTTGTGGTGTCTGGCCAGCTCCTTGGCCCGCGCCTCGGCCTCGGCCAGCCGGCCGCGCATCGGTGCCCGCCACAGGTGGCAGATGGCCAGCGCGAGCGCGTCGGCCGCGTCGGCCGGGGTGGGTGCCTGGGCCAGGTGCAGCAGCCGGGTGACCATAGTGGTGACCTGGGCCTTGTC
The DNA here is from genome assembly GCA_036273855.1 of Pseudonocardiaceae bacterium. Taxonomy (GTDB): domain Bacteria; phylum Actinomycetota; class Actinomycetes; order Mycobacteriales; family Pseudonocardiaceae; genus DATEPR01. The sequence continues at coordinate 23,073 of DASUGU010000020.1, forward strand.
CGCCCGGCCGGACCCGGTCACCGCGGCCTTGACTTCACTGGGCGTGTGGAACGTCACGGGCAGGTTCCGCCGGGCCGCGGCCAGCGCGACCACCCCACCGGCCTGGGCAGTGCCCATCGCGGTGCGCACGTTGTACTGGCTGAACACCCGCTCGACCGCCACCACGTCCGGTGCGTGCCGGTCCAGCCACCGCTCCACCTCGTCGGACAGCAGCAGCAGGCGGGTCGCCAGGTCCTCGTCCACCGGGGTGCGCACCACGCCGACGTCGACGCAGTGCACCGTCCGCCCGGTACCGCCGTCCACCACACCGAGACCGCAGCGGGTCAGCCCAGGGTCGACGCCCAGCACCCGCACGAGCACTCCTTCCACGAACATCCGTTCGAACCCTAGGGCTTCCCGGCGCCGACAACCGGCAACGACACGAATCCACCACCCGACCCACCCATGACGACCACCCACCGGCCAACACAACACCGAGCCAGCCAGCGCCGGACCCCACAAGTCGACCCCTCACCGGCCGACACACCACCGCACGGCACCCACCAAACCGAACCTCGCCAAGCTGCCTCGGAGCAACCACCACCGCCCGCCCGTGTCGACCACTCACCGGCCAACTCACCACCGCCCGCCCCAGCCAGCCCCACCACCCACGCGTGCCAACCACTCACCGGCCAACACACCCACCCAACCAGCCGCCAACAAACCGCTTGTCGACCACCCACCGGACGACAAACGAACCGCAGCGCACGCCAAGCCAAAGCCGCCAACCCGCACCGAACAATCACCAGTTCCCGCGTGTCGACCCATCAGCGGACGACACACCACGGCCCAAACGCCCGCCGAACCAGCCGATCACCGACACCCAGCAACCACCCCGCGTGTCGACCCTCCACCGGGCAACTCACCAGCCACCCGCCCAACAAGCCCGCCACCACCCGCGCATGTCGACCGCCCACCGGACAACTCACCCGACCACCCAACCGCAACGAGCCCGGCGCCATCCGCGCGTGTCGACCATTCACCGGACAACCCCACCCGACCACCACACCCAGCCAGCCACCACCCTGCGTGTCGACCGCCCACCGGACGACACGGCGAACCCGGGGCCGCGGCAGCCGCTACGGTCCGTCGACGCCGGGCGTCCAGCTCTCCGGGCGGCCGCTGCGGGTCAGCACCGGCTGCCAGGCGCGGAAGCCGGCCGGCGCGTCCGCGTCCCACGGCCAGTTGCCCTGCGGGGTGGGCACGACGATCTGCAGCGCGGCGAAGTCGCCCTTGGCGTAGAGCAGGAACGCGCTACCGAGATACTCCGGGTACCACGCCTTGTCGACCTGCTCGAACGCCACCGGCACGCCCTCGAAGAAGCCGTCGTAGATCAGGCCGGCGCGAAATCTCTCGCCCAGGCTGGCCCGGTGCACATAAGCGTTGAGCAGCACGGTGGACATCTCGGCGGGCAGCCCGACGACGACGGCCTCGGCCACGCCGTAGCGGCGCCACGCGCCGACGGTGAACGCGTAGGGCGCGTAGTCGTCGCCGTGTTCGCCGCCGCCTGCCACCTGCACGATGGCATTGCCGTGCTGCTCGGCCTGCTCCAGCAGCCAGCGGCGGAACTGCTCGTCCTGGCTGGTGAGTCCTCGGGGCTGCGGTCGCACCCGGCCATTCTGCACCGGCTCAGCGCATCGGGGGCGGCCCCCAGGCGGGCTGTTGTGTGACGGGTCGCGCCGCGTTGTCGGCGATCGAGCCCTTGAGCTTTCCGATGCCGTACATCAGGAATCCGAACGCCAGCACGGCGGCCAGGAAGGCCAGCACGATCCCGAAGAAGTCACCGGCGCTCGGGTCGAGGAACGGGTAGATGGGGTCTCCGCCGCCGACGTAGGCGATGTAGAACAGCAGGTACGCCAACGGGAACGCCAGCCACGTGAACGGGAACCACCAGCGCGCCATCCGTTGGTTGCGACCCACCGCCAGCCAGTCGACCAGCACGACCAGCGGCGTGAGCAGGTGCTCGAACAGCGACCACGTCTCGTCGAGCGCGCCACCCAGCAGCGTCAGGAACGTGACGCTGACCAGCGCCATGAGCACCACCAGGGCACCACGCAGCCACGGCGTCACCGGCTCGTGCCGGCGGCCGCCGGTGAACGCCGGGTACAGCAGCAGGATCACGTAGCAGATCGCGGTGAGCAGGCTGGCCTGCTGACTCAGCGCGGGCAGCGCGGACGTCACGTCGCCGCTGGCGCTCAACGCCAGGCTGAACCCGGTCACCGCGAACACCACGATCACCAGCCGCCACACCGACACCCCGACCAGCACCGCAGGACTCACCTTCGCGGGCGCCCCATAGGCCATCGGAGCCGGATAGCCGTACGGGACCGGTTGCCCGTACGACATCGGCGGCTGCCCAACCGGCAACGGCGGCCCAACCGGCAACGGCCGCCCGGCCGGCAACGGCCGCCCGGCCGGCGCCGCCTGTATGGGCGGCATGGGCTGACCGGCCGCCGAAGGCCCAGCCGGGATGGGCGGCTGTTGGCCGTACGGCATCGGCTGCTGCGCGAACGGCTGTCCCCATGACGGGCCGTCCGGCGGCGGAGCGCCGTAGGGCGGCTGCTGGCCGTAGGGAGGCGGCGGTGCGCCCCAGTTGGTCATCGCCGGCTCCCCCAGTGTTCCGACCGACGCGTTACGCGTCGATCGCCGCCATGATCTCGTCGCTCACGTCGAAGTTGCCGTAGACGTTCTGCACGTCGTCGCAGTCCTCCAGCGCGTCGACGAGGCGGAACACCTTGCGCGCGCCGTCCGCGTCCAGTGGCACGGTCATCGAGGGCAGGAAGCTGGCCTCCGCCGACTCGTAGTCGTAGCCGGCGTCCTGCAGTGACGTCCGCACCCCGACCAGGTCGGTCGCCTCGGAGACGATCTCGAAACTGTCGCCGAGATCGTTGACCTCCTCTGCGCCGGCGTCAAGGACCGCGAGCAGCACGTCGTCCTCGGACAGCTCGTCGGCCTTCGGCACGATGACGACGCCCTTGCGGTTGAACATGTACGCCACCGAGCCGGGGTCGGCCATGTTGCCGCCGTTGCGGGTCATCGCGGTGCGCACCTCGCCTGCCGCGCGGTTGCGGTTGTCGGTGAGGCACTCGATCAGCAGCGCGACGCCGTTGGGGCCGTAGCCCTCGTACGTGATGTTCTGGTACTCGGCGCCGCCGGCTTCCTCGCCCGCGCCCCGCTTGCGGGCCCGCTCCACGTTGTCCGCCGGCACGGAGTTCTTGCGTGCCTTCTGCATCGCGTCGTAGAGCGTGGGGTTGCCGTCCGGGTCACCGCCGCCGGTCCGCGCGGCGACCTCGATGTTCTTGATCAGCTTCGCGAACAGCTTGCCGCGCTTGGCATCGACGACGGCCTTCTTGTGCTTCGTGGTCGCCCACTTGGAGTGGCCGCTCATCCGTTGTGTCCTCCGTACTTCAACTGCTGTGCCGGACCATCCGCACGAACAACTCGTGCACCCGGCCGTCGCCGGTCAGTTCCGGGTGGAACGCGGTCGCCAGGACCCTCCCCTGCCGAACCGCGACGATCTTACCTGCGGCGATGCCCGCCGATTCGGCGTCGGGCACCGTCGCCAGCACCTCGACGTGGTCGGCCGCCGACTCCACCCACGGCGCCCTGATGAACACCGCGTGCACCGGTCCTCCCGGCACGTCGGCGAAGTCCAGGTCGGCCTCGAACGAGTCGATCTGCCGGCCGAACGCGTTGCGCCGGACCACCACGTCCAAACAGCCGAGTTGGTGCTGGTCGGGCCGGCCGTCCCTGACCTCCTTGGCCAGCAGGATCATGCCGGCGCACGAGCCGTAGGCCGGCATGCCGTCGAGCAGCCGGTCCCGCAGCGGGGCCAGCAGCTCGAACGTGTCCAGGAGGCGGCTCATCGTGGTGGACTCACCGCCGGGCAGCACCAGACCGTCGACCTCGGCCAGCTCGGCGGGGCGCCGCACCGGTCGGGCGTCGGCACCCGCGGCCCGCAGCGCGGCGAGGTGTTCCCGCACGTCGCCCTGCAGCGCCAGCACGCCGACCACCGGCTCGATCACGGCTAGCTCCCCTCGCGCCTCCTACAGGTGAACATTACGCAATGTGTCCCCGTCGGCGCTGGTCGGGTCAGCTGCCGGCGACCTCGCCGACCCGCCGCCGAACGGCGAACCAGCCGAGCACCAGCAGTGCCGCGATGCCCGGTGAGCCGTAGATCATGATCCGGCCGGCGGGCACGTCGAACCAGCTCAACATGAACACCAGTACCAGGAACACGATCGTCACGTAGTTCGAGTATGGCGCGAACGGCAGCCGGAACGCCGGCCGGGTCACCTGTCCGCGCCGGACGGCCCGCTGCAGCGCCAGGTTGCAGACCATGATCATGATCCACATGCAGATGATGCCCAGCGCGGAGAAGTTCACCGCGATCTCGAACGCGTTCGACGGCAGGAACACGTTCAGCACGACGCCGACGAGGTAGACACACGCCGTGAGCAGAACGCCGCCGTAGGGCACGCCATTCCGCCCGATCACACCGGTGAACCTCGGGGCCGACCCGTTCACCGACAGCGAGCGCAGGATACGGCCGGTGGAGTACAGCCCGGAGTTGACGCTGGACAGCGCCGCGGTGAGCACGACGAGGTCCATGATCCCGCCGGCGCCGGGCACGCCGAGCCGGGACAGGAACGTGACGAACGGGCTCTCCGTGCCGGAGTACGCGGTCCACGGCAGCAGCATCACCAGCAGCAGCACCGATCCCACGTAGAAGATCGCGATGCGCCAGCCGACCGCGTTGACCGCCTTGGGGATCACGGTTCGTGGTTCGGCCGCTTCGCCCGCGGTGACGCCGACCATCTCGATGCCGGCGTAGGCGAACACGACGCCCTGCAGGATCAGGATGGCCGCGGTGAAGCCGTGCGGGAAGAAGCCGCCGTTGGCGAAGATCAGCTTCGGGCCGGTGGCGTGTCCGGCGACGGAGTGGCGGGAGACGAGCACGCCGATGCCGATCAGCATGAAGATCACCAGTGCCGCGATCTTGATGGCGGCGAACCAGAACTCCAGTTCGCCGAACAGCGCGACGGACACCAGGTTGATCGACACGACGACGACCAGCGCGATCAGCGCCGGGATCCACTGCGGCACGTTCGGGGCGAAGAACTTCACGTAGATCGCGGCGGCCGTGACGTCGCCGATCCCGGACATGGCCCAGTTCAGGAAGTACATCCAGCCGGCGAAGAACGCGGCCTTCTCGCCGAGGAACTCCCGCGAGTAGGAAACGAACGAGCCACTGGAGGGCCGGTACATCACCAGTTCGCCCATGGCGCGCACGACGAGGAACGCGAACACGCCGGAGACCGCGTACACGATGGCCAGCGACGGGCCCGCGCTGTGCAGGCGGGCGCCCGCACCGAGGAACAGGCCGGTGCCGATCGCGCCACCCATGGCGATCATCTGCACCTGCCGGTTGCGCAGGCTGTGCTTGTACCCCGCGTCCTCGACGGCCACCAGGTCGGTGCGTGACACGTAGGTGGCTTCGGTGTGCGCCATCTGGCTCCTCGCGACAAGTGACGACTCGACCGCGGATGGTAGCCAGTGGGCGATATGTCCGCTCAGTGAACGCCGAGCAGGCGCAGACCGGCCGTGGTGGCGACGGCGGCCACCACGACGATCAGGAACGGCACCTTGCGCCACGCCAGCACGCCGCCGACCAGCACACCGGCCGGTCGGGCCCAGCCGGCCAGGTCGTGTCCCTGGGTCAGCGCGGACGTGACGGCGAGGGCGACCAGGAGCACGGCGGCGGCCATGGCCAGCAGCCGGGTGACCCGGGGTCCGGGCCGGAACTTCTCCCGCAGCAACGGTCCGGTGAGGCGGAAGGCGTAGGTGCCGGCGGCCAGCACCAGAATCGCGGTGATGGTCATGCCCGACCCGCCACCAGCAGCCCGGCCAGGGCCAGCGCGACTGGCACGCCGGGCGGCAGCACCGGCGTGGTGGCCAGTGCGACCACCGCGCCGACGGCGGCGGCGCGCAGGGTGCTCCGGTCGCGCAGCGCGGGCAGCACCAGCGCGAGCAGCACCACCGGCGACGCGGCGTCCAGGCCGAACGCGTTGGGGTCGCCGATCAGCCGGCCGGCGAACACCCCGGCGACCACGCCGACGTTCCAGGTGAGGAACAGCAGCAGGCCGCACGTCCAGTAGGCGGCGCGGGCGTGTGCCCGGTCGCGCTGGGCGAGCGCGAACGCGACGGACTCGTCGATCATCACGTGCGCGCCCAGCGGGGTGGGGCGGACCAGGCCGGCGACGGCGAACCCGAACGGCAGGTGCCGGGCGTTGAGCACCAGCCCGGCCAGGGCGGCGGCGATCGGGCTGCCGCCGGCCAGCACGATGCCCAGCGCGGCGAACTGTGCGCCACCGGCGAACACCAGCAGCGACATGGCCACCGGCACCCAGCCCGGTTGCCCGCCGGACACCGCGATCGCGCCGAAGCTGGCGCCGACCACGCAGTCGGCGACACAGACCAGGAGGATGTCGGCGAGCACCGTTCGCTCCAATGAACGCACGTCCATTAGACTGAACGCTGACCCAGTCGTTCGTCAAGGCGAACGACTAGACTGTTGGAGCGAACACATGACGCAGAACGGTGCGCCGCTGGCGGTGATCGCGGCCGCCATCCGCCGGGAGCGGGAACGGGCCGGCATCTCCCTGTCCGAGCTGGCGAAGCGGGCCGGCCTGGCCAAGTCGACGCTGTCCCAACTGGAATCCGGGACGGGCAACCCGAGCGTGGAGACGCTGTGGGCGCTCGGCGTGGCGCTGGGCGTGCCGTTCAGCAGGCTGGTCGACCCGCCCAAGCCGACGGTGACGGTGATCCGGTCCGGCGAGGGCCCGGTGATCGCGTCCCAGCAGGCCACCTACACGGCGACCCTGGTGGCAGCGTGCCCGCCGGGCGCGCGCCGGGACCTGTACGTCATCCGCGCCGAACCCGGTGCGGCCCGCGACTCGGAACCGCACCAGGTCGGCATGGTCGAACACGTCTGGCTGGGCGCCGGCTCGGCCCTGGTCGGCCCGACCGGCGATGCGGTGGAACTGGCCGCCGGCGACTACGTCAGCTACCCCGCCGACATACCGCACATCTTCGAGGCACGCACTCCCGGCACGTCGGCGCTGATCGTCCAGGAGTACGTGTGATGGAACCGGAACGTCATCGTCGAGACCATCCGTGAGTCCATGACGAACCGGACCGCTGAGCGACGGTGCCTCACCAGCCGCGTTCGGCCAGGCGGTGCGGCTGCGGGATGTCGTCCACGTTGATGCCGACCATGGCCTCGCCCAGGCCGCGCGACACCTTCGCGATGACGTCCGGGTCGTCGTAGAAGGTGGTGGCCTTGACGATCGCGGCGGCACGGCCGGCCGGGTCGCCGGATTTGAAGATGCCGGAGCCGACGAACACGCCCTCGGCGCCGAGCTGCATCATCATCGCCGCGTCCGCCGGGGTGGCGATGCCGCCCGCGGTGAACAGCACGACCGGCAGCTTGCCGGCCTCGGCGACCTCCCGGACCAGGTCGTAGGGCGCCTGGAGTTCCTTGGCGGCCACGAAGAGCTCGTCGGTGGACATCGAGGTGAGCTTGCGGATCTCGGACCGGATCTGACGCATGTGGGTGGTGGCGTTGGAGACGTCACCGGTGCCGGCCTCGCCCTTGGACCGGATCATCGCGGCGCCCTCGGTGATCCGGCGCAGCGCCTCGCCCAGGTTGGTGGCGCCGCACACGAACGGCACGGTGAACTGCCACTTGTCGATGTGGTTGGCGTAGTCGGCCGGGGTGAGCACCTCCGACTCGTCGACGTAGTCGACGCCGAGCGACTGCAGCACCTGGGCTTCCACGAAGTGGCCGATCCTGGCCTTGGCCATCACCGGGATGGACACGGTGGAGATGATGCCGTCGATCAGGTCGGGGTCGCTCATCCGCGCCACACCGCCCTGCGCCCGGATGTCGGCCGGCACGCGCTCCAGCGCCATGACGGCGACGGCGCCCGCGTCCTCGGCGATCTTCGCCTGCTCCGCGGTGACCACGTCCATGATCACGCCGCCCTTGAGCATCTCGGCCATGCCGCGCTTGACCCGCGCGGTGCCGGTTTCGGACCTGGTCTCAGCGGAACTCACGAGTGCCTCGCAACCTGTCGTGCCGATGTATGGGTGAACATTGCCTGGTCAGCGGTGTTCATCACCGATGGTACGTGTGATGTGGACCGCCACAGCATGCCAATTCCACGCGATCTCACCAGGCCACTTCCGGCGTGCTCGGACGGGCGGTTCGTCCGCCTGGTTGGGATCGCCTCTCTGGGCTTGTCCACATCCGGGCATAGGTGTGAGATCGAGCACACAAGCCCTGGCGCGCCGGTGGCGCGCCAGGAACCCGGCGCGATGCGCTGCCGGTCGTTTCAAGTGGAGGTGAGCGCGATGAGCGCCAAGAACTCGGAAGGCGGTCATGCCGCAGTCCAGAACGGAGTGGCGGTCGCTGTAGACGACCCCGCCAGGGTGCGCAATGTGGTCCTGGTCGGACCGTCCGGATCGGGCAAGACGACGCTGACCGAGGCGCTGCTGGCGGCCACGGGTGTCGTCGGCCGGGCGGGGTCCATCACGGAGGGCACCACGGTGTGCGACCACGATCCGGCCGCGGTGCGTCAGCAGCGGTCGGTCGGCCTGGCGGTGGCACCGTTGGTGCACAACGACATCAAGGTCAATCTCGTCGACACCCCTGGCTACGCCGATTTCGTCGGCGAACTGCGCGCCGGCCTGCGGGCCACCGACGCCGCGCTGTTCGTGGTGTGCGCGGCGGAAGGCGTGGACCAGGCCACCGTGTCGCTGTGGCGGGAGTGCGCCGCGGTCGGCATGCCCAGGGCCGTCGTGATCGCCCGCCTGGACCACCCCAGGGCGGACGTCGACAGTGAGATCGCCGCCTGCCAGGAGGCGTTCGGCGGTGGCGTCCTACCGCTCTACCTGCCCGCGTCGGACGGTCTGGTCGGCCTGCTGTCCGGCCGGTACTTCGACTACGCGAGCGGCTATCCGCCGACCGAGGGCGACCCACCGGCCGGCGACGAGGACCGGATCGAGGCGGCGCGCAACGAGCTCATCGAGGGCATCATCGCCGAGAGCGAGGACGAGACCCTCATGGACCGCTACCTCAGCGGCGAGCAGATCGAGAACGCCACACTGATCGCGGACCTGGAGACCGCCGTGGCCCGGGGATCGTTCCACCCCGTCATCCCCGTCTGCGCCACCACCGGCCTGGGCGTCGCGGAACTGTTGGAGGTGCTGGTCGGCGCGTTCCCGTCGCCGCTGGAGCACCCGCTGCCCGAGGTCACCGACCCCGAAGGCAAACCGCACTCGGCCCTCACCGCCAGCCCGGACGGCCCGCTGGCCGCCGAGGTGGTCCGCACCGCGGTCGACTCCTACGTCGGCCGGGTGTCCCTGGTCCGGGTCTTCTCCGGCACGCTGCGCCCGGAGCGCCCGGTGCACGTGTCCGGTCACGGCCTGGCCGAACGGGGCCACGCCGACCACGACAACGACGAGCGGGTCGCCCACATCTACTCGCCGCTGGGCTCGACACTGCGCGAGGTGCCCTACTGCGTCGCCGGTGACCTGTGCGCGCTGACCAAGGTCGGCTCCGCCGAGACGGGCGACACGGTGTCCGCCCCGGAGGATCCGATCCTGATGGCACCGTGGAACATGCCCGAACCGCTGCTGCCCGTCGCCGTCGTGGCGCGCACCCGCAGCGACGAGGACACGCTGGCCCGCAACCTGGCCCGCCTGGTGGCCAGCGACCCGACGCTGCGGATGGACCGCAACTCCGAAACCCACCAGCTGGTGCTGTGGTGCATGGGCGAAGCGCACGCCGACGTGGTGCTGGCGCGGTTGAAGGCCGGCGGCGCCGAGGTGGACACCGAACCGGTGAAGGTCGAGTTCCGGGAGACCTTCGCCGGTGCCGCGAAGGGCCACGGCCGGCACGTCAAACAGTCCGGCGGGCACGGCCAGTACGCGGTGTGCGACATCGAGGTGGAGCCGCTGCCCCGGGGTTCGGGCTTCGAGTTCGTCGACAAGACGGTCGGCGGCGCGGTGCCCCACCAGTTCATTCCCAGTGTGGAGAAGGGAGTCCGGGCGCAGTTGGTGCACGGCCTGCAGGCCGGCTGCCCGGTGGTCGACCTGAAGGTGACCCTGGTGGACGGCAAGGCGCACAGCGTCGACTCGTCCGACGCCGCCTTCCAGACCGCCGGATCGATGGCGTTGAAGGACGCGGCGGCCAACGGCCGGATCACCCTGCTGGAGCCGCTGGACGAGGTGTCCATCGACATCCCGGACGACCACCTGGGCGCCGTCCTCGGCGACCTGTCCGGCCGTCGGGGCAGGGTGCTGGGCACCGAACCGGGCCGGGCGGGCCACACCACGGTCCGCGCGGAGGTCCCGGCGAGCGAACTGCTCCGGTACGCCATCGACCTGCGGTCCATGTCGTCCGGCGGTGGCAACTTCACCCGCAGGTTCGCCCGCTACGAACCCATGCCCGACCACGTGGCCAGCCAGGTCGAGCACTGATCACCGGACGGCCCGGCAGCAAGGCTGCCGGGCCGTCCGCTGCGCTGGATCGCTACGTCTGGCAGGACAGGGTGATCGGCTGGTTGTCGCCGTTCACCGTCATACCGAACGTGGTGGTGCCGCCTGCCGCGACCGTGCCGTTGTAGCTGGCGTTCACCGCCGAGAACCTCGCCCCGGTCTGGGCCAGGGTGGTGTCCCACGACGTGGCCACCGTCTGGCTGCCGGCGAACGCGCCGTCGACGGTCCACCCGCTGATCGCCGACGTGCCCGTGTTGGTCATGGTCACCGTCGCCTGGAACCCGCCCGGCCAGCTGTTCACCACCGACTCGGTCGCCGTGCACCCGCCGGCGGTCGGTGGCGGAGCCGCGGTCGTCGACGGCGGGGCAGAGGTGGTCGAGGGCGGCGGTGCGGCCGTGGTGGTCGGCGGAGTGGTGGTGCCCGTGCCGGGGGTGGTCGTGTACGGCACCTGCGTGTACGCCGCCGAGCACGCCGCGCCGCACGACGCCGGCAGCGAGAACGTGTACACCCGACCGCCGTTGAGCAGCTGGTCGTTGGCGTCGATCACCCGGATCTGGAACGTGGTGCCGGCCGCGACCGTCGGCGCCAGGACGTACGCCTCGCCCATGTCGCCGTCCATCGTGGCGTTCTGCCAGGTGCCGCCCGCGAAGTACTGCACGCCGTGGACGCCGTTGGGCAGGTGCGAGATCGAGGTGGCGCCCCACCAGGTCTGCGCGCCCTGCAGGAAACCGATCTGGATGTCGCCGGTGTAGTTCGGCGCCGGCACGAACTGCCACGAGATGTGCCGGTTGTTCCAGTGGCTCGGGAACAGGTCGCCGACCGGAACTCCGTTCTGCTGGAACCTGTTCAGCGAGTCCTGGTGCAGGTCGAGGTGGAACGGGTCGTCCCGGCACCAGGCGTTGGAGTCGGCGCAGCTGTCCGCGACGACCATGGTCAGGGTCGCGCCGTTGTAGGCGTCACCGACGAAGGAACCGTTGCGGCAGAACGGTTCGTTCGGTGCTCCGTCGTTGGTTCCGGTGCAGTTGTCGCCGATGGTGACCTGCACGTACCGGCCGCAGTTCAGGCCGTTGTCCCACATGCCGAGCTTGTCGGCCATCGACGCGGGCAGCGGCCGGGGGAAGGCTCCGTAGTCGCCCGGCGTGTTGAACACGTTGAGCGCCACGAAGTCCTGGCTGTCCAGGTCGGCCTGGGGTAGCCCACAGCCGCCGTACGGCGAGCCGAGCCCGGTGAACCAGGTGGCGTTCCCGGTGACCGGCGCCGGTGTGCCGGTGACGTCGAGTGCGTTGGCGGGCAACTGGAACAGCAGCAGGCCGACCACTGCCGCGACCGCTGCGGCCACCAGCAGCCTGGGCCGCACCACGAACCGCATCGTGCGCTCCTTTCCGACGAATTGTCGTGCCGGAGCCCATTGGCCGGTGCCCGCCACCGGGTGTCAACGCGCGCCGCCGGTGGCGACCCGCACGCAGTGCGAAGACCTGAAGGTTACAACTGACCGCGGGTCAGCCACTGCTATCGTGACCGGGTGCGGGACAAACCGGCGAGGGACACCAGAAGCGACATCCTCGTCACGGCGCGGGAGCTGTTCGCCCGGCCCGGCTACCAGCGCACGTCGCTGCGCGAGATCGCGGCCCGGCTCGGACTGACCAAGACGGCCGTGCTCTACCACTTCCCCACCAAGCAGGACATCCTGCTCGCGCTCACCCGGCCCCTGCTGGACGACCTGGACGCCACACTGTCCACATTGGAACACGGTTGGCCTGCGGTGGAGGCCGTGCTGGACTGCCTGTTGGCCCACCGGCACGTGCTGGCGCTGTGCCAGGACCCGCCCTCCGACCGGCTGGCCGGCGCGCTGGCCACCGCACGGGGGCTGGTCGCCGGCCACACCCCCGACCTGGCCACCCAGGTGCTGGCCACCCAGGCCGTCGCCATGCTCACCGACCCGGTGCTGCTGCTGGCCGACGCCCCGGCCGACGCGCTGCGCGCGACGATACTGTCCGGCGTGCGGCGGCTGCTCGCTCCGACCACGACGAGGTGACCATGACCGACATCGCGACACTGCGCGCCTGGTGGGCGCACCGGCAGGCCCTCGACGGCAGGTTCGCGGGCGTTACCGCCGCGGACACGCTGGCCGCGACCGGTTGGGCCCGGTCGGTCGGCGGCGCGGCGCCCTATCTCGGCCTGTTCGCCAGGGCCGGGCTGAGTCGGGAACAGGTGGACGCGGCCGTCGCGGCGCTGGCCGTGCACGAACTGCCCTCGGCGCGCGACTGCACCTACGTCCTGCCCGCCGCCGACTACGCCGTCGGCCTGACGGTCGGTGCGGGTGCTCCGGAGGCCGAGGCGGCTGCCGCCGCCAAACACCTGGACGTGCCGGCCGACGAGGTGGCCCGGCTGTGCGCCGCGGTCGTCGAGGCGCTGGGTGACACGCCGATGGACCCGGCCGCGATCCGGGCCGCCACCGGTGACGCCGTCCGCGAACTGGGCGACGCAGGCCGCAAGCGGGGCGTGTCCACCACGCTGCCGCTGGCGCTGGGTCTGCTCCAGGCCAGGGGCGAGATCCGCAGGGTGCCGGTGAACGGCCGACTGGACCAGCAGCGCTACGGCTACGTCCGCTGGACGAACGGACCGTCCCCACTGGACCCGGCCACGGCCGACGTCGAGCTGGCCCGCCGGTACTTCCGCTGGGCCGGACCGGCGTCGCTGAAGCATTTCCGGTGGTTCTCCGGGTTCACCGCCACCCGCGCGAAGGCCGCGATCGGTCAGCTGGAGCTGGTCGCCGTACCGGACACCGACCTGCTCCTGGACGCGGCCGACAGCGACGACTTCGCCGCGTTCACCCCACCCACCGACCCGTACTACGCGCTGGTGGCCGGCATCGACGGCATCCACCTGCTGCACCGCGACCTGGTCCGGCTGCTCGACCCGGCGGACGCCGCCCGCCCGGTCCCGGCCGGCAAACCGGGCCGCACCCTCGGCGACGAAGCCGACCCGCCCACCCCGGTGATCGTGGACCGGGGCCGGATCGTCGGCCTGTGGGAGTACGACCCGGCCGCCGGCGAGATCGCTCACCAACTGTTCGTCAAGCAGGACAAGGCACTCCGTGCCGCGATCGAGTCCACTCAGGACTATGTGCGGGAACAGCTCGGTGACGTCCGGTCGTTCGGCCCGGACTCACCGGCCAGCCGCGCGCCCCGGATCGCCGCGCTACGCGGCTGACGGGCCGCTGCCCACCGGCACCGGATCGGCCGACTCCTCCGGCGGCGGCGCGCCCCGCCTGCCCATCTTCGACGGCCACCAGTTCCACCGGCCCAGCAGAACGGCCGTGGACGGCACCAACAGGGTGCGCACCAGGAACGTGTCCATCAGGATGCCCAGCGCCAGGCCGGTGCCGATGTCGCGCACCTCGTCGCCGAGGCTGCCACCCGCCACCGCGAACACCGCGAACGTGCCGGCCAGGATCAGCCCGGCGGACGTGACCGTGGTGCCGGTGGTGCTCAGCGCCTTCGTGATGGCCTGGCGCAGCGGCAGCCGTCGCGCCTCCTCGCGGATGCGGCTCATCACCAGGATGTTGTAGTCCTCACCGAGCGCGAGCAGGAAGATGAACATCAGGAACGGCATGAAGAACGTCAGCCCGCCGTGGCCGGCGATCTTCAGGAAGATCAGCACCGAGATGCCCAGCGCCGCCAGGTAGGACAGGCCCACCGACGCGATCAGGTACAGCGGCGCCACCACGCTGCGCATCACCAGGCCGAGCAGCAGCCCGATGACGAGGATGGCGATCGGGATCACCGTGCCCAGGTCGCTGCCGGAGATGGCACTGATGTCGTACACGGCGGGCGCCTCACCGGCCACGCCCGAGTCTGTGGCACCGACGGCGTGCGCCACGGACGTCACCGCGGCCCGGATCGCCGGCACCGCGTTCATCGCCTGCGTCGTGCTCGGGTCACCGGCCGTGAGCCCCACCAGGTACTGCACGGTGTGCCCGTCCGCGCTGACGAAGGAGGCGGTGGCCCGGTAGAGCTGGTATTCGATGGCTGGCACGTGCACCTGCGGCGGCGGGATCGGCGGCAATGCCTGCGCCGGGCCGAGCTGGTCGTGCAGCTGCGTGTACAGGGCAGGCGGCAGGGCAGCGCCGTTCGGGTTGAGCGCGCCGGTCACGTGGGTGAACTGGCCGGCCGCGGCGAGTCTGCGCTGGGCGTCGGCGAGCACCGTCGGATCGCCCCACGCGGTGTTCGGCAGCTTCAGCAGCACACTGGTCGGCGATGCGGCCAGTTGCGGGAAGTGCTTGTCCTGCAACGCGGCGCCGGCCGCCGAGTCGGTGCCGGTCGGTGCGGTGACCGCGCCGCCGAAACCGGACGCCTGGTAGCCGAGAGACGCCACGGCCAGGCCGCCGAACAGCACGACGCCGATGACCAGGGTGAGCACCGGCCGCTGCACGATCCGCGCCGAGATCCGCCCCCACACGCCGCGGCCGGCACCGGACTTGATCTTCATCGGCCAGAACAGTCCCCGGCCGAAGATGGCCACCAGCGCGGGCAGCAGGGTCAGCGCGGCCACGAGCATCACGCCGATACCGATGGCCAGTGGCACGCCGAGATCGGCGTACAGGCCGAAACTGGCCGCCAGCAACGACACCAGGGCCGCGATGACGGTGCCGGCGGAGAACGTCACCGACTCACCGACCCGGGCCACGGCCCGGATCACGGCGTCCCGGTGCGCCATGCCGTGGCCCATCTCCTCGCGGACCCGGAACATCAGGAACAGGCCGTAGTCGGTGCCGGCGCCCAGGACCAGCACGATCAGCAGGAACTGGGCCAGCGGCGACACCTGGAGCCCGGCCTTCGCGGCCGCGCCCACCAGCGGGCCGGCCAGGGTCACCACCAGGAAGGCCGGCACCAGCGTGACCAGCGGTGCGAGCAGCGACCGGAAGATCAGCAGCAGCAACACCAGAATCAGTGCCACGGACAGGAACTGCAGCTTGTTGCCGGTGTCGCCGTTGGCGGCCTGGTTGTCCACCTGAGCGGCGATCTGACCGGTCAGGTGGGCCTGCAGGCCGGACGGCAGCCCGGCGGCGGCGATCGTGGCCCGCATCCCGTCGACCACCGGCTTGGTCCCGTTCGGCCCGGTGCCGATCCCGACCAGCGCCTGCACCTGCTCGGCCTGCTGGTCGCGGGACTGGCCGGTGTCGCGCACCTGCTGCACGCCCGACACCTTCGACAGCTTCGCCACCAGCCCGTCCACGGCCTGCTGGTCGGCGGCCGTGAGCCGGCGGCCGTCCGTGGCGACGATCACCGTGATCGGCTGGACGTTGCCGCGCTGGAACGCCGACGACAGTTGCTGGGCGTGCGAACTGGGCGCACTGGCCGGCAGGAAGTCGGCATTGTTCGAGTCGGTCGCGCTGGCCAGCGAGGGCAGGAAGTGCGCGGCGGCGACCGTGCCGACCAGCCACACGACCACCACGAGCCAGCGGAACCGGACCGAGAATCGCCCAATGGCCTCGAATACGGCGCCCACGGCACCGTGACCATCGCCGGCCGATCTGGTCATGCGTGTACCCCGGTCTCCCGCCTGGACTGTGTATTGCCCACGGTGGCACAGGCCGCTGGCGGCCTGCCGCCGGTATGCCGGGTTGGTGCTGTGATTGCCCTCACCGCAAATCGCTGCGGTAGAACAGTTTCGTCGGGAGTACAGCGGCGCCGAGCTCGGCGTAGAACCGCTGCGCGGCCGTGTTGCCCTGGTCGGCGGTCCACTCCACCCGGCTGCACCCGCGCTGCTCGGCGATCTCGAACAACGCGGCCATCAGCCGCCGACCGACCCCGGACTGCCGGTGCTCACCAGCGACGAACAACTCCTTCAGGTACAGCGACCGCCGGGTACCCACGGCAGGCCACAGGTACGTGTAGGCGGCCATCCCGGCCAGGTCGGCACCCGCCCAGGCGAGCAGTACGGTCGCCGCGGGCAGGTCCCCGAACAGCGCGTCCTCGGTCTCGTCGACGTCGGGCCGGGAATCGGTGCCGTAGAACACGGCCAACTCGGTGAGCAGCCCGACCAGTGCGTCGACGTCCGCCGGCCGGGCCGGTTCGATGCGGATGATCACCCCGTCACTGTGGCACACGGCCTCGGCCCCGCCCGCGAGCGAACTCGCGAACGGGGCCGAGGTGGTGCGCTACCGGGGCTGCCGAACGATCAGGACAGCGGCGGGAACGAGTTGGCCACGAGCATCTGGAACTCGGCCGGGAAGAACTGACCAGCGGGCACGTCGAAGCCCGAGATCGAACCGGTCGAGTAGGTGCCACCGTTGCCGTCGGTGTTGGTGCCTGCCGGGTCGCAGTGCGGGTCACCGTGCGAGTGCGTCGCGGACGGGAAGTCACCGTCGGACTCACCCGGCGGCTTGATCCACACGAACGCCTCGATCGGGCTGGACGTGCCCATGGGCTCGTCCTGCGGACGGGCACCGATGCCGGCGCCGTTCTGGTTGCACCAGTCGCCCCGGAACGGGCGCTTGTCGATGGCGTTCGCCTGGACGTACGCCTGCGGGTTGGTGGGAGTGCTGTTCAGCGCGGTCGGCCGGTTCGGCCCGCCCCAGCCGTTGCGGGACGTGTCGATCAGGAACCGCTTGCTCGTCGGGAAGCCGGAGCCCACCAGGGTGTTGTACATGGCGGTGTCGTAGGACAGCTCGTCGAACGTCGGGTTGAACTGGTAGAACAGCGCCGAGTCGAGTTGCTGGCCGCCGACGTTGAGGTTCGGGTTGGTCAGGAACGGTTCCTGCGTCGGGGTGTAGTTCGCCGTGTCACTGATGAACCCGTCGATGCTGGCGTAACCGGCCGTCGTGCCCAGGACGACGCTGTTGTAGACAGCGGGGGTCCGGGTCATGTTGTCCGGCCAGCCCAGCCACGCCGAGTGCGCGATGTCCAGGTAGTTGTACACGTTCGGAATCGCGTGCAACTTGTTCAGCGCGTACGTGATGCCCTGCTCGTAGAACGGGGTCGACGTGGCACAGTGCGGCATGCTCTGGTTGGTGACCACGTTGGGCAGCGAGTCCGGCTCGATGATGGCCACGATCCGGAGGTTGCTGTTGGCGTACTTCGGCGTGCTCAGGATCGACGCGATCGGGTCGATGTAGCTCGACTCGTAGGTCGTCAGGCCCGCCGCGGTGGCCGGGATCTCGCCGTTGGACGCCAGTGCCGCGCAGTCACGGCCGGGCAGGTCGTAGACCACGATCTCGACGGTCTCCGGGGAGGTCGTCTTGGCGAGCGCGTCGTCCAGTTGCGCGGCCAACCCGGTCCGCCCGGTGGTGCCGCCGCCGGCGATCGCCGACATCGTGTCCAGCCAGATGGCCGTCGGGAAACTGGCGACGGACCGCTGGGCCGCGTTGGTGGCGTTCGCGTTGACCTCGGCCACGTAGTCCGGGTTCAGATACGGCACCGCACCGGTGAACGGATCGGCGACATGGGTGCCCGGAGGCGGCGCGGCCGTCGTCGTGGTCGGCGGCGGAGTTGCCGTCGTCGTGGTCGGCGGCGGAGCGGCCGTCGTGGTCGGCGGAGGCGGAGCTGCGGTCGTCGTGGTCGGCGGAGGCGGCGTGGTGGTGCCGCCGGTCGAGCACTGCACGCCGTTGAAGCTGAACGCGGTGGGTGCCGGGTTGGTGTTCGAGTAGGCGAAGTTCGCGCCCATGTCCACGGTCGCACCAGTGGCCAGCGCACCGTTCCACGTCTCGTTCGTCACGGTGACGTTCGCGCCGGTCTGCGACCACTCGCCGTTCCAGCCCGAGGACAACGTCTGGCCGGCCGAGTAGCTGTACTTCAGCGACCAACTGGTGATCGGATCACCCGTATTCGTCACCTGAATGTCGGTGGTGAAGCCGACATTCCACTGCGTGACAATGGAATAGGTGACCGAGCATCCGCTCGCCGCAGCACTCGCCTGCGTGCCGGCGAACGCAATCACCCCCGCTCCCACCACTAAGGCCCCGGCAACGGCCACGCCCCGGCGTACACCGGACCGCCCGTTGCCACGTAAGAAGTTCAATTTCATGCGGTTCTCCTCACGACAGCGATGTCCTTCTGCAGGCCAAGTGACGCTGCCGCACGCGGGGCGACTCATGACCGGTCAAGAAGTTAGGTACCAGCGCGCTTGCCCGACAAGGCCCGACCCGTCGCCGGCCCGGCGCACGCCGCAGGCCAGCCGAAACCCCTGGAAAACCTTGAAAATTTCAGTACATAGCAGGTCAGGCGTTGCCCGCGATCCAGCTCGTGGCGGCCGCTCACCGGCTCGTTGGGGTGACTCGGGGGTCGGGTGGCGGGCTGTGGCAGAACTCGGTACTATTCAGTGGTAGCAACGATTTCCTGATTCCGGTTCCTTGAGGTCGCCACTCGATAGAGTGACTTTGGGGATAACAGGCGGAAGTCGGAACTAAAACACTACAGGATTCGTTGCGTGTTTAAGCGGAGCGCGCGCAGGACACAACCGCCCGCATGCGCACCTCTTTTTTTGCCTACCCACACACCGCTACCCAGGAGCCGCCTGCCCCGACCCCTCCATGGCATCGATCGCGCCCAAGCGGCACCCACCATCGCGGTCCACAGGTCCGGATACCCGGGTCCGATGGTCCGGAAGTCGAGTGCTACTCGTCAGGCCGGCGCCTGGCCGCCAGCTTTCGAGTAGGCACCGTTCCTCCGAGGGCTCACCATCGAGCGGCTTCCTCCCCGGGCTCACCGTCGAGCGGCCGCCGCAGCTCTCGAGTCGTGGCAGAGAAAGCTTCACAGGGGTCTCGGCTGGTGGCCTGTGTGCGGGAGTCGCGCCAGCCTGGCTCGCCTTCGAGCGCTGGGCTCGGCTCCCGCTCCGCGGACGTGGGCAGGCGCTCAGCGCGCCCGCGGCTTACAGCCGCCCGCCGCTGCCGGCCACCCCGAGGACCCGTCGACGGAGCTCGCCCTGCTTGTCGACCGAGCTCGGTCTACTTTGAGCGTGAGGCCCGTGCGCTGAGCGTGAGGCCGGTGCGCCCGCAAGCGGACACACCGGCCATCTGGATCGCGCCGGCTTCCAGGCCTCAACAGGATCGCATCGGCTGCCAGGCCTAGGCGGATGCCACCGACTGCCAGATCTCAGGTGCCAGACCTCAGGTGTTCTGCGGGAAGCCGAGGTTCACCCCGCCATGCGATGGGTCGAGCCACCGGCTGGTGATGACCTTGCCGCGGGTGAAGAAATGGACGCCCTCGGGCCCGTAGGCGTGCGAGTCGCCGAACAGCGAGTCCTTCCATCCACCGAACGAGTAGTACGACACCGGCACCGGGATGGGCACGTTGACCCCGACCATGCCGACCTCGACCTCGTGCTGGAACCGCCGGGCCGCGCCGCCGTCGTTGGTGAAGATGGCGGTGCCGTTGCCGTAGGGGTTGGCGTTCACCAGGTCGAGGGCGTCCTGGTAGGTGGGAACCCGCACGACGGACAGGACCGGGCCGAAGATTTCGTCGGTGTAGACGGACATGTCGGGCGTCACGTTGTCGAACAGTGTTGGGCCCAGCCAGAAGCCGGCGGTGTCACCGTCGACCGGGTGGCTCCGGCCGTCCACGGCCAGGGTGGCACCCTCGGCCTTGCCGGCGTCCAGATAGGACACGACCTTGTCGCGGTGGGCCGCCGTGACCAGGGGGCCCATCTCGCAGCCGGTGCGGCGGCCGTCGCCGACGTGCAGGCCGGACATGCGGTCGCGGATCGCGGCGATCAGAGGGTCAGCCGTCTGGCCTACCGCCACGACCACCGACACCGCCATGCACCGCTCCCCCGCCGATCCGAAGCCGGCCGACACTGCCGCGTCCGCGGCCAGGTCGACGTCGGCGTCGGGGAGCACGACCATGTGGTTCTTCGCGCCGCCGAGTGCCTGGACGCGCTTTCCGTTGCCCGTACCGCGGGTGTAGACGTAGCGGGCGATCGGGGTCGAGCCGACGAACGAGATCGCCTTCACCTTCGGGTGGTCCAGGAGGGCGTCGACCGCGACCTTGTCGCCGTGGGCGACGTTGAACACGCCAGCCGGCAGGCCCGCCTCGGCCCACAGTTCGGCGATGAAGTTGGCCGCTCCCGGGTCCTTCTCGGACGGCTTCAGTACCACCGCGTTCCCGCAGGCGATCGCGTTCGGCACGAACCACAGCGGCACCATCGCCGGGAAGTTGAACGGCGAGATCACTCCGACCACGCCCAGCGGCTGCCGGATCGAGTACACGTCCACCCTGGTCGACGCGTTCTCGCTGAACCCGCCCTTCAACAACTCCGGTATCCCGCACGCGTACTCGACCGACTCCAACGCCCGCTGGATCTCGCCGGCCGCGTCGGAGAGCACCTTGCCGTGCTGGCTGGTGACGATCGCGGCCAGCTCGGACTTGCGCTGATTGACCAGTTCACGGAAGGCGAACAGCACGTTGGCCCTGGTGGTGAGCGACGCCGACCGCCACGTCCGCCACGCCGACTCCGCCGCCGCCACGGCCTGGTCGATCTCGGCGGGCGCCGCGAAGTCGACCTGCGCCGTGACCTGTCCGGTCGCCGGGTCGTAGACCTTGCCGGTCCGTTCCGCTGGGCCGTCCCACGGCTTGCCGTCGATCCAGTGGGTGATTCGGTCGGTCATCGCCGTCCTCCCGGAGCGGTCTTGTGGGCAGTGGTGGTGATCGTGGGTCGGCCGTTCGGCGGCCAACTCGATGGGACTGGGTCTGGCGGACAGGGCGAGTTGGCCGGTGGGTGGCCGACTCGGATGAGTCGACCACTCGGTGGTCAGGTGGGCCAGTTGGCCACTCAGTCGTCAGGTGGTGCGAATTGGCCAGTCAGCGGCCAGGTCGAGCGAGATGGCCGCTCAGCGGTCATCTCAGCGAGATGGCCGCTCAGTGGTCAGGTGGTGCGGGTTGGCGCTCGGTCGTCGGCTTGGTGAGTTGGCCGCTCAGTGGTCGGCTCGGCGAGTTGGCCACTCAGCGGTCGGTGGAGCGGTTGGCCGCTCGGTGGGTTGGCTGGTGAGTGGTCGGCTCGTGGCTTGGGTTGTCCGCCGTTAGGTGAGTTGTTCGTTGGTTACTGCCATCACCTCGCTCAGGATGCCCAGGGCTTCTTCTGCTTCGTCTTCGGTGACCGTCATGGGCGGGGCCAACCGTAGGACGTTGCCGTGTAGGCCACCTTTCCCTACTAGGAGGCCCCTCTCCTTGGTTGCTTCCAGGGCGATCGTGGCTGCTTTGGGGCTCGGGTCGCCGTTCGGAGTGACCAGCTCCACGCCGATCATCAGGCCCTTGCCTCGGACGTCGCCCACCACGCCGTTTCCTTCGGCGGCATCCATCAACCCGCCTATGATCCGGTCGCCGATCTTGGCCGCGTTGTCCTGTAGGTCGTGGTCGAGGACGTACTTCAGGACCGCGGCGGCACCGGCCGTTGCTACCGGGTTGCCGCCGAACGTCGAGATCGAGTTGGCCGTGATGCTGTCCATCAGGTCACCGCGCGCGACGACGCCACCGATGGCCAGGCCGTTGCCCAAACCCTTCGCGAACGTCATCGCGTCCGGCCGCACCCCGTGCGCCTGGATCCCCCAGAAGTGCTCGCCGGTCCGACCCCATCCGGTCTGCACCTCGTCGGACACGAACAGGATCCCGTACTCGTCCAACACCTCCTGGAATGCCCCGTACAGCCCGTCCGGCGGCAGCGTGAAGCCGCCCACGCCCTGAATCGGCTCGGCGATCAGACAGGCGATATCCCCCGACGTGGTGGTTTCGATGACGTCCCGCAGGTCGGCTACGCAGGCCGCGATGTAGTCGGCATCCGAGAGATCGCGCCACCGGCTGCGGTAGCGGTAGCCGCCCTGCACGTAGCTGACGTTCATCGGGCGCAACGCCGTCGCCGACCAACCACGGTTGCCCGTGATGGCGATCGTGCCGAAACCTCTGCCGTGGTAGGAGTTTCGCATCGCGAGGACCTGGTTGCTGCGCCTCGCCTGGGTGGCCAGCATGAGCACCGTTTCGTTGGCCTCGGTGCCGGAGTTGGTGAAGAACACCTTGGCGTCGGGGATGCCGGACAGCTCAGCGATCCGCTCCGCCAACTCGACCTGCTGGCGGATCAGGTACAGGGTCGACGTGTGTAGGACGCCGGTGTCCAACTGACGGCGGATGGCGTCGCTGATCTCGGCCACGTCGTAGCCGATGGCGTTGGTCAGGATGCCGGCGAAGAAGTCGAGGTAGGTCCGGCCGTTGGCGTCGGTGACCCGCCGGCCGTTGGCGGCGACGATCTCGATGGGCTCGTCGTAGTAGAGGGCCAACCAGTGGGGCAGCACCGCACGGTGCCTGGCCAGCAGGTCGTCGTCGGTCATCGGGCGGCCTCCCATGCGCGGGGGTGGATGTCCCGAGTCTGGCCAGCCGGCCGCCGGCCCGCCACCAACAACATGTATCGGGAATCAGCCTTCTGGATTACGTTGTGCACACCGATCGAGGGAGCGCGGCGCGATGTATCCGACGGTGTCCGACGTGCTGGCCCTGCCCGTGGTGCGCAGGGGGCGGCCGACCGTGGTCGCCGGCGGCGCGGGGCTGGGCAACGGGGTGCGGTGGGTGCACGCCGCCGAGATCGCCGACATCGCGCACCTGCTTCAGGGCGGTGAGCTGGTCCTGACCACGGGGATCGCGCTGCCCGACGACGGGCCGGCGTTGACCAGGTACGTCGACGAGCTCGCCGGGGTGGGTGCCGCGGGGCTCGTGGTGGAGCTGGTCCGTCGGTGGAGTGACACGTTGCCGCCCGCGCTCACCCTGGCGGCTGATCGCCGGTCACTCCCTCTGGTGACGTTGGCGGACGAGACCCGGTTCGTGGCGGTCACCGAAGCGGTGATCGCGTTGATCCGCGACGCGCAGCTGGCGGAACTGCGGGCCGCCGAGCAGGTGCACGAGACGTTCACGGCGCTCACCGTGTCGGGCGCGGAACCGGCGGAGGTGCTGCGGGAGGTGGCCCGAACCGCGCGGTTGCCGGTGGTGTTGGAGACCCTGTCGCACGACGTGCTGGCCTACGACTCGGCGGGCACCGACCCGACGACGCTGCTGGCGGACTGGCGGGCCAGGTCGCGGAAGGTGGCGATGCGGGAGCGCACCGGCTACGACCCGGACGGCGGCTGGCTGGTCACCGTGGTGGGCGCGCGGGGCGACGACTGGGGCCGGCTCGTCCTGGTGTGTGCCGAGCCGCCGGAGCATCCGCAGGTGGTGGTGGTCGAGCGGGCGGCGTCGGCGTTGGCGGTGCACCGGCTGCTGGCCAGGGACCGGGAGACGTTGGAGCGGCAGACCCACCGCACACTGCTCACCGAACTACTGGCGCCTGGTGCGCTTCCCACCGATCTCACGACCCGTGCTTCGGCCCTGGGTGTGCCGTTGGAACAGCGCATCCTGGTGGGTGTCGCGGTGCGGCCGAGGACGGCGGAGGCGGATCTGCCGGCGCTCGCGGCGCAGGAACTGTTGCGGGACATCGCGGACGCGACGGCGTTGGCGGCCCGACGAGCCGCGGTGCCGGCGCTGGTGGGCGCGGTGGACGACGTGAGCGTGCGGGCGTTGATCGCGGTGGACCGGCCGGCGACGGTGTCCGACGAACGGGCCGAGGCGATCGTGACGCCGGTGCTGCGCCGGCTGGCCACGGGCATCCACCGGGCGGTGCGACCGAATCCGAGGGCGCTGCCGGTGGTCGTGGCGGTCGGTACGACGGTGGGCGCGGTGGTGCACGCGCGGCGCACGTTGGCCGAGGCGGCGCACGTGGCGCAGGCGGCGTTGCGCACCGGTGACGAGCGGTCCTATCACCGGTTGGCCGACGTGCGGCTGCGTGGACTGTTGCATCTGCTGCGCGAGGACGAGCGGTTGGCGGCGTTCGCGGAGCGGGAGTTGGGGCCGCTGCTGGCCAGGTCGGACCGGGCGGGGGCGCGGCTGGTGGACGCGTTGCGGCACTACTGCGAGCACGGCGGGAACAAGTCGGCGGCGGCAGCGGCGGCACACCTGTCGCGGACGGCCTACTACCAGCAGTTGGCGCGGATCGAGCAGATCCTCGGGGTGTCACTGGAGGACCCGGAGTCGATGTTGTCGCTGTATGTGGCGCTGCTCGCGGTGGACGCGAGCGCGCGGCCGGGTCGCTAGCCGCGGTATTCGGCGATCCTGGGCCACACGCCGACGCCGAGCAGCGCGACGATCAGCACGGCGGCGACGGCCGGGAGGACGCCGGACGAGCCGGCGAGGCTGCCGGTGCCGGCGCGGACGGCCTGGTCGAACACCTGCTGTTTGAGACCGATCAGGTGGCTGAGGGCCTGGTCGTAGCGGGCCAGGTCGTAGGACGAGTAGCCCAGGGCCGTGCCGGTGTCGAACTCGATGGCGTCGCGCAGGTCGTCGCCCTGGGCGAAGGTGGCGCGCATGGCGCGGTCGGCACGTTCGTAGCCGGCGTAGCGGGCCATGGCGCGGACGGCGGCGAACCGTTCCGCGGTCGAGTCGACGTGCGCGGTCTCGACGGCGAAGTCGCCGCCGAACCCGATGTCGGAGTAGTCGACGTTGTAGCCGTCCAGCAGCCTGCGCAGGGTGGCGTCGTAGCTGCCGATGGTGGCGCCCCGGACCTGGATGACCTGCTGGGACTCGGTCTGGAAGTCCTGCTGGGTACTGGGTGGCGTGGGCCGGGTCGACGAGGAACCGGCTCTCGTTGGCCGCCGACTCCTGGCTGACGGCGCGGGCCTCGGACAGCGCGATGATCGGGTCGAAGGCGTCTTCCTTGGCGGTGCACAGGTGGCCGCTGGCGTTGCCCAGCAGCACCGGCACGACGATGGTGACAGCCAACGCGAACAGGGTGGCGGCGGCGATGGCCGGGTTGAGTCGGCGCCGGAGCCTGCGGCGCAGGTACGTCTGGGTGACCACCATGGCGACCAGCAGGACGATGCCGATCAGCACGACCAGGACGATGCCGAGGGTGGCTGTGGACCGGTCGTCGGAGTAGGTGGCGGTCAGGTCGGTGCGGCTGGCCGCGATGAGGGTCTGGGTGTCGGCCAGCAGGGCGGGTGTGAGGGCGGTGGCCTGCCGGTAGACGGCGAGTTCGGTGGCCGACGGGTCGCCGGACGGGTCGTGGCCGGCCGCGTTGAGTGAGAGGGCCTCGCCGGCCAGGGCCTGGTACTGGCCGAAGCGGTCCAGGATGGCGGTGACGCCTCGGGCGACGGCGGGGTCGTTGCCGCCGATGGCGGCGACCCGCTGCAGGTCGCTGTCGGCGCGGCCGCGGCCCTGGTCGTAGACGGCGAGGGCGTGGGCCCGGTTGTCGGAGAAGCCGGTGTCGTCACCGACGAGCAGCACGTCGGCGACCTGGGCGTCCATGCTGGACAGGGCGACGTAGAGGTCGGCCGCGGACGTGACCTGGGGCGCGGCCCGCTGGCCGAGCTGGTCGAATCCGTCGCCGAGCGAGCCGACGACGGCGGCGACCACGATGCCCAGCAGCACGGCGGGCACCACGACCGCGCCGGTGAGCAGCCCGATCATCCTCGGTGTGCTGAGTTTCCCCCTGCGTGCCTCGACCCCAGCGGCACGGACTGCGACAGCCACCACGTCCGCACGCTATCCAGGGGCGAACACGGAACGGTCAAGGTCGACCGACGGGCGCGGAAACACCAGGTGACAGCTCGACCGGCCGTACGGGCGGAAAACGGACACTGTGTGCGCAGGTGTCACCAATGGTGGACACACTGGCACTGCCCGGTCCCCGCTCGTACGCTCGACTATTCCCGGATCACCGGAGTAAGGGAGGCACCAGTGGCAGAGATCGTCAGGGCCGGCCTGGTCCAGCAGCAGTGGACCGGCGACAAGGAGACGATGATCGAGAACGCGGTGCGGCACATCGCGACCGCGGCGTCGGCCGGCGCGCAGGTGGTGTGCCTGCAGGAACTGTTCTACGGGCCGTACTTCTGCCAGGTGCAGGACGCCGACTACTACTCGTACACGGAGTCGATCCCGGACGGGCCGACCACGAAGCTGATGCAGGACCTGGCCACGCAGCACGGGATGGTGCTGATCGTGCCGATCTACGAGCAGGAGCAGCCGGGCGTCTACTACAACACGGCCGCGGTGATCGACGCGGACGGGCGGTATCTGGGCAAGCACCGCAAGAACCACATTCCGCAAGTGAAGGGCTTCTGGGAGAAGTTCTACTTCCGGCCCGGGAACCTGGGTTACCCGATCTTCGACACGGCGGTGGGCCGGATCGGCGTGTACATCTGCTACGAGCGGCACTTCCCGGAGGGTTGGCGGGCGCTGGGCCTGGCGGGTGCGCGGATCGTGTTCAACCCGTCGGCGACCAGCAGGGGCCTGTCGCAGTACCTGTGGCGGCTGGAGCAGCCGGCGGCGGCGGTGGCGAACGAGTACTTCGTCGGCGCGATCAACCGGGTCGGGATAGAACCGTTGGGCGACAACGACTTCTATGGTCAGTCGTATTTCGTGGACCCGCGTGGCCAGTTGGTCGGCGAGGCCGCGTCGGACTCGGCGGACGAGGTCGTGGTGCGCGATCTGGACATGGGGACGTTGGCTGAGGTGCGGGACCTGTGGGCGTTCTACCGGGATCGCCGGCCCGAGACGTACACGTCGCTGGTGCAGGCATGACGATCCTGATCAGCGGTGGCACCGTGGTCACGTCGACGGGCACGGTGGAGGCGGACGTCCTGGTCGACGGTGAGCGGATCGCCGCCCTGCTGGACCGGGGCAGCGGGCTGGCCGGCGCGGTGGACCGGGTGATCGACGCGCGCGGCCGGTACGTGCTGCCGGGTGGGATCGACGCGCACACCCACATGGAGATGCCGTTCGGCGGCACGTTCTCGCACGACACGTTCGAGACGGGCACGCGGGCGGCGGCGTGGGGTGGCACGACGACGATCATCGACTTCGCCGTGCAGGCCAAGGGCACGTCCTTGCTGTCTACTTTGGACAAGTGGCATGCCAAGGCGGACGGCAACTGCGCGATCGACTACGGGTTCCACATGATCGTGTCGGACGTGAACGAGTCGTCGTTGAAGGAGATGCAGTCCTGCATCGACGCGGGCGTGAACAGCTTCAAGATGTTCATGGCCTACCCGGGCGTGTTCTACGCGACGGACGGCGAGATCCTGCTGGCGATGCAGCAGGCCAGGCGCACCGGCGGCCTGGTGATGATGCACGCGGAGAACGGCATCGCCATCGACCATCTGGTGGCGCAGGCGGTGGCGGCGGGGCGGACCCAACCGGTGCAGCACGGGTTGACCCGCCCACCGGAACTGGAGGCCGAGGCCACGTCCCGGGCGATCACCCTGGCCGGGGTGACGGGCGCGCCGCTGTACATCGTGCACCTGTCGGCGGCGCAGGCGCTGGCCGCGGTGAGCGAGGCGCGGGACGCCGGGCAGAACGTGTTCGCCGAGACGTGCCCGCAGTACCTGTGGCTGTCCATCGAGGACCTGGCGCGGCCGGACTTCGAGGGCGCGAAGTACGTGGCGTCTCCCCCGCTGCGGCCCAAGGAGCACCAGGCGTCGCTGTGGCGGGGCCTGCGCACCAACGACCTGTCGGTGGTGTCGACCGATCACTGCCCGTTCTGTTTCAAGGATCAGAAGGAACTCGGCCGGGACGACTTCTCGAAGATCCCGAACGGCATCCCGGGCGTGGAGCACCGGATGGACCTGTTGCACCAGGGTGTCGCGGCCGGGGAGTTGTCGCTGGCCAGGTGGGTGGACGTGGCGTCGACGACGCCGGCCAGGATGTTCGGCCTGTACCCGCGCAAGGGTGTGATCCAGCCGGGTTCGGACGCGGACGTCGTGGTGTACGACCCGACGGCGACGCAGACGCTGTCGGTCGACACGCACCACATGAACGTGGACTACTCGGCGTACGAGGGGATGCGGGTGACAGGCCGGGTGGAGACGGTCCTGTCCCGCGGCCGGGTGATCATCGAGGGCGGCCAGTACCACGGCGGCACCGGGCACGGGCGGTTCCTGTCGCGGGAGTTGTCGCAGTACCTGAACTGATAAAGGGGGCGTCATGGAGTTCGGCGTTGTCCTGCAGACCGACCCGCCGGCGAGCGCGGTCGTGGACATGATGCGCGCGGCCGAGGGGCACGGTTTCCGTTACGGCTGGACGTTCGACTCGCACGTGCTGTGGCAGGAGCCGTTCGTGATCTACAGCCGGATCCTGGCGGAGACGTCACGGCTGATGGTGGGGCCGATGGTGACCAATCCGAGTACCAGGGACTGGTCGGTGATCGCCTCGCTGTTCGCCACGCTGAACGACATGTACGGCAACCGGACGGTGTGCGGGATCGGGCGGGGTGACTCGGCCCGCCGGGTGATCGGGCAGCCGCCCGCCACGCTGGCCACGCTGCGTGAGGCCATGCGGGTGATCAAGGACCTGGCCGAGGGCCGGGCGGTCGAGCACCACGGCGCCGCCGTGCGGATCCCGTGGGTGCGGGACGGGAAGCTGGAGATGTGGATGGCGGCCTACGGGCCGAAGGCGCTGAAGCTGGTCGGTGAGCAGGCCGACGGTTTCATCCTGCAGACCGCGGACCCGCACATCGCGCGCTGGACGATCGGCGCGGTCCGGGACGCGGCGGTGGCGGCGGGCCGGCCGGCGGACGCGGTGACGATGTGCGTCGCCGCGCCCGCCTACATCGGCACCGACCTGGCCCACCAGCGTGACCAGTTGCGCTGGTTCGGCGGCATGGTCGGCAACCACGTCGCCGATCTGGTGGCCCGCTACGGCACCGCGGGGCCGGTGCCCGGGGCGCTGACCGACTACATCGAGGGCCGGAAGGGGTACGACTACTCGCACCACGGGCGGGCCGGCAATCCGTCGACCGACTTCGTGCCGGACGCGATCGTGGACCGGTTCTGCCTGTTGGGGCCGGCGGAGGCGCACGTGGAGCGGTTGCGTGAGCTGGCCGACCTGGGTGTGACGCAGTTCGCGTTGTACCTGATGCACGATCAGCAGGACAAGACACTGGCCGCCTACGGAAACGACGTGCTACCGGCGTTCTGACAGGCTGCTCAACCTTCGTCACCGCCCGTCTCCGGGGATGTGGCGTTATCGCCGACTACTTGCAATTACTAGTTGCCGGCGTTAACAATCACCTCGGACGGCAGGCGGCGGCGAAGGGCGAGGCGACCATGACGAAACCCCGTATCTCCCTCACCAGACGGGAGTGGGCACGGGCGTCCGGCATGATCGCCACCGTCGTCGGGCTGACCGTGATCGGTTGGGGTGTGCTGTTCCTGTTCGTCGTGCCGGGCCACTACACCGTGGGCGCGAAGACGTTCGGCGTCGGCATCGCGCTCACCGCCTACACGCTGGGCGCCCGCCACGCGTTCGACGCCGACCACATCTCGGCGATCGACAACACCACCCGCAAGCTGATGGCCGACGGGCAGCGGCCGCTGTCGGTCGGGTTCTGGTTCTCGCTGGGCCACTCGTCGATCGTGTTCGGCCTGTCGCTGCTGCTCAGCTTCGGGGTGAAGGCGCTGGTCGGGCCGGTGGCCGACGACTCGTCGCGGCTGCACGCGGTCACCGGCGTGATCGGCACCAGTGTGTCCGGCGTGTTCCTGTACGTGATCGCGATCCTCAACCTGGTCGTGCTGGTGGGCATCCTGAAGGTGTTCGCCCAGATGCGCCGGGGCCAGTTCGACGAGGCAGCGCTGGAGCACCAGCTCAACACCCGCGGCTTCCTGAACCGGATCTTCGGCCGGTTCACCAGGTCGATCACCAAGCCGTGGCAGATGTACCCGGTGGGTGTCCTGTTCGGACTCGGGTTCGACACGGCGACCGAGGTGGCGCTGCTGGTGCTGGCCGGCACCAGCGCGGCGGCCAGCCTGCCGTGGTACGCGATCCTGGTGCTGCCGGTGCTGTTCGCCGCCGGGATGAGCCTGTTCGACACCATCGACGGGTCGTTCATGAACTTCGCCTACGGCTGGGCGTTCGCCAAGCCGGTGCGCAAGGTCTACTACAACATCACCATCACCGGGCTGTCCGTCGCGGTCGCGCTGCTGGTCGGCACGATCGAGGTGCTGGGCCTGCTCGCCGGCGAGTTCAACTGGACCGGGGCGTTCTGGCAATGGATGTCCTCTGTGGACCTGAATACCATCGGGTTCGCGATCGTCGGGTTGTTCGTGCTCACCTGGGTGGTGGCGCTGGCGGTGTGGCGGTTCGGCCGGATCGAGGACCGCTGGAGTGCCCGGCTGCGCCCGGCGCCCGAACCGATGGACTGAGCGGTCAGCGGATCGGGCGGGTGGTGCCGTCCCAGGTGCCGTCCAGCAGGGTCGGCAGGTACTCGGCGAGCTGCTCCGGGTAGATCTGCTCGGACGTGGCGCGCAGTTCCCGCTGGGTCCACCACCGGTGGCCGTCGGCGGTGTCGGGCTGGCCGATCCTGGCCAGGAAGAACCACTCCTCGCTGTGCTGCGTGCCGTCCGGTGTGGGGACGCTGACCCGCCGCAGCCACGCCGGGCCGACCAGCCGGTCCGGTGACGCCCGCAGGCCGGTCTCCTCGTGCAGTTCGCGCACCGCCGTGGCCCGCAGGTCCTCGCCGTCCTCGACGCTGCCGCCCGGGGTGCGCCAGAACGACCGTTCCGGACCGGCGCCAGGCAGCAGCAGTACCCGCCCGGCCGGGTCGGCGAGCACGATCCGGGCCGACCGCCGCCACGAGGTCGCCGACGCCACCTCCGGGTCGGGTTCGGCGATCTCGAAGTAGTGCGGCTGCGCCGCCGTGCCGGCCAGCCGCAGCCACCGCACCAGCCGCCGGGTGCGCAGCGCCAGCGTGTCCCGGACCGCGTCGTTGTGCACCCGCCTGGCCAGCACGACCCGCTGTTCGGCGTCGGCCAGCTCCTCGGCCAGCGCGGCCGGCATGGCGGCCCGGTCCAGGTCGCCGAGCAGCCGGGACAGGTCGCTCTCGGCGGCCTCCCGGTCGTCCCGGCCGGCCAGTTCGGCGCGGTCGGCGGCGGCCCGCAGTGCCGCAACGCAGGACGGCGACACGGTGCCGGTGGCGGCCACCGCGCGGGTCACCACTGCCCGGCGGGCCAGCGCCGCGTCCAGGCCGGCCCAGGCCGCGTCGGTGCGCACGTGCAGCCGGTCCAGCCGGTTGGCGGTGCCCAGCAGCCACGGCCCGAACAGCAGGGCGGCGCCCAGCACCACCACCAGCAGCACGACCAGCGAGTGAGGGTCCATCAGCTCAATTGTCCCCGGCCTCGTGCACCCTGCCCGGGGTGGCCGCGATCGCGATCTCGTACACCCGCAGCACCTGCGTGGCCAGGATCGACCAGTCGAAGGCGGCCACCCGCTTGCCGGCCGCGTCGGCCAGGGCGGCCCGCCGGACGGGATCGGCCAGCAGGCCGCGCAGTGCGCCGGCCAGTGCGACGTCGTCGTTGACGGCGGCCAGCACGCCCGCCGTGCCGTCGTCGAGCACCCGGCGGAACGCGTCCAGGTCGCTGGCCACCACGGCGGCGCCCGCGGCCATCGCCTCGGCGAGGATCACGCCGAAGCTCTCGCCGTGGGTGTTGGGGGCGCAGTAGACGTCCATGCTGCGCATGGCGCGCGCCTTGGTCTCGTCGTCGGCCTGGCCCAGCAGCACGAGCCGGTCGGCCAGTTCGGGACCGGCCTGGCGGCGCAGTTCGTCCGGCTCTCCCCTGCCGACCACGAGCAGGGTCAGGTCACCGAACTCGGGTAGCAGCCTGCGCAGCGCGGCCAGCAGCACCGGCATGCCCTTGCGTGGTTCGGTGAACCGGCCGACGAACCCGACCGTGCCGCCGGGCCTGGGGTAGCCGGGCAGCGGCTGGGCGCCGGCGTAGAAGCCGACGTCGACGCCGTTGGGGATCTCCACCGCGTCACCGCCCAGGTGCTGCACCTGGACCCGCCTGGCCAGCGCGGACACCGCGATCCGTGCGGTGATCTTCTCCAGGAACGGTTGCAGGAACGGCTGGAACGCGACCAGCGCACGGGACCGCTGGGTGGACGTGTGGAAGGTGGCCACGATCGGGCCGTCGGCCTCCATCAACGCCAGCATGGACAGGCTCGGCGCGGTGGGCTCGTGCAGGTGCAGCACGTCGAAGTCGTGCTCCCGGATCCAGCGGCGGGCCCGCGCGTACGAGCGGGGACCGAACGACAGCCGCGCCACCGAACCGTTGTAGGGGATGCCCACCGCGCGGCCGGCCGGGGTGACGAAGTCGGGCACGTCGGCTTCCTCGTCGGCCGGTGCCAGCACGTCCACCTCGTGGCCCAGCCTGCGCAGCGCCCTGGCCAGGTCGACGACGTGCGACTGCACCCCGCCCGGCACCTCGAGCGAGTACGGGCAGACGATGCCGATCCTCACGCCGCGGCCTCGGTGGGCAGCGGCTTGTCCAGGTCGGCCAGCCACAGCTTCTGCATCATGTGCCAGTCGGCGGGCTGCGCGGCGATGTCGCCGGCGAACACGTCGGCCATCGCCTGGGTGGCCGCGCCGATCCCGGCCTTGCCGGCCACCATGATCGGCGGGTGGATGCGGAACTGCCAGCCGCCGTCGTCGGTGAACCAGCTGCCCACCGGCAGCAGCGCGGCGCCGGTGCGGGCGGCCAGCAACGCCGGACCGCCGGGCATCCGGGTCTGTTCGCCGAAGAACGTCACCGGCAGCCCGGTGGAGGTCAGATCGCGGTCGCTGATCAGGCACACTACCTTGTTGGCCCGCAACCGCTGGGACAGCACCACGAGCGGGTGCCGCTCGCCGCCGGTCAGCGGCACGATCTCGAAGCCCAGCGACTCGCGGTAGGTGACGAACCGCCGGTACAGCGATTCGGGCCGCAGCCGCTCGGCGACGGTGGTGAAACCGTCCTGGCGCTGCGCCAGCCAGGCGCCCGCGATGTCGAAGTTGGCGCTGTGCGACAGGGCCAGGACCGCGCCGTTGCCCTCGGCGAGCGCGGCGTCCAGGTACTCCTGGCCGGCCACGTGCGGATCGACCCGCCGGTACAGCGCCGTCAGGTCCATCGACGGCAGCCGGAACGCCTCGCACCAGTAGCGGGCGTAGGACCGGACTCCTTCGCGGACCAAGTCGTCCAGTTCGTCCTCGCCCGCCCTGGGCACCACCCGGGCCAGGTTGCGGCGCAGCTGGAGCACCCCGGGGCCGGGCCGCCGGGACGAGAGGTCGGCGCCGGTGCGGAACAGCGTGCTGGCCAGACCGCCGGGCAGCCGGCGCGCCAGACCCCAGCCGGCGCCGAAACCCAGGTCCACCAACCGGTCCGTGAACTCACTCACGGTTCCCACCTTCCGGCCGGGGGTCGGCCCTGGCCGACCGCTGGACCGACAGCAGCCGCTGCACGACGGTGATCACCGCCAGCACGGCGAGCAGCAGCAGCCCGATGCGCGCCGCGTAGGGCACGCCAAGACCCTGCAGTCCGGTGCCGACCAGCGCGATGATGAACCGCTCCGCCCGCTCGACCAGACCGCCGTCACCGCTCAGGCCGGCGGCCTCGGCCCGCGCCTTCACGTAGGAGATCACCTGGGCGGCGACCAGGCTGACCAGCGCCGCGGCGCCGGTGATCTTGTCGCCCGCGACCACCAGGGCCCACCACGCCATGGCGCCGAACAGCACGCCGTCGGCGATCCGGTCGCAACTGGCGTCCAGCACGGTGCCGAACCGGGTGACCTGGCCGGACGTGCGGGCCATCGACCCGTCCAGCAGGTCGAACAGCACGAACAGGGTGACCAGCGCGCTGCCCAGGAACAACTGGTTGAGCGGGAAGAACACCAGCGCGCACACCACGGTGCCCGCGGTGCCGAACAGGGTCATCGCGTTGGGGGTGAGACCGGCTCGGACCAGCCACGCGCCGACGGGGTCGGTCACGCGGGAGACGGAGGCTCGGGCGAGGATGTTGAGCATGACGCTGTGGGCTGCACCTGGTGGTCGGGTTCGGCGTGGGCGGCTGGCCTGGGCAGCGTATCGGCCCTGATCGCCCGGACGGACGACGACACGGGTCAGCACGCAGGGCAGCGCGCCGGCTACACCCCGAGACCGGGCCCGTACGGATCGGGACCGGCCTTGCGGACCGTGGCGCAGATCTCACCGAGAAGTTCGATCTGATCGTCGGACAGCGCGTCGAACAGCAGCGAGCGGACCTGTTCGACGTGACCAGGGGCGGCGTCGGCGAGCGCGGCGAAGCCCTTCTCGGTGAGTACGGCGAACGCGCCGCGCTTGTCCGACGGGCATTCCGTGCGGCGGACCCAGCCCTCCTGTTCCATGCGCGCTACCGCATGTGACAGACGGCTGCGGGAGAATCGGCTACGGTCGGCGAGTTCGCTCATCCGCAGCGTGCGGTCGGGCGCCTCGGACAGTGAGACCATGATCTCGTAGTACGTCGTGGGCATGCCGGAGTCGCGCTGGAGCTGGCGTTCCAGGCAGCTCTCGACCATGCGGGTGGCCGCCATGTAGTTGCGCCACACGCGCTGCTCCTCGGCGGAGAGCCACCGCACATCACCCATGGCACTCAGTGTACCGTCCTGGTTGAGCTCTCAACCATAACTCGCTATCGTATTAGTTGAAGGCTCAACCATCTACTAGGAGGCAATGTCCGTGAGCACCTCAGCGATCGCCATTCCCGGCTACGTGGCAGGCACCTGGGACGTCGACCCGGTCCACTCGGATGTGTCGATCGTGGCCAGGCACTTCGTGGTCAGCAAGGTCCGAGGTCACTTCAAGGAGTTCTCCGGCACCATCACCACCGGTGCCGAACCGCTGGAGTCCACCGTGTCGGCGACCATCGTCGCCTCGTCCATCGACACCAACCAGGAGCAGCGCGACGGCCACATCCGCAGCGCCGACTTCCTGGACGTGGAGAAGTTCCCGGAGATCACCTTCACCTCGACGGGCCTGCGCCAGGCCGGTGACGACTTCGAACTCGACGGCGACCTGAACCTGCACGGCGTCACCAACAACGTCACGCTCAAGCTCGAGGTGTCCGGCCTGGGCCCGGACGCCTACGGCGGCACCCGGATCGGCTTCAGCGCCACCGGTTCGGTGCTGCGCAGCGAGTTCGGCATGTCGTTCCACCCGGTCATGGAGACCGGCGGTGCCGTGGTCAGCGACAAGCTCGACGTCCGCATCGAGATCGAGGCCGTGCTGCAGCAGCCGCAGTCCTGATCACCGCATGACGGCCACTCTGGGCCGCCGGCGACCCCTCAGCCGGCGGCCCAGGCGCTGGCCAGCAAGTCCCTCGTCTCCCCGAGCAGTTCCGGCAGCACCTTCGTGTGGCCGATGACCGGCATGAAGTTGGCGTCCCCGCCCCAGCGCGGCACGACGTGCTGGTGCAGGTGCTCGGCGATACCCGCACCCGCCACGTGGCCCTGGTTCATGCCGATGTTGAAACCGTGCGGCGCGGACACCCGGCGGATCACCGTCATCGCCCGCTGGGTGAACTCCGCCAGCTCCACCGTCTCGTCCGGCGTCAGGTCGGTGTAGTCGGCCACGTGCCGGTAGGGCACCAGCATCAGGTGGCCCGGGTTGTACGGGTACAGGTTCAGCACCGCGTACACCAACCCGCCGCGCGCGATGATCAGCGTCTGCTCGTCCGGCAACGTGACCAGCCGGCAGAACGGGCAGCCGTCCGGCTCACCGCCGACCGGCTTGTTCTCGCCCCGGATGTAGGCCATCCGGTGCGGGGTCCACAGCCGCTGCAGGGCGTCCGGGACCCCCACCCCGTCCTGCTCGACGATCTCGGGCAGGTCCATCGCGGTCAGCCGGCCACCGGCCGGCAGGTCTCCGCCGTCGGTGAACCGTTCTCCCGGCGCTCGATCCACGCCACGATCGTCGCCA
Organism: Pseudonocardiaceae bacterium; assembly: GCA_036273855.1. Taxonomy (GTDB): domain Bacteria; phylum Actinomycetota; class Actinomycetes; order Mycobacteriales; family Pseudonocardiaceae; genus DATEPR01. The sequence goes on from DASUGU010000020.1 coordinate 59,442, forward strand.
CCGCGTCGGCCACCGGCACCCCGTTGACCTGGCTGCCGTCCCGGAACCGGAACGACACCGCGCCGGACTCCACGTCGTTGCCGCCGGCCAGCAGCAGGAACGGCACCTTCTGCGTCGTGTGGTTGCGGATCTTCTTCTGCATCCGGTCGTCACTGGCGTCCACGTCGACCCGCACGCCGTGCTCGGCCAGCGCCGCCGCCACCTCACGCAGATGCGGGACGTGCTCGTCGGCGATCGGGATGCCCACCACCTGCACCGGCGCCAGCCACGCCGGGAACGCGCCCGCGTAGTGCTCGGTGAGGATGCCGAAGAACCGCTCGATCGACCCGAACAGCGCCCGGTGGATCATCACTGGTTGCTGGCGGGAACCGTCGGACGCCGTGTACTCCAGGTGGAACCGCTTGGGCTGGTTGAAGTCCAACTGGATCGTGGACATCTGCCACGTACGGCCGATCGCGTCCCGCACCTGCACGGAGATCTTCGGACCGTAGAACGCGGCACCACCCGGATCGGGCACCAGCTCCAGACCGGACGCCTCGGCGGCCTGCCGCAGCGTCTCGGTGGCCTCCTCCCACTCCCGGTCCTCACCGATGAACTTCTCCGAGTCACCCCGGGTGGACAGTTCCAGGTAGAAGTCGGACAGGCCGTAGTCGCGCAACAGGTCCAGCACGAACGCCAGCAGCGACCGGAGCTCGCCGGGCATCTGCTCCTTCGTGCAGTAGATGTGCGAGTCGTCCATCGTCAGGCCGCGCACCCGGGTCAACCCGTGCACCACACCGGACTTCTCGTACCGGTACACCGTGCCGAACTCGAACAGCCGCAGCGGCAGCTCCCGGTAGGACCGCCCGCGGGATTTGAAGATCAGGTTGTGCATCGGGCAGTTCATGGCCTTGAGGTAGTAGTTCTCACCCTCGAAGGTCACCGGCGGGAACATGGTGTCCGCGTAGTAGGGCAGGTGGCCCGACGTGTGGAACAGGCCCTCCTTGCTGATGTGCGGCGTGTTGACGAACACGTAGCCGGACACCTCGTGCCGCTGCCGCGAGTAGGTCTCCATCTCCCGGCGGATGATGCCGCCCTTGGGGTGGAACACGGCCAGGCCCGAGCCCAGCTCCTCGGGGAAGCTGAACAGGTCCAGTTCGGCGCCCAGCCTGCGGTGGTCGCGCCGCTCGGCCTCGGCGAGCAGCTCCACGTGGGCGTCCAGGGCCTCCTGGGACTCCCATGCCGTGCCGTAGATCCGCTGCAACTGCTGGTTGTGCTCGTCGCCACGCCAGTAGGCGGCGGCCACCCTGGTGAGCTTGACCGCCGGGATGTGCTTGGTCGTCGGCACGTGCGGGCCGCGGCACAGGTCCGACCAGATCCGCTCTCCCGACCTCGGGTCGAGGTTGTCGTAGATGGTCAGCTCGCCGGTCGCGCCGACCTCCATCACCTCGGCCGAGTCGACGTCCCCCTTGAGGTCGACCAGCTCCAGCTTGTACGGCTCGGCGGCCAGTTCCTGCTTCGCCGCGTCGATCGAGTCGACCGCTCGACGGGAGAACCGCTGCGCGCCCTTGATGATCTGCTTCATGCGCTTCTCCAGCGCCTGCAGGTCCTCGGGCGTGAACGGGCGGTCGGTGTCGAAGTCGTAGTAGAAGCCGTCCCGGATCGGCGGGCCGATGCCCAGCCTGGCGTCCGGGAACTGCTGCTGCACCGCCTGGGCGAGCACGTGCGCGGCGGAGTGCCGGATCACGGCCCGGCCGTCGGCCGTGTCGGCGGCCACCGCCTCGACCTCGACCTGCTCGTCCGGCATCCAGGCCAGGTCACGCAGCCGGCCATCGGCGTCCCGGACCACCACGATCGCGTCCGGCCCCTTACCGGGCAGGCCGGCCTCGCGCACCGCCGTTCCGGCGGTAGTGCCGGCCGGTACCACCACGCGAACGGCGGGTGCGGCGGCAGGGCGAGACGGCTGGGACACGATCACTCCTCGGACGTTGGATCAGGTCATAGAACACTTCGTCTAAGACTATCCGGGGGGTTGCCGGGACCTGCCAGCGGATTATTGGCCTGGCCTTGCCCTACCCTCAGCGTCCTCTCACGACCGCGCTGGATCGTGGTGGCATGACAGAAAACCAGGGCATCCACAACTTTCCCGGTTCGGACACGCCGACCGGTCCCATTCCCGTCCAGTCGGCGCCGGTTCCGCCGCTGCCGATAGCCACCACTCCGCGCCGGCCCAGAGCCCGTTCCGGGGTGGTCGCGATGGTCAGCGGTGCCGCGCTGCTGGCCGCCGTCGTCGGTGGCGCCGGTGGTGCGCTGCTCGACCACGCCATCAACGGCCACGACACCGTCGCCGCCACCGCGCAGGCCACCTCGGACACCGGCACCGCAGGCGGTTCGACCGGCACGACGGACGTCGCGGCCGTCGCGAAGAAGGCGCTGCCCAGCGTCGTGCAGATCACCCAGGTCGGGCAGTCGGGCGGCGGGGACATCGGCTCGGGCGTGGTGCTCACCTCCGACGGCGAGATCCTCACCAACAACCATGTCGTCGCGGGCGGTGGCGCGCTCAGCGTGACGTTCTCCGACGGCCGGAAGGCGTCGGCCACGATCGAGGGCACCAGCCCGAGCAGCGACCTGGCGCTGATCAAGGCGCAGGGCGTCAGCGGCCTGACCCCGGCCGCCCTCGGCGACTCCGCCTCGGTCCGGGTCGGCCAGGAAGTGGTCGCCATCGGTTCGCCCGAGGGCCTGCAGAACACGGTCACGTCCGGCATCGTGAGCGCGCTGGACCGCAAGGTGACGGTCGCCGGCGAGAGCCAGGACAACAGCCCGATGGCCGGGTTCGGGCAGCAGAGCTCGCAGGTCACCTACAACGCGATCCAGACCGACGCCTCGATCAACCCGGGCAACTCGGGCGGGCCGCTGCTGGACGCCAACGGCAACGTCGTCGGCATCAACTCGGCGATCTACTCCCCGGCCTCGGGCCAGGACAGCCAGGGCGGCAGCGTCGGCCTCGGCTTCGCCATCCCGATCGACCAGGCCAAGACGATCATCCAGCAGATGCGCGGCGGCGTGAGCAGCTGACTCACCTGCCGGCCAGCACGGTGATCGCGTTACCGGTCTGCAGGACCATCAGCGGCCCGATCAGGAAGCTGCGGTCCTCCACGTTCGGCCCACAGTCGTTGCCGGCGCCGCCCGGCAGCGGCTGCCCCGCGTCGGTTGCCCCGGCTCCGTTGGTCGCGTCCAGTCGCAGCAGCACGGCGTGCCGGGCGCACGTGTAGGGGTTCGGCCCGATGGTGTGCCGGACCAGGTAGAGGTGACCGGAGCTCATCATCGCCAGGTCGGCCTCCTCCGGGAAGTGCCAGTCGTGCTCCCAGAGTTGCTCGCCGGTGTGCAGGTTCAGCATCACCACCTGGATGCCGGTGGACCACGCCAGGTAGGTGCCGTCGGTGACCGTGGTCTCGGGTTCGAGTTCGTCGATGGTGGTCCAGAGTTGCTCGCCGTTGGCCTCGTCGATCGCCACGTAACGTTGCTCTTGCTGCACGAACACCACGTCGCCGCGCACGAACACCGGCCCGAAGATGCCCGCCACGGTGCCCTTCACCAGAGCCAGGGAGTCCGTCCACAGTTCGGTGCCGGACGGGCTGTAGGCGATGGCGGTCTCGCTGAGCAGGTGGGCCTCGGGGAAGCCGGTGGTGACGCACTGTTCCAGGACGTACACGCCGGCCGCGTCGGCGCCCGCGCCGCGCAGCCGGCACCCGGTGGCCAGGTGGATCGGCCAGGCGCGGCCGGTCTTGGCCGGCACGTACTCGACCGGCAGGATGCCGTCGCTGCCCACACCGCGCACGAACAGCAGGCCGTCGCCGGTGACCAGCACGCCCGCGCAGCCGCCGATCGGGGACACCTCGTCGGTGGAGGGGTTGCGGCAGTTGACGCTGGAGCCGATCCGTTCCTGCCAGCGCACCGCGCCGGTGGCCACGTCGAAGCCGACGGCGTCGGTCTGCACGCTGGTGCTCACCACGGCCAGTGCCGTGGTGCCGTCCTGGGTGAGGGTGGCCTCGCGCACGGTCCAGCCGCGTTCGTAGTGGTGCCAGCGTTCCACGCCGGTGCGCAGGTCGCGGACCGCGATGCCGGTGAGCAGCGAGTGGCCCCGGGTCGTGTGACCGGCGATGACCACCACCGAGCCGGCCACCGCGTACACCGGTCCCGCGTTGTGCCACACCTCCCGGTCCACTGTGGATATAGCGGCGCCGGTGAGTCCGACCAGCGGGGCGTTCGCGGTCGTGGCGTCGATGTTGCGGGCCGAGGTCAGGCCGGAGCTGCCGATACCGGCCGCCGCGAGGACCACCGCCATGGCGGCCGTCGCGATGGCCGCCGGCCGCCACCGCCAGCCCGGTTCGACCGGCCCGCTCAGCGCGTTGACCAACTGCCCGGCGGCCAGCACCGCGAGCGCGGCGCACGCCACGCCGGGACCGACGCCGATGGACGCCTGGGCGGGCAGCCCGACCAGCGCCCAGCCGGACACCGCGGAACCGACCGCGGCGACCAGCGCACCCCACCACCGTGCGGAGCGGCGTGGCCGGGCCAGCGCCAGGACGCCCAGTACGGCGGCAGCGCCCAGGGCCAGCAGCAGCCAGACCACCGTGTCACCGCCATCGGCCGGGCTGCGGCTGGCCAGCAGGTCGTTCCCGTCCGCCCAGGGCAGCGCGGCGGCCACGACGGTGCCCACGACGCCGACGGCGGTCAGCGTGCTGCCCACCACCGGCCGGCCCAGCGGCACCGGCGGTTGTTCCTCCGGCCACCACTGCTCACCGTCGGTGGACGCGCTGATGCCGCCCGACACGTCCACCCCGTCCAGCGGCACCACGTCGGACAGCACCTGGATTTCCAGTACGGGTTCTTCGTCCCGATCGTCGTCGTTCCCGTACCTGGATCCGCGGTACGCCATGTACCACAGCAAACCCCACGAACGGTGCGGATAGAGGAGATGGACGGGATTTCGCCTGCGTGACGGTGAACGTATCGGACCGGCCAAGCGGACGTATTCATCCGTTCGAGGGAACTGCTTGATGATTCCGCAGGCGAATGGCGACGGCCGGTAGGCTGCCGGCCACGGCTCCTGCCGGACCATCGAGGTGAACCCTGGTGTCAGCTTCTGACCCGGCTCCTTCCGTGCACGTCGTCGCGGAATCGGGTGCCGGGATCGCCGACCCCGGCCGCCAACGGCTGCTGGTCGCGCGCAAGTGGGCCTACCAGATCAGTGGAACCAGCTACATTCCGCTGCCCTACGCGGAAGTGGAAGGCGAACTGCTCGCCGTGGTGAACCAGTTGTTCGGGTTGGTCGCCGCCGATCCGTTCGACCCGGAACCGGCGGCCGCGGCAGGCGCCCGACTGGTCGCGATGAACTGCATCGGCCGCACCACGTTCCAGCGCACCATGGACGTACTCGGCAAGGCACTGCTGCACCAGCCGGAACTGGGGGCCGTGCGCGGGCTGCCGGACAAGGTGGTCACGCTGCTGGGCACGTTCGCCGCCGGCCACCTGGAGGCGGTCCGCGAGGTCACGCTCGCCCAGCAGGAATCGCTCAACCGCACCATGATCGCGATCGGCAAGGACGCCAGGGCCGGCCTGCGGGCCGCCGAGGCGCGGATCGGCGCGATCATGGACAGCGCGCTCACCGGTATCGCGATCACCGACCGGGACGGCTGGATCCTGCGCGCCAACGGCACCCTGGGCACGCTGCTGGGCCACTCCCGCAGCGAGTTCGGCGACCTGTCGCTGTTCGACCTGTTCCCGCCGGACGACGCCCGGTTCGTCCTGATCGGCCGCGATCAGCTGGTGGACGGCAGCCTCGCCCGGCTGCGCCAGCACCGCGTCATGATCACCAAGACGGGCGACGCCGTCCCGGTCACCCTGACCGGTGAGCTGGTGCGCGACGCCGACGACCAGGTGCGCCTCGTGATCGCGGTGCAGGACGACACCGAGCTGCGCCTGCTGCAGAACCAGCTCACCCGGCAGTCCCTGCACGACGTCGTCACCGGCCTGCCCAACCGCCAGTTCTTCACCACCCGCCTGGAAACCGCGCTGCACAAGGCGGGCCGGCACGGCGCCACGCTCTACCACCTGGACCTGGACGCCTTCGCCATGATCAGCGACGGCCTGGGCCGGCACGTCGGCGACCAGTTGCTGAAGGCGGTCGCCGAGCGGCTGCGGGCCGTGGTCGCCGACGAGCAGGCGATCGTGGCGCGGCTGGACAGCGACGAGTTCGCCATCCTGGTGGAGAACACCGCCACCACGCCGGACGCGGCCACCGTCGTCGGACGGATCAACGAGCAACTCGCCCAGCCGGTACACGTCGACGGGCAGTCCGTGACGGTGTCGGCCGGCATCGGCGTCGTCCACCGGCCCCAGCCCGATCTGGACCCCACGGAACTGTTGCGTGCCTCGGATCTGGCGCTGCACAGGGCGAAACGGCACGGCAGGCGGCAGTGGGAGCTGTTCGACGACACCGCCGACGAGACCGACCGGCTGCGGTTCCGGCTCGCCACGACCATGCCGTCTGCGTGGCGGATGGGCGAGCTGCGGCTGGACTACCGGCCCCAGGTCGCGCTGGACTCCGGCACGGCGGTGGCGTTGGAACCGGTGGTGCGCTGGGAACATCCCCGGTACGGCGTGGTGCCGCACCGGCAGTGTGTCGAGCTGGCCGAGCAGACCGGCCTGATGCTGCCGTTGGGCGACTGGCTGCTGCGGTCGGCGTCCGCGGCCCCGGTGGGGTTGCCGGTGGTGGTCGAGTTGAGCGACAGCCAGATCGCCGACCCGGACCTGGTCGGCCGGATCCTGCGGATCGACGGCCTGGCACCCGAGCGGTTGACCGTCGGCGTGCCGGTGGAAGCGTTGCACGGTGACCGGTCGGCGCCGGCGGACAACCTGCGCGTCCTGGCCGACGCCGGGTTCGGGGTGGCGCTGCACGGGTTCGACGGTGCGGCAGGCGACCTGGTCCACCTCGAGGACCTGCCGGTGACCGGCGTGCGGATCGCCGCGACGGTGGTGGCCGAGCAGGCGGCGCGCGGTGGTTCGCTGCTGGACCGGGTGCTGACCGAGCTGGTCGGTGTCGTGCACGCGGCCGGTGGTTCGGTGGCCGTGGACGGTGTGGACACGGACGCGCAGGCGCTGTGGTGGCGCGCGGCCGGCGCGGATGTGGCGCTGGGTGGTCAGTTCACCACGTGGTGAGGGTCGATCCGCCAGTGGTTGGTGCGCAGGGTGCGCCCGGCGAAGACGACGTCCTGCTGGCCGACCAGCGTGAAGCCCAGCGAGCGGCAGATCCCGTTGGAGGCCCCGTTGGTGACACCGGGGTAGGCGTGCACCAGGCCCCAGCGACCGTCCTCCCCGGCCCGGGTCAGCAGTAGCCGTACGGCCTGTTTGCCCAGCCCCCGCCCCTGGAACTCGGGCAGCACCATCCAGCCGACCTCCGACTCCCCGGACTCGTCGTGCGTCCACAGCACGACGGACCCGGCGACCTCGTCGTCCTCGATGATCATGCGGATCCAGGACCGGTCGGCCTCGGCGTCGGCCACGTCGACCCGCACCTTGGCCTCGATGCCCTCCCGGGGCAGCGGTCCGCCCAACTCGCTCATCATGGCGGGATCGCAGCGCATGCGGACGTACGCTTCGACGTCATCGAGCGAGACGTTCCGCAGTCGCATTCGCCTACGTATACCAGGTGAGAGGTGATGGACCCATGATCGTGGCGTTCTCGATCACGCCGATCGGCGCAGGTGAGGATGTAGGCCGGCTGGTCGCGGAGGCCGTGCGGGTGGTGCGCGCCAGCGGCCTACCCAACCGGACCGACGCGATGTTCACCAGCATCGAGGGTGACTGGGACGATGTGATGCGGGTGGTCAAGGCGGCGACGGACGCCGTGGCTGCCAAGACCAACCGGGTGAGCCTGGTCCTGAAAGCGGACATGCGGGGTGGCGTGACCGACGCCATGACGACCAAGGTGGACCACCTGGAGAACTACCTCGCGGAGTAGCCGCACAGCCTGCGGTTATCCGCGACCCCCGGCTTCATGGGACGATCGGGGCACCATGACGCTGACCGACCTGCTGCCCCCGGACCCGGACCCGGACGCGCTCCACGACACCTTCGTCACCTGGGCCGCCGACCAGGGTCTGACCCTCTACCCGGCCCAGTCGGAAGCGCTGATCGAGATCGTCTCCGGCAGCAACGTGATCCTGGGTACCCCCACCGGCTCCGGCAAGAGCCTGGTCGCCACGGCCGCCCATTTCACCGCCCTGGCCAACCATCAGCGCACCTTCTACACGGCCCCCATCAAGGCCCTGGTGTCGGAGAAGTTCTTCGCGCTCTGCGACGTCTTCGGCCCGGCGAACGTCGGCATGATGACCGGCGACTCCACGGTCAACGGCGCGGCCCCGATCATCTGCTGCACCGCCGAGGTGCTGGCCAACATCGCCCTGCGCACCGGCCCGGAGGCGGGCCTGGTCGGCCAGGTGGTGATGGACGAGTTCCACTTCTACGCCGAGCCGGACCGCGGCTGGGCGTGGCAGGTGCCGCTGATCGAACTGCCGCACGCCCAGTTCCTGCTGATGTCGGCGACCCTCGGTGACGTCACGTTCTTCCAGCGCGACCTGACCCGCCGCACCGGCCGGGACACGGCCGTCGTCACGTCCGCAGAGCGCCCGGTCCCGTTGCTGTTCAGCTACGTGCTGACCACCGTCCACGACACCATCGAGGAACTCCTCGGCACCCACGGCGCCCCGGTCTACGTCGTCCACTTCACCCAGGCCGCCGCGCTGGAACGCGCCCAGGCGCTGATGAGCATCAACATGTGCACCCGCGCGGAGAAGGAGCAGATCGCCACCCTCATCGGCGGTTTCCGCTTCACGTCCGGCTTCGGCAAGATCCTCTCCCGGCTGGTCCGCCACGGCATCGGCGTGCACCACGCCGGCATGCTGCCCAAGTACCGCAGGCTCGTGGAACGGTTGGCGCAGGCCGGACTGCTCAAGGTGGTCTGCGGCACGGACACCCTCGGCGTCGGCATCAACGTGCCGATCCGCACGGTCATGTTCACCGGACTGTCCAAATACGACGGTACGCGGGTCCGGCTGCTCAACGCCCGCGAGTTCCACCAGATCGCCGGACGTGCCGGCCGGGCCGGCTACGACACCGTCGGCTCGGTCATCGTCCAGGCGCCCGAACACGTGGTGGAGAACGAGAAGGCCCTCGCCAAGGCCGGTGACGACCCGAAGAAGCGGCGCCGGGTCGTGCGCAAGAAGCCACCCGAGGGCTCGATCGGCTGGGGCCAACCCACCTACGAGCGGCTGGTCGCCGCCGAACCGGAACCGCTCACGTCCAGCTTCACCGTCACCCACGCGATGCTGCTCAACGTGATCAGCCGGCCGGGTGACGCCTTCGCCGCCATGCGGCACCTGCTGACCGACAACCACGAGCCGCCGGACCGTCAACGCAAGCACATCCTGCGTGCCTTCGCCATCTACCGTGCGCTGCGCGCCGCCGGTGTCGTGGAACGGCTCGACACCCCGGACGCGGACGGCCGCCGGTGGCGGATCGTCGGCGACCTGCAACTGGACTTCGCGCTCAACCAACCGCTGTCGCCGTTCGCGCTGGCCGCGATCGAACTGCTGGACCGGGAATCGCCCGGCTACGCGCTGGACGCCCTGTCCGTCATCGAGTCCACTCTGGACGACCCTCGGCAGGTGCTGTCCGCGCAGCAGTTCAAGGCGCGCGGCGAGGAGGTCGCGCGGCTCAAGGCGGAGGGCGTCGAATACGAGGAGCGGATGACGCTGCTGGAGGACGTCACCCACCCGAAACCGCTGGAGGAGCTGCTCACCGCCGCCTACGCCACCTACCGCAAGGGTCACCCGTGGGTGTCCGAGCACGAGCTGTCACCCAAGTCGGTGGTCCGCGACATGTACGAGCGGGCCATGACGTTCACCGAGTACGTCAGCTACTACGGCCTGGCCAGGTCCGAGGGCCTCGTGCTGCGCTACCTCGCCGACGCCTATCGGGCCGTCCGCCAGACCGTCCCGGACGACGCGAAGACCGAAGAGCTGGCCGACCTGATCGAGTGGCTGGGCGAACTGGTCCGCCAGGTCGACTCCAGCCTGATCGACGAGTGGGAGAAGCTCACCAACCCGACCGGCGAGGACGAGGTCGACCACCGCCCGCCCGCCGTCACCGGCAACGCGCGGGCGTTCCGCGTGCTGGTGCGCAACGCGCTGTTCCGCCGGATCGAACTGGCCGCCCGCCGCGACTACGAGGCCCTGGGCGAACTCGACGCCCAGGACGGGTGGGACGCCGAGGCGTGGCAGGACGCGCTGGCGCCCTACTTCGCCGAGTACGACGAGATCGGCAGCGACGCCGCCGCCCGTGGCCCGCACCTGCTGATGATCGACCAGGGCGCGGACAACTGGACGGTGCGCCAGATCATCGACGACCCGGCGGGCGATCACGACTGGAGTATCTCCGGCGAGGTGGACATCACCGAATCGGACGAACTCGGCGTCGCCGCCCTCCACGTCACGGACGTGGGCCAGCTCAACTGACCGTGGTGTCGGCCGTCGTGTAGGCGGCCCGCAACCGCTCGTGCGCCGACTGGTCCAGCCCGAGATGGTCCAGCCCCAACAGGGCCGCGCCCGCGATGGGCGGGACCTCGACCACGGCGATCCGGGCCGTCCGCACCTCGGCCAGCACCCGCCGCGTCACACCGTCGATCAGCAACGGGTTGCGGGCCATCAGCACGCCGCCGCCCAGCGCCAGCTCGGTGTCCATCCCGGTCAGTCCCAGCCGCCGCATCGCCACCAGCGCCATCACGCTGATCTCCTCGGCCAGCCGGTCCACCAACCGCACCGCCACGTCGTCCCCGGCGACGGCCACCTCGAACAGCACGTAGGTCAGCCGGATGAGATCGTCCGTGTCGATATCACCCAGATGGATGCCGATGGCCACCTCGCACGCGCTGGCGCGGCCGAAGTAGTCGGCCACCGCCCGGCTCAACGCGGTCGGCTCGCCCCGGCCGTCCTCGGCCCGGGTCGCCCACCACATGACCTCGATGCCCAGATCCAGCCCGCCGCCCCAGTCACCGGTGAAGCGACCCAGCGCCAGGTATCGGGTCTGCTCGCCACCCGGTGCCACGCCGACGCAGTTCATGCCCGCGCCGCACGTCACGCCCACACCCCACGGCCGCTGCGTGCCGGCCCGCAGCACGGCGAACGTGTCGTTGCCGGCCCGGATGCTCGGGCTCCAGCTCCGGGTGCTCAGCACCTCGGCCAGTCGCCGCTCCTCCTGCGGCAGGTCGGCGCCCGCGATGAACGCCGACGTGTGCTCGGCGATCATGCCCGCCGGATCGATGTCGGCCTGCCTGGCCACCGCGGTGACCAGGTCGTCGAGCACCACCAGGGACGTCTCGAACCGTCTGTCGTCCACCGACGTCCCCGGACCCCGGGCGCTGGCCAGCAACGAACCGTCCGGTCCGATCAGGGCCACGTCGGTCTTGCTGTTGCCGCCGTCGATGGCCAGGACCGCGGCGGGCGCGTTGGACAGCTTCACGAGGTCGCCGCTCCGTCCGCCCAGGACAGATAGTTGTGGTTCTCGGCCAGCAGGCGGTCGGTGAGCCGCTCGGCGAGGCTGATCTGGCCGACCAGCGGGTGCGCCAGCAGCGCCCGGAACACCCGGTCCCGCCCGCCGCGCACGGCAGCGGCCACGGCAAGTTCCTCGTAGCCGGCGACATGCGCGATCAGCCCGGCGTACAAGGATTCCACCGGATCGATCGGCAGCGCCACCGGTCCGTCGGCACCCACTCTGGCCGGCACCTCGATCACCGCGTCGTCGGCCAGGAACGGCAGCGAGCCGTTGTTGCGCAGGTTCACCACCTGGACGTCACCGGTGTCCCCGGTCAGCGCGGCCAGCAACTGGATCGCGGCCTCCGAGTAGAACGCGCCGCCCCGCTTGGCCAGCAGTTCCGGCTTGGTGCGCAGTTCGGGGTCGGCGTACATGTCGAGCAGTTCCTTCTCGTAGCCGGCCACCACTTCAGCCCTGGTCGGCTCGCCGCGCTGCTCCTCGACGACCTCGTCGTGCGCGTAGTAGTAGCGCAGGTAGTACGACGGGATGACCCCGAGTCCCCGGATCACGTCCACCGGCAGGCCCAACGACTCGGCGATGCCCTCGCCGTCGGTGGCCAGCAGCTCGGGCAGCACGTCCCTGCCGTCCAGGTAGACGGCCCGTTCCCAGGTCAGGTGGTTCAGGCCGACGTGGCCCAGGCTGATCCGCGACGGGTCGACGCCGTACCGGGCGGCGAAGCGTCGCTGGAACCCGATGGCGACGTTGCACAGCCCGACGGCCCGGTGCCCGGCGTCCAGCAGCGCCCGGGTGACGATGCCGACCGGGTTGGTGAAGTCGACGATCCAGGCGTCCGGCGCGGCGAGCCGCCTGGCCCGCTCCGCGATGTCCAGCACGATCGGCACGGTGCGCAGCGCCTTGGCGAACCCGCCGGCACCGGTGGTCTCCTGGCCGACGCAACCGCACGCCAGCGGCCACGTCTCGTCCCGGTGCCGGGCCGCCTGCCCGCCGACCCGCAGTTGCAGCAGCACAGCGCCCGCGCCGTCCAGCCCGTCGTCCAGGTCGGTCGTGCCGCGTACCGGAGCCGGATGCCCGTAGGCGGCCATGATCCGCGACGACAGCCCGCCGACCAGCTCCAGCCGGTGCTCGTCCGGGTCGACCAGCACCAGTTCGCTCACCGGGAGGGAGCCGGCCAGGCGGCCGACGCCGTCCACCAGCTCCGGCGTGTACGTGGAGCCGCCGCCGACGACCACCAGCTTCATTCGGTCACATCCTGTCTGTTCAGGTCCGGCAGGCCGACAGGTGACACGGGCACCTGGTCGGCCGCGGCGACGTGGCACGCCGCCGTGTGGTCGGTCGCGAGCAGCCGGGGCAACGGGGTGACCTCGGCACATGTGTCGACGGCGAGCGGGCACCGCAGCCGGAACCGGCAACCCGGCTTGGGATCGACCACCTTCGGCGGTTCACCCCGGTCGGTCTCGGCGGTCACGTTCAGCGGTGCGCGCGGGTCGGGCACGGCGGACAGCAGCAGTTGCGTGTAGGGGTGCTTGGGGTTGCGCAACACTTCCTCGGTCGGGCCGTTCTCCACGATGTGGCCGGCGTACATGATCACCAACCGGTCGGCCACGTACCGGGCGCTGGCGATGTCGTGGGTGATGTACAGGAACGACACGCCCTCCTGCTCGCGCAGCCGGGCCATCAGGTTCAGCACACCGATCCGGATCGACACGTCCAACATGGACACCGGTTCGTCGGCGAGGATCAGCTTGGGCCGGCAGGCCAGTGCCTGGGCGAACCCGACCCGCTGCCGCTGCCCGCCGGAGAACTCGTACGGGTAGCGCTCCAGCGCCTCGCCGGGCGGGTTGAGTCCGACGATCTCCAGCACCCGCTCCGCCTCGGTCCGCTGCCGGGCGCCGTGCAGGTCGGGCCGGTGCAGCTTGAGGCTGCGCAGGATGCCGTGCGAGACGCGGTAGGCCGGGTTGAGCGAACTGAACGGGTCCTGGAACACCATCGGCACCTCGCCGCGGTACTCCATGACGTCCTTGCGCGACCGTAAGCCGGACAACGGCTTCCCGCGGAAGTAGATCTCCCCCGACGTGGGCTGGTAGACCATCGCGAGCAACCGGGCGATGGTGCTCTTGCCGCTGCCGCTCTCACCGGCCAGCGCGACGATCTCCTGCTCGTTGATCGCCAGGTCGGCGTTGTCGACGGCGTGCAGCGTGTTGCGGGAGAAGGCGTTGCCGATCTGGAAGTGGCGGGTCAGTTTCTCGGTGCGCAGCAGTGGTTCAGACACGGGCCACACCGTCCCTCGCGTGCAGCAGGCAGCGCACCTCGACGTCGCCGACCGGGTACAGCTCCGGCTCGACGGTCGAGCACTCGGTCAGCGCCACCGGGCAGCGCGGGTTGAACCGGCAGCCGGGCGGCAGGTTGATCAGTTCCGGCGGGTTGCCCGGGATGCCGGTCATCGGCACCTTCGGGCCGCGGATCGACGGGAACGCCTCCAGCAGACCTCTGCTGTAGGGGTGGGCCGGCGAGTCGAACACGGTCCGGGTGGCGCCGATCTCGGCCACCTGCGCGGCGTACATCACCACGAGCCGGTCGGAGAAGTGGCTGACCAGCGACATGTCGTGGGTGACGAACACGACCGCGAAGCCGAGCTGGTCCTGGAGTTCCTTGATCTGCACCATGAGCGACCGCTGCGCCACCACGTCCAGCGCCGACGTCGGCTCGTCCATGATGATCAGTTCCGGCGTGAACAGCAGCGCCATGGCGATCATGGCGCGCTGCCGCATGCCGCCGGACAACTGGTGCGGGTAGCTCTTCAGGTGCACCGGGTCGATGCCGACCAGCCGCAGCACCTCGGCGGAGCGCTGCCGGATGCGGTCGGACGACCAGTTCTCGTGGGCCCGCACGGCGTCGGCGAACTGGGCGCCGATGGACTTGACCGGGCTGAACGCGTTCATCGCGCTCTGCATGACCACGGACAGGTTGCGCCAGCGCGACGTGGCCAGCTGCTTGTCGGTCAGGCCGACCAGGTTGCGGCCCTGGAACCGCACCGAACCCGAGGTGATCGCGGCCGGCGGGGTGAGCAGCTGGGCGATCGCGAACAGCAGCGTCGACTTGCCGCAGCCGGACTCCCCGACGATGCCGAGGAACTCGCCCTCCGCCAGGTCGAGATCCACCGACTCGACCGCGACCACCGCGCCTCGGGGCGTCGCGTACTCGACCGTGAGGTCCCGGACCTCAAGAATGGGTGACACGGAGCCTCCGGACCGGGCGCAGGGCGGGGTTGCTGATCTCGTCGAACGCGTTGTTCAGCAGGGCGAAGGACGTACCGAGCAGGGCGATGCACACGCCGGGGACCACGGCCCACAGGTACTGGCCGGTCTGCAGGGCCTCGTTGTTCTCGGCCCAGTAGAGCATCGTCCCCCAGCTCACCGAGTTCGGGTCGCCGAGGCCGATGAACTGCAGGCTGGAGCCGAACAGGACCGCGTACAGCGCGTTGGTCAGGAAGCTGGCGACCAGCAGCGAGGTCATCGTCGGGATGATCTCGACCATGATGATGTAGAAGCGCCGCTCGCCGCGGACCCGCGCGGCCTCCAGGAAGTCCCTGTTGCGCAGGGACATCGCCTGGGCGCGCAGCTGTCTGGCCGTATACGACCAGCCGGTGAGCGTCAGCACCACGACCAGGACCAGGGTCCCGGCGTTGTTCACGTAGGTGGCGATCACGATGAGAAGCGGGAACAGCGGGATGACCAGCAGCACGTCGGTGAGCAGGTTGAGGCCGCCGTCCCACCAGCCGCCCAGGTAGGCGGCGGCGACGCCGATGATCGTGGCGATCGCGGTGGACAGCAGGCCCACGCCGATCGCGATGATCAGTACCTGGCGGGTGCCGTACACGGCCTGCGCGAAGATGTCCTGGCCGAGCGCCGTCGTGCCGAGCAGGTGCGCGGTCGACGGGCCGAGGCTGCGCTTGTAGATCTGCGCGTTGGGCTCGTCCTGCGCGATGGCCCAGGGGAAGATCGCCAGCAGGACGAAGAGCGCCAGCATGATGGTGCCGGCGGTGGCCTTGCGGTTGGACCGCACCGCGTGGGTGAGCCGGGCGAGCGCGGCCCGGCCGCCGCGCCGGGCGACGCCGGGACCCGGCGCGACCTCGGGAGGCGCCGACGGGCCGGTCGCGGTGGTGACGGGCATCATAG
>DASUGU010000021.1:0-15218 GCA_036273855.1 Pseudonocardiaceae bacterium
TCCGTCGTTGGGTTGGGCTTGGCCGTTTGGGCTCGGGCTGGTCACGGGGTGCTCACCTCTTCCCCCCACCGTCCTCGTGCAGCAGGCAGCGGACCTCGGTGCCGCCTACCTGGTACAGCTCCGGCTGGGTGCTGCCGCAGCGCTCCATGGCCTTGGGGCAGCGCGGCTCGAACCGGCAGCCCGGCGGGGGCGTGGCCAGGTTGGGCGGGCTGCCCGGGATGCCGGACAGCTGCCGCCGCGGCCCGCGGATCGACGGGAACGCGTCCATCAGGCCGGCCGTGTACGGGTGCAGCGGCCGGTCGAACAGCTCCCGGGTGTCGCCGAACTCGGCCACCTGCCCGGCGTACATCACCATCAGCCGGTCGGAGAAGTGGCTGATCAGGGACATGTCGTGGGTGACGAAGATGACCGCGAAGTCGAGCTGCTGCTGCAGTTCCTTGATCTGCACCATCAGCGATCGCTGGGCCACCACGTCGAGCGCCGAGGTCGGCTCGTCCATGATCACCAGGTCCGGGGTGAACAGCATGGCCATCGCGATCATGGCCCGCTGCCGCATGCCGCCGGATAGCTGGTGCGGGTAGCTGCGCAGGTGCACCGGGTCGATGCCGACCATCCGCAGCACCTCGGCCGACCGGTCGGCGATCTCCGTCTTGCTGCTCACCCCGTGCGCCCGCATCGCGTCGGCGAACTGGGCCCGGATCTGCCTGACCGGGTTGAGCGCGTTCATCGCGCTCTGCATGACCACGGACAGGTCCTTCCAGCGCACCGCGGCCAGCTGGCGGTCGGTCAGCCCGACCATGCTGCGGCCCTTGAAGCTGACCTGGCCGCCGGTGACGGCGGCGGGCGGGGCGAGCAGCTGGGCGATGGCGAACAGCAGGGTGGACTTGCCGCAGCCGGACTCGCCCACGATGCCGAGGAACTCGCCCGGGTCGACCTGGAAGCTGACCTGGTCCACCGCGACCACCGGGCCGCGGTCGGCGGCGTAGGTCACCGACAGGTCGCGGACGTCCAGCATGCTGCCCGGCGGCCCCGGCGGGGTGTCCTCGATGGCGGGTTCCTGCTTAGCCGGCACGCTTGACATGGATCCTCCTCACCGGCCGGAGGGCGGGGTTGCCGATCTCGTCGAACGCGTAGTTGAGCAGGGCGAACGCGGCGCCGAGCAGGGCAATCAGGGCACCAGGGACGACGGCCCACAGATACTGCCCGGTCTGCAGCGCCTCGTTGTTCTCGGCCCAGTAGAGCATCGTGCCCCAGTCGACGGAGCTGGTGTCGCCCAGGCCGAGGAACTCCAGGCCGGACGCGGTCAGGATGGCGTACAGGGCGGCGCCGAGGAAGTTGGCCACGATCAGCGACGTCATCGTGGGCAGCATCTCGAACACGATGACGTACGACGACCGCTCCCCTCTCACCTTCGCCGCCTGCAGGAAGTCCCTGTTGCGCAACGAAAGCGCCTGGGACCGGAGTTGTCGGGCGCCGTAGGACCAGCCGGTGATCACCAGCACGATGATCAGCACGGTGACGCTGCTGTGCTTGGCGTACGCGGCGATCACGATCACCAGCGGCAGGGTCGGGATCACCAGGAACACGTCGGTGAACAGGTTCAGCACGTCGTCGGCGACGCCACCCAGATACGCGGCGGACACGCCGATCAGCACCGACAGCACCGTGGCGAACAGGCCGGCCAGGAACGCGATGATCAGCGCGGGGCGGGCGCCCCAGATCACCTCGGCGAGGATGTCCTGGCCGTAGGCGGTGGTGCCCAGCCAGTGCGCGGCGCTCGGCCCGGCCGCCCGCGCGTAGATCTCGGCACCAGGGTCACCCGGTTTGACCCACTGCGGGATGATCGCCAGGACCACGAAGAACACCAGGATGCCCAGCCCGACGGACGCCTTGCGGTTGGACCGGATGGCCAGCCACAGGTTGCCGCCGAACCGGTAGTCCCGCCGGGAGCGCCTGCCGGTGTCGGGCGCGTCGCCGACGCCCGCCGACACGTCGATGGTCGCCATCAGCTCACCTCGCCGTTCGCGTTCGGGGGTCCAGCAGCGCGGTGGCGATGTCGGCCAGCAGCACCGCGACCAGCACGGCCACCGTGATCAGCAGGAACAGGCACTGCATCAGCGGGAAGTCCTCGTTCTCCACGGCCTGCACCAGTTGGAAGCCGACTCCCGGGTAGTTGAAGACGTCCTCCACCAGCACCGAGCCGCTGACCACGAAACCCAGCGACATCGCGAACCCGGTCAGGTTCGGCAGGATCGAGTTGCGGGCCGCGTAGTCCCACATGATCCGGCTGGAGGACAGGCCCTTGGCCCGTGCCATCCGGATGTAGTCCTCGGCCAGCGTGGTGACCATGGTGTTGCGCATGGTCAACACCCAGCCGCCGATCGAGGTGATCAGGATCGCCGCCGCCGGCAGGATCGCGTGCCTCAGCGCGTTGCCGATGAACTCCGCGTTGAACCCGGTGGTGACACCGGGGTCGACGCCCAGCGCCACCGGCAGCCACGGGTTCACCTCGGCGAACAGGATGATCAGCATCATGCCCACCCAGAAGTAGGGCAGGCCGGTGCCGACCACGAACAGCGGCGGCAGCACGCTGTCCGCCTTGCCGCCCCGCCGCCACGCGGCCAGCGCGCCGATCCCGGTGCCCAGGCAGAACGCCAGGATCGTGGTGACGCCGACCAGGGTCAGCGTCCACGGGATCGCCGCGCCGACCACCTGGGACACCGGTTGCAGCGTCTGGATCGAGTCGCCGAAGTTCAGCCGCAGCGTGTTGCCGATGTAGGTGACGTACTGGACCCAGATGTTCTGCGTGGTCTGGATGCCCAGCGAGTCCTCGATGGCGTGCAACGCGCTCAACGACAGGCGGCCGTGGAAGCGCGCCAGGATCGCGATGGCCGGGTCTCCCGGCATCAGCCGGGGTATCAGGAAGTTGATCGTCAGGGCGGCCCACAGGGTGAGCACGAAGAACCCCAGTCGACGGAGTAGGTACCTCACGGCAGGCTCCTCGTACTCAACCCTGCGGACCGTTCTCTTAGTGCTGTCCCACCGTTACTTCGGCGAGAGCCGCAGCAACACCTGGCCCATGTCCGGCGTCTGGAACGCGGACGGTAGGGCGAACTGGTTCTGCGGCGTCGGCCAACCGGTGAAGTGGGTCGTGTCGTACTGGAACCAGTCCACGGACTCGGTGATCGGGATGATCGGCACCTGGGTCAGCATGATCTGCTCCAACTGACCGATGATCTGGTGCTGGGTCGCCGAGTCGGTCGTGGCGCCGTACTGGTCGAGCAGGGCGTCGGTCTGCGGGTCGCTGTACCGCTCGAAGTTGCTCGCCGCGGTCTGGCCGACCGGTGCCGAGTTGGCCGAGTACAGCCACTGCCGGAACTCGTAGTACGGCGAGGGTCCACCGGTCTCGGCGTAGTAGGCGAGGTCGAACTGGCCGTTGAACAGCTTGTTGTCGTAGTCGTCGTCCGACAGGTTGTCCGGGACCAGCTCGATGCCGGCGGCCTTGGCGCTCTGCTGCAACGCCTGCACCGCGGCCACCCAGTCGGAGAAGCCACCCTCGTTGATCACGTGCAACGACAACTTCTTGCCGTTCGGCCCGACGAAGATGCCGTCCGAGCCGAGGTGGTAGCCGTCGGACTGGAGGATCTGCTTGGCCTTGGCCGGGTCGAACTTGTAGTCGTCGGCCGCCTTGGCCTGCGGGGACACCCAGCTCTCGAACGTCGGCGTCACGACACCCAGCTGGTTGCCGGGCGGTTCGTAGCCGTACTCACCGATGGTGGAGGCCTTGCCCCGGTCCATCGCGTAGGCCAGTGCCTGGCGCACCTTCGGGTCGTTGAGCGGCGCGACCTTCTCGTTCGGGAAGATCGCCACCTGGGCCACCGGCGGGAACCAGTAGTGGTGGTCGGGGCTCTTCTTGGCGTAGAACGCATCGATGTTGGGGATGAACTGACTGCCCCACTGCGCCTGGCCGGTGGCGAGATAGTTGTTCGCCGGATCGTTGGACGTGAACGCCGGGTACAGCACCTTCTGCACCTTCGGCAGGCCGGGCTGCCAGTAGTTCTTGTTGGCGGTCAACGTGATGTTCTGCGGGGTGCACGGATTCACCTGGTACGCGCCCGTGGCGACCGGGTTCTTGTCCTGGAAGTGCACCGGGTCCTTGATGGTGGACCAGATGTGCTGCGGCACGATCGGGACCTGGTCGGCGATGTAGTAGAAGTACGGCACCGACGGCGCCTTGAAGTTCATCACGATCTTGTCGCCCTGCTGCGCGACGCCGGTCAGCACCGACCACACCGACGTGAGATCCAGCGCGGGGTTCTTCTTGATCAGATTGAACGTGTAGAGGACGTCGGCCGCGGACATCGGCTTGCCGTCGCTCCACTTCACGCCGTTGCGAATGGTGAACGTCAGGGTCTTGTTGCCGTTGCTCCAGGTATAGCCGGTGGCGAGCCACGGGGACGTCTTGTCGTTCTGCAGGGTGTTCACGAACATCAACGGTTCGTAGATCTCACCGAAACTGACGAACTGAACGGAGGAGTTGAACGGGTTGAAACCGCACGTCCACAGTCCGCCGCTCTCGTTCGAGATGGTGAGAGTACCGCTCGGGCCGGCGCTGGACGCCGAGCCACTGCCGCAGGCGGCGAGCAGCGTGACCGCAAGGCCACCCGCCACCGCGAGCGCGAGCTTTCTGAAGCGCCTCATCGGGGATCTCGTCCTTCTGTGGGGAATGAGGATGAGGGCAGGACCTGGCGTTCTCCTGCCCACGGGCTGGCTTTGCGTTAGTTAGGAAAGTAACCTAACAAATAGATCCTCACAAGACCCCGACCGCGCCCGACTCGCGTGTTCGTGGCCAGTGAGGCTGGCCGACAACTACCCGGGACACCTTACGACTCGCCGGCCGCCTGGCAAGGGGTTCGCGCAGCCCGACGCCGCCACTGGTGGCAGCCCACGCACACCGGCCGGGGACGCAACGGGCATTGCGGTCGGATTGGTTCGGACCAGTAGTGGGATTGGTTCCGGCAGGCCGGTTTCGGCACGTCACTGTCCAGGTGGACCGGTCCAGAACGGAGTGTCGTCGTCGGACAGATCTCGGTTGGGTCACGCCTAGGTCTCGTTGAGTGCGCGCCCGGCCATCCGCGCGTACATCCGGCCCGGGCTCGGCACCGACGGCGGCGTCAGGAACCCGGGCAGCATCGGCAGGTCGACGACGAACCGCTGGAGCCGCTCGTAGAGCTCGTTCGCGTCAACGGGCCGGCTTTCCGGCTCCTTCTCCAGGAGCCGCTGAATGAGTTCGTCCAGTTCCGCGGGCACACCCGGCACGGACGGGGGACGTTCTTTCACCTGTTTGTAGAATACCACGTAGGCCGTGGGTCCGGTGAACAGTTGACGGCCGGTCAACATCTCGTGCAGGACACAGCCCAGCGCGTACAGGTCACTGCGCGGTTCGGCGACACCGCTGCGGATCTGCTCCGGCGCCATGTAGGCCGGCGTACCGACGATCTGGCCCGCCCTGGTGAACTGCAGGACGTCGGCCTCGCGCAGCACGGCCAGCCCGAAGTCGAGGACCTTCACGCTGCCGTCCGGGCACAGCATCAGGTTGGTGGGCTTGAGATCGCGGTGGCAGATGGACAGCGAGTGCGCGGCGGCCAGCACGGCGGCGGCCTGCGCGGCGATGGTGGCCGCCCACGGCACCGGCAGCGGCCCGTGCTCGCTGACCAGGTCCGCCACGGTCACCCCGTCGATGAACTGCATGACCTGGTACAGCCGCCGGTCGAACGTGCCGAAGTCGTAGAGCACCGGCGCACCCGGGTGCTCCAGCCGGGCCACGATGCGAGCCTCGCGGACGAAGCGGCGTTCCAGCTCATCGTCCTGACCGCCGGGCAGATGCAGGAGTTTCACGGCCACCCGGCGGTCCAGGTGCTTGTCGTGCCCGCCGTGCACGGCACCCATGCCACCCTGGCCGAGCGGCAGCTCGTCGAGCTCGTATCGGTCGGCGATCAGCATCGAGCCTCCAGGCGGTCGGGTGCGCCGCCTAATCCTGCCGACCGGTCGGCACCGCGTGGCCGGCGGCGAGGCAGGCGAAGCCCAGCCGCACCAGCGTCTCACCCGCCGATGCCGCGGTGCGCAGGGTGTCCTCGAGATCGACCAGCTGCCGGAAGGCGCTTCCGTACTCGCGTTGTTCGGCCAGCGGCAGCCTCGGTATCCGGACCCGGCGCACATCCGTGCGGCTGGAACCGCCGTGCGTCACCGGTTCGGCGGCCCGGATGACACCCGCCAGGAAGTCCGGGTCGAGCAGCTCGTGATTGAGGCGGTAGCGGGTCAGGTAGGGGCCGAGGACGGCGTTCTCGTTGCTGATGACCCGCGTGGCCCCACCGAGGACGGACGCGACGACGTCGTGCGGCTGGACGTCGACCAGGCCCGGGTCGTCGTCGGTCCAGCCGCTGGGTGCGCGGTGTTCGGCCAGGTCGTCGGCGGTGAGGACGGGGATGTCGCCGTCGGCGGGCATCCTGGCCGGCGCCTGGCGGACGGTGAGGGCGCCTGCCTTGACCAGTTCGCCGATGGTCGTGAACTGGAGTTGCCTCTCCCGGATCGCGAGTTTCGGGGCTGTCATGCCGGTCTTGTTCAGCCACCAGGAGGCGGCCCGCAGGTCGCGGACCATCTCCTCGGCGTTGTCGTGGTCTTGATGACGCAGCGGGCTCAGGTCGACGTCGTCGTCGAGCAGATCGATGATCCGGGTCGAGCCGGTCGGGTCGCCGAGGTGGCGCAGCCAGGCGGGGTGGACGGCGTGCAGGTCGTGGTGGGCGGTGAGCAGGAACAGGTGCTCCGGCGGGCGGTCGTGTGGTGTCGGTCGGCGGAGCAGCCAGATATCGGGGCCGGTCGGGCCGAGCGAGATGACCGCCCGGAGGGCGCCCGCGCGCAGCAGGTTGCCCCGGATGCGCTTGCCGGGTCGCCGGCTCGCGGCGGCGGCCGGCATCAGGATGGCCACGGCGCCGCCGGGTTTGACGTGGGCGAGGCAGTGCTGGAGCCAGGCCAGTTCGGATTCACCGCGGGGTGGCAGTCCGTACTCCCATCGGGGGTCGCCGGTCAGGTCCTGGTAACCCCAGGCGCGTTCGTTGAACGGGGGGTCGCAGACGACGGCGTCGGCCTGGTCGCGCGGGAGGGCGTCGGCTTTGAGGGAGTCGCCGGCTGCGGTGGTGATCCTTCGGTTAGCTCTCCCGTTGACCAGGTTCAGTCGAATGGCGGCGATGGTGGCAGTGGTGGGGTCGATGTCCTGACCGAGGAGGGTGGTGACGTTGCGGGTGGCGAGCAGGACGGTGCCGAAGCCGCAAGCCGGGTCGAGAACAGTGCCACTGGTGGGCTCGGCAAGTCTGGTCATGAGAGCGGCGACGTCCGGTGGAGTGGTCGAGACGCGGCGCGAGTGGGCTTCGAGGTAACGGCCGAACAGGAACTCGAACGCCTCCCGGTGGCCCAGTTGGGCGCCCAGTTCCCGGACGAGCCCGACCAGCTCCGGATCAGCCAACGGCGCCGGCTCGCTCGGCAGCCGACCGACCCCTTCGCCCGCGCCATCGGCGGCTGCGCGGCGACCGGCCGGATGGTCGCCCCCCTCGACAGCGCCAGTGTCTCGGGCGCCCAGCGGAAGGCCGCTCCCCTCGGCGGCCGCTCTGTCTCGGGCCGACACATCGGCGCTGTCGGCGGCAGCCCTCGGGCGACCAAGCCGATCCCCAGCCGGCTCGCTTCCCTCACCCACCTCCCCAACCCGAGCGCCCAGCCGATCAGCACCGCCGGCGACAGCCGTCCGGTGGCGGACGTGCTCGCGAATGGGCGCGGTCCCCACCGCCGCAACCTCATCCCGGGCGGCCAGCAGCACAGCACCCGCGGCGGCGACACGGTCAGCCAGGTGCAGGTCGGCGCCGGCCGCGCGGACGCGTTGCCAGGTGCGGTCGGCCAGCGAGACCTCGAAGTGCTTGCCGTTCCGGCGCAGCCACTCCTCCACCTCGGGCAACGAGAACAACGGGCTGGACGCCGTGCCGCCGACCGGCTGCGGGAAGTCGTCGTGCCGGCGGCGCCAGTTGCTAACCGCCGCTCGCCCCACGTCCACCAGCCGGGCTATGTCACCCGCGTTCACCGTGGCGTCCTGGTTCATGGCGGCTACCCTAGTTCACAAGGCTGACACGGTCGACCATTGAAGTGCTTGTGAACTCAGTCAACCAATGCTTAGCTGGTGCCATGGCCACCGCTCACAGGCTTGGTTTCCGCTACGCCGCCGGTTCCGACGCCGGGATCGTCCGGTCGCGGAACGAGGACTCCGCGTTCGCCAGTCCGCGACTGTTCGCCGTGGCGGACGGGATGGGCGGGCATCCGCACGGGGACGTGGCGAGCGCCGTGGTCACGGGCGTGCTGGCCGAGCTGGACGAGCGGTTGCGCGTGGCGAAGCCCGGCGAGGTCGACCCGCCCGCGGAGCTCACCGCCCTGGTGGCCGCCGCGCTACGCAGGCTCACCGAGTTCGCCGACCGCGACCCCGAGCTGACATCGATGGGCAGCACGCTCACCGCTCTCCTGTGGGACGGCACCGACGCCTGGCTCGCCCACGTCGGCGACTCCCGCGGCTACCTACTGCACGACGGCGTGCTCCACCAGATCACCCGCGACCACACGTTGGTGCAGAGCCTGGTCGACGAGGGCCGGATCACCCCGGACGAAGCAGCGACGCACCCACGCAAGTCGATGGTGATGCGGGCGTTGCAGACCGGCGGCTCGGCCGAGCCGGATGTCGCGGCACAGCAGGTGGCGGCCGGCGACCGGTTGCTGCTGTGCTCGGACGGCGTGACCGATGTCGTGGGACCGGACACGATTCGCGACATCCTCGGCACGGCGGTGGCACCCGAGGACGCGGTCCGCCAGCTGACCGACGAGGCCAAGCGGTCGAAGAGCCCGGACAACATCACGTGCGTGGTGGCGGATGTCGTCGTCGGCCGGGCGAGCGGAGACGTGTTGGTGGTAGGGGCGGCGGCCGACCAGCCAGGACTGGTCCAGCAGCCGACGCACGGCTTGCTGGCCCGCTGGACCCGCCGCCTACGGACCGGGTGAACCAGGAGAAGACCACCAACCGACATCGGCGCCCCGGCCATCGCCGCGAGCGCCGACGACAGGCACGTCGACGCCCACCGACCGACTCAGGGTGGAAGCCGTGCGCACTACCGGTTGATCCAGATCAGGCGGCTGTTGGTGTTGAACGCGCGCAATGCCGCTTCCGGGGAATGCATGTTCAGGTGACTGCCGCCGTGGACGCCCACAACCGTTGCCCTATTGGCAAATGCCATCCCCCATGCGGCGATCCGCCGGTCGGACTCGTCACCGTATTCCTCCACGACGGCGAACATCTTCGGCGCGGCCGCCGCGATTGCCGCATTGTCCAACCGGTGCCCCGAATCGGTCATTGTGTGTCCTTCCAGGTCGCTGACCAGCACGCAGTACAGTAGCTTCGCTCACCAAGGCTGTGTTGTTGATAGTAAATTTCCGTTCCACAACGCGCGATCGCCCACTCGGGTGATCTTGTCGCGTCGACATAACAGGAGGTCGGATTGCCCGGCACGTCGAGCCCGACGGTATGGCGGCGCTGGTTGGCGCTGGAATTGACCCGGATGCGCAAGGAACACGAACTCGAGCAAAAAGATGTAGCCAAAGCACTGCGTTGCACGGTGGGCAAAGTTTCCTACTATGAAACCGCCGAACGTCCCGTCATCCTCCGCGACCTCGACGAGGTCCTGCTCCCCCTCTTCAACGTCCCGAAGGACCGCTGGCCCGCCTACGTCCAAGCCGGCAAGGACTCCCGCCAGAAGGGCTGGTGGGAGTCCTACACCGCCGACACCCTCCCCACCTGGCTCTCCCTCTACGTCGGCCTCGAACAGGGCGCCGCCCAACTCCGCCTCTACGAAGCCCAGCTCATCCCCGGCCTGCTCCAGACCGACGACTACACCGAAGCGGTCGTCCGCCGAGGTACCGCCGAGCTCACTGAAGTACAGATCAACCGCCGCAAGGAATTGCGCAGCCAGCGCAAGAGTGCACTCGTCCGCGATCCCGATCCACTACGGCTCTGGGTCGTTCTGGACGAAGCCGTGTTGCGCCGAATGGTCGGCGGCCGCAACGTCATGCACGACCAACTCACCTATCTGGCGGATTCCGCCGACCAGGCGAAGATCACCCTGCAGGTGCTGCCTTTCGATCACGGTGCACACCCCGGCATGCACGGACCCTTCGCCATCATGGGATTCCCCTGGCCGACCGACCCCGGCATCGTGTACATCGAGCACCGCTCCGGTGCCTTCTATCTCGAAGACCAACATCAGATCGACGCGCACACCGTTGCCTTCGAACATCTTTGCGCGCATGCACTCCCGCCCGACGAATCGGTCACTATGATCAGAAACGTCGCGAAGGAGTACGCCTGATGACCCATTCCCCGGTCCCCGCCGAAGAACTCGCCGCCGCACAGTGGCGCAAGTCCAGTTTCAGCAATGATCAAGGAGCCTGCGTCGAATCAGCACGACTGACGGACGGCACCGTCGCCGTCCGCAACAGCAACCACCCCGACGCCGGTGTCGTCCTCTTCACCCCCGCCGAGATGCACGCCTGGATCCAGGGCTGCAAAGCCGGCGAGTTCGACGACTACACCGGCTGACAACGGCTCAGCCGCGCGGCTTCGCCGAGTCCGCCAACGCCGCCCATTTCCGGTCCGCCGCCGACCATCCCGAGTCGGCGCGCAGCACCGCGATGCCGCACGTCTTCAGGCCGATCCGCTTGCCGGTCAGCTCGGTGACCAGCTCGGAGAGTCCGGGATTGTGGCCGATCACCAGTGCCGTGGTGGCGTCGGCGGGCAGCCGCCGGACGACGGTCAACAGGTCGCGGACCGTGGCCGCGTAGATCAGCGGTTCGGCGTGGAGTGCCGGTGTGCCACCGAGTTCCGGCCGCACGATCTGCCATGTCTGGAGCGTGCGCAGCGCGGGTGAGCAGGACACGGCGGTGATCGGTGGCACGTGCTCACGCAGCCACCGGCCGGCCGACGACGCGTCCTTGCGGCCGCGCGCCCCCAGTGGGCGGTCTGCGTCGTCGACGCCGTCCGGCCAGTCGGACTTGGCGTGCCGCAACAGAACCAGCGTTCGCTCGGTCATAGCACCACGCCCTCGTCCGCCCGCAGGGTCAGTACCGGTCCGACGTGCTCCCCCACCCGGTCGGCATGCGTGCCCACGCGGACGACACCGTCGGCCGCGACGGACCGAGGTTCGCTCGTGAGGTTGAGCGCGACGAACACGTGTTCCCTTCGATAGGCCAACACGCCGTCGTGAGCGCACACGGGTGCGTAGGCACCGGAGGTCAGCGCCGGTTCGGTTCGGCGCAGTGCGATCAGTGACCGGTACAGGGTAAGCATGGAGTTCGGATCACCGTCCTGTGTCTCGACGTTCACCATCCGTTCGGATTCGGGTACTGGGAGCCAGGGTGCCACGTCCGGCGCGCAGAAGCCGCAGTGAGTGTCCGGCGTCCATCGCATGGGAGCCCGTTCCGGGTCGCGCCCGACGCCGATGCCGGGTACCAGCTTGGCGAACGGGTCCTGTTCGTCGGCCACGGGGACGTCGGTCATGCCGATCTCGTCGCCGTAGTACACGATCGGCGTCCCGCGCAGGGTGAGCAGCAGCATGGCGGCGACCCTGGCCTGCGCCGGGCCGAGCCTGGTCGCCACCCGTGACCGGTCGTGGTTGCCCAGCACCCAGTTGGGCCAGGCGCCGGCCGGCAGCGCGGCCTCGTAGCGACGAATCAGTGTGCTGATGTCTTCGGCTGTGTGTGCCGTAGAGATGAGGTGCATGTTCGATGGCAGGTGCACACCGTTGCCGTTGCGGCCGTAGTAGTGCGCCAACCGTTCGACCGGCAGGTACATCTCGGCCAGCAGCACACCATCCGGGCGCCGCTCGTCCAGCACCGCACGCATCCCGGTGAGCATGTCGAGCACCTCGGGCCGGTCGGTGGTGTGGACCGGCAGCAGCGAGTCGTAGGGCGGCAGGCCGGGGTGGTAGTCGGGGTTGGGCGGGTTGTCGCGCAGCGCCGCGTCCTTGATCAGTTGGCGGGACGCGTCCACCCGGAAGCCGTCGACGCCCCGGTCCAGCCAGCACCGCATGACGTCGTGTTGTGCGCCGCGGACGTCCGGGTTGCGCCAGTTCAGGTCGGGTTGTGCGCTGAGATAGGCGTGGTAGTAGTACTGGCCGGTCGCCGGGTCGAGCGTCCAGGCCGGGCCGCCGAAGACGGACAGCCAGTTGTTCGGCGGGCCGCCGTCCGGTCCCGGGTCGGCCCACAGGTACCAGTCGCGGCGCGCGTTGTCCCTGCTCGACCGGGACTCGGTGAACCAGGGATGTTGATCCGAGGTGTGGTTGGGCACGAAGTCGACGAGCACGCGGATGCCGTACCGATGGGCCGCGGCGATGAGCCGTTCGGCTTTCGTGACGTCGCCGAACAGCGGGTCGACGCCGGCGTGGTCGGTGATGTCGTAGCCGAAGTCGGCCATCGGCGACGGGTAGAACGGCGACAGCCAGATGGCGTCGATGCCCAGTTCCGCCAGGTGGTCGAGGTGTGCCGAGATCCCGGCCAGGTCGCCGACGCCGTCACCGTCGCTGTCACCGTACGAGCGCGGATAGACCTGGTAGACGACGGCGGACTGCCACCACGGTTGATCGACCACGCCGGCCACGGTACGGGGTCAGGCCGGGGCGGACCTGCTTCAGCAACGGCTGCGGGGAGTTGCCGGCCTGCCCCGCAGCCGGTGCCGCGCCGGCCGACGCGCAGCCCGTCGACCCGTACCGCACCGGCGCGGACGCCAGCGGGGCGAACAGGGTTACGTCCGATGTGGACGGTGTCCGCGGCTGGTCGCCGCGAACACGGTGCGAAGTGTCCAGGCGCCGTCGTTGTCCCGCAAGGTGTGTGGCCGGGCGGTGTCGGCTGCCCGCGTCAACGGCGGCCGGTCGGCGAAAGTTACGCCACCGGAGCGCTGCGAGCGGGCGGCTTCGAGTTCGACGACGACGCGCTCGGCGTCCCGGTCGGTGACCTTGTCACTGCCGTCCAGCGTGCGCCGACCGTCCTGCTGGCGGACGTGGTTGCGCTGGAGTGCCATGACGATCAGTCCGATGATGATCACGAGTATGACGATCGCTCCCATGACAGTCATTGTGCGAGCGTCCATATCCCGCCAACAGTGGCAGCTCTGACATTGTTCGAAAAGATCCTGCCAGCTACAGTGAGTCCATGCTCAAGACCGTCGCGGTCGTGCTCATCGACGAGTTCGCGCCGTTCGAGTTCGGCGTGTTGTGCGAAGTGTTCGCCATCGACCGGACCGAGGACGGCGTGCCGCCCATCGAGTTCCGGGTGTGCGCGATGCGGCCGGGCGTGCCGCTGCGGACGTCGATCGGCGTCACCATGACACCCGAACTGGGCCTGGACGCCCTGGTCGGTGCGGATCTGGTGGCCTTCCCCGCCTACAACATCCGCAACGACTACCCCGAGGCCGTGCTCGACGCGGTGCGCAAGGCGGCGGCCGACGGCAGCATGCTGCTCTCGGTGTGCAGCGGTGCGTTCCTGCTGGGCGCGTCCGGCCTGCTGGACGGCCGCCGATGCACCACCCACTGGCACAACGTCGACGAGTTCGCCCGGCGCTTCCCGGCCGCCCGACTCGACCCCGACGTGCTGTTCGTGGACGACGGCAACATCGTGACCAGCGCGGGCACCGCCGCCGGCATCGACGCGTGCCTGCACATCGTCCGGCGCGAGTTGGGCACCGCCCCGGCCAACGCGATCGCCCGGCGCATGGTGGTGCCGCCGCAGCGGGACGGTGGCCAACGGCAGTTCGTCGAGCTGCCCATCCCGGAGTGCACCGCGGACAGCCTGCAGCCGATCCTGGCCTGGATGGTGCAACATCTGCGGGACGACCACACCGTGGCCGGCCTGGCCAGGCAGGCCAACCTGTCCGAACGCACCTTCGCCCGGCGGTTCGTCGCCGAAACCGGCACCACGCCGCACCGCTGGCTGACCATGCAGCGTGTGCTGCACGCCCGCCGACTGCTCGAGGAGACCCAACTGGGCATCGACGACATCGCGCAGTCGGCCGGTTTCGGCACCGCCGCACTGCTCCGCCACCACTTCCACCGGATCGTCGGCGTCTCGCCGCACGACTACCGGCGGACGTTCGCGCACCGGCCGACGGTCGTCGCCGGCGCATTGACCCCCGGAAAGGCGATGTCGTGACCGAGCAGGTCGTGCTGCTGGACGAATCCGGCAATTCCGTCGGCGTGGCCGACAAGGCCACCGTGCACACCGCCGACACTCCCCTGCACCTGGCCTTCTCGTGCTACCTGTTCGACAACGCCGGCCGGCTGCTGCTGTCCCAGCGGGCGCTGGAGAAGAAGACCTGGCCCGGCGTATGGACGAACAGCTGCTGCGGCCACCCGGGACCGGGCGAGTCGGTGGTGGACAGCGTCGCGCGACGGCTGAAGGACGAACTCGGCGTGCAGGCCCAACGGATCGACCTGGTGCTGCCCCGGTTCCGCTACCGCGCGGTGATGGAGGACGGCGTGGTGGAACACGAGATGTGCCCGGTGTTCCGGGCCGTCACCGACGACGAGCCGGCGCCCAACCCGGCCGAGGTCGCGAGTGTGCGGTGGACGTCGTGGACGCGGCTGGTGACCCAGGTCAGCACCGCCCAGTTCACCGTGTCGCCATGGTGCCGGATGCAGATGGCCGAACTGATCACCCTCGGCCCGAGCCCGGACAACTGGCCGGTCGCGGACGAAGCCGACCTGCCACCGGCCGCCCGCCCCTACTGACCGATGGCCTGACCCAGCCAACCCCTAGCCCGCTGTCACCGCTCGCCTATCTAACATTGCTAGATTTTAACGCTGATCATCTTGCTAGCACTGCTCAACTTGCTGCCAAGGGGGCAGCCGGCAGCCCATCTACCGCCACGACCGCTTGGCCCTGCCGATTGGCCCGCCCGACGCCCGTCCTGCCGGCCGGCCCTGCTGTCACCGCTCGCCTTGCTAGCGCCAAGGCCGTGAAGTTTGGTGCTGAGCGTGGTTGTCCAACCCGCTGAAACAGGTAACGGAGTCCCTGCTAGAACAACGTCGACCAAGATCGATGCTCAGCAGGAACTCCGTTGGACACGCAGTCTGTCATCACCCGCACCA
>DASUGU010000022.1:0-10138 GCA_036273855.1 Pseudonocardiaceae bacterium
CCGCCCGGTCGCCTCCAGCCTGAACTACGTGGCCGGCCAGACCGTACCCAACCTCGTCACGGTCCCGCTGGGCGCCGACGGCAACGTCGACTTCTTCAACCACGTGGGCACCGTGGACGTGGTCGCCGATCTGGAGGGCTATTACGCCGATCAACCCGCGTCGGCCACCGGCTCGTTCCTCAGGACGGTGCGACCGCAACGCCTGTTGGACACGCGGAACGCCAACGGAGTCACCGGCGGCCGGCCGATCGGCGCCGGCGGGGTCGCTCCGGTCGCGGTGAACCAGGCGGGTGCGCCGGCGAACGTCGCGGCCGTGGTGTTGAACGTGACCGTCACCGCTCCGACGGCCACCAGTTTCCTCACCGTCTATCCGGACGGGGCCACCCGGCCCACGACGTCGAACCTGAACTTCACCACGGGCCAGACCATCTCCAACCTGGTGACGGTTCCGGTGTCCGACGGCGTCGTGGACATCTTCAACCACGTCGGCACGGCGCACGTCATCGCCGACGTGGAGGGCTACTACACGGCACCCGTGCCGATCGACCCGACGTCGGCGGCGACGTCGTTCACTCCCCTGCCGCCGACCCGGATCCTGGACACCCGCACCACGACCGGTGGCCACGACGCCGTCATCGGCGCCGGTGGGTCGGCCACGCTCCAGGTGGCCGGTACGGCGGGCATTCCGGCCGGCGCCACGTCCGTCGTCCTGAACGTGACCGGGGTCAGCCCGACCCGGACCACCTTCCTGACGGTGTACCCGGACGGCACGACCCGGCCCGGCACGTCCGATCTGAACGTCGCGGCCGGCCAGACCGTGCCGAACATGGTCGTGGTGCCGATCGGGTCGGACGGCAAGATCGATTTCTTCAACAACGCCGGCCAGATCAACGTCGTGGCCGACGTGACGGGTTATTTCGCCGACTGAAACGCGTCGGGGGTGGTCGATGTCGACCACCCCCGACCGCGTTCGGAGCACTCAGCTCAGGTCGGTGATGACCGTCTTCGTCTCCAGGTAGTTGTTGAACACGGCGGCGCCCATCTCACGGCCCCAGCCGGATTCCTTGTACCCGCCGAACGGCAGCGACGCGTCGAACACGTTCCACGTGTTGACCCACACCGTGCCGGCACGCAGCCTGCGGGCGGTCCGGTACGCCTTGGAGATGTCCCGGGTGAACACGCCGGAGCCCAGGCCGTAGTTGGTGTTGTTGGCCGTGGGCAGGATGTCGTGCTCGGCGTTGAACGGTGCCGCCGCGACGACCGGGCCGAAGATCTCCTCGCGGACGGCCGTCATGTCCTCCCGGGTGCCGGTCAGCACGGTGGGCGCGACGAAGTAGCCGCGCTCGCCGACGCGGTCACCGCCGTGGATGGTGGCGCCGTCGTCGCGACCGGACCGGATGTAGCCGGTCACCCGGTCGAACTGCTCCTGCGACACCAGCGGGCCCATCGTGGTGTCCGGGTCCAGACCGTCGCCGACCTTGATGGCCTCGGCCTGCTCGGTGATGCCCGCGACGACCTCGTCGTAGACGGGTTCCTCGACGTAGAGCCGGGAACCGGCGACGCAGCACTCGCCCTGGTTGAAGAAGATCGCGTGCGCGGAGCCCGCGATGGCCTTGTCCAGGTCGGCGTCGGCGTAGACGACGTTGGGCGACTTGCCGCCCAGTTCCAGGGTGACCTTCTTCAGGTTGCCGGCGGCGGCGTGCACGATCTCCCGGCCGACCTCGGTGGACCCGGTGAACGCGATCTTGTCCACGTCCGGGTGGGCGGCCAGCGCGGCGCCGGCCTCACCGAAACCGGTGATGATGTTGAACACGCCCGGCGGAATGCCGGCCTCCATCGCCAGTTCGCCCAGCAGCAGAGCGGACAGCGGTGTCTGCTCGGCGGGCTTGAGAATGGTGCAGCAGCCGGCCGCCAGGACCGGGCCGACCTTCCACGCCGCCATCAGCAGCGGGAAGTTCCACGGGATGATCTGGCCGCACACGCCCACCGGCTCCCGCAACGTGAAGCCGAGGTACTGGGCGGGGTCCAGACCCGAGGTAGGAATGGTGGAGCCCTCGGTCTTGGTGGCCCAGCCGGACATGTAGTGGAACAGGTCCGCGGCCAGCGGCACGTCGGCGCCCTTCGCCACCGAATAGGGCTTGCCGTTGTCCAGCGACTCCAGGAGGGCGAACTCCTCGAGGTGTTCCAGGATCAGGTCGCCGAGCCTGTGAATGATCCTGCCACGGGCGCCGTGCGGCATCCGCCGCCACGGCGAGTCGTCGGCGAACGCTGCGCGGGCGGCGCGAACGGCCCGGTCGACGTCCTCGGCCTCACCCTGGGCGACGGTGGCCAGGACCTTCTCGGTGGCGGGGTTGAGGGTGTCGAAGGTGCGGCCCGACGCGGCGTCCACCCACTCCCCGTTGATCAGCATCTTGCGGCTCAGCGAATCCAGGACTTCATGGACGCGACTCTCGTCGACGGCGAGCGTCATCGTTGACCTCCTCCTTGATCACACGCTCTACAGCACGAGTCAATCTCCGCAAAATCGGAGCGCACTCCATCACAACACCGCATATGCGGATTGTCGATCCGGTGTGCGCCGCGCGTGCGGTTCGCTTGGTCAGCTCGGGCAGGTGGCCAGCATCGATGCGAGCGCATCGTGTTCGGCACTGGTGATCGTCAGGTGGTAGGCCGACTTCACGGTGATCCATCGTTCGGCGTACTGGCAGTCGTCCGACTTCGCGGACGGCTCGTAACCGGGCGGTGCCTCGTCGCCCTTGCTGCGGTTGCTGTGCGCGGTGACCGCGACCAGCTCGCGGTGCACGTCGTTGGCGAACGCCACCCGCTGGGCGGACGTCCAGTACCGGGCACCGGTGACCCAGGCGTTGGCCAGCGGCACGATGTGGTCGACGTCCAGCTCGTGCGGCGAGGTCACGACGACCCCGTCGTACAACGACACCCACCGGCCGGTGACCACCGTGCAGCCGTGGTGGCTCACGTGCGTGCCGTCGTCCAGCAGCACGTCGATCCTGGTCTCGCACCCGTCGGACTGCGTGGCCCAGCCGTCACCGAAGCGATCCCGGCGGTAGCCGGTCATCGGCCCGTCGGGTGCGATGCGTAACTCCGCGAGCGTCGCGCCGGCCGCCGTACCGCTGGTCGTGCCGCTGCTGGTCGCGCCGCTGGTGGGAGCGGTGCTGTCCGCACCGAGGCCGGTCGAGCCGGTCAGCATCGGGTCGCACGCCGCCAGGGCGAACAGCGCGGCCGCGCCGAGCGCGAACAGGGATAAGCGGGAGATCGCCGTCATGGTGCCTCCGGGGACCGTCGGGGAGTTCAACTACCCGATCAGGTACCCCGGTGACGACCTACCGGATCACACCGGTTGACCGTCCGAGCACAGGATCACGGTGCCCTCGTCGAGAGCGCGGCAGGCCGCCGCCAGCCGACCGACCAGGCGGGGGATCACCTTGGCCTGCGCCTCGGCCAGGCTGTGGCAGGCCGCCGCGGTGATCTCGGAGTCGACGAAACTGACCGACTCCAGGACGCCGGCGGAGATGACGCCGCCGTCGAAGATGAACGTGATGCCCTCGGCGAGCGGCGGCCGCCGCGGCGCGTAGTCGACGACCAGCAGGCGGCCCAGCGGCAGGTCGAGCCCCAGTTCTTCCTTCAGTTCCCTGCGCGCGCAGTCCCACGGCGTCTCGTCCGCGTCGGCCGCGCCGCCGGGGAGGTCCCATGTGGTCTTGTAGTAGGGCTTGACCAGCAGCAGCCGCGCGGATTCGTCGCGGAACACGATCCCGGCGGCGATCCGCTTCCGGTTCAGCGACTCCGCGTACTCGTCGAACGGGAGGAGCCTCTTCGGCGGCATGGTCACCCTGTCGTGACACGGAGATGCCCGTGCTCGTCGGTGACGAGCACGGGCACTCCGAAGGCTTCAGTACTCAGATGACGCGCACGCCCTGGGCCTGCGGTCCCTTCTGGCCTTGGCCGACCTCGTACTCGACCCGCTGGCCCTCATCGAGGGACTTGAAGCCGCTGCCCTGGATCTCCGAGTAGTGAACGAAGACGTCAGGTCCGCCACCATCCTGGGCGATGAACCCGAAACCCTTTTCACCGTTGAACCACTTCACACTGCCTTGCGCCATGCCTAACTCTCCTTGCGCCGCCGTTCCACCGCACGGTGCGGTTGGCCGACGGCCAGGTATGACACTACCCGGTCCGGACGATTGGTGCGGAACTCAGCCCATTCGACTCGCTCTACCGTCGGAGGCGTCCAGGCCGAGCATCGCCAACAGTTCGCAGCAGTCCGCCACGTCGGCGGCATGCCCGGCGACCGTGATGGCCGCGCGGGCGTTCCGCACGGCGTCGTGATCCGCCTCGGCGGCCCTCGCCCTGATCAGCCGCGGTGGCGACGGCAGGCTCGCGTGTCGCGCAAAGGTCATCCGATACCTTCCCTGTTCCGCTTCGTGGCGCCGGCCGGCGGCAGTCCGCTCGCAGCCGTCCATTGTGGATCTGCCTTGGACCTGGCGGGCAGGTCTGCGTCGCTGACGCAGTCACCCGGCCAGGTCAGGGCCGTCAACGTGGTCGCGGTGGGGTCGTCCGTGGTGGCCAGCCACTGGTGAGCGCGCCGCTCGGCCAGCGACAGGAGAGCGAGCCGCAGATCGGCACCGGAGAAGTCGCCGGGCCGCCGCCACACCCGCATCAGCACTCCACAGGTGACCAGGCCGGCGACGAACCGGTCACCGGTCAGGCCGCACACCCGGTCGAGGATCTCGCCACCGAGCCGGTCACGCAGTTCGAGCATGGCAGCACTGTCGCGGTCGGCGATGCGAGCCACCAACTGGTGCTCCCAGCCGACCAGGTGGACAGCGTTTCAGCCGACCTCGCTTGGTAGGGGACGACCAGTCGGACGCATGTCGACGCCTCTCCGCCGATGTAATGCCTGGTCGGGTGACCTCTGCGTACTCGGCTCGGATTACTCTACGCCCGGACGTGTACTCAGGTCACGCCGCCGCTCGTCGTGGTCGGGAACCGCCGCCCGCGTGTACTGTGACGACACCGGGAGCATCTCGCGCGCTGGCAGCCAAGCCGACGACGTCCCCGGCGGGTACACGACTCAGCAGGGCAGACCGTGGCCGACCACGCAAGTCCACACCGGACAGTCACGATGACCGACATGGACGTCGTGGGTGGCGGGCCTGCCGAGACAGCAGCGTGGCTGCACGCCATCGCCGACGTCGCCGCCGGCTTCGTCGACCAGCTCGACGCGTTACGCGCCCGGTACCCGGCCCGCGGCCAACTCGGCCCCGATCCGGTCGCCGCCGTGCTCGACCAAGCGGCCGCGGCAGCGTCCGACCTGCACAGCAGCGCGGCCAGCGCGGCCGACACCATCGCGCGCCGCCCGGCCCGGAACCCTGACCGGCCAGGGCACTGATCGTCCTCTGTAGACACCTCCCCGAGCGCCCGCTCAGCCGGTGAAGTAGCCCGCCAGGTCGGCGACCAGATTGATCTGCCCGTCATGGTTGTACAGGTCGATCCTGCCGTTCGCGCCGATCGGGACCACCACCAGGTTGGGCACGGTCTGACCGACGCCGACATTGATGGCGGACGTGCCCGGCCTGGTCGTGCCGTCCGGGTAGACGGTGACGAACGTCGGCTCGGTCGGTGCCACGGCCGTCACGTTGAGCACGACGGACGTCGCGTCGGCCGGTATGCCGGCCGCGCCGACCACCAGCAGCGAAGCGACCCCGTTGGGACCGAGCGGGCCGTGGTGGCCGCCGATGGTGGTGCGGGTGTCCAGCAGGCGGGTCGGCGGGGCAGGCGTGAACGGAGTGCCACCCGGATCGGGCTGGAACACCAGCGGCGCCGTGTAGTAGCCCTCGACGTCCACGATGACGTGCACCGAACCGAGGTGGTTGAAGATGTCCACGGTCCCGCTGTTCGCCGAGACGGTCACCAGGTTCGACGTGGTCTGACCCCGGTCGAAGTTGAGATTCGACGTACTGGGCCGGGTCGTGGAGTCCTCGTACGCGGTGAGGAAACTCGTGCTGGTCGGCTCGGTGGCCGTGATGTTCAGGACCACCGCCCGGATCGGCGTCGTGCCCTGGTTCAGCTGCGCCACCGGCACCTTCACCACACCACCGGGACCGACGGGAGCGCCGTGCGTGGCGCCCTTGGCGTCCCGGGTGTCCAGCAGGCGCCGCGACGGCACCGACGTCAGGAACGCACCGCCGTTGAACGCCGGCCGGTCGACGTAGTAGCCCGCCAGGTCGGCGGCGACGTCCACGGTGCCCAGGTGGTTGTAGAAGTCGACGGCGCCGTTCGTGCCGACCGGCACGGTGACCAGGTTCGGCACGGTCTGGTGGGCCACGTAGTTGAGGCTGGACGCGACCGGCCGGGTGGTCAGATCCGGGTAGACGGTGAGGAAGCTGGACGTCGTCGGGCTCACCGCCGTCACGTTGAGCACGACGGCGCGCACGCCGGTGGCGGGAATCCCGTGGGTGCCGGCCAGTTTCAGGCTCACCACACCGTTCGCGCCGAGCTTGCCCACGCGCACGCCACCGGTGCCGTCCCGGGTGTCCAGCACCCGCACCGGAGCCACCGGGAAGTACGCGCTGCCCACCGTGAACCGCTGCGTCACGGTCGCCGTGTTCCCGGCGAAGTCGGTCTCGGTGGTGGTGACGGTGTACGTCCCGGGATCGGTGTAGCTGTGCAGGGTCTCCCCGTTGCCGGCGTGTTGGACCGGTGTGCCGTCACCGAAGTCGGTCGCGTAGTCGGTGATCTCCCAACTGTCCACGGATGCCGTGTCGTCGGCCTCCACGCTCAGCGCACCCACCTGGAACACGTGCGACCGGGGCACCAGCGGACCGGGCTCGGTGACCTGCACGCCGACCGACTGGGTCACCCGCCGCCCGGTGGCAGTGGTCGCCGTGACCACGATGCCGGCGTTCCGCACCGCCGTGTAGGTGTGCGTCGCGGTCGGTGTCGACGTGACCACCGGCGGCGTGCCGTCACCGAAGTCGAACGAGTACGTCGCCGCCGTCGACCACGGGTTGGTCACCGCGACGGTCGCCGTGACGGGCAGGGGCACCGGGCCCTTCCTCGGGGTCACCGTCAACGCGCCCAGGCTGAACGGGTCCTGCAGCTCGGTCGCTCCCCGGTCGGCCACGCCGACACCGGTGTTCGGCCGCAGCCCGTCGTCCACCCGGGGGTTGCCGGCCTGGTCGACGGCCGACTCGCCGGGCGCGCCCGAGTTCGCGGAGTCGATCGCGGGCGACGTCGACCCCAGCGAGTCGGTGACGGTGTCGATGAACTGCGGGAGCGCGTTGATGTCGTGGGCACCCTGGGCGGTGGCCGCGGTGAACGCGGCGGGCGAGGTGTAGCTGGTGCCGGCCCAGCTGTAGAGGTGCGCCTGTTCACCCTGGATGAGGTTGTAGTCGGTGCCGGTCCCGCTGGCCGAACCGGCGGACACGGCCAGCTCGGCCAGGAACGGGACGTCCACGCACGGCGAGCCGCCCACCGACGTGTTGTCGTCGGCGTCCAGGATGTTGTTCTCCACGGAACCGCCGGTCGACGTGCCCGCCAGCGAGATGCCCGCCGTGCAGTTCTGCACCACCGAGTTGCCGGTCACGACGGTGCCCGGCGCGTTGGTCGCGGCCACACCCGGACCGCTGTTGCGGTTGATGATGTTGGTGGTCACCGTGGTCCCGGTGGCGCCGGAGCCGATGGAGACCCCGCCGCCGAGGTAGTCGACGATGATGGAGCGACTCACGGTGACGGCGGTGGAGTCGCCGCTGATGTCGACACCGTCGCCGAGTTCCGCCGACCCGTTCAGGAAGTCGTCCTCGAGCGTGACGCGGGACGAGCCGCTGATCGACACGCCGGGCGCCGAACCGACCACCTTGATGCCGCTGATGACCACGTCGTGGGCGCCGGACACGTGGAAACCGGGCCCGCCGTGACCGTTGACAGTCGGTCCGGTGGTGGCGGTGCTCGGATGCGGCGCACCCTCGAACGTGATCGGGTCGCCCTGCTCGCCGGAGCGGGTGATGTCGATCTGCCCGAAGTACTGACCAGCGGCGATGTGCACGGTCTGGCCGGGTGACGAGGCGTTCGCGGCGGCCTGGATGGTGCAGTACGGCTGGCCCACGGAACCCGGACCGGTGTCCGAGCAGGTGCCGAGTTGGTTGTTGACGAACAGGTCCGTCGGCGCGGCTGTCGCCGAGACGGTCACGGCGGAGCCGGCCGCCAGTGCGCCGGCGATCAGCAGGGTGACGACACGACGGTGCACGGCAACAACCCCCAGCACAAGATCAAGCGCGAGATGTCGCGGGCCAGTATCGTCGAGTGTGGACCGCTTGTTAATACCGATCAGACAACAAACGCCCCAAACCGCTCTGACCACGCAGTGTCACGGGCAGCCGTGGGATGACTGAATCGAATCGCGCTGGCCGTTGGGCGATGGTCACCCCGCCCGATCACTTGCGAGCGACTACAGCCAGCACGTAGGGCCATTCGTCGTCGTCCGCGCTGTCCGGGTGCCACGCCGTCACGTCGACGATCCCCGGCTCGACGATCTCCATGTCGCCCACGAGTTCCCGCACCTCGTCCCGGTCCCGGTAGGTCGCCGGCGTCGGCGTGTCCTCGTACATCTGCGCGACGTTGTCCAGCTCGGCGGACCGGTCCTCGAGCTTGGTGACGTGAGTGATCGTCAGGTAGCTGCCCTTGACCAGCGCATCCCGGATCTGGTCGAGCTTCGAGGGGAGATCCGCCGAACGCGGCACGAAGTGCAGCACGGCGTTGAGCAGAACGGCGACCGGCTGCGAGAAGTCCAGCAGCCGCAGCACGTCCTCGTGGTTCAGGATGTCGCCCGGATCGCGCAGATCGGCCCGGATGACCTCGGCCAGCGGGTTGTCGGCCAGCATGGCCTTGCTGTGCGCGACCGCGATGGGGTCGATGTCGACGTAGACGACGCGCGACTCGGGTGCCGCCGCCTGGGCGACCTCGTGCACGTTGCCCAACGTCGGGATGCCCGACCCGATGTCCAGGAACTGCCGGATGCCCTGTGCCACCAGCCAACGCACGGACCGACCGACGAACGCCCTGGTCGCGTGTCCACCCTCGACGATGCCCGGCATCAGCTTCTCCAGCCGGTTCACGAACTCCCGGTCCACGGCGAAGTTGTGGAAGCCGCCCAGCGCGTAGTCGTACGCCCGGGCAGCGTTCGGCACGGTGATCTCGATGCCGTCCGGCACCCACTCAGGCAGTGTCACGCGGCGCTCCCCGGTTGGTTCGACAACGGTGACAGCAGCCTACCGGCGGTCAGCGCATTGGTCGTTCGTCGGATGAACAGGCGTCGAGATGCGCCTGAACGGCTCGGGTGTGCGGGTTGTCAGCGGCGAGCCTGCTCCGATAGATCGCCAGTGCCTCGGTCAGCTGAGCGCGCGCGGCCGGCCGGTCGTCGCGGCGTAGGGCGAGCAGGCCGAGGCCGAGCAAGGTGTCCGCGGTATCGGTGTGGTTGGGGGCCAACGCGTGCCGCCGGATCTCCAGGGCTTCGCGCAACGCGTCCCCCGCGGCGTCCAGATGGCCCTGTGTCAGCTGGAGCATGCCGAGTTCGTGCAGGCAACGAACGGTTTCCGGATGGGAGTTGCCCGCGCCCGCCCGGCAGATCGCCAGACCACGCTCCACTTGGTCCAGAGCTTCTGCCGCGTCGCCCTGTGCGGCACGGAGCACACCGAGGTTGACCATGGTGACGCCGGTCTCGGCGGCCGCCTCGCCGAGCGCCGCACGCCGAATCGTCAACGCCTCGTCCAGTTGCGCCCGGGCGTCGGCCAGCCTGCCGAGAAGACGCAGCGTCACGCCGTAGTTGTTCCGGATACGGCCGATCAGTGCGTCGCCAGATTTCCCGGCCCGTTCCTGGATGTGCAACGCCCGCTCGTAGCGAGCCGCTGCTCCGCCGAAGTCCGCTTCGCACTTGTCGATCATGGCAAGGTTGTTCAGCACGGTGACCAGCGCCAGGCTGAAGGGCAGGGGAACGGCAAGGTCTGTGATCTTGGTGTGAGGTCCGGCCAGGCTCATGTCGAGTAACGCACCGGATATAGATGGTGGCCTCCTGCCTGGGATGATGCGGGTTCCTACACGCCACACATCGCAGAGACCAGAGGCC
>DASUGU010000023.1:0-23476 GCA_036273855.1 Pseudonocardiaceae bacterium
CACACCCAGCCGATCTTGATGCCGGGACTCCGCTGTCAAGAGTGGCGCAGCCATCGCGAAGCGACGCGACGCAGGAGCGCTCTTTACAGCGGTGGCCCGGCATCACACGATCAAAGAGAGGGAGCGGCCGAGCGAAACCCCAACCCAAGAACCGCCACCCCCAGCCAAACCCAACCACCTACGCTGAACGAGTGATCACCAGAATGACCGACGGAAGCGCCGGAGACGCCGACTACGCCAAGATCGGCAAGGTCTACACCGGCTTCCGCAACCCCGACCCCCGCATCGCCGCCGCCATAGCCCAAGCCCTCGGCGACGCCGCCACAGTACTCAACGTAGGCGCAGGAGCAGGCGCCTACGAACCCACCGACCGAACAATCACCGCTGTCGAACCATCAGCCTCAATGCGCGCCCTACGCCCGAAAAACCGCCCAGCAGTCGACGCCACAGCGGAACACCTACCCTTCCCGGACAACACGTTCGACGCGGCGATGGCCACCTTCACCGTCCACCAGTGGCAGGACCTGTCAACCGGCCTGAAGGAGGTGCGCCGAGTAACCCGAGGCCCGATCGCCATCCTCACCTGCGATCCGAACCTGGTCCGCGACTTCTGGCTCTACGACTACGCACCAGAGGTACTCGACGTGGAAGCCCACCGCTACCCCACGATCGACAGCCTCGGCGGCACCGTCATCCCCGTGCCGGTACCGCGCGACTGCGTCGACGGGTTCAACGAGGCCTACTACGCCCGACCGGAGATGCTGCTCGACCCGGCCGCCCGGCAGGCCTGCTCGTCCTGGAGTTTCGTCGACGAAGCAGCCCAGGCGAGGTTCACCCAACACCTGGCCCGCGACCTCGACAACGGCACCTGGGACCGCACCCACGGCAAGCTGCGCGACCAACCGACCTACGACGGTTCCCTGGTCCTCGTCGTCGCCTGACCCATCGGTGTCGGTTCAGCGCACACTCAGTAGCGGACATCACTCTGCACCAGCGGCGGGTACACTGTGGACTGTTCACCGTCGACCGTGGTGCCGGCGAACTGGAGCATCGCCCGCAGCGCGCCGTGCATCGGTGCCGGGTAGTCCAGGGTCGGCGCCGACACCTCGTCCAGTCGCTTGATATGCGCCTCGGTGAGCGTCACGTCCAGGCCGGCGAGGTTGTTCTCCAGGTGGTCCCGGCGGCGGGCGCCGATGATCGGCACCACGGTGCCCTCGCGGGCCAGCAGCCAGGCCAGCGACACCGCCGCCGCTGTGGTGCCGAGTTCGTCGGCGATCGACGTGACCACGTCGATGACGGTGTAGTCGTCCTCGGTGGGGCCGCCGACGTAGGCGGTGCGCGCCGAGTCGGTGACCTGCGCGCCGCGCCGGTACTTGCCGGACAGGAAGCCGTTCCTCAGCGGACTCCACGGCATCAGCGCCATGCCCTGGTCGCGGGCCAGCGGCGCGAGTTCTCCCTCGACGGTGCGGGCCAGCAACGAGTACTCGACCTGCAGCGCGATCAGCGGGGCCCAGCCGCGCAACCGCGCCATGGTCTGCGCCTGCGCGGTGACCCAGGCCGGGGTGTTGGAGAAGCCGAGATAGCGGATCTTGCCTGATCGGACCAGGTCGTCGAGGGTGCGCAGCGTTTCCTCGATCGGGGTGTGCCGGTCCCAATTGTGCAACCAGTACAGGTCGAGGTAGTCGGTACGCAGGCGACGCAGCGTCTCGTCGAGCTGCGCCATGATCGACGTGCGGCCGGCGCCACCGCCGTTGGGGTCGCCGGGAAACAGGTTGGTGAAGAACTTCGACGCCAGCACGACGTGCTCGCGCCTGCCCGGATGCGCGGCGAAGTAGTCGCCCAGGATCCGCTCCGAGTGGCCGTTGGTGTAGAAATTCGCGGTGTCGACGAAGTTTCCGCCGAGCTCCAGGTAGGTCGCGAGGATCTTCTCCGACTCATCGACGCTGGTGCCGGCGCCGCCGGGATCCTCCCCGAAGGTCATCGCGCCGAGGGCGAACGGGCTGACCCGCAGCCCCGACCGGCCGAGTGTGACGTAGTGATCGAGCGGCATGAGTGCTCCCCTGCGTTGGACGATGTGCCTACGTCCATCGAAACGCCGGTGGGGTGCCGGACGGTAGGCAGATCGGCGCCGACTCTTGCCTGATACTCTCGGACTCGCGCGAATCAGGTTGCCGGGTCAGGCCGCTGGGTGGTTCCGTGACGGGGTGCGCACCACCACGGACCTGCTCGACGAGATCCGCGATCTCATCGCCGCCCACGCCCGGCCCGACCTGCGGACGCCGATCGACGGGCTGCTGCTGTCGAAGGTGGACACGGCATCGCCGGACCATTCGCTGACCGAGCCGCTGCTGGTCGTCATGGCCCAGGGCGGCAAACGCCTGCTGCTCGGCGACGAGGTGTTCGAGTACCGGGCCGGGCAGTTCCTCGTGGTCACCGCCGACCTCCCGGTCACCGGCGACTTCATCGACACCGGCCCGGAGGCTCCGTCACTGGCCATGGGCCTGGCGCTGCGACCGGCCGCCGTCGCCCCGCTGCTGTTCGAGGCGCCCGCCGGGCCGCGCCTGGGCGGCGGCGCGATCGCGACCGGCGTCGCCGACCCCGACCTGCTCGACCCGGTGGCACGGTTGCTGCGCCTGCTCGACCGTCCCGAGGACGCGCCCGTGCTCGCCCCGCTGATCGAACGGGAGATCCTCTGGCGGCTGCTCACCGGACCGCACGGCGCCATGATCCGGCGGATCGGCGTCGCCGACAGCGACCTGGCCCACGTCAGCCGGGCGATCCGGTGGATCCGGGACCACTACCCGGAACCGATGCGCATCGCCGACCTGGCCCGGCTGGCCGGGATGAGCACCTCGGCGTTCCACCGGCATTTTCGGGGCATCACCGGCATGAGCCCCTTGCAGTTCCAGAAACGCATCCGGTTGCAGGAGGCGCGGTCGCTGCTGCTCGCCCACTCCGGTGACGTCGCCGGTGTCGGCCACATCGTCGGCTACGACAGCCCCACGCAGTTCAACCGCGAGTACCGCCGGCTGTTCGGCGCCCCACCCGGCCAGGACGGCGCCCGGCTGCGTGCCGACATCGGCGCACCCGCGGTCCGGCACCTGCCCTGACGGCTCAGGACGTCGCCAGCACGATCGTCTCCTTCGCCTCGACCGCACCGTTCTGCCGCTGCTGCAACGATGACGTCCGGGGTGGAGTCGGTGCTCTCCCGTTCGACGGCGACGTACCAGCTCCGCACGAACCTGGCCACCTGCTCCTCGGTGAACGCCCGCACCTGCAGCACGGTCACCCCGGTGATCGGTGTCTCCCGGTAGCCCGGCGGGCGGGAGGTGATCACGTCGTCGTTGCGGCCGTCCTGACCGGTCAGCTGTTCCACCCAGTCGGCCACCCGCCTGCGGTCCCGCGGCCGGGCGACCTCGTCCAGGCCGTCCGGCAGACCGGGCGACAGTCCGAGCAGCAGGACCGGCGGGGCGCCGGCGAGGATGATCCAGGCGAGGCGGGACGGCCAGTGGGTGTTGCTCGGCATCGGCGATCCTGTCGCTACGTGATCTGGTCACCTACCCCATCCGCCGAACCCTGCCGGGCGTCAGCGTCGCCGTCGCCGCCCGTGGGTGGGATCTTTCGCAGCGTCACCAGCACCAAGGCGACGA
This sequence comes from Pseudonocardiaceae bacterium, assembly GCA_036273855.1. GTDB lineage: Bacteria > Actinomycetota > Actinomycetes > Mycobacteriales > Pseudonocardiaceae > DATEPR01. Next base: position 3,651 of record DASUGU010000023.1, read on the forward strand.
CGACCACGGCGATACCCGTCGCCGTTCCGGCCGCGATGTCGAATCCACTGGTGAACGCCGATCGGGCGACGGCCAGCACTGCGGGGTCGGCGTGTGGGGAGACCTCGGCGATCGAGTCGGCCGGGGCGCCCGGCGTGTGCCGGTAGACGGCGGTGGCGATGCTGCCGAGCAGGGCGGCGCCCAGCGCGAAGCCGAGATTGTCGGCCGTCTCCTTGACGGCGCCGACCGCGCCCGCCTGTTCCGGTCGCGCCCGGCCGACGATCAGGTCGGTGCCCAGCGCGACCATCGGGCCGACGCCCAGCATGCCCAGCAGGTAGCCGAACTCGACCAGCAGGACCGGCCCGGCCGGTCCCACCCGGGTGAGCAGGAAGCAGCCGACGGCGGTGACGGTGGTGCCGGCCGTGATCACGTGGGCGGGCCGGAATCGTTGCGCCAACCGGGGTGCCGCCATCGCGCTGCCCACGACCGCCAGCGACGGTGCCACCAGCAGCACACCGGTGGACAGCGGTGACAGTCCGCGCACCACCTGCAGGTACTGGTTGACCAGCAGCGCGACACCGCTCATCGCCACCGAGTTGAGCAGCAGCGACACCGTGGCGACGCGGAACGACGGCGTCGCGAACAGTCGCAGGTCGACCAGCGGATCGGCCAGCGCGTGCTGCCGGCGCACGAACGCCACACCCAACGCCAGGCCGACGGCGACGGCCGCGACGGCCGGGCCGGTCACGCCGTTGGCGGCGAGTTCCTTGACGCCGTAGATGACCAGCAGGATCGCCGACACGGACAGGACGACGCTGGGCGCGTCGATCCGTGCCGGGTTCGGGTTGCGGTGCTCGGGCAGGAAGATCCGGCCGGTGATCAGCAGCACCAGCATCGCCGGCGAGCCGAGCAGGAACACCGAGCCCCACCAGAAGAAGTGCAGCAGCACACCGCCGATCAGCGGGCCCAGCGCGGTGCCCGCCATCAAGCAGCTCACCCAGATCGCGAGCGCCCTGCCACGTTCCCCGGGATTGCGGAACATCGTGGTGATCAGCGCCAGTGTGGACGGTGCCAGCGTCGCGCCGGCCACGCCGAGCAGGGCTCGCGCGACGATGAGCATCGTCCCGTTCTGGGAGAACGCGGCCAGCAGCGACGCGCAGCCGAACGCGCAGGCGCCGATCAGCAGCAGCCGCCTGCGGCCGATCCGGTCGCCCAGTGTGCCCATCGGGATGAGGAAGCCGGCCAGCAGGAAGCCATAGATGTCGGCGATCCACAGTTGCTGGGTGGGGCTGGGGCCCAGGTCGGCGCTCAACCGCGGCACCGCCAGGTACACCACGCTGATGTCCAGCGCCGTCAACAGGGTCGGCAGGGCGAGTACCGCCAACCCGATCCATTCCCGTCGCCCGGCCGACGCGGTGACACCGCTCGGCATGTGCATGGGACGTCACTCCTCTCGGTTGCGTACTCCCCCACGACGAACCGGACGGCGGCGAGAGGACACCCCCGTTTCTGTCGGACCCCGATGGCACGATCCGCGCACCGATAACGGGAGGTAGCCGCCATGGGTGTGTTCGCCGTCACCACCGCCCGGGGTCCGGCCTGGGACCCGGCGCGGGACATTCGCGAGCAGGACGGCTGGGACGAGCACGCCGCCTTCGCCGACTCGCTCGTGGACAGGCGCATCACCGTCTTCGGTGGGCCCATCGGCGTCGGCGACACCGTGGGCAACGCCGAGGACGTGGCCCTGGTGGTGATGGAGCTACCCGACACGGACGCGGTGCACGAGACGTTCGCGGTCGACCCGTGGATCGTCAGCGGTGTGCTGCGCCTGCGGTCGGTCCGGCCGTGGACGCTGTGGCTGGACGGGCGGGATGACTGAAATTGGCGAGCGCTCGCCCGCGGTGAGTGCTTATGCTGCCGCTCAACGCGTTGACGGAGACGAGTAGCCGGGGAGCACGCGAGCCGGAGAGAGCCGCCGGAGCTGGGAGGCGGCCTCGCGCCCACGGTGAAGACCCTCCCGAGTGCGGGGAGGAACGGCCGCCGTCGGCCCGATGCCCTGCCGGTTCGCCCCCGTGATCGGGCTCAACGAGACCGGCCCTCGTGGACGGTGAAAGTGCGGTGGCACCGCGAGTCCCCTTCTCGCCCGCACTCCCAAGGGATCACTTCGTCCACCCAGGGAGTGGCGATGATCTCTCGTGTTCTGGCCGCCGACCTGCCCCACCATGTGGGTGCGCGGGTTCGGCTCGCCGGCTGGCTGCACCGCAGGCGCGAACTGAAGTCCGTGACGTTCCTCGTGGTTCGGGACCGCTCCGGGCTGGCCCAGGTGGTGGTGACCGGCCCCGCCGAGAAGCTGACCGAGGAAACCGTCATCGAAGTGCACGGCGTGGCGACGGCCAACCCGCAGGCACCCGGCGGTGTGGAGATCACCCAACCGGTGATCCACGCGCTGTCCGAGCCGGCGACGCCGCCGCCGTTCGACCTCTACCGGCCCACCGTCACCGCGACGCTGCCCACGATCCTGGACAACGCGCCCGTCGCGCTGCGGCATCCGCGCCTGCGTGCCCGGTTCGCGATCACCGCGGCCAGCACGGCGGGATTCCGGGCGGCGCTGGACGAACTCGCCTTCACCGAGGTGCACACGCCCAAGATCGTCGGATCGGTCACCGAGTCCGGGGCGAACGTGTTCGGCATCGACTACTTCGGCCACCGCGCCTACCTCGCCCAGTCGCCCCAACTGTTCAAACAGGCGCTGGTGGGCGTGTTCGAACGGGTCTACGAGGTCGGGCCGGTGTTCCGCGCCGAACCGCACGACACCGCCCGCCACCTCGCCCAGTACACCAGCATGGACGCCGAGTTCGGCTTCGTCACCGACCACCGCGACGTCATGACCCTGCTGCGCCACACCATCACCGGCATGGTCGACGCCGTCGCGGGACGAGCGGCCGACGCCGTCGAGTTGCTCCAGGCCGAACTGCCGCAGGTGCCGGCCGAGATCCCCGCCGTCGACTTCGTCGAGGCGCAGGAACTGCTCGCGCGCCACACGGCGGAGGACCCGCGCGGCGAACCCGACCTGGCGCCCGCCCACGAGCGGTGGCTGTCGGAGTGGGCGCGGCGCACCCATGGCTCGGACCTGTTGTTCGTCACCGGATACCCGATGCGGAAGCGGCCCTTCTACACCCATCCGGACCCGGCCCGGCCGGACCACTCGAACAGTTTCGACCTGCTGTTCCGGGGCACCGAACTGGTCACCGGTGGGCAGCGCCTGCACCGGCACTCCGACTACCTCGCCGCACTCGCGGCGCGGGGCGAGGACCCGGAGCCGTACCGGAGTTACCTGGCCGCGTTCGCCGGTGGGATGCCACCGCACGGCGGCTTCGCCATCGGCCTGGAGCGCTGGACGGCCCGCCTACTCGGGGCGGCCAACGTCCGGGAGACGACCCTGTTCCCGCGCGACCTGCATCGGCTGCATCCCTGATCAGATCGCGGCGGGATCGGCCGCCGTGTCCGGTACGCGGGTCGGGCCGGCGCGGTGCTTCAGTCCGCGTCGGCCTTGCCGGACAGCCGAACCATGGTGGGCGCGGCGGACGCCGGCTGGTCCGTGCGCGGCAGCAGTCGGGCGGTCAGGTTGCGCGCCGCGAGACCCGGCCGGGTGGCGGGGATGAGCAGGGCGGCGGCCAGTGAGTGGCCGCGCTGGCGGGACTCGGCCAGCCTGCGGTGGCGGGTTTCGTAGCCGCGGAAGGCGGCTGCCGGGTCATCCGGAGTGGCGGCCAGCGCTTCGGCGAGTGTGGCCGCGCCGGTCATGGCGACGCTGGACCCGTCGCCGAACAGGGTCAGGCAGCAGGCGGCGTCGCCGAGCAGCGCCACCCGGCCCCGGGACCAGCCGGGCAGGCGGATCCGGCTGACCGAATCGAAGTACAGATCGTCGGCGGCGCGCAACTGGTCGCGCAGGTCGGGCAGTTCGGGCACGGACCAGTCGTGCTCGGCGTAGGCGTCGACGACGACCTGCTGCCGGTCGCGGTGGTCGACGGCCGGACCGCGGAAGATGAAGGCCGCCACCGCGTTCCCTCGGGCCGGATGGATCGTCAGCGAGCGGCCGGGCTGGTTGTACATGGTGACCGTGCCGGGGTCGGTCGCCGGGCGGCCCAGCGGCAGCGTGGCGACATTGAGACCGAGGTGGCGGACGAAGTCGGTCTCCGGGCCGAACACCAGTGCGCGGACCGTCGAGTGCAACCCGTCGGCGCCGACGACCAGGTCGAAGCGGCGGGGCGCGGCGTGCGCGAACTCCACGTCGACGCTGCCGCCGTCCTGGCGCAGCGCGGTGATCGAGTCGCCGAACAGGAGTTCGGTGTCGTCGCGCGCGGCATCGGTCAGGATCGCCGCGAGATCGGCGCGCGGCACCTCGACGCCCTCGCCGGTGGGCCTGCCCAACCGCAACGGGCCGATCCGGCGCCCGGATCCGGTCACGAAGGCCAGCCCGGCCGGCTGCGTGGCGGCCTCGTGCAGCCGGGGCAGGATGCCCATCCGCCTGGCCACGCCGACGGCAGGGCCGCGCACGTCGACCGGATTGCCGCTGGAGCGCGGCGAATCGGCGCGCTCCACCACTGTCGGCCGGAACCCGTTGCGGGCCAGCCAGTACGCCAGGGTCGGGCCGGCGATGCCCGCCCCGCAGATCAACACCGTGGGCCGTTTCATGCCGTCAACATACCCGCACTCGATGCGAGCTTGCAATAAGTGCGAGTTCACACCGAGTGCGCTACGCTGAGCACATGTCGTCGCCCACCCTGCGTGAACGCAAGCGGAACCGGACCCGCCAGGCGCTGATCGACGCCGGTGTCGAGTTGTTCGAGCGCAACGGCTACGACGGCACCACGGTCGCCGACATCGCGGAGGCCGCCGACATCGGCACCCGGACGTTCTTCGGTTACTTCGCCAGCAAGGATGAGCTGCTGTTCCCGGACTCCGCCCGGCGGGTCGACGTGGCGATCACCGCCATCGCGAACCGAGGCCCCGACGACCGCCCCGCCGACGTGCTGCTGCGGGCGTTGAGCGACGTGGCCGCCCCGGTGGGGCAACCGGACGACATGCTCGACCGGCTGGCCCGGCTCCGGCTGCGGCTGATCCGCACCGTCCCCGCCGTGCGCGGCCGCGCCCTGCAGGTCCAGGTGGACGCCCAGCGCGCCATCGCGACACACCTGGCGCGGGCGTACGCCGACGAGTTGGACGACGTGACCGCGGCGGCGCTGGTCGGCGCCTTCGTCGGCGCGATCAACGGGGCACTCATGGTGCTGCTGGCCGACGACGAGGCCGCCGACGACCCGGAGCACGTCCGGCAACGGCTCCGGGACGCCACCGACGTCGCCCTACGCCCCTGGCGCTGACTCGCGGACCAGTTGGTAGGTGAGTTGGACCAGGCTGTCACCCACGGTGCGGGTGTCGGTCAGGCGCACCGGTTTCCGGTCGCGGGTCTCGCCGAACACACGCCGGCCCGTGCCGAGCACGAACGGGCAGAGCATCAGCCGCAGTTCGTCGGCCAGGTCGTGGTCGATCAGCGCGTGCGCGAGTTGGCCGCTGCCGTAGACGACGACATCGCCGTCGACCGTGTGCTTCAACGTGGTCACCGCGTCCACCACGCCGCCGCCCAGCACCATCGAATTCGTCCACTCAGGACCGTCGAGGCTCGACGACGACACGACGTACTTGGGCATGCTGCGCAACCTGTCCGCCCAGTCGCCGCTGCGCGACGGCCAGCCCAGCGCGACGAACCAGTCGTAGGTACGCCTGCCCAGCAGCAGCGCCTCGGCGCCCATCGCCTCCTCGAACTCGACCTTGACCCATGCCTCACGGTCCTTGCCGGCCAGCCGGTCGAACCAGCCGGCGAACCGGAAGTCACCGTCGCCGACCGGGTCCTGGATGACTCCGTCGAGCGACGTGTTCTCACTGATGACGATCTTGCCCATCTCGGCTCTCCTTCGTCGGTGGACCTGTCACCGATCTGGACGCCGGGCCGCCGGCAAAAGAGTCGCCGCCGGACCGCCCCGTTCGCCTCCCGGCCGGCGTCCGTACACGATGGGAGCGACACGGGAGCGAGGTGGCGGCGTGGCGGCGCGAGCCGATCTGATCAGCAGGGTGCGGGCCGGGGACGGCGAGGCGTTCCGGGCGCTGACCGAGCCGCACCGCCGCGAGCTGCAGGTGCACTGCTACCGGATGCTCGGCTCGTTCCAGGACGCCGAGGACGCCCTCCAGGAGAGCCTGGTGGACGCCTGGCGGGGTCTGGCCGGGTACGACGGCCGCGCCTCGCTGCGCACGTGGCTGTACCGGATCGCCACCAACCGGTGCCTGAGCATGCTCCGCGCGGCGAGCAGGCGCCCGGCCAAGGCGTGGGACATCCCCGGCGTCGAACCGCCGGAACCGACTCGGCTCGGCGAGGTCGTGTGGCTGGAGCCCTATCCCGACGCCCTGCTCGACGGCGCGCTCACCGTGCCGCTCGGCCCGGAGGCCCGTTACGAGCAGACCGAGTCCATCTCGCTGGCCTTCGTGACCGCGCTGCAGACCCTGCCGCCGCGCCAGATCGCCGTCCTCATCCTGCGCGACGTGCTCGGCTTCCACGCCAACGAGGTGGCCGACATGCTGGACACGACCGTGGAATCGGTCAAGAGCGCGCTCAAACGGGCCCGTGCCGGCCTGGAACGCCGCCGGTCCGCGCCCGGCGAGCCGCCACCGGCCGCCGACTCACCTGCCGAGCAGACGATCGTGGCCGATTTCGTCCGCGCCTGGGAGACCGCCGACGTCGACGCGCTGGTGGCCCTGCTGACCGACGACGCGTTCGTGTCCATGCCGCCGCTGCCACTGGAGTACCAGGGCCGGGACGTCGTGGCCCGCTTCAGTGCCGGCATCTTCGGTGCGGGCAGGCGGTTCGAGCTCGTGCCGACACGGGCCAACGGCCAACCGGCGTTCGGGGCCTACCTGATCGGGCCCACCGGCGTCCGCCGCGGAACCGGTGTGTACGTCCTCACACTCGCCGGGGACCGGATCAGCGCCATGATCCGCTTCGAGAACACCATGCTGCCCGCCTTCGGGCTGCCGCGATCGCTGCCCGGCCCGGGGAATCCGGGCTGACGTCCCGCCCGGATGGTCCTGGTTTGCCCTGTGCCGCCGATGGGCATGCCAGACAAAGCGGCTCCCCAGTGGACCGAAGGGAAGGTACAGCCATGGCTGACATGGATGACAAGGCTGGCCACAAGGCCGAGGAACTGAAGGGACGCGCCAAGGAGGGCCTCGGCAAGGCCACCGACAACGAGCAGTGGGAGGCCGAGGGCAAGGCCGACCAGGCGTCGGGCGCGCTGAAGCAGGCGGGCGACAAGGTGAAGGACGCCGTCAAGCACGTCACCGGCAACAAGTAACCGGTCGCTGACGGGAAACCCGCGTCGTGCTCGGCGCGGGTTTTCTCGTCAGCCGCGCCGATACCGCGCGGCCGCAAGGCAATACAGTCCGAACGCGGCGAAGCCGATGGCGACGATGATGAGCAACGCGGCCCCGAACGGTCGGGCGGCCAGCGTGCGCAAGGCGGTGCCCAGACCGCCGGTCACCCGCACGGCCGCCGTGCACAGCAGGGCGCCGATCACCGCATAGGCGCCGGCCTTGCCCAGATAACCCAGTGCTCCCAACACTTTCACCACACGATGGGTGCTCGTCGTCATCGCGTCGGTGTCCAGGTCGCGCAGGAACCGCGCGCCCGCTCCCCTGCGCACGGACAACACGCACGCCGCGAGGACACCGAGTCCGACCGCCATCACCAGCACATGCCCGCCCGGCAGTCGCAGCAGCCGCCCGGTGCCGCTGCCGTCGGTGGTCAGGCGGTGCACCACGAACGACGCGATGGCGAGCGCGACGACCGCGCGGCCGGCGGCGGCGGACCGTCTGGCGGTGGTGTCCCCACCGAAACCCATGGTGAACAACAGAATCTGCCATGCTCCGAACGCGATCAAGCCGATCGTCAGGACCCATAACAGCGTCCGGTTCGCCGGCGCGCCGACCGCGATCCGGACCGCGAGCCATGCGACGGCGAGATGGACGATCCCGTAGCAGACGGCGCCGAACCGGCCCAGCCACCGCACCGGCCAGCTGGTTTCCGCGTAGCGCGCCGCAGTGTCCATCGCCCGTCGCTCCCGCCGTCCGAGTGCACGTCCGGGTGTGAACTACCCCATCGGACGACGCCCGACTCCTGCGCGGGCCCACCAGATCGGCGCGCCGGCGGCGCACGCCGCCCACGCGCCGCCGATCGCCAGGCCGGCCACCGCGTCGCTGGGATAGTGCACGCCGAGCAGGACACGCGAGGTGGCGACGGCGAGGATGAACACGACGCCGATCACCACGACCGCCACCCTCGGCCCCCGGGCCAGCAACGGCACCGCCAGTAAGAGGAGAACCCCGTAGAGGGCCGCCGATCCGGCGGAGTGTCCGGACGGGAACGAGTACCCGTTCGCCGTGGCGACGGGATGCGCGAACGCCGGTCTGGGCCGGTCGGCCGCCAACTTCACGACCGCCACCGTGCCCAGTTCGCCCAGCCGTGCCACGACGATGACCACAGCGGCCGTGATCCGGCGGGCCGCCAGTGCCACGATCGCCAGTACGGCCGCGACGATGTCCACGGTCACCGGACTGCCCAGGTCGGTCACGACCCGGCTCACGGTCATGAGCCACGGATGGTCCACCGTGATTCCGTGTGCACCCGCGACGGCCCGGCCGTCCAGGCTCAGCAGGGGCGCCCACCGGATGCCCACCAGCACCCACAGCGCCACGAACACGGCCAGCCCCACGGTCACGGCCCGGACCAGCGTCGCGCGGGCCGGCAGTTCGATCCCCGGGTGCCGGCTGCTCATCCCGTCGACGCTACTGGCGACAGGACAGACCGGCAGATCGACGGGCGGCCGGGAGTGACCTGCACGACACCGCTTGGCCAGACCCGGCCGAAGCCTTAGTATAGGCTAACCTAATCGCCACGACGGCCGGAGGTGTTCGTCATGTACGTGTGCATTTGCGCGGCTGTGACCGATGCCCAGGTTCGTGCGTGCATCGACGCCGGGGCGGAGTCGGTCGAGGAGATCGGCAAGCGCTGCGAGGCAGGCGTGCAGTGCGGGAGCTGCCTGGACTGGCTGGACACCATGCTCGACGAACGACCCGTTCGGGAACGCGCCGCCTGATCAACTCCGGTGGCAGGGGTACAGCCGTGACGGTACGGTGCTGTGACCCAGTCATCGGAGGTGGCCCGTGCGTGGCGACGGCGATGTGATCGCGCTGCTCAACGAGCAGTTGACCAGCGAACTCACCGCGATCAACCAGTATTTCCTGCATTCGAAGATGCAGGCGAACTGGGGTATGACGAAGCTGGCCGAGCACACCCGCGCCGAGGCGTTCGAGGAGATGCAGCACGCCGAGCTGATCACCGACCGGATCCTGTTCCTGGAAGGGCTGCCCAACTACCAGCGACTGTTCTCGCTGCGCATCGGCCAGACGATCAAGGAGCAGTTCGAGGCCGATCTCGCCATCGAGTTGGAGGTCGTGGAGCGGCTGCGTCCCGGCGTCGCGATGTGCCGCGACAAGGCCGACATCACCACGGCGAACCTGTTCGAGAAGATCCTGGGCGACGAGGAACAGCACATCGACTACCTCGAGACCCAGCTCGAACTGATGACGAAACTGGGTGAACCGCTGTACCTGGCCCAACTCGTGGACCGCCCGCCGACGGTCGGCTAGCTGAACAGGACCTGAGCGGGCGCCGGTCACTCCGCGGTGAGGCGGCCGACGACCTTCGGTGGCAGGGTGCGGTCGGCGTAGAGCAGGCGCACCGCGTCCGGATCGGGGTTGCCCGCGTCGGGGCCGCGCCAGATCCGGTGCAGGCCGGCCCGTTCCGCGGCCCGCTGCGAGCGGGTGTTGCCTTCCACCAGGTACGCCGTCATCGGCAGTTCGGGGTGCAGGCGGTCCGCGGTGGCGAGGGCCTCGGCGATGATCTCCTGGGCGTAGCCCTGCCGCCAGAACGGCGGGGACAACCGGTAGCCGAGGTTCCACGCCATGCCGTAGCGCAGTGAGCACCCACCGATGCCGACCAGTTGGCCAGTGCTGTGTGGCAGCGTGCTGCGCGCCACCCAGAAACCGAAGCCGACGCGGTCCCACCCGGCCTGCCAGCGCCGCACCAGGTGCTCGGTCTGGCCACTGTTGATGTGGCGGCTGATCGGGTCGTCCCGCCATACCCGGGGATCGGCGTAGAGCTGGTGCAGCTCCGGCACGTCGGCCGACGCCGGAACGCTCAGCGCCAGCCGTTCGGTGACGACCTCGGCAATCGGCATACCGGCGATCATGCCATCCCGAGCTATCCGCAACACATGGTTGCGTATCGTGCCGGCTCCGCTTAATGTGCAACCAGTAGTTGCGCATGGGAGGAGTGGTCCATGGAGTACGGCACCATCGAGCGCGAGATCCACATCGACGCCACGCCCGACGTGGTCTACGAGGTGATCACCCGACCCGAGCACATCGCGCAGTGGTGGGGCTTCGACGCGTCGGTCCCCGGCCGGCTGGCCCGGCAGCGGCGGGACGGCAGTGGGCCGGTCGTCGTGCCGGTCGACGTCGTCGAGGCGGACGCACCCCGGCGATTCGTGTTCCGCTGGGTCCACCCGGAGGGTGAGCGGGCGACGCGGGAGAACTCGTTCCTGGTGACGTTCGACCTGGTGCCGGCCGACGGCGGCACGCTGTTGCGCCTGACCGAGGCCGGTTTCCGGGAGATCGGCTGGGACGCGGCGCGGCTGGAGGCCTACCACCGCGACCACAGCGCCGGCTGGGACGAGCACCTCGCGAACCTGGCGGACTACACGGCCGGGCTGGTGCGACGGTGACCGCGGCGATCGACGACGAGCTGTGGTCGGCCCTCGGTGACCCCACCCGGCGCCGGCTGGTGGATCTGCTGCTGGTCGAGGGCATCGGCACGGCGACGAGCCTGAGCGGCCGGTTACCGGTGACGCGCCAGGCGGTCGCCAGACACCTGACCGTGCTGGAACGCGCCGAACTCGTGGTGCCGCACAAGGACGGCCGCGAAGTGCGCTACGTGGTCAACGAAACACGGTTCGCCAAGGCCGTGGCCCAACTGGCCGCCGTCGGCGCGGCATGGGACGCGCGACTGCGGCGGATCAAGACGATCGCCGAGGCGATCCAGGCAGCGGGAAGGGAATCCGAGGCATGACCTACATAGAGTCCACAACGGACTATCAGAAGACCGTTCAGGTGAACGCATCCCCGGACTCGCTGTTCGACGCGCTCACCACCGTGTCCGGTCTGGCCGCCTGGTGGACGCGCGTCACGGGGTCGGGCGACGCCGGCGGCGAACTCGCGTTCTTCTTCAGCCAGCCCGATCCGTGCGTGATGCGGGTCGATGAGGCGACGCGGCCGACCTCGGTGCGATGGACCGTGACGGCCTGCGACTTCCTGCCCGACTGGGTCGGCACGCACCCGGCGTTCACCATCGTCCCGGTCGACGGCGGCACGGCCGAACTCCGGTTCCGCCACCACGGCCTCACGGCGGAGCTGGACTGCATCGACCAGTGCACCAACGGCTGGAACCACTTCACCGAGAGCCTGCGGGAGTACGCCGAAACGGGCCGGGGCATGCCGCACGGCAGCGCCGAGGACCGGGCCCGGCGCGCCTGAGTCAGGAACCGTCCGCGAGCGACGCACGTCGTGCGTCCAGGAACGCCTGCTCGGTGGGATTCGCGGTCAGTGCGCGGGCGTCGGCGTAGGCGGCGATGGCCTCGTCGGTGCGACCGAGCCTGCGCAGCAGGTCGGCCCGGGTGGCGTGGAACAGGTGGTAGGCACCGAGGTCGAGATCCTCGGTCGCGGCCAGACCGGCCGCCGGGCCGGCCACCTCGGCGAGGGCCACGGCACGATTGAGGGCGACGACCGGAGTGGGCTGGAGCACGTAGAGCTGGTCGTAGAGCGTGAGAATGGCCGACCAGTCGGTGTCCTCGGCCTTGGCCGCCACCGAGTGGACGGCGCTGACGGCCGCCTGGATCTGGTACGGGCCGGGGGTGTTGCGGCGGACGCAGGCCGCCACGATGTTCTGGCCCTCGACCACGAGCCGCCGGTCCCACAGTTCCCGGTCCTGGTCGGCCAGGCGGACCAGCGATCCGTCCTCGGCGACCCGGGCGGCCCGGCGGGCGTGCAGCAGGACCAGCAGGGCCAGCAGGCCGTGCGCCTCCGGCTCGTCGGGCATGAGCTGGACCAGCAGCCTGGCCAGGCGGATCGCCTCGGTGCACAGGTCGGCGCGGATCAGTTCGCCGCTGGTCGCGGTGTAGCCCTCGTTGAACACCAGGTAGACCACCGCCAGGACGGACCCGAGCCGGTCGGGCAGTTCGGCCTCGGACGGCACCCGGTACGGGATGTTGGTGTCCTTGATCTTGCGCTTGGCCCGCACGATCCGCTGGGCCACGGTCGACTCGGGCACCAGGAAGGCGCGGGCGATCTCCGGGGTCTCCAGGCCGCCGAGCAACCGCAGGGTCAGGGCCACCTGGGCGGGCTGGTTGAGGGCGGGGTGGCAGCAGGTGAAGATGAGGCGCAACTGGTCGTCAGGCACGGGTTCCTCCTCGATGAACTCGGGCTCCCCAGCCCGGTCGCCGTAGAGGTGGTGGGCCTGGGTATGGCGTTCGTCGCGGATCGACTCGCGGCGCAGGCGGTCGATCGCGCGGTTGCGGGCGGTGGTGACGATCCACGCGCCGGGGTTGGGCGGCTCGCCGTCCGCGGGCCATTTGGTGACCGCGACGGCGAAGGCCTCCTGAACCGCTTCCTCGGCGACGTCGATGTCACCGAGGAAGCGGATCAGGGCGGCGACGCAGCGGCCGTACTCCCGGCGGAAGACGCCTTCGATGTCGACGGTCACTTGTTCGTGGCGGCCGGGTCGTTGTCGAAGGGGCGCACCTCGACCGGTCCCCGGCACGCGACCGTGGCCTGCCGGGCCCACTCGAGTGCCTCGTCCAGGTCGGCGGCCGAGATGACCCAGAAGCCGGCCAGGTGCTCCTTGGTCTCCGAGAACGGCCCGTCGGTGATCATGAAGTCGGTGCCGGTGTGGCGCACGACCGTCGCCACGTCGGCCGGTCGCAGGCCACCGGCGAAGACGAACACACCGGCGTCCCGCAGCTTGTCGTTGAACTCCGCGGTGTCCGCGTACGACTGGGTAATTTCCTCGTCGGAGAGCGTCGGGGCGTTGTCCGTGTAATGGACCGCCATCAGGTACTCCGCCATGGCTGATCACTTCCTTTCGTTCGGACCCGTGACCGGGTGGTCGACGTTAGCTGGCCTGGGACTTGATGCGAATCGCGACCGCACCGATGATCGCGGCGACGACCGCCAGTCCGGCGCCGACCAGGAAGGCGATGTGGTAGCCGGCGTTGAGCGCGACCAGGGTCGAAGCGCCGTGGGCGGCGACGTCGCCGGTCCGGGACGCTGCCAGGCTGGCCAGGCCGGCCAGGCCGAGCGCGGCACCCATCATCAGCGCGGTGTTGGTCATGCCGGAGGCCAGACCGGAGTCGCGTGCCTCGACGCCACTCATCGCGGCCAGCAGGAGCGGATTGAGGGCCAGGCCGGCGCCGATCCCCATCAGGACCATGCCGGGCAGCACGTCGGGCACGTAGTGGCCGCCGACCGGGGCGCCCGCCAGCAGCAGCAGTCCGAGACCGACGGTGGCCAGCCCGACGGTCAGCGGCAGACGGATACCGAAGCGCAGCACGATCTTGGCGGAGATGCCCAGCGACAGGGCGGCGGTGAGGACGTTGCCCGGCAGGAAGGCCAGCCCGACCTCCAGCGGCGCGTAGTGCAGCACGGTCTGCAGGTAGAGCGCGCACAGGAAGAACCAGGCGAACATCGCGGCCGACCACAGCATGCCGATCACGCTCGCGCTGGACAGGTTGCGCAGCTTCAGCATGCCCAGCGGGATCAGCGGGGACTGCACCCGGCTCTCGATGACACCGAAGGCGACCAGCAGCGCGACGGCACCGGCGAGCAGGCCCAGCGTCTGCACCGACGCCCAGCCGGCGGTGTTGCCGTTGACGATGGCGTAGACGGCGGCGACCAGCGCGGCGGTGATGGTGACGGCACCCGCGGTGTCCAGCCGGCGAGTGGTGGCGGTGCGGGCGGCGGCGGGCAGGATGCGGAACGACAGGGCGAGCACCAGGCCGCCGATGGGCACGTTCACCAGGAAGATGGAGTGCCAGTTGAGCAGGTCGGTCAGCACACCGCCGAGCAGCACGCCCACACTGCCGCCACCGGCGGCGACGAAGCCGTAGACGCCCATCGCCTTGGCCCGGTCCCTCGGCGTCGGGAACAGGGTCATGATCAGCGACAGCGACACCGCGGAGACCACGGCGCCACCGAGGCCCTGCACGGCCCGCGCCCCGATCAGCAGCCACTGTGTGTCGGCCAGCCCGCACAGCAGCGAGGCGACGCCGAACAGGGCGATACCGGCGGCGAACAGCCGCTGGTGCCCGAACAGGTCACCCAGCCGGCCGCCCAGCAGCAGGAAGCCGCCGTAGGTCAGCAGGTAGGCGTTGACCACCCAGGCCAGCGACGTCTCGGTGAAGTGCAGGTCCGACCCGATCGAGGGCAGCGCCACGTTCACGATCGTGGTGTCCAGCACGATCATCAGCGTGCCGAGGCAGAGCGTCGCCAGGGCGAGCCACCGCCGGTCACGGACGGGCCGCTCTGCCGGTCGGATCACGCGTGCGGTCGTCGGCCTGGTGTCGGTGTAGACCATGGGAATCGGCTCCTTCTGGCTGGTGGGCCGCGCTCTCGGGCCCCGTCACCACAGCTACGAACTCGCCGACCCGGAATCGACACGATCCCGGAAAAAATCTTCGACGCAGCGTTTCCGCAGGTCGGTGTGCTACAGTCGGCGCGCTGTGCACCGCTGCGAACCGAGGAGGTGAGTCCGATCAACGCTGTGACAGGTCGGGACTCCCTCCCCCGCATGGCCTAGGGAGTGCCCGAGAACGGCATCCCGAAAGGCTCGACGCTATGCACTCCGTCTCCGAACAGTTCTTCTCCGTAGGTGAGCTCCCCGGCGTGCTGTGGACGCCGGAAGGCGCCACCGGCACCCGCCCGCTGATCCTGATGGGCCACGGCGGCGGCCAGCACAAGAAGGCCCCCAGCCTCCTGGCTCGCGCGCACCGCTTCGTCACCGAGTGCGGTTTCGCGGTGGCCGCCGTCGACGTTCCCGGTCACGGCGACCGGCCGACGAACGAGGAATACGACCGGATCGCGACCGCGAACCAGGCCCGGGTGGAGGCCGGAGCGGACGTGGCTCCGCTGATCGCCGAGTTCCAGGCGATGGTCGCCCGCCAGACCGTCCCGGAGTGGCGGACGTTCCTGGACGCGGTCCAGAAGCTGGAGCACGTCGGCGCAGGCCCGGTGGGCTACTGGGGTGTGTCGCTGGGCTGCGGCCTCGGTGTGCCCTTCGTCGCCGCCGAACCCCGGGTTCGCGCCGCGGTGCTGGGCCTGAGCGGGTCGGCGGCACTGGCCGAGGCGGCGGCGCGGATCACCGTGCCGGTCGAGTTCCTGGTGCAGTGGGACGACGAGCGGGTGCCCAGGGAGCAGAGCCTGGCACTGTTCGACGCCTTCGCCTCGGCGGAGAAGACGCTGCACGCCAACCCCGGCAAGCACGGGGAGCTCCCGGCATACGAGGTGGACAGCTCGGTGCGGTTCTTCGCCCGGCACCTCGACTAGTCACGGCGGGCGCCGGTCGATTCCGGTCGGCGCCCTCCGGCTAGCAGTGCCGGTGCAGGAAGTCGGCTGTCGCGTCGACCGCCCGCGTCACCCAGGGCGCCACGTCGTACAGGTCGATGTGCTGCTCGCAGTCCAGCCACACGATCCGCTTCTGGCCGGTGGCCCGGCCGTGCGGTTCGGCGGCGAGTTCCGGGGCGCAGTAGGCGTCGACCTTGCCGTGCACGACGAGCAGCGGTGTCGAGCCGAGCAGTGGCGCGGCGCCCAGCGCGTCGAACGTCATCAGGCTGTACTGCGAGCCGACGGTGACCCTGTTCTCCCAGAACGGGACGCGGACCGGTCGGTGCCGTAGTAGGCGTACGGCTCGGCGCCGCCCATCGCGGCGTCCTCGCCTTCCGGTGCCACGGCGGGCAGGTAGTCGTCGTATCTGTCGACAAAGGAGCGCAGCGCCGATCGGTAGGTGTCCAGGCCCATGCGGTCGACCAGCCACCCGGGACTGTTGTAGCCGCCCGCGATGCCGACCACGGCGGCCAGCCTGGGGTCGGCCGCCGCGGCCCGGACGGCGTACCCGCCACCGAGGCAGATGCCGACGACGCCGATCCGGTCCGGGTCGACCTCGGCCCGGGCGGCCAGCAGGTCGACGGCGGCGCGCAGGTCGGCCAGCTTGCCCTGGCTGTCCTCGTGTCCTCGCCTGCCGCCGCTCTCGCCGAAACCGCGATGGTCGAAGGCGAGGGTGACGAAGCCGGCCGCGGTGAGCAGTTCGGCGTAGCGGCCGACGACCTGCTCCTTCACCCCGGTGAACGGGCCGGTCAGGACGACCGCCGGGCCCGGCCGGTCCGGGACGCGCAAGTGGCCGACCAGGTCGATGCCGTCGCCGGCGAACTCGACCCGGATCATGATGTGGCCGTTCGGCGCATGGCGTCACGACATCCCTTCACCGCGTACCGTGATGGACTGCCACGCTAGGCGGTCGCGTGACCGCCGGCCAGAAGGCACTTTCCGGTGCCCTTGACGACGATGCGGGAGCCCCGATGGCGCTGGTGATACCCGACGTGATCGAGGAGAGCTGCGTGACGCGGCGGGCGCTGGAACGGCTCGCCGCGAAATGGCGGGTGCTGGTGATCTACGCGTTGCTGGCCGGACCGCAGCGGCACGCCGAACTGCGGCGCAGGCTGCCCGGCATCACGCAGAAGGTGCTGACCGAGACCTTGCGCGGCATGGCCACGGACGGCCTGGTGGAGCGGCGGGTGCTGAAGACGTCGGTACCGCAACACGTCGAGTACGACCTCACGGAACTGGGCAGGACGCTGCGTGAGCCGCTGGCCGCGATCTGCTCGTGGGCGACCGACCATCCCGACGGACTCTCCTAGGAGGCGGGGCAGAGATGTCAGCGGTCACGCAGGTCCTGCGGCGGTTCAGCGGCGAACGATGGCTGGCCACGGTCGTCAAGGCCCTGACCCCGGCCGACCGCGCGCTACAGGTGCGCACCACGGGACGGGCCAGCCTCACCGGCGTGTTGGGGATGCCCGCCATGCTGTTGACCACCACCGGGTGCCGCAGCGGGCGGTCGAGGTCGGTCGCGCTGACCTATGCGCGCCACGGCGACGGGCTGGTGGTCGTCGGGTCCAACTTCGGGCAGGCCCACCACCCGGCGTGGTCGTCGAACCTGCTGGCCGAGCCGGCGGCGACGGTGACGGTGCGCGGTGCCGAATGGCCGGTCCAGGCACGGTTGCTGAGCGAGACCGAGAAGGCCGAGGTCTGGCCGGAACTGCTCCGCGTGTGGCCGGGCTATGACGCCTACCAGGATCGCAGTGGCCGCAACCTCCGGGTGTTCCTGCTGACCCCCGATCGACCGACCGGCTGATCCGGTGCGACTCTGTGTCGTCGGTCGACCGCTCCGGGCGACATTCATTGCGGGCATCAGGTCACAATCGGGCGACAGAATCGTCGCTGAATGGCGTCGACCAGGCAACTTGTAACGGCACTGGTCAGTACCGTTCCCTGCATTTCGGGCAGCATTCGAACCGCGTCGGCGCACCCTATCCCGGTCCGACGAATCCGACGGTCAACAGTGGAAATGGTTGTCTCGATCTTGTCGAGATGTAGCGTGTCCGGGAGGCTGACCGGGTCGGCCCTCGTTCGACATGAGTTGGGGAGGTCCAGACATGATCAAGGGTGCCCGACGGGGACTCAGGCTCGCGATACTCGGCGCCGCAGGTGTCCTGGCGCTGGCCGCATGCGGTAGCAGTGGTTCTGGCAACAACCTGAACAAGAACGTCGCAGGCGGTTACGGCAGCATCCCCGCGCCCACGAGCCAGCCGACACAGGGCGGCGTCGTCACGTACGCCGAGCCCGCCGGTGGCGGCCCGACTTTCATCTTCCCGATCCAGGACGAGGCGCACGCGACCGTCGCCAACGGCTTTGAGTTCTCCTTCGAGATGTGGCGCCCGCTGTATTGGCCGACCACCGGCGCGTCACCCAACGTCGACTTTTCCCGGAGTCTCGCGGATCCGCCGACCTACGCGAACAGTAACAAAACCATCACTATTAAGCTGAACAAGGGCTACAAGTGGTCGGACGGCAAGACGGTCGACGCCAACGACATCCTGTTCACCATCGCGCTGTCCAAGGCGGCCGTTAAGGAGAACCCCGCCAACCTCTCCGGCTACACCCCCGGCGAATTCCCGGACAACATCGTCAGCGCGACCGCGACCGACCCGCAGACCGTGGTGCTGACTCTCGACAAGACGTTCAACTCGGCCTGGCTGCTGGCCGACGAGTTGGCCACCGCCCTCGCGCCGATGCCCTCGCAGGCCTGGAACATCGCCGCCGCCGGTGGTCCGCACCTGGACTTCAACAACCCGGCGAACGCCAAGAAGATCTACGACTTCCTGTTCAAGCAGGCGACCGACCTGTCGACGTACGCGTCGAACCCGCTCTGGCAGACCGTGGACGGCCCGTTCAAGATCAAGACGTACAACACGTCGACGAACGCGACCAACCTGGTGGCGAACCCGGCCTACACCGGCTCCGAGAAGCCGCACATCGACGAAATCGACGAACTGGCCTACACGTCCACCGACGCCGAATGGAACGACGTGCTGTCCGGCAAGCTGGACGCCGGCTACGTCGACTTCACCGATCTGCCGCAATTGCAGAAGGCCATCAAGAACGGCCCCGGCTACAACTACTACGGGCTGCCCAGCACCGGCTTCCAGTACGCGTACTTCAACTTCAAGGACCCGACCAACAATTTCGGCAAGATCATCAGCCAGCTCTACGTGCGCCAGGCGATCGCTCACCTGCAGAACCAACCGGCCGTGATCAAGGGCGCGTTCAAGAACGCCGCGGTGCCGGCCTACAGCACCATCGCGTCGCTGCCCTCCAGCAGCTACTCGAAGCTCGCCATCACCAACGCGATCTACCCGTACAGCATCAGCACGGCCAAGCAGCTCATGGCATCGCACGGCTGGACCGTGCAGGCGGGCGCGCTGACCTGCACCAGCCCGGGCACCGGCCCGAAGAACTGTGGCGCGGGCATCCCGCAGGGTCAGAAGTTGACCTTCCAGTTCCTGTACGCCAACCAGCCCGCGGCCGTCGGCCAGCAGATCGAGGCGCTGGTGTCCGCCGCCAAGCAGCTCGGCATCACCATCACGATCAAGCCGTACACGTTCAACCAGTTGATCAGCATCGCTGACGACGTCAACTCGCCGTCGACGTCGAGCCAGTGGGGCATGGCCGACTTCGGTGGCTTCACCGGGTTCCTCTACCCGACGTCGGACTCGATCTTCAACTCGACCGGTTCGTTCAACTCCGGTGCCTACCACAGCCCGCAGGCCGACCAGCTGATCCACAACTCGGTGTTCGGCACCGACCCGAACGCCCTGGTCAAGGAGTCCAACTTCATCGGCAAGGACCTGCCGGGCATCTTCGAGCCGGCTCCGGACCAGATCTGGATCTGGAAGAAGACGCTGCAGGGCCCGGCCAAGTCGTTCTCCAACCTCACCCAGCAGTACGTCACGCCCGAGGACTGGTGGCTGACCAGCAAGTAGTCGACCCCATTCCGGTCGTGGCCCCGGCGTCGCCGGGGC
>DASUGU010000024.1:0-195927 GCA_036273855.1 Pseudonocardiaceae bacterium
CCCCAATGGCGCTTCCTTTAGCGGCATGGTTGCAGGGTGATCTCGTGATGGACCCGGCAGCTGGCGGGTGCGTCCTTGCGGGCCGGGTAGCGATGTGAGCGCCGTTTGGTCCGGCGAGGGCTGGAACGTCCGGGACGCTCAGGGGTCAACCGGTCCAGGATGTCGCGTGCGAAGTGATCAACAACCCGGTGCAGGGGGGAAAGCCGCCGCGGCCGCCAGGGAACGGCGGGCGGCGTGCAGCGCGCGGGTGAAACTGATCCGCAGCGGCGGTGTGTCCGCGGTCTGGGCTGCGGTGGCCATGAGGCTGCGCAGAGCCTGATAGACACACAACATCGCCCAGATCTCCTGACGCACCCCTTCCGGGCTGTGGGAACGCAGGATCTGGGTCGAGCCGCCGCGTTGGGTGGTTTTGAGCGCGTCGAACAGGGTCTCGATCTGCCAGCGTTGGTGATACAACCCGGCCAGTTCCGCAGCGGGCGCGGCCTGAGGATCGAACAGGGTCGTGACCAGGCAGAACGCCTCAGTAGCCTGCTCACCCGTGACGGCGTCGGTGGTGGTGACGGTGTAGTGGATGACCCGCATCCGGATATGGATACGGGTTTTACCTCTGCCGCTGGTGAACGAGGACAGGTAGGTGCCATCGGGCAGGACTTGTTCGACGGGCAGGGCGAACTGGTTGGTTTTGACCCGCCATAGCAGTTGTGCTCCGCCCGCGGTGGCCGCGGTCCACATCGGACCACCAGGGAAGTTGCGGTCGGCCAGTACCAGCATGTCCGCGGTCATCGAGGGTGCGAGCGCGCGGGCGAGGTCTTGCTCGCCGGTGGTGTAGCTGCCGAACGCGGCATCGATCAGCGCGCGGGTGCCGCACTCGGCCAACGCGACCAGGCTGACCTGCGGGTAGGCGCCCTGGTGATCGTCTGTGCCGGTAGGGCGGCCGAACTGGGCGGTGTTGTCGTCGCTGGCGGGTATCTCCAGGCTGGTGCCATCCAGGGACACCAGCCGCAGTCCCCGCCAGCACACCCCGGGTGTGGCCGGGTCACCGACGGGGCCGGCGACCGCACGGAACAGCAGCTCCAGCGGGCCAGGCCCCAACCGTGCCCGTGCTTTGGTGATCGACCCGGTCGAGGGAACCCGCCAGTCACCCCACCCGATCTTGGTCCAGGCCAGGCCCTCGACCAGATTGCGCAGCACCGTGTCGTAGCCGTGCCCGGCGAACAGCCACATCGCCAGCGTGAAGTAGACCACCAGCCGGGCTGGCAGTGATCGTTTCCGCAGCTCGCGGGCGTGCGCGTACTCGATCACCTCGTCTACCAACGCGGGTGGGAACACTGAGGTCAGCACCCCGATCGAGACCTGGTCGGGTAATCGGGTCTGCATTGTCCGGGTGTCTGGTACTGCGCCACTCACAAGATCAAGTTAGCAGCCCGTCACCAAAGGAAGCGCCATTGGGCCGAGCCCCCAGACCCCCACCGGGCGGGCTTCGCCCCCGGACCCCCAGCTCCGTGCCCCTCAGATCAGGGCGCCGACTGATGTGGGCAAGGCCCCGGGCCACCTATGACCGAGCTGCCGGCGCACAACGTCGGGGCAGCTGCCGCCGGCTCAACGGGACCATCAACCAAGCCCCCGGCACAGAGAACGTCCAGAACGGGAGCCGGGCGCTCACCGAAAGCCGCACCCAGAGAGCCGATCCACACCTCTGCCGCTCCCTCGCCCAGGCCGACTTCCCGACGTAATGACCCTCGAAAAGAGGGAGCAGCCGAGCAAACCCGAACCCCGCCGAGCCCCAGCCACCCCCAAAAAAGCAACCTAGAGCCGAGCCTGAAGCGCCTCAGCAGCCGCCAGAAGATCAGCCGCCCACCGAACCCCAGGCCGACGCCCAATCCGATCCACCGGCCCCGAGACGGACACAGCGGCCACCACAGCCCCACCCCCGTCCCGCACCGGAGCGGACACCGAAGCCACCCCGGGCTCCCGCTCAGCGACGCTCTGCGCCCACCCCCGCCGCCGCACCTCCAACAACGTCCGCTCCCCGAACACCGCGTCCGCGAGAACCGCCCGCTGGGTGGCCGGATCAGCCCATGCCGCCAACACCTTGGCGCCGGAACCGGCGGTCATCGGCAACCGGGTGCCGACCGGAACGGTGTCCCGCAACCCGGCGGGCGGCTCGGCGGCCAGGATGCAGATCCGCTGCATTCCGTCCCGGCGATAGAGCTGCACACTCTCCCCGGTGATGTCCCGCAACCGGGGCAGCACGGTGGACGCCGCGTCGAGCAGCGGATCCGTGGCGCCGCCGGCCAACTCCGCCAGTGCGGCGCCGGGCCGCCACCGGCCGTCCGGGCCGCGGCGCAACAGTCGGTGCACCTCGAGTCCGACCGCCAGTCGGTGTGCCGTGGCCCGGGGTAGACCGGTGCGGTTGCACAGTTCGGCCAGTCCGCACGGTTCCTTGGCGATCGCCTGCAAGACGGCCACAGCCTTGTCCAGTACGCCGATCCCGCTATGCTGTCCCACGAGGCGATACTAGCTTCCCGGAATCTGGGAAGTCCAGAAGTCGGCAAAATCCGAATCCGTGCTGTGGGGTGACATCAGATGGGCCACACGCTTGCCGAGAAGGTGTGGAACGACCACGTAGTGCGTCCTGGTGGGGACGCTGAGCCCGACCTGCTCTACATCGACCTGCACCTGGTCCACGAAGTGACCAGCCCGCAGGCGTTCGACGGGCTGCGGCAGGCAGGCCGACCGGTGCGGCGACCCGATCTCACCGTGGCGACGGAGGATCACAACGTGCCGACCGTCGGCCTCGACCAGCCGATCGCCGACCCGGTGTCCAGGACACAGGTGGAAACGCTGCGGCGCAACTGCGCCGAGTTCGGTGTCCGCCTGTTTCCGATGGGTGACACCGAACAGGGCATCGTGCACGTCATCGGACCGCAGCTCGGGCTGACCCAGCCGGGCATGACGATCGTCTGCGGTGACAGCCACACGTCCACCCACGGCGCGTTGGGCGCCATGGCGTTCGGCATCGGCACGTCCGAAGTCGAGCACGTGCTGGCCACGCAGACCCTGCCGCTGCGCCCGTTCCGCACGATGGCGGTCAACGTGGCGGGCCGGCTGCGGCCCGGTGTCAGCGCGAAGGACATCATTCTGGCGCTGATCGCGAAGATCGGCACCGGTGGCGGGCAGGGCTACGTGCTGGAGTACCGGGGCGAGGCCATCGAGGCGCTGTCGATGGAAGCCAGGATGACGATCTGCAACATGTCCATCGAGGCGGGCGCGCGGGCCGGCATGATCGCGCCGGACGACACCACCTTCGAATACCTGAAGGGCAGGCCGTACGCGCCGCGGGGTGCCGCGTGGGACGAGGCGGTCGCCGCGTGGCGGGCGCTGCGCACCGACGACGACGCGACGTTCGACGCCCAGGTGGACCTCGACGCCGCCGCGCTCACCCCGTTCGTCACCTGGGGGACGAATCCGGGACAGGGCCTGCCGCTGTCCGCGTCGGTGCCCGACCCCAGCCGGATCGGCAACGAGAACGACCGTGTGGCCGCGGAGAACGCGCTGGCCTACATGGGCCTCACAGCGGGCACACCGCTGCGGGAGATCGCCGTGGACACCGTCTTCCTCGGTTCCTGCACCAACGGCCGCATCGAGGACCTGCGGGCCGCTGCCGGTGTCATCCAGGGCAGGCACGTGGCCGACGGGGTGCGGATGCTCGTGGTGCCGGGTTCGATGCGGGTCAAGGCACAGGCCGAGGCCGAGGGACTGGACGCCGTGTTCACGGCCGCGGGCGCGGAATGGCGGTCGGCGGGCTGCTCGATGTGCCTGGGTATGAACGCTGACCAGTTGGCGCCCGGTGAGCGCAGCGCGTCCACGTCGAACCGCAACTTCGAAGGTCGCCAGGGCAAAGGCGGCCGCACCCATCTGGTGTCGCCGCTGGTCGCGGCGGCGACGGCGGTGCGCGGGACCTTGTCGGCCCCGGAAGACCTGACCTGAGAACGGCCTGAGAGGAGCACCGGACATGGAAGCCTTCACCACCCACACCGGCGTCGGAGTGCCGCTGCGCAGGTCCAACGTGGACACCGATCAGATCATCCCGGCCGTCTACCTGAAGCGGGTGAGCCGCTCGGGGTTCGAGGACGGCCTGTTCGCGGCCTGGCGGGCCGACGAGCACTTCATTCTCAACCTGCCGCCCTTCGCCGAGGGCAGCGTCCTGGTCGCCGGACCGGACTTCGGCACCGGATCCTCGCGTGAGCACGCCGTGTGGGCGCTCATGGACTACGGGTTCCGGGTGGTCGTCTCGGCTCGGTTCGGCGACATCTTCCGCGGCAACTCGGGCAAAGGCGGCCTCCTGGCGGCACAGTGTGACCAGTCCGACATCGAGCTCTTGTGGAAGCTCCTGGAGAACGAGCCCGGCACCGAGGTGACCGTCGATCTGCGGGACAAGACAGTGCGCGCCAAGGACTTCGTCTGTCCCTTCTCGATCGACGACTACACCCGCCGGCGGCTGCTCGAAGGACTCGACGACATCGGCCTGACCTTGCGAAACGCGGCCGACATCGCCGAGTTCGAGGCTCGACGCCCGTCCTGGAAGCCGGTCGTGGAGACCACAGCGGGGAGCTGATCGACGGCGGGATTCCATGCCTCGGCACGGAATCCCGCCACCCCTTCGGGGGGTCGCCAATCCAGTCCAAACGCCGGCGAATCGTCCCTCGGTGGAGGGGAATCTGCCACTCACAACAAAAAATTGGGCGTGGCGCATGGCATTTCGTTGGCTATGGGCTTATCTTGGCGTGCAGTCGGCCCGAAGGGGGCCGTAGTTGTCAGTGTGGTCTCTGGAGGGACTAACAGTGAACAAGGCCCAGCTCATTGAGGCGCTTTCGGAACGCCTTGGCGACAAGAAGACCGCGGGTGCCGCGGTCGACGGTCTCGTCGACGTGATCGTGCGTACGGTCAACGGTGGCGAGAAGGTCAACATCACCGGCTTCGGCGTCTTCGAGAAGCGCGCTCGGGCGGCCCGTACCGCACGCAACCCGCGTACCGGTGAGACGGTGAAGGTCAAGAAGACCAACGTGCCTGCCTTCCGCGCCGGCACGAACTTCAAGGAGGTCATCAGCGGTGCGAAGAAGCTGCCGCGCGTGACCGCCGCCCGGTCGCGGGCCGCCGCCGCCACCACGGCGAAGGCCGCCGCGACCACCACCCGCACCCGTGCGGCCGCGGCCACCACGAGGTCGACCGCCCGCACCACGGCCGCGAAGCCGGCCGCCACGCGCACGCGTGCCGCCGCATCGAAGGCCACGACCACCAAGGCGGCCCCGAAGGCCACCACCACCAGGGCTACCGCGGCCAAGGCCACCACGGCCAAGACCACGGCACGCAAGCCCGCCACGTCGGCCGCCGCCAAGAAGGCGGCGCCGAAGGCAACCCCGGCAGCCAGGACCACGGCGGCCAAGCGCACCACACGCAAGAAGTAACAACGGTTCGACCGGTACACCAACAGACCGGCGACACGGCGGCCCCGCGCACCAGCGCCGGGCCGCCGTCGCCGTTCCCGGACACCGAACCACATCCGTCGCATTACCGGGCCGCCGTCGCCGGACCGAGCACCATGGGAGAACCTGTCAGCATGCGTATCGGTTTCGCGGTGCCCATGGCCGGACCCTGGGCGACACCGGAGAACCAGCTCGGCGTCGCCGTTCGCGCCGAGGAACTCGGCTATGAGTCGCTGTGGACCTTGCAGCGAATCCTGAATCCGCCGAATTCGCCGGACACCGCGTATCGCAACGTGCCCGATCCGTTGGTGACCCTCGCGTATCTGGCCGGGCACACGAGTTCCGCCCGGCTCGGCGTCGCCGTACTGAACGTACCGTTCATTTCGCCGGCACTGCTGGCCAAGCAGACCGCCACACTGGACCGGATCTCCCGGGGACGCCTCGATCTCGGGCTAGGCCTCGGTTGGCTGCCCGAGGAATTCGTCGTCTCCGGCGTGACCATGCCCCGCCGGGGAGCCAGGGCTGAGGAGTTCCTGAACGTCCTGTCCATGTTGTGGACCGGGCGGGTACGCCCGTTCCACGGTGAGTTCTACGAACTGCCCGACGCGTTGGTGACACCCACGCCGGTGCAACAGCCGCGGCCGCCGATCCTGCTCGGCGCCGGTGCCGACCCGGCGCTGCGCCGGGTCGGCAGGCTGGCCGACGGCTGGATCAGTGCCAGTAGGCACGATGCGCGGGATCTCGGGCGGGCCGTCGGTGTGGTGAGGGAGGCCGCCGAGCGCGCCGGCCGGGATCCGGCGGCGCTGCGGTTCGTCGTCCGGGCCGCGCTGGGTGCCTCCGTGCACGGCCCTGATTCGCCGCTGTACGGCCCGTACGACCGGATCCGGGAGAACGTCGCGGGACTGGCCGATGTGGGCGTCACCGAGGTGTTCTACGACCCGAACTTCGATCCGGCGATCGTCGCGCCCGACGTGTCGCCCGCCGCCGCGCTGGCGCGGGTCACGGAGATGCTGGCTGCCCTGGCTCCGTGAGCACCGGCTCGGGCAGCGGCGAGGGCAGGTAGTGCGCGGCGAGCAGCCGCAACGGCTTGGTCGCGGTGAACGACAGCACCCACACGCTGGCCTTCTTGCTGTGGATCTGCCCCAGTACCAGGCCGGACCGTTCGGCCAGGGTGCCCAGCACCGCCGGAATCACGCCACCTTGGCTGCAGATCACCGGTGTGCCGTCGGCCCGGGCCACCGCGATGAGCCGGCGGACCGTGCCGTCCGGGTCGCGGCCGTAGGAGTCCTCGGTGAGCATCGGCTCGATCGCCACGGGCACACCGAGATCGTCGGCCAGGCCGCGCACGGTCTCCACGCAGCGCAGCAGGTCGGCGGCGTGCACGCGCTCCGGGCGGAACAGCGGCAGCAGCATGCGCAACGCGGCCGCCTGGTGCTCGCCGACCGAACTGAGCGGGCGCTGGTCGTCCGGTCCGGGCCAGGTGGACCGCTTGCCCGCCTTGGCGTGCCGGACCACCAGCACGGTCCGGGTGTCCGCGGGCAGCGCGGTGAATCGGGTGAGGATGTCCTGATCCGTCGCATAGGACAACAGTTCCAGCGCGGCGGCCGGGCGCAGCCAGCGCAACTCGTCCACCTCGCGGTTGGGACGGAACGGACCGCCGTCGGCACGGCCGGCGAAGTACGTCACCGACTTGTGGCCCGGGACCGGCAACGTCACCGCATAGCGGACGTCGCCCAGCGGGCGGCCGAGCACCGGCAGGTAACCCGTCTCCTCATGGGTTTCCCGCACCGCACACGCGGCCAGCGTCTCGCCCCGCTCCAACTTCCCCTTGGGCAGTGACCAGTCGTCCCGGCTCGGCCGGTGCACGACGGCGATCTCGACCTTGCCGGACGTCGGTCGCCGCCACAGCACCGTGCCGCCGGCCCGCACCGTGATCCGCTGGTCCCCCTCAGCCGTGTGATCGGCCATGCGCCTCGAACATTCCCCGGTCGTCGCCTGTCATTCCTTGCCCGAATGGGTGCGCATCAACTCCACCTGATGGTCGCGTACCCGCGTGCCGTCGGCGGGGGCCGGCAGCCACTGACCGTCGGACTGCAGCAGCCAACACCGCGTCGCCGGATCCAGCGCCGAGTCCAGAATCTCGTCCAGCTGCGCCTTGAGCTTCGGGTCGGCCACCCGGACCAGCACCTCGACCCGGCGGTCCAGGTTGCGGTGCATCATGTCCGCGCTGCCCAGCCAGTGCTCGTCCGCGCCGACGAACTGGAACACCCTGGAGTGCTCCAGGAACCGGCCCAGGATCGACCGCACCTTGATCCGCTCGGACAGTCCGGGCTGGCCGGGCCGCAGCGCGCAGATCCCGCGCACCACGACGTCGACGTCCACGCCGGACTGCGACGCCCGGTACAGCGCGTCGATGACCTGCTCGTCCACCAACGAGTTGAGCTTGAGCCGGATACCGGCCGGCCGCCCGGCGGCGGCGTGCTCGATCTCCTGGTCGATCCGGTCCACGATGCCCCGCCGGATCTGGTGCGGCGCGACCAGCAGATTGTGGTAGCGGGTCTGCCGCGAATAGCCGGTGAGCACGTTGAACAGGTCGGTCAGGTCGGCGCCGATCGACGGTTCCGCGGTGAGCAGACCCATGTCCTCGTAGAGGCGCGCGGTCTTCGGGTTGTAGTTGCCGGTGCCGATGTGGCAGTAGCGGCGGATGTGCGAACCCTCCTGCCGCACCACCAGACACGTCTTGCAGTGCGTCTTCAGGCCCACCAGCCCGTACACAACGTGCACGCCGGCCTTCTCCAGTTCCCTGGCCCAGCGGATGTTGGCCTGCTCGTCGAAGCGCGCCTTGATCTCCACCAGCGCCACGACCTGCTTGCCCGCCTCCGCGGCCGCGATCAACGCGTCCACGATCGGTGAGTCACCGGACGTCCGGTACAGGGTCTGCTTGATGGCCAGCACGCTCTCGTCGGCGGCGGCCTGTTCGATGAACCGCTGCACGCTGGTGGAGAACGAGTCGTACGGGTGGTGCACGAGCACGTCGCCCTCGTGCAGCGTGCGGAACAGGTTGCGCGGCGTCTCGCTCTCCGCGAACGCCGGGTGGGTGGCGGGCACGAACGGCATGTCCTTCAGGTCCCTGCGGTCCACCGCGTACAACTGCCACAGGCAGGACAGGTCCAGCAGGCCGCGCACCACGACGACGTCGGTGCTGCGGTCGACGTCGATCTCCCTGGTGAGCAGGTCCAGCATGTCCTCGGTCATGTCCTCGCCGACCTCGAGGCGGACCGGCAGACCGAACCTGCGGCGCGCGAGTTCCTGTTCCAGGGCCTGCAACAGGTGCTCGTGCCGATCCTCCTCCACCTCGAAGTCGGCGTTCCGGGTGACGCGGAACAGGTGGTAGTCGGTGACCTCCATGCCGTCGAACAGGTCGCCGAGGTGGTTGGCGATCAACTCCTCCAGCGGCAGGAACGTGGCGTGGTTGCGGTCCCTGTTCTGCTCGACGCGAATCAGCCTCGGCACGTTGTTGGGCACCTTGACCCGGGCGAAGTGCCGGGTGCCGTTGACCGGATCGTGCACGGTCACCGCGAGGTTGAGCGAGAGTCCCGAAATGTACGGGAACGGGTGCGACGGGTCGACCGCGAGCGGGGTCAGCACCGGGAACACCTGGTCGGTGAAGTAGTTGGACAGCCGCAACCGGTCCGGCTCGGCCAGGTCCTGCCAGGTGACGATGCGGATGCCGCGCCGGGCCAGTTCGGGTGCCAGGTGGTCCAGCCACACGGTGGAGTGCTGCTGCACCAGTTCCTGGTTGCGCTTGACGATCCAGGCGAGCTGTTCCTCCGGCGTCAGGCCGTCCGCGCTGCGCACCGGCAGGCCGGTCTCCTCACGGCGTTTCAGCCCGGACACCCGGACCATGTAGAACTCGTCCAGGTTGGACGCGAAGATCGCGAGGAACTTGGCCCGCTCCAGCAGCGGCTGGGAGGAGTCCTCGGCGAGTGCGAGCACTCTGGCGTTGAAGTCCAGCCAGGACAGCTCCCGGTTGAAGTACCGGTCGTCCGGCAGCTCGACACCGGCCGCGGCGGTCGCGATCTCGGTGGCCGCGGGTGGCGCCACCGGCACGGCGGCGGCGGCCGCGTCGCCGGTCACGGACGTGACGGCCCGTCGCCT
Source organism: Pseudonocardiaceae bacterium (assembly GCA_036273855.1). Classification (GTDB taxonomy): domain Bacteria; phylum Actinomycetota; class Actinomycetes; order Mycobacteriales; family Pseudonocardiaceae; genus DATEPR01. The sequence goes on from DASUGU010000024.1 coordinate 9,645, forward strand.
GGATCGCCGCTCCGACTCCCTCGCAAGTTCGCTCATACGACCGCCTCGCTGGCGCTCGGCGGCCGCGTTCGCGGTCGCGCCGTGCTGAATTGTTCGCTCACAAGCCCGCTCACCCGACCATTGTCCCCGATCAGCCGGATTTGACGACCCCGGCGACCGGACGACCATCAGGTGACGGATGGCTGACAGCAGGGCTGCCATCCGGCGACGGCGGCGGTGTGCCGGCCGACGCCCAGTGCGCCGGCCACCGCGAGGTCCGCCGCGGTGTCCACGTCGCACCGCAGTGTCGGCAGGTCCACACCAACCCGCACGGCGCCGGACGCGGCGTGCGCGGCGGCCGAGCCGGGTCCGAACCGGGGATCCAACGGGCCGCCCGGCGCGGCCACCAGCAGGGTGGTGCCGGTGCCCTGGCGGTCGGCGCAGAAGGCCCGCCGGCCGGCCGACTCGGTGAGCGCGGCGGCCAGCTCCTCGGTGCGCAGGGCGGGCAGGTCGGACTGGAGCGCGGCCACGGTGGCGGTCGGGTCGGCGAGCAGCAGCAGGTCGGCGCCGTGCGCGAAGGCCGCGTTCAGGCCGGCGTCGGGCAGGTCGGGGGCGGTCGCGACGCCGTCGTCGGCCAGCGTGCCGGCGACCGTCGGGTCCGATGTCACGACCAGCAGCCGGCGCACGTTCGGCGTGGCCAGCGCCGCCGCCGCGGTGTCCCGGACCAGGGCCAGCGCCAGCGCCTCGTGGGCCGCCCGGTCGCCGACACCGCCGTCGGCGGCACCGAGCAACCGGGACTTGGCGCTGCCCAGCGCCTTGACCGTGATCACCAGGTCGACTGTTACCCGCACCCCGCCATCCTGCCCGAACCGGCGGGGTGCCCGCCGGGCGCGAGGCTGGACCTGGTCCGATCGGACGTGGAGACTCACGGCACGATAGGACCGTCGATCCATGTCGGCCCCCCGAAAGGAGTGCTCGTGGCCCGGGAGAAGGGTGGGTTCTGGATCTGGTTCGCCTCGGCGTTCTTCCATCCGCTGTGCCGCCTGCTGGCGCGCAGGGAGAACACCAACACCGAGCACATCCCGCAGCAGGGCGCCGTGCTGCTGGTGATGAACCACATCTCCCACATCGACCCGGTGTACGACGCGGTGTTCGTGCACCGCCTGCACCGGCTGCCGCACTTCCTGGCCAAGGAGTCGCTGTTCCGGCCGCCACTGGTGCGCCAGGTCATGCGCGGCACCGGCCAGATCCCGGTGTACCGGGGGACGACCGACGCGAAGGGCAGCCTGCGCGACGCGGACGCCGCCCTGGCCGAGGGCAAGCTCGTGATCATCTACCCGGAGGGCACCATCACCAAGGAGCCCGACGGCTGGCCGATGTACGCCCGCACCGGTGTGGCCCGGCTGGCGCTGGCCAACGACGTGCCGGTGATCCCGGTGGCCCGGTGGGGCACCAGGGACATCCTGGACGGCTACCACCGCCGGTTCCGTCCGTTTCCCCGGCACGATGTCGTGACGATGGTGGGCGAGCCGATGGACCTGACCGCCTACCGGGAGAAGCTCGTCGACCGCCCGCCGACCCTGCCGGAGTTGCGCGAGGTCACCGACCTGCTGATGGCCGAGGTCACCGGGATGGTGGCGCGGATCCGCGGCGAGACCCCGCCGGCCGAGGTGTTCCGCCCGGTGGCCAAGGGCACCGGGTCGTGACCGCGCAGCGCATCGCCGTGCTCGGGGCCGGTTCCTGGGGTACGACGTTCGCCAAGGTGCTGGCCGACGCCGGCCGGCGGGTGACGCTGTGGGCGCGCCGGCCGGAGTTGGCGGCGTCGATCAACGAGCGGCGGGTGAACGACGACCGCCTGCCCGGCATCCGGCTACCGGACAATCTGGTCGCCACGGCCGATCCGGAGATCGCGCTGGCCGGCGCCGAGGTGGTCGTGCTGGGCGTGCCGAGCCAGACGCTGCGGATCAACCTCACCGAGTGGCGCTCGATCCTGCCGGCCGGCGCACCGCTGGTCAGCCTCGCGAAGGGCGTGGAGCTGGGCACCGGCAAGCGGATGAGCGAGGTGGTCGCCGAGGTGGCCGGCGTGCCGGCCGGCCAGGTGCTGGTGGTGAGCGGGCCGAACCTGTCCCGCGAGGTCGCCGAGGAGCAGCCGACGGCCACGGTGATCGCGTGCGTCGACCACGACCGGGCCGTGGAGTTGCAGCGGGCCAGCTTCAACGGCTACTTCCGGCCCTACACCAACCACGACGTGATCGGCTGCGAGCTGGGCGGCGCCTGCAAGAACGTGATCGCCCTGGCCTGCGGCATGGCGACCGGCCTGGGCTACGGCAGCAACACCACGGCGGCGCTGACCACCAGGGGACTGGCCGAGACGGCCCGGCTGGGCGCGGCTTTCGGCGCCGACCCGCTGACCTTCGCCGGCCTGGCCGGGTTGGGCGACCTGGTGGCGACGTGCTCGTCGCCGTTGTCCCGCAACCGGACCTTCGGTGCCCGGCTGGGTGCCGGCGAGTCGGTGGCGCAGGCGCAGCAGGCCGCGCACGGCCAGGTGGCCGAGGGCGTGAAGTCGTGCTCGTCGATCTCCGAACTGGCCGCGCTGGCCGGCGTGGAGATGCCGATCACCGCCGTGGTGCACAAGGTGTGCCACGACGGTGCCGACCCGAAAGCGATGGTCGGTGAACTCCTGGGCAGGGAACGGAAGGCCGAGCGGTGACCGAACCCGGGTGGGGCGACGGGACGCTGTGCGGCCGGGCCGGGCTGCCCGAACCGGTGTCCGGTGACCCGTTCCTGCCGCCGCCGGTGTTCGCGGCGCCGTTCCACCTCGGCGCCGGGGACAGCCCGTTCTTCTACGGCGCCAACGACAATCCGACCTGGCGCACCCTGGAGGCCGCGCTGGCCGAGCTGGACGGCGGGGAGTGCGTGCTGTTCCCGTCCGGCATGGGCGCGATCGCCACCGTGTTGCAGACCCTGACCGCGCCTGGCGACAGGGTGGTGCTGCCCGGCGACGGTTACTACCTGGCCCGCCAGTTGATGGTGGAGAGCCTGCCCGACCGTTCCGTCCGGTACGTGCCGACGGCCGCGGACTGGACCCCGGATCTGGTCGAGGGCGCCGTGCTGGTGCTGTTGGAGACACCGGCCAATCCGGGCATGGACGTGTGCGACATCGCGGCGGTCGCCGCACTGGCCCATGACGCGGGTGCGCTGCTCGCCGTCGACAACACCACCGCGACGCCGCTGGGCCAGCGCCCGCTCGCCCTGGGCGCCGACATCAGCCTGGCCAGCGACACCAAGGCGCTGTCCGGGCACAGTGACGTCGTGCTCGGCCACGTGTCGTTCGCCGATCCCGAACTGGCCGCCCGGATCCGGACCGCTCGGCGACTGCGTGGGCTGGCGCCGGGGCCGTTCGAGGCGTGGCTGGCCCACCGCGGCCTGGGCACGCTGGACCTGCGGCTGGCCAGGCAGGCGCAGAACGCGGCCGCCCTGGTCGACGCGCTGCGCGGCCACCCGCTGGTGTCCGGCCTGCGCTGGCCCGGTTCGCCGGACGACCGCGACCACGAGTTGGCCAAGCGGCAGATGCGCCGGTTCGGCGGGGTGTTCAGCTTCGTGCTGCCGTCCCGGGACGCGGTGGAGGCGCTGGTCACCGGGTCGGCGTTGCTGACCGCGGCCACCAGTTTCGGCGGCCTGCACAGTTCGGTGGACCGCAGACAGCAGTGGGGTGACCCGGTGCCGCCGGGGTTCGTCCGGTTCTCCTGCGGCACCGAGGACACCGCCGATCTGGTGGCCGACGTGCTCGCGTCACTCGACCGTGTCCAGTCCTCGGGACCGCTTGACCAGTCGGCAGGCTGACTGCTTGCATGGCGCCATGCTGTTGCGCGCCATGATCGACCGGAGGGGTCACATCGACCTCGGCCGGGTCGCCAGCGCGCTGTGTCGTTCCCTGTGAGCCCGCGTCCGTAGTCATCCCACGCAGACCACAGAGGACTGTCCCGTGTTCGCCGTACCCGTCAACACCGTCGCGCTGCCCGCTGCTCCGGCCCGCCAGCCCGTCCGCACCGCCCTGGACGTCGCCCGGGACCGCTCCCGGTGGGCGCACCTGCTGCGCTACGACCCCGATGAGCGGTTCGCCGCACTGGTGGAGGCCACCGCCGACACCGAGACCTGGCTGCTGTCCTGGCTGCCCGGCCAGCACACCGACGTGCACGACCACGCCGGTTCCGCCGGTGCGTTCACCGTCGTGTCCGGCGTCCTGACCGAGACCGTGTGCCGCGCCGACGGGCCCACCACGCACGTGGTCACGGCCGGGCAGACCCGGGTGTTCGGCCAGGCGTACACGCACCAGGTGCGCAATCTCGGGGTGGACCCGGCCGTGACCATCCACGTGTACCGGCCGCACCGCCCTCCTATGTAGACAGTGCGCGGCGACCGAGGACGTGCGGCGGCACCGGCATCGGGCGCGGCAGCTCCGGTGACTCGACGGGCGCGTCCCAGACCTGGCGCAGGGGCAGCACGCCCGCCCAGCGGGTGTCGTCGGCCAGGTCCCCGTCGTCGTCGCTGGGCGGGCCGCTGCGGATCTTCACCGACGATTCGGTCAGGTCGACGGCCAGCACGGCCGTGGCGGCGAGTTCCTTGCGGTTGGGCAGGCGGGAGTAGTCCCACGCGCCGGGCGCCAGGTGTTCGGTGATCACCCGCAGGGCGCGCAGCTTCGCGTCGTCGCCGGTCACCGGGACGGCCTCGCCGTGCACCACGGCGGACCGGTAGTTCATCGAGTTGTGGAACACCGAGCGGGCGTAGACCAGGCCGTCGACCAGCGTGACCGTGACACACACCGGGATGCCGGTGGCGCCGGCCCGCAGGCTGGCCGCGCCGGTCGAGCCGTGCAGGTAGAGCGTGTCGCCGTCGCGGCCGTAGCCGGTGGGCAGCACCAGGGGGTGGCCGTCGACGGTGAGCCCGAGGTGGCAGACCAGACCCGCGTCCAGCACGGCGTCCAGGTCCTCGCGCCGCGCCCTGGCGCGCAGCGGGCTGCGCTGGATGGTGCTGCGGTCGGTCGGGGACAGCGAAGGTCGTGTCGTCACCTGTCCAGGATGTGTGGTCAGGTGGCATCCTGGAACAGCCACTGGTGCCCAGATACGAAAGGCCACTTGGCATGACCGAGCTGCCCACCACGCTCCCGATCGAGCTGCACCGGGGCTCGCCGACGCCGCTGGCCGTGCAGCTCGCCGACACCCTGCGGGCCGCGGCCGCCGCCGGTCACCTGCGCAGCGGCGACCGCCTGCCGTCCACCCGCGCGCTGGCCGACCGGCTGGAGGTCAGCCGCACGGTCACGGCCGCCGCCTACGAGCAGTTGCACGCCGAGGGCTGGATCACCGGGCGGCACGGTTCGGGCACCTTCGTCACCACGGCACCGCCCGGCGCCCGCACGGCGGCGCCGAGGCAGCGGACGGCCAACCTGCCCCAGCCCGACCGGCTCGACCTGGTGCCCGGCGCGCCCTGGGTGGACGGCCTGGACCGGGCGGCATGGCGGCGGGCCTGGCGGGCCGCGGCCGACGCGCCGCCGTTGCTCCGCCCGCAGCGCGCCGGCCTGCCCGAGTACCGCACCGCCGTGGCCGAACACCTGCTGCGCCACCGCGGGTTGGTGCTGGCCAGCGGGCTGGACCAGGACCTGCTGGCCACCGGCGGCACCACGGCCGCGGTGGCCGAGATCGCGCTCGCCGTGCTGCGACCCGGTGACGTGGTGGCCGTCGAGGAGCCCGGCTACCAGCGGGCGGTGCAGGCCCTGCGGGCGGCCGGGGTACGGGTGGTGCCGGCGCCGGTCGACCCCAACGGCCTGGCCGTGGCCGCCGTGCCGCCGAACGTGCGGGCCGTGTACTGCTCGCCGTCGCACCAGTACCCGCTGGGCGGCCGGATGTCCGCCGCGACCCGGGTGGCGCTGGTGGAACGGGCCAGGGAGAAGGGCTGGCTGGTGATCGAGGACGACTACGACGGCGAACTGCGCTACGACGTGGCGCCGCTGCCGCTGCTGGTCGCGCTCGCCCCCGACGTCGTCGTCCACCTGGGCACCACCAGCAAGATCTTCACGTCCACCCTGGGCATCGGCTGGATGGTCGCACCACCGGAGGTGGTGGCCGGCGTGCTGGCCCACCGGGACGGCACCGGCACCGGTCCGTCCGCCGCCGGGCAGCGGGTGCTGGTGGAGCTGGCCAGGCACGGCGACCTGGGCCGGCACCTGCGCCGGCTGCGCCGCGAACTGTCCACCCGCCGGGAACTCGTGGTGGCCGCGCTGGACGGCGCCGGCCTGACCACGCTGGGCGACGACGCGGGCGCCCACGTCGTGGTGCCGCTGCCGTCGCTGGCCGCCGAGCAACAGGTGGTGCGGGAGGGTATGAACGTCGGTGTGACGCTGGACGGCCTGGCCCGCCACCACGACGGCAGGCCCACCTGGCACGGGATCGGCCTGGGCTACACGGCGTGCACCCGGCAGGAGTTGCTGGCCGTGTTGCCCGAGGTGGTGCGCCTGCTGGTGGCGGCGACGGCGGCCGGCTGACCGTTCGGTGTCACACGGATGGTCCAGTGCTACGGGTAAGGTCGCTCCCCATGACCGAGCGCAAGCTACGCGTGGCCGTCGTCTTCGGGGGCAAGAGCACCGAACACGCGGTCTCGTGCCTGTCCGCCGGCAGCGTGCTGTCCCATCTCGATCCGTCCCGGTTCGAGGTGGTGCCGATCGGCATCACCACCGAGGGCGCATGGGTGCTCGCCCAGCAGGAACCGAAGGAGCTGACCGCGGCCGACGGCGTGCTCCCGTCGGTGGACGGCGGCACCGCGCTCGCGGTGCCCGGCAGCTCCCACGAACTGGTCGTGATGGAGCCGGAGCGGGTCGGCGAGGTGCTCGGCGGGATCGACGTGGTGTTCCCGGTGCTGCACGGCGCCTACGGCGAGGACGGCACCATCCAGGGCATGCTCGAACTGGCCGGCATCCCCTACGCCGGTGCCGGCGTGCTGTCCAGCGCGGCCGCGATGGACAAGGAGTTCGGCAAGAAGCTGCTCGCCGCCGAGGGCCTGCCGATCGGCCCGTACGTGGTGCTGCGCCGCGGCCACGACACCGTGGACGAGGAGACCCGGCGGCGGTTCGGGCTGCCGGTGTTCGTGAAGCCGGCGCGGGCCGGGTCGTCCAAGGGCGTCACCAAGGTCACCGACTGGGCCGACCTGCCCGCCGCGATCGCGCACGCCAGGACGGTCGACCCGAAGGTGATCGTCGAGGCCGCGATGGTCGGCCACGAGATCGAGTGCGGCGTGCTGGAGTACCCGGACGGCCGGGTCGATGCCTCGCTGCCGGCCGAGGTCCGCTTCGTCGGCGACGGCACCGACTGGTACGACTTCGATGCCAAGTACCTGGACGACTCCTGCGAGTTCGACGTGCCGGCGAAACTGCCGGACGCGGTGGTCGCGACCGTGCGCGAGACGGCGGTGCGGGCGTTCCACGCCCTGGACTGCCAGGGACTGGCCAGGGTGGACTTCTTCGTCGGTCCCGACGACACGGTGACCGTGAACGAGGTCAACACCATGCCCGGCTTCACCGAGACGTCGATGTTCCCGAAGATGTGGGCGGTCACCGGCGTCGACTTCGGCACGCTGCTCACCACGATCGTGGAGACGGCGATCGCCAGGGGCACGGGCCTGCGCTGAGGTCAGAACACCGGTTTCGCCGGCAGGGTCGCACCGACCGACTCGGACACGTCCTGGATCGGCCCGGTGCCGACGTCGCCGGGCAGGGTGAGCGCCACGACGACCGGCCGGTCCACCGCGTACCACGTGGCGAGATCGCCCGCGCTGACCCGCAGCCACTGCACGCCGTCCACGTCCAGCAGTTCCGAGGTCGGCGTCAGCTCCGGCGGCCGCTCGATGCCGCACCGCAGCACGACAGGATCATCGCCGCCACCCCACGCCGCTGCCGCCTGCGGTGCCGGTGTGGCGAGTTGCCGGGCGGCCAGCGGTGTCGCACCGTTGGCCAGTGTGGCGGGCAGTTTCCGCAGCAACGCTGCGCAGTCCGGCGAACCGGCCTGCGGCGCGTCGACCGGGACCAGCAGCAGCGGTCCGGTCGCGTTCGCCGTGGCGGACGGTTGTGTCGACGCCGCCGGCCCGCCGCTGGGACCCAGCACGATGCCCGCCACCGCGACACCCACCACGAGCGCGACGCCGAGCACCAGCGCGGCGATCAACGGCGGGGACAGCCGCCTGCCGGCAGACTGGACTGGGGGCGCCGATCCCGTAGGATCGTGCGCCGTGCCACCCGAACCGGTGTCGTCGTTCACGATTCCTTGTGCCGTCACGGATTACGAGTGGTCCAGATGAACCACCGGGCAGGTGAGCGTGCGGGTGATGCCCTCCACGTTCTGCACCTTGGCCACCACGAGCTGGCCCAGCAGGTCGACGTTCTCCGCCTCGGCCACGACGATCACGTCGTACGGGCCGGTGACGTCCTCGGCTGTGGTGACCCCGGGAATACTGGAGATCTGCGACGCGACCGCTGCGGCCTTGCCGACCTCTGTCTGGATGAGGATGTATGCGTGGACCACGGCGTGCCCCTTCGCGTCGACGGGTCAGGTCGGGGTAGGAACGTGAGCAACCGTGCCTGGCGGCACTTGAGGCAGTCAACGTACCCCAGATGGGGATCATTATGGGGTCCGACCATTCATCGCAGGAGGTAATTGTGCCCACGGACCTCCCTGACGAGTCGGACACCGTCGCCGATGTGGGTGAGTTCGGTCTCATCAGGCGCGTGACCGACGGCAGGACCCAGCCGGCGACGACCTTGCTCGGTCCGGGTGACGACGCGGCCGTCGTGTCGGCGCCGGACGGCAGGGTGGTCGCCACCACCGACGTCCTGGTCGAGGGCGTGCACTTCCGTCTCGACTGGTCGACGCCCGAACAGGTGGGCCGCAAGGCGGTCGCGGTGAACCTGGCCGACATCGCGGCGATGGGTGCCGTCCCGACCGCCGTGCTGGTCGGTTTCGGCTGCCCGGCGACGACTCCGGCGTCGGTGGTGGACGAACTGTCCAGCGGCATGTGGGCCGAGGCGGGCAAGGCGGGCGCCGGCGTCGTCGGCGGCGACATGGTCACGTCGGACATGCTCGTCGTGTCGATCACCGCACTGGGTGACCTGGAGGGCAGGCAGCCGGTGACCCGATCGGGTGCGCTGCCCGGCGACGTGCTGGCCGTGTGCGGGAAGCTCGGCTGGTCCGCGGCCGGGCTCGCCGTGCTGGGCCGGGGTTTCCGGTCGCCGGTCAGCGTCGTCGGCGCGCACCGCGCCCCCGAACCGCCCTACCCGGCGGGTGCCCAGGCGGCCCGGGCCGGTGCCACCGCGATGGTCGACGTGTCCGACGGGCTGCTCGCCGACATCGGCCACGTCGCCGACGCGTCCAACGTGCACATCGACGTGCGCACCGATCTGGTCGAGGTGCCGCAGCGGTTGGTGGACGTGGCCACCGCGCTGGGCGCCGACGCACTGCACTGGGTCTTCACCGGCGGTGAGGACCACGCGCTCGCCGCGACGTTCCCGGAACCCGCCGCCGTGCCGGAAGGCTGGACCACGATCGGCACGGTGCGCCGGGGCAACGGGGTCACCGTGGACGGGACGGCGTACCAGCGTCCGGCCGGATGGGAGCACTGGCGTGCCAGGAGCTGACCTGGTGATCAAGGTGGTTCCCTTCGACCACCCGGACGCCGTGGCGCTGATCGACGAGGTGCAACAGGTCTACATCGCGCTGTACGGCGGCCACGACCGCACCCGCACGTCGCCCGACGAGTTCGCCCCGCCCCAGGGCCTGTTCCTGGTCGGCTACGCGGTGGGCGAGCCGGTGGCGTGCGGCGGTTGGCGGCTGCACGACCTGATCGGCCCCACCGACGCCGAACTGAAGCGGATGTACGTGACGCCGAAGGCCAGGGGACTGGGCTACGCGCGGGCGATCCTGGCCGAACTGGAACGAACGGCCGCGGCCGCCGGGCGCACCCGGATGGTGCTGGAGACCGGCACGAGACAGCCGGAGGCGTTGGCACTGTACGAGTCGACGGGCTACCTGCCGGTGCCCAACTTCAGCCTGCATGCGCATTCACCGATGAGCCGATGCCTCGGCAAGGAACTGGGCTAGCGACACTCAGGTAAAACTTGACGTCCACCGAGCGCTCGATGCTGAAACTACAGTTTTACCGTAGGATGAGGTGGTGTCGGTTGATCGGCGTGGTCGTCGGCGGCAGCTCTTCGAGGTAGCCGCTGGGCAAGGCGGCTACTTCACGGCCGCTCAGGCGAAAACGCTCGGCTATTCCTACCCGGCGCAGGCCAATCACGTGGGGGCCGGTAACTGGTCGCGTGTCGGTCGCGGGCTGTTCCGCCTCGTCGAGTGGGTTCCGGGCGAACATGACGAACTCGCTCGCTGGACCCTGTGGTCACGGGAGCGAGCGGTCGTGTCCCATGAGTCGGCGATGAGCGTGCACGGCATCGGCGAGTTCGAATCACGGTTCGTCCATCTGACGGTGCCTCCAGGTTTCACCATGCGCGACAACGCCGTAGCGCCGCACTTCAACGATCTTCCCGCCGCGGACGTCGCCGACCGCTCGGGATACCGGGTCACCACCGCACTGCGAACGCTCGTCGACATCGCCGCGGACGCGCCCGATGAGGACCGACTCGCCCGTGCCATCGACGACGCGCGAACCGCCGGCCTGGTCACCGCTCGCCGCCTACGAGCCCGGGCCGAGACCGTCGACCCCCGCGCCGCGCTCTACATCGAACGCGCTCTCCGACAGGCGGAGTCGTCATGACCTACCCATCGGCGTAGGCACTGCGTACCGCACTGGAGAACCGGCTCCTGGCACGATCCACACAGACCGGAATCAGCCTGGACCGGCTGCGCAGACGGGTGATGTTCGAACGCGTCATCGCCCGCATTCAAGCGGCAGAGCCAGGACAATAGGTGCTCAAGGGTGGCATGGCACTCGAGATTCGCCTACGTGATGACAATGGCGGGTTCCCCACGTGGCGCGCCGAGGTCGGCGCGCAGTTGGCTGAGAAGCCCTTCGGCCGCGTCGAGCTCGATGTGTCCGCAGGGCTCGCGAGCTGCACGGTACCGACATGCTCGCCGTACCCGACTCCTTGGGCGGGATACCAGGCGTTGAGGCTGAAGCGGTCAACATCCACCGGCACGCCGCGGTTCGTGCCGTATGGCTCGAACGAGATGACGCCGATCCACCGGGCGACCTCCCGCCGCTGCCGAAGTCGTGGCCGGATCGCTACCGGCGACTCGCCGCCGGCCACGCCACGGACATTCCGTCGTACCGTGCGGCCGTCGGTCAGGTCACCCAGCTGTGGCTCACCATGTTCCCCCGCGAGTGATCCGGCGGCACGTGACAGGCAGACTGGTCAGGACTTCGAGGCACGACCTAGGAGGACACGGTGCCGATCTACGCCCTGGGTGAGCTGGAACCGACCATCGACGCCGACGCGTACGTCCATCCGGACGCGACCGTGATCGGCGACGTGCGGCTCGGGGCGTTCGCGTCGGTGTGGCCGCAGGCCGTGCTGCGCGGCGACAACGGCTACATCGAGGTCGGCGAGCGGACCAGCGTCCAGGACGGCACGGTGGTGCACTGCACCGAGTTCACGCCGACGGTGATCGGCCGGGAGTGCGTGATCGGCCACAACGTGCACATCGAGGGCGCCACGATCGGCGACGGCTGCCTGATCGCGTCGGGTTCCGTGGTGCTCAACGGAGCGGTCGTCGAGCCGGGCGCGATTCTCGGCGCGGGTGGCGTGATCTCCTTCAACGGCCGCATTCCCGCGCGCCGCATGGCACTGGGCGTGCCGGCGAAGGTACGCGAGGGGTACGAGGTGCCCGAGCACGCCTGGCAGGCCATCGTGGACGGCTACGTCGAGCGGATCGCCGTGTTCCGCGGCAAGCTCCGTCGCCTGGACTAGAGTGACCGCCCGTGACCGCACGTCCCCTCACCGATGTCGTGGCGCCGGACTGGGCGCAGGCGCTGGCACCCGTCGCCGACCGGATCTCCGGCATGGGCGACTTCCTGCGGGCGGAGGTGGCCGCCGGGCGGCGCTACCTGCCGTCCGGGGAGAACGTGCTGCGCGCCTTCCAGCAACCCTTCGCCCAGGTGCGGGTGCTGATCGTCGGCCAGGACCCCTATCCGACGCCCGGCCATCCGGTTGGCCTGAGCTTTTCCGTGGCGCCGGACGTGCGGCCGCTGCCCAAGAGCCTGGTCAACATCTTCCAGGAGTACTGCGCCGACCTGGGTTTTCCGCCGCCCACCAACGGTGACCTGTCGCCGTGGACCGAACGCGGTGTGCTGCTGCTGAACCGGGCCCTCACGGTCGCGCCCAGCAGGCCGAACTCGCACCAGGGCAAGGGTTGGGAGCAGATCACCGAGCAGGCGATCATCGCGCTCGCCGAGCGGGGCACCCCGATGGTGGCGATCCTGTGGGGCCGCAACGCCCGCAACCTGCGACCGCTGCTCGGGAAGGTGCCGTGCGTCGAGTCCGCCCATCCCAGCCCGATGTCCGCGTCCGGCGGCTTTTTCGGGTCCCGGCCGTTCAGCCGGACGAATCAGCTCCTGGCTGATCAAGGAGCGGAACCGGTGGACTGGCGACTACCGTAGGCCGATGAGTTTCCAGAAGACCCCTGGTGGCACCACGGGCCGCCGGTCCAGCGGCAAGGCCAACGCGGTCACCAAGTTCGTCCAGCGCATGATGATCCGGCAGCACAAGCGCAAGGGCGACAAGTTCATGGGAATGGACCTGTTGTACCTGACCACGGTCGGCGCCCGCTCCGGCAACACCCATACGAATCCGGTCGCCTACTTCCGGGACGGTGACGACGCCTGGCTGGTGGTGGCGTCCGCCGCCGGCGCGGCGACGCATCCCAGCTGGTACCACAATCTGGCCGCCCATCCGGACCAGGTGTCCGTCGAGGTCGGCGGTCAGCGGATCGCCGTGACGCCCACCCAACTGGACGGCCAGGAGCGGGACGACGCCTGGCAGCGGATCACCGCCGCCCAGCCGAGGTTCGCCGGCTACGAGACCAAGACCGACCGGGTGATCCCGGTGCTGCGGCTGACCCGCGCCGGATAACTCGTCCCGGCAGGGTGTCCATCGCGGGGCCCGCCGTTCGTCGTCGTGCTGAGATGAACCCCGACGACACGAACGGGAGCACCCCATGAAGTACATGATGTTCGTCTGCTACGACCCCGACCTGGAACCCAACGACGACGGCCCCACCATCGAGGAGTGGCTGGCCGAGGTCGAGGGCAAGCGGCTGGGCGGCTCGGAACTGATGTCGGTGCGGGACGCCACGACCGTGCGCACCCGGGGCCAGGAGGTGTTGCTCACCGACGGGCCGTTCGCCGAGACGCGCGAACTCATCGCGGGCTACGACGTGATCGACTGCTCCGACCTGGACGAGGCGATCCAGATCGCGTCCCGCCACCCGTGCGCGCGGTTCGGCGCCATCGAGATCAGGCCGTTTCCGAAGGACTGAGGTGCATGACGACGCAGTCCGAGATCACGGCCGTCTTCCGGGACGAGTGGGGCCGGATCGTGGCCACGCTGATCCGCATGACGGGCGACTGGGACCTGGCGGAGGAGTGTGTGCAGGACGCCTTCGCGCAGGCGCTGGAGAAATGGCCGCGCGACGGTGTCCCGCGCCGCCCTGGTGCCTGGCTCACCACCGCGGCCCGCAACCGCGCGCTGGACCGGTTGCGGCGCTCCGCCGTCGAGGCGACGAAGCTGCGGGAGGTGGCGGGGTTGCTCGGGTCGGACGGTGAGGACTACGACGACAGCGGCATCGCCGACGACCTGCTGCGGCTGGTCTTCACGTGCTGCCACCCGGCACTGACCATCGAGGCGAGGGTCGCGCTGACCCTGCGCACCATCACCGGCCTGACCACGGCCGAGATCGCCAGGGCGTTCCTGGTGCCGGAAGCGACGATGGCCAAGCGGCTGGTGCGGGCCAAGCAGAAGATCGCCAACGCGCGCATCCCGTACCGGGTGCCGCCCGCGCATCTGCTGCCGGAGCGGACGAACTCGGTGCTCGGCGTGCTGTATCTGCTGTTCAGCGAGGGGTACGCGGCCACGGCAGGCGCCGATCTGGTCCGGCAGAGCCTGTCCGCCGAGGCGATCCGGCTGGCCAGGGTCCTGGTCGACCTGATGCCGGACGAGCCGGAGGCGGTGGGCCTGCTGGCGCTGATGCTGCTGCACGACTCGCGGCGGGAGGCGCGGCTGGACGCCGACGGCGAGCTGGTGCCGCTGGAGGAGCAGGACCGGGGCAGGTGGTCGGCGGACCGGATCGGCGAGGGCGTCGCGCTGCTGGACGGTGCCCTGCGCCGCGGCCGGCCGGGCCCATACCAGGTGCAGGCGGCCATCGCGGCCTGCCACAGCGCGGCGGCCACGGTCGAGGACACCGACTGGGCCGAGATCGCCCTGCTGTACGGCGAGCTGGTCAGGTTCACCCCGTCACCGGTGGTCGAGCTGAACCGGGCGGTGGCCGTGGCGATGGCGGACGGTCTGGAGGCGGGGTTGGTGCTGGTCGACGAGCTGGCCGAACGAGGCGTGCTGGACGGGTACCACCTGCTGCCGGCGACCCGGGCGAGCCTGCTGCGCCGGTTGGGCCGGCACGCGGAGGCCGCCGAGGCGTACCGGGCGGCGCTGGAGCTGGCGCCGACCGACGTGGAGCGGCGCTACCTGGCGAAACAGTTGGCCGAGACGACCGGCTGACCGCATGACGACGGCCCGGACGCGGAAGCGTCCGGGCCGTCGGCGTCGATCAGGGCGTCAGCCTCGGGCGACCTTGCCGGCCTTGATGCACGAGGTGCAGACCTTCAGGCGCTTGCGCTGGGACAGGCCGACCCGGGCGCGCATGGTCTGGATGTTCGGGTTGAACCGGCGGTGGGTGCGCCGGTGCGAGTACGAGACCGACATGCCGAAGCCGGGCCCCTTGCCACAGACGTCGCAAACGGCAGCCACGTCAGACACTCCTTACACGTCGTCATGATTGGTGGTGCGGGACGGGTACCCCCGTCGCACACACGACGGCCCGGCTCAGCCGGGCCAGCCTGACCAGGGTAACCCGTCGCGAATGGGCCGGGCAAACCGCCCCCGGCTACCCTCGGTGGGCAGTCGGTTGGTCTACGAGGAGGTCTTCGACGGTGCCGCAGGGCCTGGACGCAGCAGCCGTGCGCAGGTGGGCCGAGGCGTGCGTGCGGACATTGGACGAGCACCGCGACGCCATCGACCGGATCAACGTCTTCCCGGTCGCCGACCGGGACACGGGCAGCAACATGCTGAGCACGATGCGGGCCGCCGTGGACGCCGTGGCGCGCGTCACGTCCGAGGACAGCACGGCGGCGGACGTGTGGACGGCGGTGGCCAGGGGCGCGCTGGCCGGCGCGCGGGGCAACTCCGGGGTGATCCTGTCGCAGGTGCTGCGCGGCCTGGCCGAGGTGCTGGGCCAGCGGCCGGACGCACTGCGGTCGGCGCTGGTCAGGGCGGACGAGCTGGCCGCCAAGGCGGTCACCGACCCGGCGCCGGGCACCATGCTGACCGTGTTGCACGCGGCCGCGATGGCCTGCGCGGCCGTGTCCGGCGGCACGCTGCCCGACCTGCTGCACACCGCGGCGGAGGCGGCGGCCAAGGCGCTGGCCGGCACCGCGAACCAGCTTCCCGAACTGGCCCGGGCCGGTGTGGTGGACGCGGGCGGCAAGGGCCTGGTGCTGGTGCTGGACGAGCTGGCCGTCGAGGCAGGCGGCGAGCGGCCGGAGGTGGCCGAAACCGTTGCGGTCCAACGGACTCCGCGGGACGCCGACGCGCTGCACACGGCCCGCGAGGCCGGTTCGGTGGAGTACGCGTACGAGGTGATGTACGCCCTGGACGGCGTGGCCGACACCGACGCCGACGGGCTGCGCGCCGATCTGCTCCGGCTCGGCGACTGCGTCTCCGTGGTCGGCGACGGGCGCGGTTCGTGGGCCGTGCACGTGCACTGCAACGACGTGGGCGCGGCCATCGAGGCGGGCATCGACACCGGCCGGCCGCACCGGATCGCGGTGGTCCGGTTCGACGACCAGGTGGCCGCGGCCACCTCGCGGTTCGCCGTCGAGCGGGCCGTGGTGGCGCTGGCCAGCGGGCCGGGGGTGGCCGAGCTGTTCCGGGCGGAGGGCGCGCACGTGCTGTCCCTGGACGGGGAGTCCCGGCCGGAGGCGGCCGACCTGGTCGCGGTGATCGCCGGCTGCCAGGCGTCGCACGTCACGGTGCTGCCCAACGTGACCGGGCTGGACGACGTGCTGGCCGCCGCCGCTGCCGAGGCGGTGCGGTCCGGGCAGGACGTGATCGTCGTGCCGACGGCGTCGCCGGTGCAGGGCCTGGCCGCGTTGGCCGTGCACGACACGAGCCGGCGGCCGGGTGAGGACGAGGTCGCGATGGCCGAGGCGGCGGCCGCCACCCGCAGGGGCGAGTTGGTGCTGGCGCGGGAGCAGGGCATCACCTGGGTCGGCGTCTGCCAGCCCGGTGACGTGCTCGGTCTGCTGGACGGCGAGATCGTGGTGATCGAGCCGGGCCCGGCCGGTGCCGCGTCGGTTGTCGGTGCCGCCCGCAAACTGGTGGACAGGATGCTGTCCGGTGGCGGCGAACTCGTCACCGCGCTGCCCGGTGCCGGCGCGCCCGCCGGCCTGGCCGACGCGCTCGCCGAGCACGTGCGGACCGAGCACCGCGAGGTCGAGTTCACCGGCTACTCGGGCGGCCAGCCGGACTCGTTGCTGCTGTTGGGTGTGGAGTAGGGGACCGATGGCCGTACTGACCGATTCGCTGCACGGCCCGCTGGGCAAGAAGACGGCCGACGCGCTGGCGTCCGCGTTGGACCTGCACACGGTCGGCGACCTGCTGCGGCACTACCCGCGCCGTTACGCCGAACGCGGTGAGCTGACCGACGTGGCCGGGTTGACCATCGGCGAGCACGCCACCGTGCTGGCCAAGGTGGAGCGGGTCGGCAAGCGCACCATGCGCAGCAGGCGCGGCACGATCCTGGAGGTCAGGATCACCGACGGGGTCCGCCCGCTGACCTGCACGTTCTTCAACCAGGCGTGGCGGGAGCGGGAGCTGCTGCCCGGCCGCAGGGGCATGTTCGCCGGCAAGGTCACCGCGTTCCGGGGGAGCCTGCAACTGGCCAACCCGGAGTACCAGCTGCTGGACGGCGAGCCCGACGAGTCCACTGTGGAGGATTTCGCCAACGAGGTGATTCCGGTGTACCCGGCGGCGGCCGGCCTGCCGACGTGGTCGATCCGCCGCTGCGTGCGCCAGGTGCTGGACCAGTGGGACGGTGCCGAGGACCCGCTGCCCGCCGACATGCGCACCCGGCACGGCCTGCCCGGGCTGGAGGAGTCGCTGCGCGGCATCCACCAGCCCGACGGCTGGCCCGCCGTGGAGCGGGCGCGCAAGCGGTTGAAGTGGGACGAGGCGCTGGCCGTGCAACTGGTGCTGGCGCAGCGCAGGCACGCCGCCGTGGACCGCCCGGCACCCGCGTGCCCGCCGATGGCCGGCGGCATCCTGGACGCCTTCGACGCCACGCTGCCCTTCCAGCTCACCGCCGGTCAGCAGGAGGTGGGCGAGTCGATCCGCGCCGACCTGTCCGGTGTGCATCCGATGAACCGGCTGCTGCAGGGCGAGGTCGGCTCCGGCAAGACGCTCGTCGCGCTGCGCGCGATGCTCCAGGTGGTCGACGCCGGCCGGCAGGCCGCCATGCTGGCGCCCACGGAAGTCCTTGCCGCACAACATGCACGGTCATTGACCGAGCTGCTGGGCGATCTCGCGCGGGCCGGCGAACTGGGCGGCGCGGAGAAGGCCACCCGGCTCACCCTGCTCACCGGTTCGCTGAACACCGCACAGCGCAGGCAGGCCATGCTGGACGCGGCCGGCGGCGCGGCCGGCATCGTCGTGGGCACGCACGCGCTGATCCAGGACAAGGTGTCGTTCGCCGATCTCGGCCTGGTGGTGGTGGACGAGCAGCACCGGTTCGGCGTGGAGCAGCGGGACGCGCTGCGCGCCAGGGCCGGCGGTGACGGCAGCCCGCACGTGCTGGTCATGACGGCGACGCCGATTCCGCGCACGGTCGCGATGACCGTCTACGGCGACCTGGAGACCTCGGCCCTGCGCGAACTCCCGGCCGGCCGGTCGCCGATCACCACGTCGGTCGTCCCGGCGGCGGAGAAACCGTCCTGGCTGGACCGGGCGTGGCAGCGGATCAGGGAAGAAGTCCAGGCGGGGCACCAGGCCTACGTGGTGTGCCCGCGCATCGGCGACGGCGCCGCCGAGGACGCCGACCCGGACGAACCACCCGCCGACGACGAGTCCGACCGCAGGGCACCGCTCGCGGTCAACGACGTGGCACCGCAACTGGTCGAGGGCCCGCTGGCCGGGCTGCGCGTGGAGATCCTGCACGGCAGGCTGCCGGCGGACGAGAAGGACAGTGTGATGCGCGCCTTCGCCGCCGGTGACGTGGACGTGCTGGTGGCCACCACGGTCGTCGAGGTCGGCGTGAACGTCCCGAACGCGACGGTCATGGCGATCATGGACGCGGACCGGTTCGGCGTCAGCCAGTTGCACCAGTTGCGCGGCCGCGTCGGCCGGGGCAGCGCGCCCGGCCTGTGCCTGCTGGTCAGCGAGGTCCCGGCAGGTACGGCGACCAGGGAACGGCTGGACGCCGTTGCGTCAACGGTGGACGGTTTCGAACTGGCCCAACTGGACTTGGAAATGCGCAGGGAGGGTGACATTCTGGGCGCCGCGCAGTCGGGTCGTAGCTCACTGCGGATGCTCTCCCTGCTACGCGACCAGAAAGTCATCGAACAGGCACGGGCGGAGGCGCGGGAACTGGTCGAAGTGGACCCGACCCTGGCGAACCACTCCGGTCTCGCGGGCATGGTGGCCGAAGTGGTGGATGACGAGCGCGCGGAGTACCTCGAGAAGTCCTGACACCGAACCGTCTGCGTGACCGAGCGATCACGCAGAGCACCGGGCGCTTGACAACGACGCACGGGTAGTTGAACTCCTGGTGAATCTCACCGGTAACCCCTCTGACCGGGGTCGATTCACCACCGGGTAGGTCCATACGATCTCCACGCCCACCACACCCCACCCATGTCGTAAGCCCCAAGGAGCACTGCGGTGCACGAAGGTTCCGAGCCCCGGTCGGGCTCGCGCCGGCTGCTGCCGAGCCGGCGGCAGGCGCTGGTCGTCGGCGTCGTGGTGGTGTTGGCCGCCGGCGTCACCGCGCTGGTGTGGCCGCGCGGCACCACCGCCGCGGCGACCCAGGACAACACCATCACCATCTCGCGCAGCGGCTGTGGCGGGGGGTGGACGAATCCCCACGGCGGAACCCAGAACCTGGTCATGACCAACCGTGACTCGGTGAACGGCGAGGCCGAGATCGTCGCGGTCGGCGGGCCGAACGACGGCAAGGTGTACGGCGAGTTGGACGGCCTGGCCCTCGGCACGACGGCGACCATGCCGATCGCGCTGGGCCCCGGCACCTACGCGGTCCGCTGCGTCATGGAGGACACCGACCCGATCGACGGCCCCCGGGTCCACATCGGCGGTCACGCCACCTCCAACGCCGGTTCGGTGCCGGTGACCAGCACCGACCTGATCGAGCCGATCAAGCGGTACGAGGCGTTCCTGGTCGGTGGGGTGGCCCGGCTGGTCAAGCAGACCGACGCCCTGGACGCGGCCGTGAAGTCCGGCGACGTGGCGGCCGCCAGGAAGGCGTGGCTGCCGGCGCACCTGACCTACGAGACGCTCGGCGCCGCCTACGACGCGTTCGGCGACTACGACGGCGAGATCAACGGCACCACCGCCGGCCTGCCCGACGGCGTGCGCGACCCGTCGTTCACCGGCTTCCACCGGGTGGAGTACGGCCTGTGGCACGGCGAGAGCAGGACCTCCCTGGTCGGGGTGACCAACCAGCTCGACGGCTTCGTGCACGGCCTGCAGCACGACCTGCCCACGTTCGAGCCGGAAGCGCTGGACATGGGCCTGCGCACGCACGAGATCATGGAGAACACCCTCCAGTTCGAGCTGACCGGCGCGACCGACGAGGGCAGCGGCACCAACCTGGCCACCGCCGACGCCAACGTGACCGGTGACCGCGAGGTGCTCGGCGTGCTGCGGCCCCTGCTGACCGGCCGCTACCCCGGATTGTCCGATGTGGACAAGCTGCTCGACGAGTTCCAGCGGGAACTCCGCGCCCAGGACCACGACGGCACCTGGACCCCGGTGAACAAGCTGCCCCAGTACACCCGCGAGAAGATCAACGGCACGCTCAGTGCACTGGTCGAGAAGCTGGCGCCCATCGCCGCCATCACCGAGCCCAGGAGGACACCGTGAGCGAGCAGCATGCGAACTTGCGGCGTCGGTCGTTCCTGACCGGTGCGCTGATCGGCGCGGGTGCGGTCGGTGTGGCCGCCAGCGGTGCTCCGGCGCTGGCCAGCGCGGCCGAACCGCTGGACGTGCCGGCCCCGCCCGACCACACGCCGCTGACCGGTCACGCGCCCGCGGTGCCGTTCCACGGTGTGCACCAGAACGGGATCCTGCACGGTGCCGCCCGCCAGGGCGCGTTCCTGTCCTGCGACGTGATCGCGGACGACAAGGCCGGCCTGACCGACCTGTTCCGGACCCTGACCGACCGGGTGCGGTTCCTGACCGGCGGCGGCATGCCCGAGCCGGTCGGCATCACGGCCCCGCCGTCGGACTCCGGGGTGCTCGGCCCCGAGGTGCCGGCCGACGGCCTGACGGTCACCGTGGGTGTCGGCGCGTCGCTGTTCGACGACCGCTACGGCCTGGCCGACCGCAGGCCGGCCCGGCTGACCCCGATGAAGGAGTTCCCGAACGACAACCTCGACGCCGCCTGGAGCCACGGCGACCTGATGGTGCAGATCGCCGCGCCCAACACGGACACCGTGATGCACGCGGTCCGCGACATCACCCGTGCGACCAGGGGCGGCATGCAGGTCCGCTGGCGGATGGACGGCTTCAACAGCCCGCCCCGCCCGTCCGGTACGCCCCGCAACCTGATGGGCTTCAAGGACGGCATCTCCAACCCGTCGACGCAGGATGGCACGGCGATGCGGCACCTGGTGTGGGCCGGGCCGGGCAACGGCGAGCAGCCGTGGACCGCGGGCGGCAGCTACCACGTGGTCCGCCTGATCCGCATGCTCGTCGAGTTCTGGGACCGGGTGTCGGTCCGCGAGCAGGAGAACATGTTCGGCCGCAGGCGCGACACGGGTGCTCCGCTGGACGGCGACCACGAGCACGACACGCCGAACTACGTCAACGACCCGATCGGCACCGCGATCCCGCTGACCGCGCACATCCGCCGGGCGAACCCCAGGACACCGGGGACGGACAACAACCGCATCCTCCGGCACGGCTACAACTACGACCTCGGCATGGACGTCAACGGAAACCTGAACCAGGGCCTGGTCTTCAGTGCCTTCATGCAGGACATCCACCGCCAGTTCGAGGCCATCCAGACCAGGCTCATCGACGAGCCGCTGGTCGACTACATCTCGCCGTTCGGTGGCGGTTACTTCTTCGCCCTGCCCGGCGTACGGGACTCGTCCGATCATTTCGGGCGAGCTCTGTTGGGCTGACCCGGCCCGTGCACCACCCCGGCAATCCCGAACCGAAGTTCCGCACCGAGGAGGACAAGTGTCAGTGAGGTCAAGAACGTCACGGGGGATGTGGCGATCCCGTGGCGCCGTGGCCGCGGTATCAGCCGCCGCGGTCGTCGGTCTGACCCTGGCTGGCTGCGCGGCGACGACGCAGGCCGGCACGGCTCTCCAGTCGGCTCGCTGGAGTCTGGGCAACCCCACGACGCCGATCAAGCACGTCGTCGTGCTGTTCGACGAGAACATCTCGTTCGACCACTACTTCGGCACGTACCCGAACGCGGCGAACACGGATGGCACGAAGTTCGTCGCCGCCAAGAACACCCCCAAGGTCAACGGCCTCACGGGTGCGCTGCTGAGCAACAACCCGAACTCGTTCAACCCGCAGCGGCTCACCCACGAGGAAGCCGTGACGTGCGACCAGAACCACTCCTACGGCCCGGAGCAGAAGGCCGAGGACGGCGGCAAGATGGACGCCTTCGTGCAGAACACGGAGACGGACGTCTGCACCGGTGAGCCGATCATCTTCGGCCAGCCCGGTCTCGTCATGGACTACTACGACGGCAACACCGTCACCGCGCTGTGGAACTACGCCCAGCACTACTCGTTGAACGACAACTCGTTCGACACGAACTTCGGTCCGTCCACCCCGGGCGCGCTGAACCTGATCTCCGGTTCCACCGCGCAGGCCGAGACCGTGAACTCGGTGACGAGCGCCCCGGCCACGCCGGGCTCGTCCATCGGCGATGTCAGCACCAAGGGCATCGGCAACCTGTTCGGCGACGTCGACCCGGCGTTCGACGACTGCTCGGACAACAACCACACCTCCACCGGCAACCTGGTGGCGATGCAGGGCAAGAACGTGGGTGACCTGCTGGACGCCAAGGCGATCACCTGGGGCTGGTTCCAGGGCGGCTTCGCCCCGACCGGCCAGGCCAACGGCTTCTCCGTGTGCGGTGCGGCCCACGCCAACGTGATCGGTGCCAGCGCGGCCGACTACAGCCCGCACCACAACCCGTTCGCCTACTACCAGTCGACGGCCAACCCGAAGCACCTGCCGCCCTCGTCCGAGCGGGCCGTGGGCACGACCGACCAGGCCAACCACGAGTACGACCTGTCGGTGTTCAACGAGGCGGTCAAGGACGGCAACATGCCGGCCGTCAGCTTCCTCAAGGCGCCCGAGTTCCAGGACGGCCACGCGGGTTACTCCGACCCGCTGGACGAGCAGACCTTCCTGACCACCGAGATCAACCTGATCGAGCAGTCGAAGGACTGGAAGGACACCGCGGTCGTCATCGCCTACGACGACTCGGACGGCTGGTACGACCACGTGCCGTCGCCGATCGTCAACGGCTCGCACGACCCGAAGCAGGACGCCAGCATCTGCACCGACGCCCGGATCAACCTGTCCGACGGCAGCGACCGCTGCGGGTACGGCCCGCGCCTGCCGCTGCTGGTCATCTCGCCGTTCGCGAAGACCAACTTCGTGGACAGCACGCTGACCGACCAGTCGTCCATCCTCAGCTTCATCGAGGACAACTGGAAGCTCGGCCGGATCGGCAACGGTTCGTTCGACGCGGTCGCCGGTTCGTTGGACAGCATGTTCGACTTCCACGGCAAGCCGACCACCACGCCGTTGATCCTGGACACCAAGACCGGTGCCGTCGTCAGCGACGGCAGCGGCCACGGTCA
Source organism: Pseudonocardiaceae bacterium (assembly GCA_036273855.1). Taxonomy (GTDB): domain Bacteria; phylum Actinomycetota; class Actinomycetes; order Mycobacteriales; family Pseudonocardiaceae; genus DATEPR01. The sequence continues at coordinate 33,015 of DASUGU010000024.1, forward strand.
CGGCCACTGAGGTAGACCCGATCGCGACTGCGGCCGGCCGGACGTCGGGGCGTCCGACCGGCCGTCGTCGTTCGCCGGCCCGGCTACACTGGCTCGGCCCCAGTACCGCTCACCGGTCGCGCACCGTCACCGCGCTGTTCATGACACAGGGTCACACCGAGGGACCGCACGATGTCCCCGAGCACGATGTCCGGGCCTTTCTCGCCGACATCCACGATGACGAGTTCGTCTCGTATCCGTCACTGGCGGCCGCCCGATCCGATCCCGATGCCGCCCTGGTGCTGTCCGGTGACTACGGCGGCACGATCTTCCTGACCGCACCCGTGCGACTCGTCGGATGCGACCTGGACGCCCTCACCACGCTCGTGTCGGACCTGGACGCGGTGACGTGGATGAGCGGTGACCTCACGATCGCGACCGTCGCGTTCGAGCGGCATCCGCTGGGCACCGGCGTGCCCGGTGGCGACGGCGGTGGCATCGTCGTCGACGGCGTGTGGGTCCATCCCGACCGCGTCCCGGCCGACATCCACGATCAGGCACGCGATGTCGTGTCGGGTGCCAGGGCGCGCATCGACGTCGTCGTCCTCCGGCAGCTCCGCGACCGTGCGCTGCGGCGGAAGAAGGAGTGGCGCACCGCCCACCTGTCGCGGAAACTCGCCTGGGACTTCGACATCCGGCCGCCCGCCGTGCCGTTCGACGGCACGGCAGACCTGGGTGGGTGATACACCGGAAGGTGACATTTCGACCACCGCGAGCGTGGCTGTGCTCCGCTTCCGTTGTGCGCAGAACCATCGCTCTCGCCGCCTTCGTCCTCACCGGCCTCCTCGGCCTGGCCTCGTTCGCCCAGGCTGCCCAGCCCCGGCCCGGCACGCCGACCTGCCTGATCGCCAACGGCGGTGGCGGCGGCTACTACACGAAGGCGTTGACCTGTGTCGAACTGGTCGCCAACCGGTACGGCGACGTGGGTACCGGCCGCTACACCACCGCGCCGGGCAGCGGCCAGCACACCCTGACGGTGACCGTGGAGTATCAGCGGTCCGGCTACGGCTACGGCCACAGACCGGCGACGTGGGTCCCGCTGGCCTCGGCGACCACCAAGGGCAAGGGCAACCTGTCCGCGAACACCACACCGGTGCGGGCGCCCCGCCAGGCCACGACGCGTGCCTGCGTCACCGTGAGCGCCGGGCACACGGCCGGACGGGAACTGTGTACCCGCTGATGGCGGCCGTCCCCTGGAGCTGATCTCCCGGCGGTCGGTACCGTGCGAACCGACCGACGACGACGGGAGCCGGGGATGTTTCACAAGGTGCTGGTCGCCAACCGCGGGGAGATCGCGATCCGGGCCTTCCGGGCCGCGTACGAACTCGGCGCCGGCACGGTGGCCGTATTCCCGCACGAGGACCGCAACTCCACCCACCGCCTGAAGGCGGACGAAGCCTACGAGATCGGTACGCCCGGACATCCCGTCCGGGCGTACCTGTCCGTCACCGAGATCATCGGCGCCGCCCGGCGGGCCGGAGCCGACGCCGTCTACCCCGGCTACGGCTTCCTCTCCGAGAACCCGGAGCTGGCCGCGGCCTGCCGGGACGCCGGCATCACGTTCGTCGGGCCCAGCGTCGAGGTGCTGGAACTGACCGGCAACAAGGCACGTGCCGTCGCCGCGGCCAGGCAGGCCGGGCTGCCGGTACTCAGCTCGTCCGAGCCGTCCGCCGACGTCGACACGCTCGTCGCGGCCGCCGACGACATCGGCTACCCGGTGTTCGTCAAGGCCGTCGCCGGAGGTGGCGGGCGCGGCATGCGGCGGGTGGCCGAGCCGGGCGCGCTGCGCGAGTCGCTGGAAGCGGCCATGCGCGAGGCCGAGTCGGCGTTCGGCGACGCCACCGTGTTCCTGGAGCAGGCCGTCGTCGAGCCCAAGCACATCGAGGTGCAGATCCTGGCCGACGGCAGTGGCACCGTGCTGCACCTGTTCGAGCGGGACTGCTCGCTGCAGCGCCGCCACCAGAAGGTCATCGAGATCGCGCCCGCCCCGACGCTGGATCCGGCGCTGCGCGAGCGGATCTGCGCCGACGCCGTCGCGTTCGCCACGCACATCGGCTACGTCAACGCGGGCACCGTCGAGTTCCTCGTCGACCAGGCCGGCAATCACGTCTTCATCGAGATGAACCCGCGCATCCAGGTCGAGCACACGGTGACCGAGGAGGTCACCGACGTCGACCTCGTCCAGTCCCAGCTCCGCATCGCCGCCGGCGAGACCCTGGCCGACATCGGGCTGGCCCAGGACGGCATCCGGCTGCGCGGCGCCGCCCTGCAGTGCCGGATCACCACCGAGGATCCGGCCAACGGCTTCCGCCCGGACACCGGCATGATCAGCGCCTACCGCTCGCCCGGCGGTGCCGGCATCCGGCTGGACGGCGGCACCACGTTCGCCGGCACCGAGATCAGCGCGCACTTCGACTCCATGCTGGTCAAGCTCACCTGCCGGGGCCGGGACTGGCCCACCGCGGTGGCACGGGCCAGGCGGGCGGTGGCCGAGTTCCGCATCCGCGGCGTGTCCAGCAACATCCCGTTCCTGCAGGCCGTGCTGGACGATCCGGACTTCCGCGCCGGGCGGGTGACGACGTCGTTCATCGAGCAGCGCCCGCACCTGCTCACCGCACGCCACTCGGCCGACCGGGGCACCCGGCTGCTCACCTACCTCGCCGACGTGACCGTCAACCGGCCCAACGGCGTCCAGCCCAGCGTGCTCGACCCGACGACGAAGCTGCCGGTCGTCGACCTCACCGCGGAGCCGCCCGCCGGGTCGCGGCAGCGGCTGCTCGCCGACGGCCCGGAGGCGTTCGCCCGCTGGCTGCGTACGTCCAGGACGATCGGCGTCACCGACACCACGTTCCGGGACGCCCACCAGTCGCTGCTGGCCACCCGGGTACGCACCAGGGACCTGCTGGCGGTGGCGCCGCACGTGGCCAGGACGGCACCGCAGCTGCTGTCCCTGGAGTGCTGGGGCGGCGCGACCTACGACGTGGCGCTGCGGTTCCTGGCCGAGGACCCGTGGGAGCGGCTGGCCGCGCTGCGCGACGCCGTGCCCAACATCTGCCTGCAGATGCTGCTGCGCGGCCGCAACACCGTCGGCTACACGCCCTACCCGACCGAGGTGACCGACACCTTCGTCCGCGAGGCGGCCGCCACCGGCATCGACATCTTCCGCATCTTCGACGCGCTCAACGACGTCGAGCAGATGCGCCCGGCCATCGACTCCGTCCGGTCCACCGGCACCACGATCGCCGAGGTGGCCCTCTGCTACACGGCCGACCTGGCCGATCCGGCGGAACGCCTCTACACCCTGGACTACTACCTGAAGCTGGCCGAACAGATCGTCGCGGCGGGCGCGCACGTGCTGGCGGTCAAGGACATGGCGGGCCTGCTGCGCCCGCCGGCCGCCGCCCGGCTGGTGACCGCGTTGCGCCAGGAGTTCGACCTGCCGGTGCACATCCACACCCACGACACCGCGGGCGGCCAACTGGCCACCTACCTGGCCGCGATCGGGGCGGGTGCGGACGCGGTGGACGGTGCGGTGGCGTCCATGTCCGGCACCACGTCCCAGCCGTCGCTGTCCGCGCTGGTGGCCGCCACCGACCACAGCGACCGGCCCAGCGGGCTGGACCTGCAGGCCGTGTGCGACCTGGAGCCGTACTGGGAACTGGTCCGCAAGGTGTACGCGCCCTTCGAGGCCGGCCTGCCCGCGCCGACCGGCCGGGTGTACCACCACGAGATCCCCGGCGGCCAACTGTCCAACCTGCGCACCCAGGCCGTCGCACTCGGACTCGGCGACCGGTTCGAGGCGATCGAGAACGCCTACGCCGCCGCCGACCGGATGCTGGGCAGGCTGGTGAAGGTGACGCCGTCGTCCAAGGTGGTCGGTGATCTCGCCCTGCATCTGGTCGGTGCCGGTGTGGACCCGAAGGAGTTCGAGGCCGACCCCGGCCGGTTCGACGTACCCGACTCGGTGATCGGTTTCCTGCACGGCGAACTGGGCGACCCGCCGGGCGGCTGGCCGGAACCGTTCCGGACCAAGGCGTTGCGCGGCCGCCCCGCCGCCCGGCCGGTGGCCGAACTGTCCGACGAGGACCGCAAGGAACTCGCCGACGCCCCCCGGGCCGCCCTGAACCGGCTGCTGTTCCCCGGCCCGGCCAAGGAGTTCGACGCGCACCGCGAACAGTTCGGCGACACCAGCGTGCTGGACAGCAAGGACTTCTTCTACGGCCTGCGGCCCGGCCAGGAGTACACGGTCGACCTGGAGCAGGGCGTGCGGCTGCTGATCGAACTGGAGGCGGTCGGCGAGGCGGACGAACGTGGCATGCGGACGGTGGTGACCACGCTCAACGGCCAGTTGCGCCCGATCCAGGTGCGCGACCGGTCCGTGGCGTCGGACCTGCCGGTCGCCGAGCGGGCCGACCGGAGCGACGCCAACCAGGTCGCCGCGCCGTTCGCCGGCGTGGTGACGCTGGCGGTCGCCGAGGGCGACGCGGTCGAGGCGGGCGCGACGGTGGCCACGATCGAAGCCATGAAGATGGAGGCCGGCATCACGGCACCGAAAGCCGGTACCGTGCGCCGGTTGGCGATCGGGTCGGTGCAGCAGGTCGAGGGCGGCGACTTGTTGGTCGTCCTGGAATGATTTACCGGAATCTAGTAGTACTTTGTTAGGTCGTTATGGGTCAAGGGAAGGGACGTTGGCAGATATGGCACGCGCCGGCCATGAACGCAAGAAGTCGTTGCAGTTCGCGGAGAACCGCGTAGACGCTCAGGCCGGCGCACCCACTTTTGGGTCCAGTCGCAGCAGGGTGCAGAACGCCTGAGCGACGACGGTGAGGGTGACATGGCGATGCCAGCCGGTGAACGAGCGGCCCTCGAAGTGGTCAACCCCCAGCCCGGTCTTCAGCTCCCGGTAGTCGTGTTCGATCCGCCACCGAATCTTCGCCAGTCGGACCAGGGTTTTCAGGGGTGTGCGGGCGGGCAGGGTGGACAGCCAGTACTTGACCGGTTCGGGCTTGTGGGGCGGCCACTCGGCGATCAGCCACTCCTCGGGCAGGCTGCCCTCGACCTCACGCGGGATGTGCCGGTTGGCCGGACGGACCCGGATAGCCAGGAAGTGGCTACGCATCGCCGCCGTGGGGTTGTCCTTGGTTTTCTTGCTGCCCCGGCGCCAGGTGATCCGACGGCAGGTGGCGTGCCCCGCGGCCAGGGCCAACTCCCGCAGCGTGGCCGGCGGGTCCGGGTAGGCGGGCACGGGTGGTCGGCCCCGCCCGGTGTAGGGGCGCGCGACCGGGACGGCGTCGCCGGGGTGGGCAGTGGCGGTGGGATCAACCTGCAGCGCATAGGACAGGCCACGTTCGGTGAGCCCGAGCCGGAACTCGGTGGCGTCCCCATAACCGGAATCACCCACCACCGGCCGCTTGGGCAGGCCCCACTGGTCGAGCATCTGATCGAGCATGTCCAGCGCCAGCCGCCACTTCTCCCGATGCCGCACGTCCTGGGGGATCGCGGCACGGGTGCGCCGGACTCGTATCCGCTCAGCGAGGCCGGGATCATCGGTCGTGGTGTCGTCCCAGGAGGTCGGGCAGAACAAGCGCCAGTTCGCGGCCACCGACGCGGCATCGGTGACCATCTGCATGCTGACCCCGATCTGACAGTTGCCGGTCTTGCCCAGCGTGCCGGAGTACTGGCGGGCCACCAACGGCGAGGCGATGCCGTCCTTGGGGAAGCCACTGTCATCGACCACGTAGGCGTCCGGGTCCAGCGTGTCCACCGCCCACCTCGCCACGTTCGCCCGCACCCGCGTGTGATCCCAGGTCGAGGACGTGATGAACTGCTGCAAGCCCTGGTGATCGATTCCCAGCCGTTGTGCCATCGGCTGCATCGACTTGCGTGCCCCGTCGGTCAGCAGGCCCCGCACGTACCACTCGCCCTTGGCCCGCTGATCCGATCGGGGCACCGCATCCAGCATCCGCGCCACGAACTCCGCCAGTCGGGGCCCTACCTGTTCGATCTGATCCGGGGTCACGGTCGGAGTGAATCATCATCCATAGTGGATCACCTACACGACACGCCACGACCTAACAAAGTACTACTAGCCGGGTGAGGCCATATCCTGGCGTCCATGGGGAGAGTGACGCTGGAGCTGAGTGACGGGACACTGCGCAAAGCGGCTGCTTTGGCAGAGCGGAAAGGCTTGCCGCTGAACGAGTTCCTCGTCCATCAGCTCGACGAGATGGTCGCCGCGAACGACCGGTACGAGCGGGCGAAGGACTCCGTCGCGAACCTGTTTCCGGAAGTGGGGCAGGACGGTTCGGTGACCGAGGCCGAGCAGTTCTTCGCCAGGTGGCGAAACGGCCCGGCCTGACCTACCCGCCGTGTAGCACCGCCGGGTCGGTCGTGACGACGGTGAGCTGTTGCGTGGCCCTGGTCAGCGCGACATAGACCGAACGGCGCCCGGCCTCGGGCAGCGCGGCCTCGCTGACCAGGCGTTCCGGCGCGACCACCACCACGCCGTCGTACTCCAGGCCCTTGGCGTCCAGGCTGCCGATCACCCGCAGCCGCTCGGCGTCCACGTCGGCGAGTTCCGCAGCGACCGCGTCCCTGGCCGCCATCGCGGTGATCACGCCGACCGTGCCGGGCACGGCCGCCAGCAGCGCGACGGCCGCCCGTCGGACGGCCGCCGCCATGTCCGGACCGGACACCGAGACGATCTCCGGTGCGACACCCGTCCGGCGCACCGCGGTCGGCAGGTCGGCCGGGGACGTCTGCCCGGCCAGCACACCGGCGGCGAGTTCGAAGATCTCCGCCGAGTTGCGGTAGTTGGTGCGCAGCACGAACTGCCGCCGGGTCCGCACCGAGCGCAGTGCGGCCTCCTTGGCGGCCAGCGCCTCGTCCGGTTCCGGCCACGCGCTCTGCAGCGGGTCGCCGACGATCGTCCAGCTCGCGTACCGGCCGCGCCTGCCGACCATCCGCCACTGCATCGGCGACAGGTCCTGGGCCTCGTCCACCACCAGGTGGGCGTACTCGTCGTAGTGCACGGGCCGCCTCGGCCGCCCGGTGGGCTCGTCACCGCCCCTGCGCCGCCGCCGCGGTTCACCGAGCAGGCCGCGCAACTCGTCCAGCAGCGCCACGTCCGCGACCGACGGGTCGTCGGGGTGCGCCGCCCAGGACTCGCTGAGCAGGTCCAGCTCGGCCGCGTCGAACGTGCGCCCGGCGGCGTGCGCCAGCCGGGACCGGTCACCCAGCCAGCTCAGTACACCGGCCGGCGTCAGCACCGGCCACCACCGCACCAGGAACCGGTGGAACTCGATCCGCTCGCCGAGCTCGGTCACCAGCTGGTTGTGGTCCGCCTGGAACGACCGGCCGGAACCCGAGTCCGCCTGGTACGACTCTGCCTTGTGCCACAACGCTTCCAGTAACGCCTCTGCGGCGTCCACTCTGGATCGGTTGGGCTGCCCGCCCCTGCGGTGCACGGCCCGGCGCACCCGCTCCAGCTCGGCGTCGCCCAGCCGCAGCACCTCACCCCGGTACACGATCCGCATCTCGGTCGGCACGTCCGGCGGGGTCTGCCGCATCGCCCGGCGCAGCACCCGCACCATCCGCCCGGAACCCTTCACCGCCGCCGTGCGGGCGTCGTCCAGGCGGGTCGCCGACAGGCCGTCCAGCACCTGGCCCAGTGACCGCAGTTCCGCGCTGTCCTCACCCATCGACGGCAGCACGCGGGAGATGTAGTTGGTGAACACCGGCGACGGCCCGACCACCAGCACACCGGCTCCGGTCATCGCCCTGCGGTGCCGGTACAGCAGGTAGGCGGCGCGGTGCAGCGCCACGGCCGTCTTGCCGGTGCCCGGCCCGCCGGTGATCTCGGTGACACCGGCGGACGGCGCCCGGATCGCGTCGTCCTGTTCCTTCTGGATCGTGGCGACGATGTCGCGCATCGTGTCGCCGCGGGCCCGGCCCAGCGACGCCATCAGCGCGCCCTCGCCGACGACGGTGATGTCCTCGGGCAGCGCGTCCGGCGCCAGCACGTCGTCGTCGATGTCCAGCACCCGCTCCCGCGAGCACCGGATCACCCTGCGGCGCAGCACACCCATCGGATGTTCCGCGGTCGCCTGGTAGAACGCGGCCGACGCGGGCGCCCGCCAGTCCAGCACCAGATTGTCGAACTCGGCGTCGCGCAGGCCGAGCCGGCCGACGTAGAGCACCTCACCGGAGGGCTGGTCCGGTCCCGGCCCGACGTCCAGCCGGCCGAACACCAGCCCCTCGTGCTCCGCGTCCAGCGCCTGCAGGACCTTGTTGGCGTACTGGACCATGACGTCCCGCTCGATGAGCATCTGCGCCTGCTCGAAGATCGCCTCACGGTCGGCGCCGTGCGCGAGTTGGTAGCCGCGGTCGCGCATGGCCTCGGTCTCGCTCCGCACCTCGGCCAGCCGGCGGTATACGCGATCCACGTGCCGTTGCTCCACGGCGATCTCGACCTGCCTGACGGCGTCCTCCGGCACCGGCGCTCCCCAAGTGGCGTGCGAAACGAAAATGGCCAGATGAAGACGGTACGCCGGGACCCCCCGACTGCGTCACCCGGCGTGTCGCACGATGTTGCACACTGACCGCCATGACCAGGATCGTGGCCGGCGTCGCGGGCGGCAGGCGGCTGCTGGTGCCGCCCAAGGGGACCCGCCCGACATCCGAACGGGTCCGCGAGGCGGTCTTCAGCGCGCTGGAGTCGTCGGTCGACATCGACGGCGCCCATGTGCTGGACCTGTACGCCGGTTCCGGCGCGCTCGGCCTGGAGGCGCTGTCCCGGGGTGCCGCGTCGGCCACGTTCGTGGAGAGCGACCGGGGAGCCCTGGAGGTGCTGCGCCGCAACGCCACCACGGTCGGCCTGCCCGGCACCGTGGTGCTGCCCGGCGCGGTGGAGACCGTGCTGGCCGACCGCGCCGCCGAGCCGTTCGACATCGTGCTGGCCGATCCGCCCTACGCGGTGACCGCCGGGCGGCTCACCGTGGTGCTGGATCGCCTGGCCGGCAACGGCTGGCTGGCCGGGCACGGCGTGCTGGTGCTGGAGCGGGCCGCCCGGGACGGTGAACCGGCGCTGCCCGACGGCCTGACCGCGATCCGTTCCCGCCGCTACGGCGACACCGCCACGCACTGGATCGGCTGGGCCACCGCCTGGGAGTGACGGCGGCCACGGCGACCTGCCGGCACTTGCCGTGACTGCTACGGTCCCGGCACATGAGGCGCGCGGTCTGTCCAGGTTCCTACGACCCGGTCACCAACGGCCACGTCGACATCGTGGAGCGGGCGGCCGGAATCTTCGACGAGGTCATCGTCGCCGTGCTGGTCAACAAGACCAAGAAGGGCCTGTTCACCGTCGAGGAGCGGGTGGAGATGCTCCGGTCGGTGACCGAGCACCTGCCCAACGTGCGAGTCGACTCCTGGCACGGCCTGCTGGTGGAGTACTGCCGCCAGCAGGAAGCGAAGGTGATGGTCAAGGGCCTGCGCGCGGTCAGTGATTTCGACTACGAACTGCAGATGGCGCAGATGAACCAGCAGCTCTCCGGTGTCGAGACGCTGTTCATGCCGACCAATCCGCTGTGGAGCTTCCTGTCCAGCTCGCTGGTCAAGGAGGTCGCCGCCTACGGCGGTGACGTCGCGCACCTGGTGCCGGAACTGGTGCACCGCAGCCTCACCGACCGGTTCGCCGAGCAGCGCGCCGCGAACTAGAGGGCCAGTTTCATGCCCACGTGGGTGGGCTGGAAGCCCAGTCGCCGGTAGAAGCGGTGGGCGTCGGTCCGGCTGACGTCGGTGGTCAGCTGCACCAGCGCGCAGCCGTGGTCCCGCGCGGTGTCGATCGCCCAGCGGACCAGGGCGTCGCCCAGCCCACTGCCGCGCATGTCCGACCGCACCCGGACCGCCTCGATCTGGGCCCGTGTGGCGCCCAGCCGGGACAGGCCGGGGATGAAGGTCAACTGCAGCGACCCCACCACCTCGCCGGCCGATTCGGCCACCACCAGCACTTGCCGCGGATCGGCGGCCAGCTCGTCGAAGGCGGCCAGGTAGGCCGGATCGCCCGGCCGCTCCCGACCGGCGCCGAGCGGATCGTCGGCCAGCAGCGCGACGATCGCGGGCACGTCCGCCCGCCGGGCCCGGCGGATCACCGGTGTGGGCATGCCGGCACGGTAACGGACACGCCCGGTGGTGCGGCGGTCCAGGACCGGCGCACCCGATCGGGGCACAATGTTAATGATTAACGCTCTGCACCAGACCGGATCGGGGAGTGGCCGTGTACCGGGTGTTCGAGGCTCTCGACGAGCTGGTCACCATCCTGGAAGAGGCTCGGGGCGTCCCGATGACCTCCGGATGCGTTGTGCCGCGCGGCGACGTCCTCGAACTGCTGGACGAGGTCCGCGACGCGATCCCCGGCGAGCTGGACGACGCCCAGGACGTGCTGGACACCCGGGACGAGCTGGTCGGTAAGGCACAGCACGAGGCCGATGTGATCCTGAACAAGGCGGAGGCGCAGGCCGAGGAGTTGGTCAACGAGACCCGCACCGAGGCGGAGCGCGTGCTGGCCGAGGCCAAGGAGCGCGCCGAGCGGATGGTCGCCGACGCCGAGGAAGCCGCCCAGCGCACGGTCGACGAGGGCCGCGCCGAGTACGAGGAGCTCGTCGGCCGGTCCCACGAGGAGGCCGAGCGGATGCTGCAGGCCGGTCGGGTCGCCTACGAGCGGGCGGTCGACGAGGCCCAGGCCGAGCAGGACCGGCTGGTGTCGCAGACCGAGGTGGTACAGGCCGCGCACGCCGAGTCGGCCCGCGTGCTGGACGCGGCGCAGACCGAGATCGACCAGATCCGCGCCGAGTGCGACGCCTACGTGGACGACAAGCTCGGCGAGTTCGAGGAACTGCTCACCCACACGCTGCGCTCGGTCGGCAAGGGCCGGTCGCGGCTGCGGCCGCCGGTCGCCGCGGCCAACGGCCGCCAATACGACGGTTACCGGGAGTGAGCTGAGCGTTCGGCCCCGGCACGGTATGCTGGTTTCCGGTTCCCGTACCCACCGCGTACCCTGGAACGGCTGTGCGCGGGAGGGCCCCGCCGCACAGAACCCGAAACCATGACTGCTCATCGTTCTGCTTCCGCGCGCCCGGCAACGGCCGGTCCCTGGGTGATCGACACCCGTGACCTCGGCAGACGGCCGGGCTACAGCCGTCGCTACGAGCGGACGGCCCCGCTGAGCCACGAGATCGGCTTCGAACCGGTCGTGTCGCTGCCCACCGGCCGCGACGTGGCGTTCGAGGTGCTGGTCGAGTCCGTGGTGGAGGGTGTCCTGGTGTCCGGCACGGCGTCGGCCGAGCTGGACGGCGAGTGCGCCCGGTGCCTGGACCCGCTGGTGGAGCGGGTCGACGTGGAGTTCACCGAGCTGTTCGCCTACCCGGACAGCGCCACCGAGCAGACCACGGACGACGACGAGGTGCTCCGCCTGGTGGACGATCTCGTCGATCTGGAACCGGTGGTGCGCGACGCCATCGTGCTCGCGTTGCCGCAGGCCCCGCTGTGTTCGCCGGACTGTGCCGGGCTGTGCCCGGACTGCGGTGGCCGGTGGGCCGATCTCGGCCCGGACCATGGGCATGAGACCATAGATCCTCGCTGGGCCGGTCTGCGGGACCGGTTCGGCGCCGGCGGCTGATGCTGCGCCCCGTGCTCGACCCAGTTGTGACAACAGTGTGTGACGAGGAGAAGTAGTCGTGGCCGTCCCCAAGCGGAAGATGTCCCGCTCGAACACCCGCGCGCGTCGTTCCCAGTGGAAGGCGTCCGCGCCCACGCTGGTCGAGTGCAGCAACCGTGCCTGCCGCGCGCAGAAGCTGCCGCACATGGCCTGCCCGACCTGCGGTCAGTACGACGGTCGCCAAGTCATCCAGCCGGCCTGACCCGGTGTCCCCGCGGTCGTGATGCTGCATGGGGGGTAAGAGCGTCCGGGGTGAGCGCACTGATCGCAGCCCACTGTTGACAGCGCTCGGCGTCGAGTTGGACGACGAGCTGATGACGCTGTCGTTGACCCACCGTTCGTACGCCTACGAACACGGTGGGTTGCCGCCCAACGAGCGGCTGGAGTTCCTCGGTGACGCCGTGCTGGGCGTCATCGTGACAGATCATCTCTACCGCGCGCATCCCACGCTGCCCGAGGGCAAGCTGGCGAAGCTGCGGGCCAGCGTGGTGAACATGAACGCGCTGGCCAGCGTCGCCCGCGGCCTGGGTGACGGTGGGCTGGGTGCCTACCTGCTGCTGGGTCGTGGCGAGGAGCTGACCGGTGGCCGGGACAAGGCGAGCATCCTCGCGGACGGGCTGGAGGCCGTGATCGGGGCGGTATATCTCGCCCACGGCCTCGAGCCGGCCCGCGCGCTGATCCACCGCCTGTTCGACGGCCTGCTCGCCGAGGCGCCGAGGCTGGGTGCCGGCCTGGACTGGAAGACCAGCCTCCAGGAGCTCACCGCGGCGGCCGGCCTGGGCGTGCCCGAGTACCTGGTCGACGAGTCGGGTCCGGACCACCGCAAGGAGTTCCGGGCCACCGTCGTGGTCGCGTCGAACAGCTACGGCGCCGGTGACGGCCGGACCAAGAAGGAAGCCGAGCAGAAGGCGGCCGAGGCGGCCTACAACGAGCTGTACACCTCGCTGGCCGCCGGCACCTCGGACGATACGGAAACCCCGACCGAGGACTGAGCACTGTCGGACCGCCGGGTAAGAATGGCATGTGCCAGAACTGCCCGAGGTCGAGGTCGTCCGCCGCGGCCTGAGTGATCACGTCGTCGGCCGGACGATCGCCAAGGTCGAGGTCCTGCACCCGAGGGCCGTCCGCCGGCACCTGCCGGGCCCCGCCGACTTCGAGGGCCGCCTTGCCGGCCGGACGGTGACGGCGGCCCGCCGGCGCGGCAAGTACCTGTGGTGGGAGCTCGGCGAGGGCGACGCCGTCCTGGCCCACCTGGGCATGAGCGGCCAGCTACTGGTGCGCGACGTCGGCCATCCGGACGAGATCCACCTGCGGATCCGCCTGACGTTCACCGACGATGGCCCTGAGCTGCGCTTCGTCGACCAGCGCACGTTCGGCGGCCTGTCGGTCGAGGAGCTGGTCTCCTCCCAGGTGGGCTTGGTGCCCGAGCCGATCGCGCACATCGCCAGGGACCCGCTGGAGCCCGAGTTCGACCTGGCGTCCGTGGTGGCCGCGTTGCGGCGGAAGCGGACGGAGCTGAAGCGGGCTCTGCTGGACCAGTCGCTGGTGTCGGGCATCGGCAACATCTATGCGGACGAGGCGCTGTGGCGGGCCAAGCTGCACTGGGCCCGCGCCACGGCGACGCTGACCAGACCGCTGGGCGCGGCGGTGCTGACGGCGGCGACCGAGGTCATGACGGAGGCCTTGGCGGTGGGCGGCACGTCCTTTGACGCGCTCTACGTCAACGTCAACGGTCAGTCGGGGTACTTTTCGCGGTCGTTGGCGGTGTATGGGCAGGAGGGTGAGCCTTGCCCTCGGTGCGGCACGGAGGTTGTCCGCGAGCACTTCATGAACCGGTCTTCTTATTTCTGTCCGCATTGCCAACGTCGGCCGCGGGGGAAGTCGGCGTGAGTGGGGGTTTCGACCCCAGGGTTGGGGTTGGCTCGCCGCCGCTCCCTCGTTGTCGAGTGTTCGCGCCGGATCGCTGGCGTCAAGGTCACTCCTGCGTCGCGTCGCTTCGCGATGGCCTTCGGCCAACCTTGACTCCAGCGATCCGGCGCAAGTGCGGCTGAGGACGAGGGAGCAGCGGGGAGGAATGGATCGGCCCGGTTCTGGCCGGGTTGGGTTTCGTTGCCGGCCGCAGGTTTTCTCCCAAGACCAGGGTCGTGGGTCGTGCTGCCGGCCGCCGGTTTCGCCCCAGACCCTCGGTGTGAGCAGCGCTTCATTCCCCCCGCTCCCAACACCCAGCCTGCTTGATGCCGGGACGAGCCTGTCAAGGTTGCCGAAGGCATCGCGAAGCGACGCGACGCAGGAGCGACCTTGACAGGGTTGGCCCGGCATCAAACCCTCCAAAAGGAGGGAGCGGGCGAGCCAACCCCAACCCTCGGTGCCAACGAAACGAGCGTCAACCGGTCGTCATCTTCCGCAACACCGGCACAGCAGCCAGAACCTGCGCCCGCTCAGCAGGTGCCAGCGCGGTCAACCGCTCACCCAGCTTGTCCGCCTGACCCCGCACCACACCCTCAACCGCCGCCCGCCCGGCGTCGGTGATCTGCAACTGGATGGCCCGACCGTCGGAAGTGTCCCGGACCCGCCGCACCAACCCCTCCACCGCCAACGCATTCGCGACCGTCGTAGCAGTCGGCTGCGAGCACGGAATCCGGTCCGCCAGTTCACCGATGCGCTGCGGCCCGCCCTGGATCAACTGGACGAGCAGCAGCAGCCGCGTCGGGTGCTGGCCGGGCGTGCGCAGGCTGCGGACCAGGCGGTGCAGCGCCAGGACCAGTTGCAGTGCGGCGTCGTCGGCCGTCATGTCAGGACAGTCGCACCTCGGGGCGGTAGATGTCCAGCCAGGTGGCCAGGACCAACGCGCGTTCCAGGCCGTGGCGCATGACCATCGACGACGGGTCCTCGTTCACCGCTGAGGCCAGCCAGTCGCGCTGGATCAGGTCGAACAGGGAGTTGTTGGGCGAGGCGAGCAGGTCCCTGGCCTGTTCCTGCAGGGCCATCGGGTACTTCGGGTCCTGGGTGGACGGGTACGGGCTCTTGACCCGCTGCGCCACCGACTCCGGCAGCACGTCCAGGGCGGCGCCGCGCAGCAGGCTCTTCTCCCTGCCGTCGTAGGTCTTCAGCGCCCACGGCGTGTTGTACACGTACTCGACCAGCCGGTGGTCGCAGAACGGTACCCGCACCTCCAGGCCGACGGCCATGCTCATCCGGTCCTTGCGGTCCAGCAACAGTCGTACGAACCGGGTCAGGTGCAGGTAGCAGATGACCCGCATCCGCCGCTCGTGCTCGTTCTCGCCGGGCAGCGGTTCGACCTCGGCGACGGCCTCGGCGTAGCGGTCGGCCATGTAGCCGCGCAGGTCCAGAGTGGACATCAGGCCGGGGTCGATGGCGCCGCTGGGCTGGTTGTTCGGTGCGGAGGCGACCATGCCGGCCACCCACGGGAACGTGTTGGCGCGCTGCACCTCGGGCTGGTGGAACCACCGGTAGCCGCCGAACACCTCGTCGGCGCTCTCGCCGGACAGTGCCACCGTCGAATGTTCCCGGATGGACCGGAACAGCAGGTACAGCGACGCGTCCATGTCGCCCAGCGCGTTGGGCATGTCCCGCGCCGCGACGACGGTCCGCCGCACGTCCGGGTCGGCGAGGATCGAGTGGTCCAGCACGATGTCGCTGTGCTGGGACGCCACGTGCTCGGCGACGTCGTGCACGAAGGGCGCGTCGGGCGTGGGGCGGAACTCGCTGGCGGTGAAGTTCTCGGCCTGGCCGACGAAGTCGACGGCGAAGCTGCGCACGGTCTCGCCCTGCCGGGCCAGTTGCTGCGCGGCCAGCGCGGTGAGTGTGCTGGAGTCCAGGCCGCCGGACAGCAGCACGCACCGGGGCACGTCGGCGACCAACTGCCTGGCCACGATGTCGTCCAGCAGCTCTCGCACGTGAGCCACGCTCTCGGCCTGGCCGTCGGTGTGCGGGCGGGAGTGCAGGGTCCAGTACGGCGTGGCCCGCGATCCGTTGTGGTCCACGGTGACCACGGTCCCGGGCACCACCTCGCGCATGCCCGACCACACGGCCTGGCCGGGCGTCTTGGAGAAGCTGAACACCTCGCGCAGGCCGTCCAGGTCGACCACCCGCTCGGCCATCGGGTTGGCCAGGATCGCCTTGGGCTCGGAGCCGAACAGCACGCCGGACGGTGTGGGGTAGTAGTAGAACGGCTTGATGCCCATCCGGTCCCTGATCATCACCAGGGTCTCGGTGCGCGAGTCCCAGATGGCGAAGGCGTACATGCCGTTGAGCCGCTCGGCCACGGCGGCGCCCCATTCCAGGTAGCCGCGCAGCACCACCTCGGTGTCGCTGTCGGTGCGGAACCGGTGGCCCCTGGCCCGCAACTCGTCGCGCAGTTCGACGTAGTTGTAGGTCTCCCCGCTGTAGACCATGGCGACGGTGGCCTCGCCGGCCGTCACGGTCATCGGCTGGGTGCCGCCCTCGATGTCGATCACCGCCAGGCGCCGGTGACCCAGCGCCGCGTGCCGGTCGGCCCACGTACCCCTGGCGTCCGGCCCCCGGCACGCCATCGTCTCCGTCATCGCGTCCAGCGTGACCTGTTCGCTGGTCAGGTCCCTGTCGTAGGCGACCCATCCGGTGATTCCGCACATGCCGGCTCGTCCCCGCTCGTCCAGTAGTCGTCCCGTTACTTTCTCGTAAACAACATTCATAGTTGATGCAACTAATTTCGTCCAGCCGCGGCCTCGGCCTGGGCGTCTGGAGACCCCCGTCACGGTCCGCGTCAAGACCGCGTCAACGGCGCCCGACGCGGTGTCAAGGGCGTGTCAGCCGGGCTCAAGTCCCTGGTGAGCGGGTGCACGCTGGCGCCGATGTGGTCGTCACAGGGACGACCCCGGGGCCCGGAAAGGACTCCGTCATGGCCGACGTGGCCTATGTCGCACTCACCGTCGCCGCCTTCCTGTTGCTGGCGCTGATGGTGCGCGGTTTGGAGAAGTTGCGATGAGCGGATCGGGGACTCTGGCCAACATCATCGGCGGCATTCTGGCGCTCGCGCTGATCATCTACCTGTTCATCGCCCTCATCCGACCGGAGAAATTCTGATGTCGACCACCTGGGCGGGCTTCGGACAGCTCGCCCTGCTGCTCGTCGCGCTCGCGGTGTGCCACAAGCCGCTGGGCGACTACATGGCTCGGGTGTTCACCACGACCAGGCACTGGGCGGTCGAACGGTGGATCTACCGCGTGGTCCGGGTCGACCCGGACTCCGACCAGCGGTGGACCACCTACGCGTACAGCATCCTCGGCTTCTCGTTCGTCGGCGTGATCCTGCTGTACGTGTTCCAGCGCACCCAGCAGTGGCTGCCGTTCGCTTCCGGCCATGCGGCCGTCGTGCCGAGCATGGCCTTCAACACGGCCGCGAGCTTCGTGACGAACACGAACTGGCAGTCCTACGTCCCGGAGACCACGCTCGGTTCGACCGTGCCGATGATCGGGCTGACCGTACAGAACTTCCTGTCGGCCGCCGTCGGCATCGCGATCGCCATCGCCCTGATCCGCGGCTTCATCCGGGCCAACACCGACCGGCTGGGCAACGCCTGGGTGGACGTCGTGCGCGGCACGGTTCGCATCCTGTTGCCGATCGCGTTCGTGTCCGCGATCGTCCTGATCGGACTCGGCGTGGTGCAGAGCCTGCATTCCGGCGTCGCGGTGACCGGTCTGGACGGCGCCCACAAGACGCTGACGCTGTACCCGGCGGCCAGCGAGGAGTCCATCAAGGAACTGGGCACCAACGGCGGCGGCATCTTCAACGCCAACTCCGCCCACCCGTTCGAGAATCCGAACGGCTGGTCGGACCTGATCGAGATCTTCCTGATCCTGCTCATCCCGGTCTCCCTGACCCGCACGTTCGGCGTCATGGTGAAGAGCAAGAAGCAGGGCTACACCCTGCTCGGTGTCATGGCCTTCATCTGGAGCTGCATGCTCGCCGTGATCTGGTGGGCCGAGGCCCACCCGACCGGCCCGGCGGCCCTGCTGGCCGGCGGCGGCACCGAGGGCAAGGAAGTGCGGTTCGGCATCCCCGCGTCGGCGCTGTTCGCCAACTCGACGACGAGTACGTCGACCGGTGCGGTCAACGCCATGCACGACAGCCTGT
Source organism: Pseudonocardiaceae bacterium (assembly GCA_036273855.1). GTDB lineage: Bacteria > Actinomycetota > Actinomycetes > Mycobacteriales > Pseudonocardiaceae > DATEPR01. Next base: position 50,905 of record DASUGU010000024.1, read on the forward strand.
CCGGCCTGGGCGGCGGTGGTGCGCTGCTCAACATGATGTTCAGCGAGATGACGCCCGGCGGTGTCGGCACCGGCATCTACAGCATTCTGGTGATGGCCATCATCGCGGTGTTCCTGGCCGGGCTGATGGTCGGCCGCACGCCGGAGTACCTGGGCAAGAAGCTCGGCAAGACCGAGGTGACCATGGCGTCGGTGGCCATCCTGGCCATGCCGACCGCCGTCCTGGTGCTCACCGGCCTCGCGATCGCCCTACCGTCCACCGGTAGTGCCTTGAACAACACAGGTGAACACGGCTTCTCCGAGGTGCTCTACGCCTTCACGTCGGCGTCGAACAACAACGGCAGCGCGTTCGCCGGCATCACCGTCACGAGCAACTTCTTCCAGTCCACACTCGGCATAGCGATGCTCGTCGGCCGGTTCGTGCCGATCGTCGCCGTGCTCTGCCTGGCCGGTGCGCTGGCCAGACAGAAGAAGGTGGAGCCGACGGCCGGCACGCTGCCCACCAGCGGACCGCTGTTCGCCACGATGGTGACCTTCTCGATCGTCCTGGTCGCGGCCATCGTGTTCGTCCCCGCCCTCGCTCTCGGTCCCATCGCGGAGGCAGTGTCATGACCATCACCGAGTCGCGCACCCCGGAACTCGAACAGGGCGCGGAACGAACGGGCCCGGGCCGCGTGCACGCCGGCGCCTTCAACCCGAGGCAGATGCTGACGTCGCTGCCCGACGCCCTGCGCAAGCTCAACCCGCGCGACCAGCTCCGCAACCCCGTGATGATGGTGGTGTGGGTCGGTTCGCTGCTGTCCACGGTGTTCTGCATCACCGACCCCAGCGTGTTCTCGATCGTCACCGCGATCTGGCTGTGGTTCACGGTGCTGTTCGCCAACCTGGCCGAGGCGGTCGCCGAGGGCAGGGGCAAGGCGCAGGCGGCGACGCTGCGCAAGTCCAAGCAGGACACCGTGGCCCGCAGGCTCACCAAGAGCGGTGCCGAGGAGCGGGTGCCGGGCATCGACCTGAAGATCGGTGACCTGGTGGTCGTCGAGGCGGGCGAGGTGATCCCCGGTGACGGCGACGTCGTCGAGGGCATCGCCACCGTCGACGAGTCGGCCATCACCGGCGAGTCGGCCCCGGTCATCCGGGAGTCCGGCGGCGACCGGTCCGCGGTCACCGGTGGCACCACCGTGCTGTCCGACCGGATCGTGGTGCGCGTCTCCACCAAGCCGGGCGAGTCCTTCGTGGACCGGATGATCGCCTTGGTGGAAGGGGCATCACGGCAGAAGACGCCGAACGAGATCGCGCTGACCATCCTGCTCGCCGTGCTGACCATCATCTTCCTGCTCGCGGTGGTCGCGCTGCAGCCGATGGCCGGCTACGCGGGTCAGCTCCAGTCGGTGATCGTGCTGACCGCGTTGCTGGTCTGCCTGATCCCCACGACGATCGGCGCGCTGCTGTCCGCGATCGGCATCGCCGGCATGGACCGGTTGGTGCAGCGCAACGTGCTCGCCATGTCCGGCCGGGCCGTCGAGGCCGCGGGCGACGTCGACACGCTGCTGCTGGACAAGACCGGCACCATCACCTTCGGCAACCGGCGGGCCACCGAACTGCTCCCGGTCGGCCGGTCGTCGGTCGAGGAGCTGGCCGTGGCCGCCCGCCTGTCCAGCCTGGCCGACGGCACACCCGAGGGCCGCAGCATCCTCGACCTGTGCGCGGAGCGGCACGGGCTGGCGCGCGAGGCCGACGAGGCGGAGAAGTCCGCCGAGTTCGTGCCTTTCACCGCGCAGACCAGGATGAGCGGCATCGACCTGCACGGCCGCCAGGTCCGCAAGGGCGCCGGCGCCTCGGTCCGCGAGTGGGTGGCCAGCCAGGGCGGCACCGTGCCGGACGAGGTGACCACCATCGTCGACGGCATCAGCCAGGACGGCGGCACGCCGCTGGTGGTGGCCGAGGTCGTCGACGGGACCGCGTTGGTGCGCGGGGTGATCCGGCTGTCCGACGTGGTGAAGCCGGGCATCAAGGAGCGGTTCGCCGAGCTCCGCAAGATGGGCATCCGCACGGTCATGGTCACCGGTGACAACCCGCTGACCGCTAGGGCGATCGCCGCCGAGGCCGGTGTGGACGACTTCCTGGCCGAGGCGAAGCCGGAAGACAAGATGGCCCTGATCCGCAAGGAGCAGGAGGGCGGCAAGCTCGTCGCGATGACCGGTGACGGCACCAACGACGCGCCCGCACTCGCCCAGGCCGACGTCGGTGTCGCGATGAACACCGGGACCATGGCGGCCAAGGAGGCCGGCAACATGGTCGACCTCGACTCGGACCCGACGAAGCTGATCGAGGTCGTGGAGATCGGCAAGCAGTTGCTGATCACCCGTGGCGCGCTGACCACGTTCAGCATCGCCAACGACATCGCGAAGTACTTCGCGATCCTGCCGGCCATGTTCGGCGCGGTGTACCCCGGACTGCAGAAGCTGAACATCCTGCACCTGGCCACACCGCAGTCGGCCATCCTGTCCGCCGTCATCTTCAACGCGCTGATCATCGTCGTGCTGATCCCGCTCGCCCTGCGAGGTGTCCGGTACCGGCCGTCCAACGCGCTGAACCTGTTGCGGCGCAACCTGTTGATCTATGGCGCTGGTGGTGTGGTGGTGCCGTTCCTCGGCATCTGGGTGATCGACCTGATCATCCGCCACATCCCGGGAATTGGTGGTTGAGAGATGCGCAACTCCGGAGTGTTCCGGCAGATGTGGGCCGGTCTGCGGATCCTGATCGTGCTCACGGTCATCACCGGCATCGTGTACCCGCTCGGGGTATGGGCGGTGTCCAGGGTGCCCGGCCTGCAGAGCCGGGCCGAGGGCTCGATCGTCGACTACCAGGGCCATCCGGTCGGGTCCAGCCTGATCGGGGTCAACCCGATCGACCCGAACGCCAAGAAGGACCCGACCGACGACCGCTACTTCCACACCCGGCCCTCGGCCACCGCGGACGACGCCAGCTCGGTCGACAAGACCAAGCTGGGCCTGGGCAGCAACGACCCGTCGTTCTCGCTGGGCTCCAACGAGTCCCAGGTGAGCGAGGTACTGCAGGCGCAGATCGCGGCGCGCAAGCAGATCATCGCCACCCGGGAGGGAGTGAGCCCGAACCAGGTTCCGGCCGACGCGGTTACCGAGTCGGCGTCCGGTCTGGACCCGGACATCAGCCCGGACTACGCCCAGCTCCAGGTGGCCAGGGTGGCGCGGGTGAACAACCTGCCGGTGGCGCGGGTGCGCCAGATCGTGCAGGCGAACACCAGCGGCCGGGCGATCGGCATTCTGGGTGAGCCGGTGGTGAACGTCCAGGCGCTCAACATCGCGGTCGCCGAGGCCGTCGCGACACACACCGGATAGCGGTGAGTTCGGGTGGATGAATCGGATCTGGCGCAGACTGAGCGGGTGGATGCCGCCGATCTGACCGGGACCGGGGCTGGTGCGCACGCGCACCGGCCCCGGCGCGGTGAGCTGCGCATCTATCTGGGCGCCGCGCCCGGCGTCGGCAAGACGTTCGCGATGCTCGGCGAGGCCCGGCGCAGGGCGGAACGCGGCGCCGACGTCGTCGTGGGATTCGTCGAGACCCACGGCCGGGAGAAGACCGCCGAACTGCTGTCCGGCCTGGAGGTAGTCCCGCGCCAGCAGATGACCCACCGGGGCCACGACTTCACCGAGATGCACACCGAGGCGATCCTGGCCCGCAAGCCGGAGGTCGCCGTCGTCGACGAACTGGCCCACACCAACGTGCCCGGTTCGCACAACCCGAAACGGTGGCAGGACGTCGACGAACTGCTCGCCGCCGGGATCGACGTGCTGTCCACGGTGAACGTGCAGCACCTGGAGAGCCTCAACGACGTCGTGCAGCGGATCACCGGCGTGCCGCAGCAGGAGACCGTGCCGGACGAGGTGGTGCGCAAGGCCGAGCAGATCGAACTGGTGGACATCACGCCGGAGGCGCTGCGCAGGCGGCTGGCGCACGGCAACGTCTACCCGGCCAACCGGATCGATGCCGCGCTGGGCAACTACTTCCGGGTCGGCAACCTCACGGCGCTGCGCGAACTGGCGCTGCTGTGGGTGGCCGACCAGGTGGACGTCGCGCTCCAGCGGTACCGCGCCGAGCAGCAGATCACCGACACCTGGGAGACCAGGGAACGGGTGGTCGTGTCGATCACCGCGGGACCGGAGAGCGAGACGCTGATCCGGCGGGCCCGGCGGATCGCCAACCGGGCGGGCGCCGAACTGATGGTGGTGCACGTACTGCGCGGTGACGGCCTGGCCGGCGCGCCGGTCGACGCGGTGGCCCGGTACCGGCGGCTCACCGAGGACGTCGGCGCCACCTTCCACACCGTGGTCGGCGACGACGTGCCCAGCGCGCTGCTCGCGTTCGCCCGAGGGGTGAACGCCACGCAGTTGGTGATCGGCACGTCCCGGCGGCCGCGGCTGGCCCGGCTGCTGGACGAGGGCATCGGCGCGACCGTGGTCCGAGGGTCCGGGTCGATCGACGTCCACATGGTGACCCACAGCGAGGCCGCGCACGGGGTGCGGGTGCGGTTGGAGCGCAGCCCACTCGCGGTGCGGCGCAAGCTGTACGGCTGGCTGCTGGCCGTGCTGTTGCCCGGTGTGGTGACCGTGGGCGGGATCGTGCTGCACAACACGTTCGACATCTCCACGAACGCGGCGGGCTTCGTCCTCGCGTCGGTGGCGGTGGCACTGGTCGGCAGTCTCGGGCCCGCACTGTTCTCCGCGTTGGCCGGAGCGATACTGCTCAACTATTTCTTCGTCCCGCCGGTCCACACACTGAACATCACAGCGCCCGAGAATTTGGTGACGCTCATCACCATGGTGGTCGTCGCGGTGCTGGTCGCCGTGGTGGTGGACCGCGCGGCCCGGCGGGCCGCCCAGGCCGCCCAGGCCCGCACCGAGGCGGCGCTGCTGGCCTCCTACGCCCGCACCGTGCTCACCCACCCGATGCCGCTGGTTCGGCTGCTCACCCAGGTCCAGGAGAACTTCGGCCTCAACTCGGTCGCCCTGCTGGAACGGGACGGCGCCGGCTGGCAGCGGGTGGCCTGCGTCGGACCGCGACCGTGCGACGAACCGGACGAGGCCGACGTCGACGTCCCGGTCACCCCCGACGTGCACCTGGCCATCCGCGGCCGCGCCCTGCCGGCCACCGACCAGCAGGCCCTGGAGGCGGCCGCCGGCCAGGCGCTGCTGGCCCTGCGGCAGCAGCGGATGAGCGCCCAGGCCGAGGCCGCCCGGCGCAAGGCCGAGACCACCGAACTGCGCACCGCGCTGCTGTCCGCCGTCGGCCACGACCTGCGTACCCCGCTGACGTCGATCAAGGCCGCGATCGGCAGCCTGCGCGACCCCGAACTGCACCTGTCCGACCAGGACACCGGGGAACTGCTGGCCACCGTCGAGGAGTCGGCCGACCGGCTGGCCGGACTGGTGGACAACCTGCTCGACTCGTCCCGCCTGGCCACCGGTGCCGTGGAGCCCAAACTCCGCCCGGTCGGCTACGACGAGGTGGTCGCCCTGGCCCTGTCCGGCATCGACGACCGGCGGCTGGTGGAGATCGACGTGGACGAGTACCTGCCCGCCGTCCTGGCCGACGCCGGTCTCCTGGAACGGGTGGTGGCCAACGTCGTGGACAACGCCTTGCGGCACGGCGCCCGCCACCGCCCCCGCAACAGTGCCGATCCCGCGGTCGCGGTGCGCGCCAGCGCCTACGGCGGCCAGGTCGAACTCCGCGTCGTCGACCACGGCAAGGGCCTGCCCAAGGGCTCGGACACGGCGGTGTTCGCGCCGTTCCAGCGCCTCGGCGACCGCGACGCGACCACGGGCGTCGGCCTGGGTCTCTCGGTCGCCAAGGGGTTCACGGAGGCGATGGGTGGGACGATTCGCGCCGAGGACACGCCCGGCGGCGGGCTCACCGTGGTGATCTCACTACCGGCGTCGGCGAAGGAGGACACCGATGGGGCCGAACGACAGGTCGGCCACCAGAGTGCTGGTGGTCGATGACGAACCCCAGATCGTGCGTGCCCTGCGGATCAACCTGGCGGCCCGCGGCTACCACGTCCTGACCGCCCACGACGGCACCGCCGCGCTGCGCGCCGCCGTCGACGGCAAGCCGGACGTCGTCGTCCTCGACCTGGGCCTGCCCGACCTGGACGGCACCGAGGTCATCGCCGGCCTGCGCGGCTGGTCCACGGTGCCGATCATCGTGTTGTCCGCCCGCTCCGACTCGCACGACAAGGTCCAGGCCCTCGACGCCGGCGCCGACGACTACGTGACGAAACCGTTCGGCATGGACGAACTCCTGGCCCGGCTGCGGGCCGCCGTGCGGCGCGCCACGACATCGGCGGGCGACGGCGAGGAGGCCGTCGTGGAGACCGATTCGTTCACCGTGGACCTGGTGGCCAAGAAGGTCCGCAAGGACGGCCAGGAGGTCCACCTCACGCCCACCGAGTGGGGCGTGCTGGAGGTGCTGGTCCGCAACCGGGGCCGGCTGGTCGCCCAGAAGCAGCTGCTGCAGGACGTCTGGGGCCCGGCCTATGCCACGGAGTCCCACTACCTGCGCGTCTACCTGGCCCAGTTGCGCCGCAAGCTGGAACGCGAACCGGCCCACCCCAAGCACCTGCTCACCGAACCCGGCATGGGCTACCGCTTCGAGATCTAGGACCCCGACATCGGGTTCGTCGGCGGCGTCGGGTCGGTTGGGGGCGTCGGGTCGGTCGGGGGCGGATCCGTCGGCGGCGTGGTCGTGTGCGTCGGCGGTGAGGTGTGCGTCGGCGGGCGGGTGTGGGTCGGTGGCCGCGTCGTCGTGGTGGTCGTCGGCTGCGGCCTGAAGGTGAAGTGGTGCGTCGTGGTCGGTGGTGTGGTGGTCGTCGTCGTGGGCTTCGTCGTCGTGGTCGTCGGCTTGGGCGTGGTCGTGCTGTCACTCGGGAGCAGGTTGATCGGGGCGCCGCCGCCGGTCTGCGGCTGCACTATCGGGTTCTGCTGTGGCGGCGGGGTGGCGCTGGACGTCGCGGAGACCGTGGCGACGGTGGCCAGGACGGTCGCGAGCACGACACCCGACCCGGCCAGGATGACCAGCGATCGGCGTCTGGAGAGGTCGTCGCCGGGCGGCGTGGTCTCCTCGGGCCCCTCGATGGGTTCAGTCACAGCACTCTCTCCTGGGTGACACTGGGCAAGGCGAGTGGGGTGCCAGTGTGCCCTACTCGTTGTTGATCAGTAACCGAAGTCCTGGGTCCAGTACCAGCCGTTCGTGTTCAGGCCGATCCCGATCGCGGTGAACTGGCAGTTCAGGATGTTGGCCCGGTGCCCGGACGAGTTCATCCAGTCGGTCATGACCTGCTGGGCGCTGGTCTGGCCCTCCGCGATGTTCTCGCCGCCCGGCGTGGGGTATCCGGCGGCCTTCTCGCGGGCGTCGAACGTCACGCCCGACGGCGTGGTGTGGTCGAAGTAGTGGTTGGCCGACATGTCGTCGCTGTGGCCCTGGGCCGCCTGGGTCAGCCGGGGGTCGTTCTTCAGGGCCGCGCAGCCTGCCTGCGCCCTGGCCTGGTTGACGAGTGTGAAGACCTGGTCCTGCTGGGTGGTCGCCGGAGTCGTGGTGGTGCGTGCCGTGGTGCTGGTGGCCGGCGGCCGTGCCGTGGTGGTGGTGCTGGGTGCCGTGGTCGTGGTGCTCGTCGGTCTCGGGGTGGATCGGTGGGATCTCGCGTTCGAGTGGTCGATGGTGCCGCTGAGGGCCTCGTGGTCGCCGGCCGGGGCCGTCGTGGTCACCACCAGCCCCGCCGGCTCGAAATCGGCCGTGTCGGCGAGTGCGCCGCCACCGGGGGACAACGCAGTGGCAAAAGCCGTGCCACCCACAGTGACGGCGCCCAGTAACGCCGCGACCAGAGTCACCCGGACGGACGCGTTATCGCGCCGTGATCCGCTCACGGTCGGGCACCGTACCACCATCGGGGGCCACCGACCGGGGGAGAAATGGAGGCTATCGGCGACCGGGCAGGATGGTGCGGTGACATCGCACGTGCGCCTGACGGCCTGGGTGCACGGCTACGTGCAGGGGGTCGGATTCCGCTGGTGGACCCGCGCCCGCGCGCTGGAGCTGGGCCTGGTCGGCACCGCGGCCAACCTGGCCGACGGCCGCGTCGAGGTCGTCGCCGAAGGGCCGAAGGACGCCTGTGAGAGTCTGTTGACTCTGCTCCGCTCGCCGGGCACCCCCGGCCGGGTGACCACCGTGGTGGAGCGCTGGGGTGAGCCGCGCGGCGGCCTGACGGGGTTTCGGGAGCGGTGAGCGGGTACCCCCACAGCTGGGTCCGGCGTGACGAAGCGCGTCGCCTCCCACTGTTGACCAGGTCGGACCGGTACCCTCGTTCGGACGGATTGCTGGGAGGGGCCACGCGCGTATGCACCTGAAAAGCCTGACGCTGAAGGGCTTCAAGTCCTTCGCCTCGGCTACCACGCTGCGCTTCGAACCCGGTATCACCTGCGTGGTCGGCCCGAACGGTTCCGGCAAGTCCAACGTCCTGGACGCGCTGTCCTGGGTGATGGGCGAGCAGGGCGCCAAGGCGCTGCGCGGCGGCAAGATGGAGGACGTCATCTTCGCCGGCACCGCCGGTCGGGCGCCGCTGGGCCGCGCCGAGGTGACGCTCACCATCGACAACACCGACGGCGCGCTGCCCATCGACTACACCGAGGTGTCCATCACCCGGCGGATGTTCCGGGACGGCGCCAGCGAGTACGAGATCAACGGCAGCGCGTGCCGCCTGATGGACGTGCAGGAACTGCTGTCCGACTCGGGTATCGGCCGCGAGATGCACGTCATCGTCGGCCAGGGCCAGCTCGGCGCGATCCTGGAGTCGAAGCCGGAGGGCAGGCGGGCGTTCATCGAGGAGGCCGCGGGCGTCCTGAAGCACCGCAAGCGCAAGGAGAAGGCGCTGCGGAAGCTGGACGCGATGCAGGCCAACCTGACCCGCCTGACCGACCTGACCGGCGAACTGCGCCGCCAGCTCAAGCCGCTGGGCAAGCAGGCCGAGATCGCCCGCAAGGCCCAGGCCGTGCAGGCCGAGTTGCGCGACGCGCGCCTGCGGCTGTACGCGGCCGACCTGGTCGCCCAGCGGGACGGCCTGGCCAGGGACGAGGCCGACGAGTCGGCCGCCCGCGCCCGGCGCGCCGAGGTCGAGCAGGCCTTGCAGTACGCCCAGGCCGAGCAGAACGAACTGGAGGAGCTGCTCGCCGCCGACGAGCCGAAGCTGACCGCCGCCGCCGACACCTGGTACCGCCTGTCCGCGCTGGAGGAGCGGCTGCGCGGCACGGTCCGGCTGGCCGAGGAACGGGCCAGACACCTGTCCACCGAGGTCAGCGCCCCGCAGGGCGGCCGCGACCCGGAAACGCTGGAAGCAGAGGCCGAGGCTGCCGCGCTCCGTGAGGCCGAACTGCTCGCCGAGGTCGACGAGGCCCGCTACCTGCTGGCCGAGGCCACCGAGCGCCGGTCGGTCCTGGAACAGCGGGTCGCCGCCGCCGAGAAGGCCCACCTGGCCGCCGTGCGGGCCGTCGCCGACCGGCGCGAGGGCCTGGCCCGGCTGGCCGGCCAGGTCGAGGCGCTGCGCAGCAAGACCAACGCCACCGGCGAGGAGATCGAGCGGCTGTCCGCCGTGCTCGCCGAGGCCGGCGAGCGCGCCGAACAGGCAGGCTACGAGCTGGCCGAGGCCCAGGAGATCGCCGGCGGCGAGGAGTCAGACGACGCCGAACTGGTGGAGCGCCACCAGCACGCGGTGCGGGCCGGCGAGGTGGCGTCGGCCAGGGTGGACGAGCTGGCCAGGGCGGAACGCCAGGCGGAGAAGGACATCGCGTCCTGGAAGGCCAGGGTGGACGCCCTGTCCATCGGCCTGACCAGGAAGGACGGCGCGGGCGCGCTGCTGGCCGCCGGTGACCGGCTGCCCGGTCTGCTCGGCTCGGTCGCCGCGCTGCTCACCGTCGAACCGGGCGCCGAGGTGGCGCTGGCCGCCGCGCTCGGCCAAGTCGCCGACGCGGTCGCGGTGGCCAGCGGCGACGACGCCGTCGCCGCACTGGAACTGTTGCGCGGCAACGACTCCGGCCGGGCCGGGCTGCTCGTCGGCGGTGCCGGCACCGGCTCCGACCGGCAGGGTTGGCCCACGCTGCCCGAGGGTGCCCGCTGGGCGGCCGACCTGGTCCAGGCCCCGCAATCGCTGCGCCCGGCCGTGGCCAGGGCGCTGGACCGGATGGCCGTGGTGGCCGATCTGCCGGCGGCCCGCGGCCTGGTGGCCGCCCATCCGGACGTGCGCGCGGTGACCACCGACGGCGACCTGCTGGGCGCCGACTGGGCGTTCGGCGGTTCCGGCCGCAGCCAGAGCGTCATCGAGGTGCGGGCCGCGGTCGACGAGGCCAGGGAGAAGCTGTCCTCGGCCGAGCAGGCCCTGGCCAACGCCACCGGCGCGCTGGCCGGTGCCAGGGCCGAGCAGGGGGCCAGGCGGGACGCGGTCGGCCAGGCCAAGGACCTGCTCACCGAGGCCAAGGTCCGCAAGGCCCGGTCCACCGAGCGGCTCACCCGGCTGCGCCAGGCCGCCACGTCGGCCACCGCCGAGGTGGACCGGGCCCGTGCCCAGCGCGCCAAGGTGGAACAGGCCCGCGAGGAAGGCGCCGTCAAGCTCGCCGACCTGGAGGAGCGGCTGGTCGCCGCCCAGACCGAGTCGGTCGACGAGGAACCGGACACCAGCGAACGCGACAAGGCCGCCGCCGAGCTGACCATGGCCCGCCAGTACGAGGTCGACGCCCGCCTGGCGTTGCGCACCTCGGAGGAGCGCGCCAGGTCGCTGCAGGGCAAGGCCGAAGGGCTGCGCCGGGCGGCCAGGGCGGAACGGGACGCCAGGGAACGCGCCGCCCGCGCGCGTGCTGCCCGGGCCAGGGGTGCCTCCGTCGCCGGTGCCGTGGTCCGCGGCGGCCAGGTGGCGTTGCAGCGGATCGCGCTGTCGCTGCGGCTGGCCGCGCAACAGCGGGGCGTGGCGCAGGCAGCCAAGGCCAGTCGTGAGGCCGGTCTGACCCAGGTGCGCGGCCGAGTCCGTGAGCTGTCCACCGAGCTGGAGAAGCTGGTCGACGCCGTGCACCGGGACGAGGTGCTGCGCGCCGAGCAGCGGCTGCGCCTGGAGCAGTTGGAAGCCAAGATCGCCGAGGACTTCGGCATCGGCCTCGCCGACCTGGTCGCCGAGTACGGCCCGGACTGCCCGGTGCCGCCCAGCCCGCTGGAGGTCGCCGAGTACGAGGCGGCCAGGGAGCGCGGCGAGACGGTGACGGCGCCCCAGCCCTCCCCGTTCGACCGCGACACCCAGGCCCGCCGCGCCAAGCGCGCCGAACGCGACCTGGCCACCCTGGGCAAGGTGAACCCGCTGGCACTGGAGGAGTTCGCCGCGCTCGAGGAGCGCTACAAGTTCCTGTCCACCCAGCTGGAGGACCTGAAGGAGACCCGGCGCGGCCTGCTCACCGTGGTGAAGGAGGTGGACGACAAGATCCTGGAGGTCTTCACGTCCGCCTACGCCGACGTGGCCAGGGAGTTCGAGATCGTCTTCAGCACGCTGTTCCCCGGCGGCGAGGGCCGGCTGGTGCTCACCGAGCCGGACGACCCGCTGACCACCGGCGTCGACGTCGAAGCCCGCCCGCCGGGCAAGAAGGTCAAGCGACTGTCCCTGCTCTCCGGTGGCGAGAAGTCGCTGGTCGCGGTGGCCATGCTGGTCGCGATCTTCCGCGCCCGCCCGTCACCGTTCTACGTGATGGACGAGGTCGAGGCGGCCCTGGACGACACCAACCTGCACCGCCTGCTCGGCCTGCTGGACCAGCTGCGCGGCACGTCACAGCTGATCATCATCACCCACCAGAAGCCGACCATGGAACTGGCCGACGCGCTCTACGGCGTCAGCATGCGCGGTGACGGCATCAGCCAGGTCATCTCGCAGCGCCTGCGCGGCAAGGACGAACCCCGCCCGCGAGTGCCGCAGATGGACGACATCGTCACCGCACCGCTGCCCGCGCAGCCGGCCGAGCCGGAACAGGCGCCGAAGTCCGAACCGCCGCCGGTCGTCGAGTCCGAATCGGCGCTGGTGGCCGAGTCCGAATCGCCGTTGGCTGTCGAGGCCGAACCGGAGCCGGTTGCCGAGTCCGATCCGGCGCTGGTGGCCGAGGCCGAACCGGAGCCGGTTGCCGAGTCCGAATCGGCGCCGGTGGCCGAGTCCGAGCCGGAGCCGGTGGCCGAGTCCGAATCGGCGTCGGCTGTCGAGTCCGAATCGGCGTCGGCTGAAGAGTCGGAGCAGACGTCACTGGGTGCCGCGACGAGCTGATGCGGGCATCGTCGCGGCACCCATCGCCGGTTGGTCAGGAGTGCTCAGTGGTGGTGTCGTGCGGTGGGGAAGATCGCGTCCACGACCACGCCGTTGGGATCGGTGACGAGCTGGACCGGGTGCGGCGGGACGTTGATCACCCTGTCGCAGTTGAGGTTGGTCAGGGAGGCGTCCCAGCGCTGGGCCATGAACGTGTAGAGGTTGTTCGCGGCCCCGGTGTCCGGTGAGGGCGCGGCCAGGAACAGCTGCTTGTCCTGCTGGATCCGCCGGGCGCCGATGGTCAGCGTGTCGGCGCAGTAGGTGGCGGCCGACTCGGTCCGCCGGTTGAACGGGCCCATGTTCACGCCGGCCCGGTAGAGGTTCGTCTTGGCCAGGCTGAGCCGCCCGTTGTCCAGCGTCATCGGGTCGATCTCCGGTACCAGCGCGATCGGCCTGGCCTGCCGGGCCGCGGCGAACAGTTCGTTCAGGGCCAGCGACGACACCCGCTGTCCGGGGTTGGTCAGGTCGGGGGCGTCGAACGTCGTGCAGCCCAGTGCCGGGTCGACGAACCCGTCCAGCAGCAGGTTGTCACTGCCGTTGACCAGCGTGGTCGAGTTGGGCAGCGCGGCCGCGTTCGCCGAGGTGTCCTGCGCCATGCTCCCATCGGGGAGCACCAGGTAGCTGCTGATGACGTTGTCGCTCTGGTCCTGGTCGATCAGGCCGTAGTCCCTGGTGGTCATGCACGGCAGGCCGTCCTTGCCGGTGCCGATCGCCGGGATCTTGATCTGGCCCTGCCGGACGGCTCGGTTGGCCGCCGCGAAGAACTGGGCCGCGTCGCAGAACGAGAACTGGCCGAAAATGGAACCGCGGGTGCCGTTTTCGCAGTTCCCGGCCCTCAGGCTGCCCTGGTGCGAGCGCAGCATGAGATTGTCGCCGTTGAATCCGAACCAGAGGCCGACGACGGCGTGCGCCGGGAGTTTCGGCACGATTTCCGGGGCGGCCGGGCTGGCGCCAGCGTCCACCACCAGCGGACGGTAGACCGACAGCGCTCCGGTCGCGGTGTTGATGATGGTCGCCTCGACGAACGCCGACTGCCCGTCGTTCGCCTCGTCGCACGCGCCCTTCGTCGGATCGGTGGCCGTGAGCTGGTACGGAGTGGCGAGTCCCTTGGCGGACAACGGATTCGCCGGAACGGTGAGGGTGCAGTCCGGGTTCGGGTCGGCGTCGGCGGGTGCGGCGGTGGTGGTTGTCGGCGGCGCCGAGGACGCCGCGGGTGCCGGCGTGTTGGTGGCGACGGCGAGCACGGTTGCCACGACAGCTACTCCGACGACCGGAATCAACACGGAGGGACGGATGAGAGAATGTCGTCTGCGCGGCATGGCACGCATCCGATTCTCCTTTCCGCAGGCGTCAGCACGCCTGGTGAGGGTGTTATCTCAAGTGAATTTCGGGGTGGTCTCCGTTGAATCACGGGCACGCTAGCGCTACCCGAACGGAGTAGCGACCCGAAAGATCCGTTATGCCCGAATAATCACGTTCACAGTGTGTCGAGGATCTGTTGCCCGTACTTGGCCAGCTTGTTCTCACCGACACCGTTCACCGACGCCAGCTCGGCGAGCGTCGACGGCGCCCGGCCGGCGATCTCGCGCAGCGTCGCGTCGTGGAAGATCACGTACGCCGGGACGCCCTGCTCGCGCGCGGTCGCCGCCCGCCACGCCCGCAGCCGCTCGAACACCGGCGCCGCCTCGGCCGGCAGCTCCACCTGGACCTTGCGGGACGCCTTGGCCGCCACCGCCCGCTCCGGCTCCCGCCGCATCGGCACCTCGCGCCGCCTGCCCAGCACGTCAGCACTGGCGTCGGTGAGCACCAGCGTGCCGTGGTCACCCTCGACGGCCAGCAACCCCTGCGCCAGCAACTGCCGCACCACACCGCGCCACTCGGCCTCGCGCAGGTCGGCGCCGACGCCGAACACGGTCAGCGTGTCGTGGTCGTGCTGGATGACCTTGGCGGTCTTCTTGCCCAGCAGGATGTCGATCACATGACCGGCGCCGAACGACTGCCGGCGCTCCTTGCGCAGCCGGAACACCGTGGACAGCAGCTTCTGGGCCGGCACCGTGCCGTCCCACGACTCGGGCGGCGTGAGGCACGTGTCGCAGTTGCCGCACGGCGCCGACTCCTGCCCGAAGTAGGCCAGCAGCCGCACCCGCCGGCACTCCACCGTCTCGCACAGCGCCAGCATCGCGTCCAGGTGCATCGACTGCCGGCGGCGGTGCGCCTGGTCGCCGTCGCCGGAGTCGATCAGCTTGCGTTGCTGCACCACGTCCTGCAGCCCGTAGGCCAGCCACGCGGTGGAGGGCAGGCCGTCCCGGCCGGCGCGCCCGGTCTCCTGGTAGTAGCCCTCCACCGACTTCGGCAGGTCGAGGTGGGCGACGAACCGCACGTCCGGCTTGTCGATGCCCATGCCGAACGCGATCGTCGCCACCATCACCAGGCCGTCCTCACGCAGGAAACGGGCCTGGTGCCGGGCGCGGGTGCCCGCGTCCAGCCCGGCGTGGTAGGGCAGCGCGGTGATCCCGGCGCCGGTCAGGAACTCCGCCGTGCGCTCCACCGACGTCCTGGTCAGGCAGTAGACGATCCCGGAGTCGCCGCCGTGCTCGGTGCGCAGCAGGTGCAGCAACTGCTGTTTCGGCTCGTTCTTCGGCACGATCCGGTACTGGATGTTGGGCCGGTCGAAACTGGCCACCACCTGCCGGGCATCGCCCAGGTTCAGCCGGGTGGCGATCTCCGTGCGGGTGGCCTCGGTCGCGGTGGCGGTCAGTGCGATGCGCGGCACGTCCGGCCAGCGCTCGTGCAACGACGACAGCGCCAGGTAGTCCGGCCGGAAGTCGTGGCCCCACTGGGCGACACAGTGCGCCTCGTCGATGGCGAACAGCGAGATCGTGCCCCGCTCCAGCAGCCGCAGCGTCGACTCCGACCGCAACCGTTCCGGCGCCAGGTAGAGCAGGTCCAGTTCGCCCGCCGTGAACTCCGCGCTCACCATCCGCTGCTCGTCCGGATCCTGCGTCGAGTTCAGGAAACCGGCTCGCACGCCCAGCGCCCGCAGCGCGTCCACCTGGTCCTGCATCAACGCGATCAGCGGCGACACCACGACGCCCACGCCGTCCCGGACCAGCGCCGGGATCTGGTAGCACAGCGACTTGCCGCCACCGGTGGGCATCAGCACCAGCGCGTCCCCACCGGCGACGACGTGGTCGACGACCTCCTGCTGCGGCCCTCGGAACGCGTCGTAGCCGAACACGCGGTGCAGTACGTCCAGGGCGCGGTCGTCGACGGTCACCGCGCCATCCTAGGGAGCCGCACCGTCGCTGACCGTGCCCTCGCCCGGGCACGTGGAAGGATGGCCAGGTGTCCACAACGACCGTGATCGTCATTGTCGTCGCCGTCGTCGTCGTGCTACTGGTCGTGCTCGGCGTCGGCCTCTGGCTGCGTCGCAACCGCCGGATCAGGCTCGACGAGCAGGCGTCCGACCAGCCGAAAACCGGCTACCAGACCGGCACCGGCATCGCGTTCGCGCCGGGCGGACAGCGCACCGAACCGGTCACCGAGCCGGCCCCCGAGCCCGTCACCGAACCGGTTCCGGCGCAGGCACCCGAGCCGCCGACCGAGCAGATCCCGGCCCAGACCGCGGCCCCGGTCGAGGAGATCGCACCGGTCTCCGGCCGGCTGGAACGGCTGCGCGGCCGCCTGTCCCGGTCCCAGTCCGCGCTGGGCGGCGGCCTGCTGGGCCTGCTCGGCGCCGGCAACCTGGACGAGGACTCGTGGACCGAGATCGAGGACACCCTGCTGCTGGCCGACCTGGGCGGCCCGACCACCACGGAGATCGTGGACCGGCTGCGCGCCGAACTGGCCAGCCGCGGCCTGCGCACCGCGGAACAGGTCAGGAGCCTGCTGCGTGAGGTGCTGGTCGACGCGCTGCGCCCGGACCTGGACCGCTCGGTGCACGCCCTGCCGCACGAGGACGGTCCGGCCGTCCTGCTGATCGCCGGCGTGAACGGCACGGGCAAGACCACCACGGCCGGCAAGCTGGCCAGGGTGCTGGTGGCCGACGGCCGCACGGTCCTGCTCGGTGCCGCGGACACGTTCCGCGCCGCCGCCGCCGACCAGCTCCAGACCTGGGCCGAACGGGTGGGCGCCGAGGTCGTGCGCGGCAAGGAGGGCGCCGACCCGGCCGCCGTCGCATTCGACGCGGTGAAAAGGGGTATGGAAAGCAAGGTGGACACCGTTGTCGTCGACACGGCGGGCCGCCTGCACACCAAGACCGGCCTGATGGACGAGCTGGGCAAGGTCAAGCGGGTGGTGGAGAAGCAGGCCGTGGTGGACGAGGTGCTGCTGGTGCTGGACGCCACCACCGGCCAGAACGGCCTGACCCAGGCCAGGGTGTTCGCCGACATCGTCGACGTCACCGGCATCGCGCTGACCAAGCTGGACGGCACCGCCAAGGGCGGCATCGTCTTCCAGGTCCAGCGCGAACTCGGCGTCCCCGTGAAACTGGTCGGTCTCGGTGAGGGACCGGACGATCTCGCCCCCTTCGAACCCGGCGCGTTCGTGGACGCGCTGCTCGGATGACGCTCCAGGTTGGGAGTATTCACACATGATCATGCACAGGCTGGCCCGTCCGCTGCTCGCCTCCGTCTTCGTCGTCAGCGGGATCGACATCCTGCGGAACCCGGAGAACCGGGTGAAGGTGGCCACACCGTTCCTGCGGTCCGCGATGGACAAGGTCGGCGACTCGCTGCCCGAAGGCGTGCCGACCGACCCGGCGACGCTGGTCAAGGTCAGCGCCGGGGTGAAGCTGCTCGCCGGTCTCGGCCTGGCGCTGGGCAAGTTCCCGCGCCTGTCCGCACTGGTGCTGGCCCTGGACCTGGTGCCGACCACGCTGGCCGCCCACGCCTACTGGGAGCACGAGGACCCGGCGGTGCGCGGCCAGCAGCGCGTCCACTTCCAGAAGAACCTCGGCCTGCTCGGCGGCCTGCTGATCGCGGTGGCCGCGGGCGGCAAGCGCAAGCCCGCCGACGACTAACGGGACCGGTAGCGGGACACCACGAACGACGCGGTCACCGACCGCGCCGCACCGGCCGGGACCGGCCGGGCGTGGTGTCCCGCCGGCCCCATCCCCACCACCCGCGCCACATCGGCGGGCGGCAGCGTCATCGGGTAGCGCAGCGGCGTGCTGTCCACCAGGTCGAACCGCTCGCCCAGGGTGTCGGCCAGGCGCTCCGGCTTGCGCGGGTCGACGGTCAACAGCCCGGCCGCCGTGCCCAGCTCGGCCAGGTGGTCGGCGTCCGGCGTGACCACCACCAGCAGGCCGCCCGGCCGCAGCACCCGGTGGAACTGCGGGCCGTTGCGCGGCGCGAACACGTCCAGCACCACGTCGGCCACCCCGTCACGCACCGGCCACGGCCGCCACACGTCCCACCCCACCGCGCCCAGCCGGTCGTGCGCCCCGGCCGCCCTGCGCAGCGCCGCCGGTGACACGTCCAGCGCCAACCCGGTCGCGGCAGGCGCCCGGTCCAGCACGGCCGCCAGGTAGTAGCCGGTGCCGGCGCCCGCCTCCACCACCAGCCCGTCGGGTGCGCCGGCCAGGTCGGTGATCAGCGCGACCAGCGGCGCGTAGTGGCCCGCCGCCAGGAAGTCCGCCCGGTCGGCCACCATCGCGGCCGTGTCCGCCGAGCCCGCCCGTGCCGACCCGAGGCCGGCCAGCAGGTTCACGTAGCCCTGCCGGGCGATGTCGAACGAGTGGCCGCGCCCGCAGCGCAGCGTGGTGTCCTGCCGGGCCAGCCCGTCGCCGCACACCGGGCAGGCCAGCGCCGCCACCACCCGCTCCGGTGGCCGACCGTCGTTCGTCACGCCGGCATCCTCGCCGATCGGACGTTTCGGCGGCCACGCGGTCACGTGACGTGGCTGATCCGTCACCGAAATCTGGAAGTAACACCAGCCGGTGCACAGTTCACCGCCCGGAAACGTTTGACGCGTTCGGGTGAAACAGCGCCTGCCGATGCTTGCCGGCAATCCGGTCTGCACAGGAGGACGTCGTGAACCCTGGAGATACCGCCTGGGTACTGGCCAGCGCCGCGCTGGTCATGCTGATGACACCCGGGCTCGCCTTCTTCTACGGCGGCATGGTGAGTTCCAAGAGCGTGCTGAACATGCTCATGATGAACTTCATCACGCTGGGCGTGGTCGGCATTCTGTGGCTGCTCTACGGCTACACCATGTCGTTCGGCAGCGAGGGCGGTGGTGGGTTCATCGCCGGTTTCCACAACGCGCTGCTGGCCAACACCGTCGGCACGCTCGCCGGCCCCAAGGGCGACATGATCCCGACACTGTCGTTCGTCATGTTCCAGCTGATGTTCGCGGTGATCACCCCGGCCCTGATCTCCGGATCGATCGCCGACCGCACGAAGTTCTGGTCGTGGGTGCTGTTCGTCGCGGTGTGGGTCACGATCGTGTACTTCCCGGTCGCGCACTGGGTGTTCGACTTCAGCGGTTTCACCGGCCCGAACTCGGTCGGCGGCTGGATCGCCAACCAGCTCAAGGCGTTCGACTTCGCCGGCGGTACCGCGGTGCACATCAACGCGGGTGCCGCGGGATTGGCGCTCGCACTGATACTGGGCAAGCGCAAGGCGTTCCCGCGCAGCATTCCCCGCCCGCACAACGTCCCGCACGTGCTGCTCGGCGCCGCGCTGCTGTGGTTCGGCTGGTACGGCTTCAACGCCGGTTCCGCCCTGGCCGCCGGTGACCTCGCCTCGGTCGCGTTCACCACGACCACCGTCGCCACGGCGGCCGCGCTGATCGGCTGGATCGTGGTGGAACAGTTCCGGGACGGCAAACCCACAACACTGGGCGCCGCCTCTGGCGCGGTAGCCGGCCTGGTCGCCATCACCCCGGCGTGTGGCTACGTCGACCCGATGGGCGCCCTGGTGATCGGCATCGCGGCCGGGGTGATCTGCGCGCTGTGCACCGGGATCAAGTTCCGCCTCGGCTTCGACGACTCCCTCGATGTCGTCGCCGTCCACCTCGTCGGCGGCATCGTCGGCACCCTGCTGATCGGCTTCTTCGCCACCGGCTCGGTCAACTCGGCGGGTGGTGACGGGTTGTTCCACGGCGGCGGCTGGAGCCAGTTGGGCAAGCAGGCCATCGCGGCGGGCTCGGTGCTCGGCTACTCGTTCGTCCTGGCGTTGGTCATCGGCTGGATCATCAACAAGACCATCGGCTTCCGCGTCAGCCCCGAGGCCGAGATGGCTGGTATCGACGAGTCGGAGCACGCTGAAACCGCGTACGAGTTCACCGGTCCGACCGGCCACCGGAGCGTCCTGGACACTGCGACGCAGTCCGTTCCCGCCACCCCGGCGGCAGCGGTGAAGGGCTCGGCGGCAGTGAAGGGGAGTGCGTCATGAGGCTGGTCACCGCGATCGTCAAGCCGTTCACGCTGGACGACGTGAAGTCGGCCCTGGAACAGCTCGGCCTGTTGGGCATGACGGTGAGCGAGGTCCGGGGCTACGGCCGGCAGAAGGGCCACACCGAGGTCTACCGCGGCGCCGAGTACCAGGTGGACTTCGTGGCGAAGCTGAAGGTCGAGGTGCTGGTCGACGAGGACATGGCCGACCGGGCCGTGGAAGCCGTCGTCAAGGCGGCTCGGACCGGCCGGATCGGCGACGGCAAGGTGTGGGTCACGCCGGTGGACACGGTGGTGCGGGTGCGCACCGGCGAGCGGGGCGTCGACGCGCTGTGACGTCCGCGCAGCGGCAACCGGAACCAGGGCGGTCCACCCAGGACCTGCTCTGGGCCCGGGACGTGCTGATCAATCCGCTCGCGGGTCGGCGTCGCCTGGTCGGCGCCGACCTGCGGGCGGCTCTCGTCGATCTGCACGACTTCTGGCTGGCCGGTCACGCCGCGGCCGCCGGGCTGGGCGCCCCCGGAATCGCCCTGGTGGCGGTCGGCGCGCTGGGCAGGCGGGAGCTGGTGCCGTACTCGGATCTGGACCTGGTGCTGGTGCACGAGGGCGGCGAGCCGGTCACCGGGTTGGCCGAAGGACTCTGGTATCCGCTGTGGGATGCCGGTATTGGTCTGGATCATTCGGTTCGCACGGTCCGCGAATCGCTCCGCGTCGCCGCCGACGACCTGCGGGCCGCGCTCGGCCTGTTGGAGGTCCGCTACCTGGCCGGCGACACCGAGGTGGCCGAGCGGCTGGCGAGTTCGGCGCGCCAGGCGTGGCGCGCGTCGGCCCGCTCGCGCGTCGACTTGTTGGCCGCGGGAGCCGAGGAACGCTGGGAGCGCGGCGGCGAGGTGGCGCAACGCGCCGAACCCGACATCAAGCACGGCAGAGGCGGCCTGCGCGACATTCAACTGCTGGACGCCCTGGCCACCGCCCAACTGGTCGACCGGCCGGTCGCCGATGTCGAGGCAGCGAGAATCCTCCTGCTCGACGTCCGGACAGAACTGCGCCGGGTAGCCGGCCGACCGAGAGACATCCTGCGCGCCCAGGACGGCGACGAGGTGGCCGCCTCTCTGGGCATGGCCGACCGGTTCGCCCTGGCCGGCGCCCTGTCCTCAGCCGGGCGGTCCGTCGCCTACGCACTCGACGTGGCCATCCGCACGGTCCGCTCGGCGGCCCCGCGCCGTGCGATGAGCCTGCGCCGTGGTCCGGTCCGCACCCCGCTCGCGGAGGGTGTGGTCCTGCACGGCACAGAGGTGGCGTTGGCCCGTGACGCCGACCCGGCCCGCGACCCGGCGCTGCTGTTGCGCCTGGCAGCGGCGGCGGCCCGGGCCAACGCCCCCGTCGCGGCGGGCACGATGACCCGGCTGGCCGAGCGAGCTCCCGAACTGCGCCGCCCATGGCCCCCGGCCGCGCTGGACGCCCTGTTCAGCCTGCTGGCCGCCGGCCCCGGCCTGGTCGACGTGGTGGAGGCGCTCGACAGGACCGGCCTGTGGGGCAGGCTGTTCCCCGAGTGGGGCGCCGTCCGCGACCTACCGCCGCGGGACTCGGTCCACTTGTGGACGGTGGACAGGCACTTGGTCCAGACCACTGTCCGCGCGGCAGCCCTGGCCACCACGGTCGACAGACCGGACTTGTTGTTGCTCGGCGCCCTGCTGCACGACATCGGCAAAGGCAGGGACAAGGACCATTCGGTGGTCGGCGCCGCACTGGCCGCCCAGATCGGTGATCGGATCGGCCTACCCGAAGCCGACACGGAAACGCTGGCGTCCCTGGTGCGCCACCACCTGCTACTCCCGCACACGGCGACCAGGCGGGACGTCAACGACCCGGCCACGGTCCTGCGGGTCAACGAGACGCTGGGCAACGACCGGGTGCTGCTGGATTTGTTGGCGGCCCTGACCGAAGCGGACAGCAGAGCGACCGGCCCCGGCGTGTGGACGCCGTGGCGGTCGTCGCTGGTGGCGGAACTGGCCGAAGCGTGCCGAGCGGTACTGGCCGGCGAACCACCGCCCGGCCCGGCCCCACTGGACACCGACCAGGTGGCCCTGGCCTCTGTGGCATCGGCCTCCGGCCGCCCGGGAGTGCTGGTCGCTGCGCTCGCCGTGCCACACACGGCGGAGATCACCATGGTGGCCGCCGACCGAGCGGGCCTGCTGGCCAGGGCGGCGGGGGTGCTGGCGCTGAACTCGCTGGACGTGCACGCCGCGACGATGGGCAGCCACGGCGGGGTGGCGGTGGATGTGTTCCGGGTGTCGCCACGGTTCGGCGAGCTGCCCGACCCGGCGTTGCTGCGGGAGCAGTTGGCCAGGGCGGTGGACGGGTCGCTGCCGCTGGCCGTGCGGTTGGACGCGAAGGAGCGGGACTACGCGGTGGTGGCTGGCGAGACGGCCAGGCCGAGGGTGGTGTGGTTCGACGACGAGGCGATCGGCGCGGTGGTGCTGGAGTTGCGGGCGAGCGATCGGATCGGGTTGCTGTACCGGGTCGCGTCGGCGCTGGAGGCGTGTGCGGCGGACGTCCGGTGGGCCAGGCTGTCGACGCCCGGAGCGACGGCGGTGGCGTCGTTCTGTCTGACGACCCCCGACGGTGAGCCGGTGGTGGCGGCCGAGCGGAGACGCATCGAGTCGGCGGTGCTGGCAGCAGCGGGCTGAATATTTCTCTGGTTTCCTGCAGGAGTCGCGTCATGCCCGAATGCGGCCCACGTCACATGGTCGAGCAGGCGGTTTACGTAGCACTACGCAGTCCCCACCGGGGCGTTCACGCTGCCCCGACACGCGAAGGGTCGGCAGGATCGGCCCTGCGACATGAAGGGAGTTCGCGACGGAACCGGCGTGGCGCCCGTCCTGGGGGTCGGGCGGCGGGTCCGTGGTTGTTTCCCGGTCGCGCGTGCGCTGTCCGGGGCGGTCCGATCGGACCGCCCCCGGGCGGCAACGTGGGGGGCCGCGCAAGTCCGCGAGCGCGGCAGCACAACCCGGCTGGTCGAGGTAGCCGAACAGGGTGACCGAGACCGGCCCGGCGGGATGCCTCCGCCAGGGGGGCGGGCATCCCGCCGCCAACGCGCGCCAACTCGCGTGGAGCCCGCCCGCCGCACCAACCCGCAACACATCACGCCCGTGTCGTCCCTCAATCAGCCAACTCGCGCGCCCCGCTAATTGCCTGCGCCAGCACCTGCTCGCGTGAGTCGTCCGCTGAGTGGCCAGCTCGCGGGCGTGAGTTCCGCTGCCTGTCTCGCTGTGGGCTGCTCGGGTGTGTCGTCCGCCGAGTGGCCATCTCCCGAAACGCAAGCCCGCCGTCTGCCGCGCTGTCGGCTGCTCGCGCATGTCGTCCGTCGAGCAGCCATCTTGCGTGCGCATGCCCAGTTGCCGTGCCTGCGCCTTTGGTTGCTCGCGTGTGTCGTCCCTCAATCGGCCATCTCGTATGCGCGAGCCCGCTGTCCGCCGCGCTGTCGGCTGGTCGGGTGTGTCGTCCGCTGAGTGGCCATCTCGCGAACGGCAGGCCGCTGTCTGCCCCTCCGCCCCTCCGCCCCTCCGCCCGCTGCTCGCGCGCGTCGTCCCTCAACGGCCATCTCGCGGCGCATGCCCTGACTGTCGGCTCCTGCTCTCGACTCTTCGGGCGTGTCGTCCGTCTTACGGCCATCTCGCAGGCGCAAGTCCGCTGTCTGCTCCCGCTGCCGGCGCTCGTGCAACTGTCGTCCGCAGGGCGGTCACCTCGTGTCCGTCGGTGGCGAGAGTCCTCGGCGTGTCGTCCGTCGAGTGGTCAACTTGCGCGTGCAGGTCGGCTACACGGCTCTGCTCTCTCGGCTATTCGCGCGTGTCGTCCATCGACTGGTCATCTCGTGCGTGTCGCTGGTGACAGTCGGTGTGTCGTCCCTCTACTGGCCGGCTGCCCAACGACCTGTCCGTCCGCTGCGTGTCGTCCATCCAGCGGTCATCTCGCGTGCGGGTCGGCTGCTTGCCTCCGCTCGGCCGGTCCCGCGTGTCGCTGCTGGCGGCGGTGGGTGTGTCGTCTGTCTACCGGCCGGCTGCCAGCGCGCTCTCTCTGTCGGTCGTGTCGTCCGTCGAGTGGTCAACTTGCGCATGCAGGTCGACTGCGCGTCTCTGCTCTCGGCCATGCGCGCGTGTCGTCCGCCGAGTGGTCGACTTGCGCGTGCAGGTTGGCTGCGCGTCTCTGCTCTCGGCCACGCGCGCGTGTCGGCCGTCGAGCGGCCATCTAATGCGCGCTGGTGGCGGTCGGTGTGTCGTCCCTCCACTGGCCGACTGCCGGACGCGCTCTCCGTCGGCCGTGCGTCGTCCGTCCAGCGGTCATCTCGCTAGCCCAGCCAGCCGGTTCCCGCACCCCATCCGCATGCTGACCACCAAGCGGTCAACTCACGCCCGCCATCACCCCAGACCCCACCCCGCAGGCCCGTGTCGTCCGTTGAACGGCCGACTCACCCCAACCGACCACCCGACCCCTGACCACCTCCAACGAACGCCACCACCCCCACCACTCCCACACAGCGGCTAACCTGGCAGGCGGATCACCTAATCGACCCGCTGGAGCCACCCCCCGTGTTCGACACCCTTTCCGACCGGCTCACGTCCGTCCTGCAGAACCTGCGCGGCAAGGGCCGGCTCAGCGACGCGGACATCGACGCGACCGCTCGCGAGATCCGCATCGCCCTGCTCGAGGCCGACGTCGCGCTCCCCGTCGTGCGCACCTTCATCGCCGGCGTGAAGGAACGGGCGAAGGGCGCCGAGGTCTCCGAGGCGCTGAACCCCGCCCAGCAGGTCGTCAAGATCGTCAACGAGGAACTCGTCAACATCCTCGGCGGGGAGACCCGCAGGCTGAACCTGGCGAAGAACCCGCCGACGGTGATCATGCTCGCCGGCCTCCAGGGTTCCGGCAAGACCACACTCGCCGGCAAGCTCGCCCGCTGGCTGCGCGGCCAGGGTCACACGCCGCTGCTCATCGCCGCCGACCTCCAGCGACCGAACGCGGTCACCCAGCTCCAGGTGGTCGGCGAGCGCGCGGGTGTGCCGGTGTTCGCGCCCGAGCCGGGCAACGGCGTCGGCGACCCGGTGGACGTGTCGCGGCGCGGCGTGGAGGAAGCCAACCGCGCGCAGCACGACGTCGTCATCGTCGACACGGCGGGCCGGCTGGGCATCGACGAGGAGCTGATGCGCCAGGCCAAGGACATTCGCACCGCCGTGCAGCCGGACGAGGTCCTGTTCGTCGTCGACGCGATGATCGGCCAGGACGCGGTCAACACGGCGGAGGCGTTCCGGGACGGCGTCGGCTTCAGTGGCGTGGTGCTCACCAAGCTGGACGGTGACGCCCGCGGTGGTGCCGCGCTCTCCGTCCGGGAGATCACCGGCCAGCCGATCCTGTTCGCGTCCAACGGCGAGAAGCTCGAGGACTTCGACGTCTTCCACCCGGACCGGATGGCCAGCCGCATCCTCGGCATGGGTGACGTGCTCACCCTGATCGAGCAGGCCGAGCAGGCCATGGACGCCAAGCAGGCCGAGGCGACGGCGGCCAAGATCGGTTCCGGCGAGTTGACCCTGGAGGACTTCCTGCAGCAGATGCAGGCGGTCCGCCGGATGGGTCCGATCGCGAACATCCTCGGCATGCTGCCCGGCGCCGGCCAGATGAAGGACCAGCTCGAACAGTTCGACGAGAAGAGCCTGGACCGGGTGCAGGCGATCATTCGCGGCATGACCCCGGCCGAGCGGGCCGATCCCAAGATCATCAACGCGTCCCGCAGGCTGCGTATCGCGCGGGGTTCCGGCGTCGAGGTCCGGGACATCAACGAGCTGGTCAACCGGTTCTTCGACGCCCGCAAGATGATGCAGCAGATGGCCGGCCGATTCGGTCTGCCCGGCGGTCGCCCCAAGGCCACGAAGAAGGGCAAGAAAGGCAAGAAGGGCAAGGGTCGCGGTCCGACGCAGCCGAAGGTGCGCGGCGGTTTCCCCGCTGGGATGCCCGACCTGTCGAAGATGCCGCCCGGCCTGAACGAACTGCCGTCCGGACTGGCCGGTCTGGACCAGTTGCCCGCCGGTTTCGACCCGTCGAAGCTGAATTTCGACAAGAAGAAGAAGTGACCGCACTGCACCTGCGCGGCGTCGTCCTACCCGACGACGAACCGCGTGACCTGTGGGTGGTCAACGGCCGGGTGCGCACCGCCGAGGTGCCGGGCGCCCGCACGGTCTTCGACGGCGGCTACCTGGTCCCCGGTCTGGTGGACGCGCACTGCCACGTCGGCATCGGCCCGCAGGGACCGGTCGACCTGGCCGAGGCCACCACCCAGGCCGAGATCGAGCGCGACGCGGGCGCCCTGCTGTTGCGCGACTGCGGCTCGCCGCTGGACACCCGGCCGCTGCAGGAACGTCTCGACCTGCCCAGGATCATCCGCGCCGGCCGGCACCTGTCCCGCCCGAAGCGCTACATCCCGCACCTGGGCATCGAACTCGAGGATCCGGCACTCCTGCCGGCGGCCGTCGTCGAGCAGGCGGAGTGCGGCGACGGCTGGGTCAAGCTGATCGGCGACTGGATCGACCGGACGGTCGGCGACCTGGCTCCGCTGTGGCCGGACGACATCCTCGCCGAGGCGATCGACGCCGCTCACCGCGCCGGCGCCAGGGTCACCGCGCACGTGTTCGGTGAGGACGCCCTGCCCGGCCTGGTGGACGCCGGCATCGACTGCGTCGAGCACGGCACCGGCCTGTCCGGCGACGTGATCGACGAGATGGCCAGGCGAGGCACCGCCCTGGTGCCGACGTTGATCAACGTCGAGAACTTCCCCGGTATCGCCGACGCCGCGTCGAAATACCCGGTGTACGCCAAGCACATGCGCGCACTGCACGGCCGTGCCCGGGAGATGGTCGGCGCCGCCGCGGAGGCAGGCCTGCCGATCTACGCGGGCACCGACGCCGGCGGTGGCGTCCAGCACGGCCGGATCGCGGCCGAGGTGATCGCGCTGCACGACGCCGGCCTCGACCCGGCACGGGCGATCGGCGCCGCGTCGTGGGACGCTCGGGCGTGGCTGGGGTGGCAGTCAGTGGCCGACGGGGCGCCCGCCGATCTGGTCGGTTATCCGGTCGATCCGCGCACGAATCTCGAGGTGCTGCATACGCCCGCTCGGATTCTGTTGCGCGGCAGGGTAGTTCTATAACCGGGCCAGATCACCGCCAGCCGCCTATTGTCGGGACTCAACCGTGCCCGGCCGATCCCGGAGGCGCCCGTGACACCGCTGCGACAGCCGGACGACTCGTCCGGCGCCACCGCAGTTCCGCCGGGCTCGCCGCCGCCGGCCATCACGGGTAATTCCTACGGCGACGGAGCGCCGCCCCACCGATGGGGTTTCGGCGCGTTTCTCCTCGCCGAAGCGGTGTTGTTGCTGTCCGCCGTGTTCCTGGCCGCGATTCTCGACCCACATCCGCACGGCAACCAGATCACCGTCGCTGACGAACTCGTCGGCACGATCGTGCCGACCGCGCTGGCCGCGGCGGCCGCCGTGTTGGCGACCGTGTTCCGGGGCAACGGACCGGTGATCGACCTGCGGCTGGCATATCGGTGGGCGGACGTCAAGGTGGGCCTCAAACTCGGCGCCGCCGGTGTGGTGCTCACCATCGTGGCGGCGCTGATCTGGACCAGGGCGGTCGGCGCGGACGACGCGAGCTCGGCGATCAACACGGTGCTGGACGGCGGCCGGATGCCGATCACCGCGGCCATCGTGATGTTCATCTACGTCTGGCTGGTCGGGCCGATCTGCGAGGAGATCATCTTCCGTGGCCTGCTGTGGGGCGCGATCCAGCGGCAGGAGTGGGGCCGGTGGGCTGCGTTCGGCCTGAGCACCGCGATCTTCGCCGCCAGCCACCTGGAGCCGATTCGTACGATCCTGTTGCTGGTCATCGCCGTACCGATTGGGCTGGCACGCTTGATCACCGGCCGGTTGCCGGCCAGCATCGTGGCTCACCAGATGAACAACTTCCTGCCCGCGTTGGCGACGCTGCTTGTCGCGATCGGAGTGATGGCGAATTGAGTGGACCGATCGACCTGAACAGTGACCTCGGGGAGGGCTTCGGCGCCTGGGGGCTCACCGACGACGACGCGCTGCTGGACGTGGTGACCAGCGCGAACGTGGCGTGTGGCTTCCACGCCGGCGACCCGTCGATCATGCGTGCGGTGTGCGTGTCGGCCGTCGAGCGGGGCGTGGTGATCGGCGCCCAGGTGTCCTACCGCGACCTCGCCGGGTTCGGCCGCCGGTTCATCGAGGTCCCGCCGTCTGTCCTGGCCGACGACGTCCTGTACCAGATCGGTGCCCTGGAGGCGTTCGCCCGGGCCGCGGGCGGTCGCGTCGGCTACGTGAAACCGCACGGCGCGCTGTACAACGCGACGGTGCACCACGACGGCCAGGCCAAGGCCGTGGTGGCCGCGGTGCGGGCCTACGGGTCGCTGCCGGTCCTCGGTCTGCCCGGATCGCGCCTGCTCGCCGAGGCCGAAGCGGCCGGTCTGGAGTGCGTCCAGGAGGCGTTCGCGGATCGCGGCTACACCCCGCAGGCCACCCTGGTGCCCAGGACAGAGCCGAACGCGCTGCTCACCGACACGGCGGCGGTCGTCGAACGCGCGGTCCGGCTGGCCGAGCGGGGTGAGATCGTCGCCGTCGACGGCACGGTACTGGCCAGTTCGGCACGGTCGCTGTGCCTGCACGGGGACACACCGGGCGCCGTCGGGCATACCACGGCAGTGCGTGAGGCGCTCACCTCGGCAGGCATCGCCATCAGCCCGTTCGTGCCCTGAACCGACCGTCTGGCACAATGGTGAGCTGTCCGCTGCGACAGGTCCCTCTCACCCGGTCGCGGCACCCTGAACTCCGGGAATTCGCCGGCCGACCCCACTCGGCCGGAGGACGCCTGAAATCTCGCGTACCGACTGTTTGAGGAGTACCCCTACCCGTGGCCGTCAAGATCAAGCTGCAGCGCCTCGGCAAGATTCGCCAGCCGCACTACCGGGTCGTCGTCGCGGACGCCCGCACCCGTCGCGCTGGCCGTGCCATCGAGACCATCGGCAAGTACCACCCGAGGCAGGAGCCGAGCCTCATCGAGATCGACTCCGAGCGTGCGCAGTACTGGCTGGGCGTGGGTGCCCAGCCCACCGACCCGGTGCAGCACCTGCTGGAGATCACCGGCGACTGGCAGAAGTTCAAGGGCCTGCCGGGCACCGAGGGCACGCTGAGGGTCGCTGAGCCCAAGCCCAGCAAGCAGGACCTGTTCAACGCCGCGCTCTCCGCCGCGGGCGACGAGCCGACCGTCGAGGCGACCACGCCCAAGAAGCGGGGCGGAGGCAAGAAGGCCGAGGCTGCCGAGGCCAAGGCTGAGGACGCTCCCGCAGCGGACGCCGGACAGTGAGTGTCTTGGCTGACGCTCTGGAACACCTGGTCCGCGGCATCGTCGACCACCCGGACGACGTGCGGGTCCACCTGCTGACCACCCGTCGCGGCCGCACCCTCGAGGTGCACGTGAACCCCGAGGACCTGGGCAAGGTGATCGGCAGGGGCGGTCGCACCGCCACCGCGCTGCGCACCGTGATGACCGGCATCGGTGGTCGCGGCGTGCGGGTCGACGTGGTGGACACCGACCGCTGACCCAGGAAGCACAGCGCATGACGGCGGTGCCGGAACTGCGGATGGTCGGGCGGATCGTCAAGCCGCACGGCATCCGTGGTGAGCTGGTCGTGAACTCGAGCACCGACTCGGCGGAGCACCGCTTCGCCGAGGGCTCGGTGTTGTTCGTCACAGCCCGCGACGGCTCGATCGTGCGCAGTCTCACCGTCACAGCCGCCCGGCCACACACCGGGCGGCTGCTGGTGTTCTTCGAGGGTGTTGCCGACCGGGACTCCGCCGAGGCGCTGCGTGGCGTCGTGCTGTCCGCGAACGCGGTCGAGTTGCCGCCGATCGACGACCCGGACGAGTTCTATGACCACCAGTTGGAGGGCCTCGCCGTGCTCACCGTGGCCGGCGCGACCGTGGGCACCGTGCGTGAGGTCGTCCACGGCACCGGCAGCGACCTGCTGGTGGTGGACCGGGAAGGCGGCGGTGAGGCGCTGATCCCGTTCGTCCACCAGATCGTGCCCGAGGTCGACGTGCCCGGCGGCCGGATCGTCCTGGACCCGCCTCCCGGCCTGCTGGAAGACGAGTGACCGGGTGCGCGTCGACGTCGTCACGATCTTCCCCGAGTACCTCGCCCCGTTGCGTTCCGCGTTGCTGGGTAAGGCGATCGAACGCGGCCTTATCAGTGTCGACGTCCACGACCTGCGGGACTGGACGCACGACGTGCACCGCGCGGTGGACGACAGCCCGTACGGCGGCGGCCCCGGCATGGTGATGAAACCGCAGGTGTGGGGCGACGCCCTGGACGCCGTCTGCCCGCCGGGTGAGGACGCCCTGCTGGTGGTGCCGACGCCGGCCGGCCGGCCCTTCACCCAGGCCGTGGCGCACCAGTACGCCGCCGAGCAGCGGCTGGTGTTCGCCTGCGGCCGGTACGAGGGCATCGACCAGCGCGTGATGGACGACGCGGCCGGGCGGCTGCGGGTGGACGAGGTGTCCGTCGGCGACTACGTGCTGGTCGGCGGCGAGGTCGCGGTGCTGGTGATCGTCGAGGCGGTGGCCAGGCTGCTGCCCGGTGTGCTGGGCAATCCGGAGTCCGCCCAGCAGGACTCGTTCTCCGACGGCCTGCTGGAGGGCCCGAGCTACACCCGGCCGGAGGTGTGGCGGGGGCTGGCCGTGCCGGACGTGCTGCGCTCGGGCAATCACGCGGCGATCGCCCGGTGGCGGCGCGACCAGGCGCTGGAACGTACCCACGCCCGCCGGCCCGACCTGCTGGAACGCCTGCCGGACAGCGAGTTCGACAAGCACGACAGGGCCGTGCTGGACCGGCTGGCCGGGCAGTGACCGCAGGGGCCGGTTTCCGGTTTCGTGGTCGCGTCTGGCACACTGAATTGGTTGCTGTCGCCGGACATGCTTCCGGTGCGCGCCACGAACCATCCCCGGTTGGTCAGTTCCGGGCCCTGCTGTGCGGTGGCCGGCTGACCTGGGGGAGCAGACACAGTCGAAGGACGAGGACGGACCGACCATGAACACCCTGGACGCGCTGGACGCCCAGTCGCTGCGTTCCGACATCCCGGAATTCCGCCCGGGCGACAGGTTGAAGGTCCACGTTCGCGTCATCGAGGGTTCGCGTGAGCGCACCCAGGTGTTCGAGGGCGTCGTCATCCGTCGCCAGGGCGACGGCGTGCGGGAGACCTTCACCGTCCGCAAGATCTCGTTCGCCGTGGGCGTCGAGCGCACCTTTCCGGTGCACTCGCCGAACATCGCGCGGATCGAGCGGGTCAGTCGCGGCGACGTTCGCCGGGCGAAGCTCTACTACCTCCGCGAACTCCGTGGCAAGGCCGCGAAGATCAAGGAGAAGCGGGACACCCCGACGGCGTCCTGACAGCCGGCCAACCTGCTCTCCCGTAACCTGGCCAGGCGCCTTGCCATCGGCCGGGCGCAGGGCGTTGCGCCACCCGGCTACCAGACGAGGATGACATGACGGCGTCGGAAGACGAGCGTGCTGATGTCACGGATGCCGCGGCGCCTTCGGCGCACGGTGCCGGTGCTGACGACGGGTGGCCGGACGAGCCGTCCGGCGACGGCACGGGTCCGGGCGACGGCAAGGACAAGCCGGCCGGGGACAACGCCGCCGACAAGGCCGCCAAGCCGAAGAAGAAGCCGTCGTTCTGGAAGGAACTGCCGATCCTGATCGGGATCGCGCTGGTCCTGACCTTCCTGATCCAGACGTTCGTGGCCAGGGTCTACGTCATTCCGTCCGCCTCGATGGAGCAGACCCTCAACGGGTGCCCGGGCTGCACGGGCGACCGCATCCTCGTCGACAAGCTCAGCTACGACTTCACCAACATCTCACCCGGCGACGTCATCGTGTTCAAGGGTCCGCCGGGCTGGTCGGAGAGCGGGGTCAACGTCAACGAGTCGAACAACGTGGTGGTCCGGTGGGTCCGCCAGTTCGGCTCGTCCGTCGGCATCGGCTCACCGCCGGAGTACGACCTGGTGAAGCGGGTGATCGCGGTCGGTGGCCAGACCGTCGAGTGCTGTGACACGCGGAACCGGGTGATGGTGGACGGCAAGTCGCTCAACGAGCCGTACCTCTACTGGATGCCCGGCCTGTCGCCCCACCAGGAGCCGTTCGCCCCGGTCACCGTGCCCAAGGGTGACCTGTGGGTGATGGGCGACAACCGGAACAACTCCTCGGACTCCCGATTCCAGGCCGGTGGCGGCGTCCACGGCGTGGTGCCGGAGAGCGACGTGATCGGCATCGCCCGGGTGATCATCTGGCCGCCGGGTCGGTGGGGCGGCATCGGCGAGACCAACCCGCAGGCCCAGGCGTCTGCCCTGCCCAAGGTGGACCTGCCGGTGACGGTGCCACCGCTGGGCGTCGGCGCGCTGGCCGCGTTCCCCACGCTGTGGCTGGGCAAGCGTGCCCGGCGGCATCTGCTGCGGCGGGCCGCCGAGGACCCGCCAGACGGCGAACGGCGGTAGTTGGTGGCCGGGCGGACCCAAGTGCGGTGGTCGGAAGGTGTGTTACGCCCACAACGCGCGATCGTGCGCGGTGACGCGGGGAACTGGGCGCTGCAGAGCGCGCTGGACCGGCGTGGGCTCGGCCCGGTGGCCGGTGTCGACGAGGCCGGTCGGGGTGCGTGTGCCGGCCCGCTGGTGGTGGCCTCGTGCGTCCTGCGACCCGGTGACGCTCGGCGGCTGGACGGCTTGACCGACTCCAAGCTGCTCACCGAGAAGGCCCGCGACCGGATGTACGGCCTGGTGCTGTCCAGGGCCGTCGACTACGCCGTGGTGGTGATCCCGCCGGACGAGGTGGACGGGTTCGGCATCCACGTGGTCAATATCGAGGGTATGCGGCGCGCGGTCGCCCAGTTGGCCACCCAGCCGGGATACGTGCTGGTGGACGGATTCCGGGTGCCCGGTCTGACCATGCCGAGCATGCCGGTGGTCAAGGGCGACCAGGCCGCGGCGTGCGTCGCGGCGGCGTCCGTGCTGGCCAAGGTGACGCGGGATCGCATCATGGTCGAACTGCACGAGCAGTACCCGCAGTACGGGTTCGACGAGCACAAGGGCTACTGCACGCCTGAGCACACCGCTGCTCTGGACCTGCACGGGCCGTGTATCGAGCATCGCTGGTCGTATGTGAATGTGGTCACAGCAGCGGCTCGACATGGGATGCCCCGTCCGAGGCGGGTGGCGCATGGCGTGTCACCGGCCGACGTGGTCCAGAATGGAAGGCCAACCGTCCAACCGGCGGGCCCGCCAGCAGTGTCACGAGGAGGAACGCGGATCCGATGAGCGCAGAGGATCTCGAGAAGTACGAGACCGAGATGGAGCTGCAGCTCTACCGGGAGTACCGCGACATCGTCAGCCAGTTCACCTACGTGGTGGAGACTGAGCGGCGGTTCTACCTGGCCAACTCGGTGGACGTGCAGGTGCGCAACGCCGACGGCGAGGTGTATTTCGAGCTGCGGATGTCGGACGCCTGGGTGTGGGACATGTACCGGCCGGCGCGATTCGTGAAAACCGTCCGGGTGATCACCTTCAAGGACGTCAACGTGGAAGAGCTGGACAAACCGGATCTGCGGCTACCCGAATCGGGCCCCTTCGGTAGCTAGTTGTCCACAACCACTCCAGTTGTCCACAGCCCGCCAGCACCCGCCCCCTGACTGATCGTTTTCCCGGCATCGTCGTCGCCATGACGACGCAGCAGCACACCCCCGGGCACGACATCGGTCCGCACGATCTCGGCTCGCACGATCTCGGCCGGCGCGGCGAGGACCTGGCCGCCGAGTACCTCACCGAGCGAGGGCTCGTCGTGCTGTCCAGAAACTGGCGATGTCGCGAGGGCGAACTCGACGTCGTCGCCACCGACGGCACCACGCTCGTGGTCTGCGAGGTGAAGACCCGCTCCACCGACGACTTCGGCGACCCTGCCGAATTCGTCACGCCAGCCAAGCTCAGACACGTCCGGCACGCCACGCAGGCATGGCTGCGGCGGTACCGGGTCGGCTGGTGCCGCGTCCGGTACGACGTGGTCGCGGTGCTCTGGCCGGCCGGTGGCGTGCCCCGGCTGCGGCACGTGCGGGGTGTGTTCTGATGGCCCTGGCAACCACATGGTCCGTCGCACTGTTCGGTGTGGACGGCGTGCCTGTCGAGATCGAGGCGGACATTTCCGTTGGCGTGCCTGGCATCCGCCTACTCGGCCTGCCCGATCCGGCGCTGCGCGAATCGAAGGACAGGGTGCGTGCCGCGGTCCGGAACAGCGGCGAGAACTGGCCCAACCGCCAGGTGTCGCTGGCGTTGTCCCCTGCCGCGCTGCCCAAGGGCGGTTCCGGCTACGACGTGGCCCTGGCCTGCGCCGTGCTCGCGGCAGCCGGCGTCGTCCCACCGGACCGCCTGGCCGGCACGGTCCTGCTGGGCGAGTTGGCCCTGGACGGCCGCCTGCGCTCGGTCCGAGGCATCCTGCCGGCGATGCTGGCCGCTCGGCGAGCCGGCCTGACCACGGCCATCGTCCCGACGGACGCCCTGGCCGAAGCGGTCCTGGTCACCGGCATCACGGCGCTCGGCGCGGCCACCCTGTCCGACGTCCTGACATGGCTCCGGGGCCAGGACGACGCGCTGACGGTCCCCCGCGAACCGGCGGCCACACCGACACCGGACGTCCCTGACCTGAAGGACGTCATCGGCCAGCCGGAAGCCCGATGGGCGCTGGAGGTGGCGGCGGCAGGCGGCCATCACCTGCTGCTGACCGGTCCACCAGGCACGGGCAAGACGATGCTGGCCAAACGCCTCGCCGGCCTGCTCCCGGCCCTCACACCGAACGAGTCCCTGGAGGTCACGGCGGTCCACTCGGTGGCCGGAGCCCTGTCCCCGGACGCACCGCTGGTCGTGGCGCCGCCATTCGTCGCGCCGCACCACACCACGTCGGTGGCGGCGTTGGTCGGCGGCGGCACGTATGTGGCCAAACCGGGCGCGGTCAGCAGAGCCCACCGAGGGGTGTTGTTCCTGGACGAGGCGTGCGAGTACGGCCCGCAGCGCCTGGACGCGCTCCGCACGGTGGTCGAGGAGGGCGAGGTGAGGCACGCCAGGCGGGACGGGATCGTGCGCTACCCGGCGAGATTCCAGCTGGTCCTGGCCACCAACCCGTGCCCGTGCGCGCCACCGAGAGAGATCGACTGCACGTGCTCGCCGAGCGCGCGCCGCCGGTACGCCTGCCGGTTGTCCGGCCCGCTGCTGGACCGGGTCGACCTGCGGGTCCGGATGCGGCCGAGCTCGGCGGTCGTCATGGCGGGAATGGACGAACCGGAGTCAACGGCGGAGGTCAGAGCGAGGGTCAGGGCGGCCAGGGCGACGGCGGTCGCTAGATGGCAGGCCCACGGCTGGCTGACCAACGCCGAGGTCCCCGGCCCGGTGTTGCGCCGCGACTTCCCACTCCCCAGAAGGGCCACCCGCCTGCTGGACCGCGGCCTGGCAGCGGGAGCGGTGACGGCCAGAGGCGCCGACAGATGCCTGAGAGTCGCGTGGACCCTCAGCGACCTGGCAGGCCGAGACCTCCCCACCGCCGACGACGTAGCAGCAGCCCTCGAATTCCGAGACCGGAGATCAACATGACCACCCCGACTTGCCCTCAGCCACAGACGAATGTCGCCCAGGAAACTCCGCAGGCCCGGTCGGTGGTCCGCGCCACCTCGGATCTACCCACGGCCGAGGCAGAGCGAGGGCCGGCGGTCAACGCCGTGCGCGACCAACCGCCCGAGGCACGGAAGGCCACGATCTCCCAGGACATCCTGCGAGCCCGGGCCTACCTGCTCCGCGCGGCCGAGCCACCGGCACCGCACCTGTCCCGGTTCGTCGCCACCCACGGCCCGGTCGCGGCGGCGGACCTGGTCCGAGCAGGCGCCGCACCGAGCCAGGTGATGGACGAGACCGGCGCCCGCCATCACCTCGACGTCGCCGAGCAGGACCTGGCCGCGGCGGAGGCGGTCGGCGCCCGACTGCTGGTCCCGGAGGAGTCGGCGTGGCCGGACTGGCCGTTCCTGGCGCTGGACGTCGCGCAGTCGCGGGGTGCGCCATGGGCGGGTCCGCCGCTGGCGTTGTGGGTCCGAGGCACGTCGCCGCTGGCCGACTGTGCCGAGCGGGCGGTCGCCGTCGTCGGCGCCAGGTCGGCCACGGCCTACGGCGAGCACGTCGCCGCCGAGTTCGGCCACGGCTTGACAGCCGCCGGTATCACGGTGGTGTCGGGTGCCGCCTACGGCATCGACGGTGCAGCACACCGAGGCGCCATCGCCGGTGGCGGCCCGACGGTGGCGGTACTCGGTTGCGGTATCGACAAGCCCTACCCGGCCGGCCACGCCACGCTGCTCGACCGGGTGGCCGAGCAGGGCGTGGTGGTCAGCGAGTACCCGCCCGGCACCCCGCCGGCCAAGCACCGGTTCCTGGTCCGCAACCGCCTGATCGCCGCGCTCGCGGCCGGGGTGGTCGTGGTCGAGGCAGGCCGCCGCTCCGGCACCCGCAACACCGCAGCGACGGCTGCCGCCCTGGGTCGCCTGGTGATGGCGGTGCCCGGACCGGTCGGGTCGTCGATGTCGATCGGCTGCCACGAACTGGTGCGGCTGGGCGAGGCGTCGCTGGTCACGGACGTGGCCGACATCGCCGAGGTCGTGGGCCGGATCGGCGCCGACCTGGCCGCCCGACCGGCCGCCGACGACCGCCGCGACACCGACGGCCTGGACGACCGCGCGCTGCGCGTCCATGAGGCGCTCGACCGGCGGATGGGCTGGTCGGCCGAGCAGGTGGCGGTGCGGTCGGGGGTGTCGGTGGACCGGGTGCGGGCGGTCCTGCCGGCGCTGGAACTGATGGGCCTGGCCGAACGATGCGAGACAGGCTGGCGCCGCCGGTCCCGCTCGGTCGGTTCGGCGGACCGAGGTGAGCCCATGCGAGCCAGATGACCCAACCAGCCCGCCGAAGCACAGAACGCAACCCGGCGCGAGGCGAACCGCGGCAACGGGGCGCTTGACCGCGTCAGTCCTGACAGGTCACGCGTGGCGATGCTTGACCACGCAACGGAGTGGGCGCACTGTGTGGGGTCGTGGCGGAACCGCGGTCGGCGCGTACCAGCCTGCTTCGCGCGCGGGCAGAGCTGCCGCCCGGCCTGACCGCGATCGTCGACGCCTACGAGCGCCACCTCCGCTGGGACCGCGGCCTGTCCCCCCACACGGTCCGCGCCTACGCAGGCGACGTGGTCTCGCTGTTGACCACCCTGCCAACACAGGAGGCCAACGGGCCGAGCCCGAATCCGCCGGCCAGCGGCGATAGCTCAGCGCGCCACGACTCGCCAACGCGAGCTGGTGATTTGCTGAGCCCGAACCCGCCAGCCAAGGGCAATGGCTCAGTGAGCCAAGACTCGCCAACGCGAGGTGGCGATTTGCCGAGCCCGAGCCCGTCGGCCAAGAGCGTTGGCTCGGCGGGCCCTGACTCGCGATTGCGGGGTGGTGACCTGGCGAGCTCGATCTCGCCGGCCGAGGGCGCTGGCTCGGCGAGCCAGGACTCGCGAGCGCGGGGTGGTGACCTGGCGGGCCCGGAACTGCCGACTGTGGGCGAAGGCACGGCGGGCCAAAACTTGCCAACCCGAGGTGGCGACCTGGCGAGCCCGAACTCGTCGGCAAAGGGCGACGGCTGGCCGAGCCAGGACGCGCCGGCGCGGGGTGGCGACCTGGCGGGCCTGGATCTTCCGGCCATGCGCTCGTGGCTGAGTGAACTGCTCGCGCAGGGTGTCAGCCGGGGCACGTTGGCGCGGCGGGCGGCGTCGGCGCGGACGTTCACGGCGTGGGCGGCTCGGCAGGGCCTGCTGGCGACGGACCCGGGCCCGAGGTTGGCCGCGCCGAAGCACCGGCGGGTGCTGCCGTCCGTCCTGCGCCCCGACCAGGCCGCCGACGCGCTGCAGGCGGCGGAAACCGGCGCGGCCGAAGGTGATCCGGTGGCGCTGCGTGATCAGGCCGTGTTGGAATTGCTGTATGCGACCGGCGTGCGGGTGTCCGAACTCTGCGGGCTGGACGTGGATGACGTCGACTACTCGCGCCGGGTGATCCGCGTGCTGGGCAAGGGGCAGCGGGAGCGGATCGTGCCGTTCGGCGTGCCGGCGGAGCGAGCCCTGTGGCGATGGCAGTTCCAGGGCCGCCCCCGCCTGCTCGCCGCCGCGACCCGCCGGCCGCATGGTCGCTCGAGGCCAGGAGTCCAGGCCGGCCACGGCTTGACGGCTGACGGCGATGAGCCGGGTGAGGCAG
Organism: Pseudonocardiaceae bacterium; assembly: GCA_036273855.1. Classification (GTDB taxonomy): domain Bacteria; phylum Actinomycetota; class Actinomycetes; order Mycobacteriales; family Pseudonocardiaceae; genus DATEPR01. The sequence goes on from DASUGU010000024.1 coordinate 89,126, forward strand.
GGCGATCGGCCGGGCATGTGGCAGTGGCCGACAGGGCCGGGGTTGGGCTGGGCGCCGTGGCTGCGGCCCGGGGTGGTGTGGCGGCACAATTGACGGAGGCCGTAGTGGCTGCGGGCCAGGATCGGGTGGCCGCGTTCTTCGTGGGAGCGCGGGGCGGTCGGCTTGATCCGCGGACCGTGCGGCGGGTGGTGCACGACGCGGTGAGTGCCGTGCCGGGTGCCACCGACATGGGGCCGCACGGGCTTCGGCACAGTGCGGCGACGCATCTGTTGGAAGGTGGTGCTGATCTACGGAGCGTCCAAGAACTGCTGGGTCACGCTACGCTCGCGACCACGCAGCTCTATACCCACGTCACTGTCGAGCGGCTGAGGGCAATCCATGACCGAACCCACCCACGGTCCCGATGACCTCGGGGAGGGTGCGACCACGAACCCGATGAAGTCGGGTCCGGCCGCGACACCGGACACCACATCGAGCGCCACACCGGCGGCCGGTCAGCCTCGCACGCCCGCCGTCGGTAGCAACGGCGTCGCGTCCAATGGCGTCGTAACCGCGAGTGTCGCCGGAGCGGATGGTGGTGGTGTCGCCGGGGCCGGGGTGGTGAACGGGGCGACTCGGGTCGGATCGTTCGGGGCTGGGCAGCCGGACGGCGTGCTGCCTGGCGATCATCGGACGGCTGACGACGTCGAGGCCGGCATCGTCGCTCTCTGGCGGCAGTACGGGAGCTCCCAGGGGCAGGCCCACCGCGACCGGCTGATGCTGCACTACGCGCCGCTGGTCAAGTACGTCGCCGGTCGTGTCGGCACCGGTCTGCCCGCCCATGTCGACGTGGCCGACCTGGTCCAGTCCGGCATCTTCGGCCTGGCCGACGCGATCGAGAAGTTCGAACCGGAACGTGGCCTCAAGTTCGAGACCTACGCCATGCAGCGCATCCGCGGCGCGATCCTGGACGAGCTCCGCTCCCAGGACTGGGTGCCACGCTCCGTCCGCGGCCGCGCCCGGGATGTCGAGCGCGCCCTGGAACGGCTGGGCAACCAGCTCCAGCGCACGCCCACCGACGCCGAGATCGCCGCCGAACTCCAGATCACCGTCGCCGAGCTCCGCGAGCTCTACGCCCAGTTCCAACTGACCAGCGTCGTCGCCCTCGACGAGCTCATGGTCGCCGGCCGGGGTGACGCCTCGCTCGCCGAGACCCTCCCGGACACCGGTGCCGACGACCCGGTGGCCAGCCTCGTCGACCAGGACAACCGCCGCCAGCTCGCCGACGCCATCGCCCAGCTCGGTGAACGCGACCGGGTCGTGGTGACCCTGTACTACTTCGAGAACCTGACCCTCGCCGAGATCGGCAAGGTCCTGGGCGTGACCGAGTCGCGCGTGTGCCAGCTGCACACCCGCGCTGTCCTGCGTCTCCGGACCAAGCTCGCCGAGCACGCCGACGCCTGACGCCCGACCCGAACCGAGCCCAGCCGCCCGAGCCAGGCCGCCGAGCCCAGCCGCGCGAGCCAGGCCGCCGAGCCAGGCCGCCGAGCCAGGCCGCCGAGCCCAGCAGCTCGAGCCCAGCCGCCGGTCACCTCGGCCCGGTCACCTCGGCCCGGTCACCTCCGCCGGGTCACCGCAGCTCATCACGGCAGGTCGGCCGGCCAGGGGAGTAGTCGGACGTGGCCGGACTCGACCAGGCGGAGCGGGTCCAGGTAGACCGACTCCCGGTGCACGCCCCAGTGCAGGCACACCACGGGTGCCGTGGCGGGGCAGCCGGGGTGGCCGGCCATGAGGGTGCCGATGACCTGGCCTCGGTGGACGTGGTCGCCGACACGGACCAGCGGGCGGATCGGCTCGTAGGTGGTGCGTAAGCCGCCCTGGTGCTCGATCGACACCAGGCTTCGGTCGGCGAGCGGCCCGGCGTAGAGGACCAGGCCGCTGCCGGCGGCCAGCACGGGCTCGGCCAGCCGGCCACCGAGATCGACACCTCGGTGGCCTGGCCCCCACGGCGTGCTCGGCGGCTCGAACCGGCGTAGCACCGGATGCGGCGGCGCCAGTGGCCACTGGAACGACTCGGTGGTGGTCAGCGGGGGAACCAGGGACGGGGACACGGTCAGGGCAGCGGCGGCCGCCTGGCACAGGACCGCCGTGAGCACCAGGGCGGCTGTCAGGACGCCGAGCAGGGATCGGCGGAGTGGGCGCAGGACAACGGCGGGCCGCGGGGTCGGGATGGATCGGCGGAGTGGGCGCATGGTCAACACGGTGCCGAAAACCCGCAGCGCAGGGGGACCGAGACGGCTGGGCTGTGGACAGGTGCGGAGGTTGTGGACAACTGGCGTATGCCCAAGCGGGGGCGTGTGTGATTCGAGTACACTGGTTCCGCACTCCGCATGTACGGGGTGACTTCGCGTGCCAGCACATCCTCCGTCTCTTCGGCGGAACGGCGCCCGGGGCGGTCCCGACTCGCGGTCGGGTCCCGGGCACTGGTCTGGCACCAGGACGGTGGGCCAACCCGGTCCGCCGTGACAACCGAACCGCGTGTCGGCAGGGTCCGGCACGCCCGAACGACTGAGGTGCGAACCCGGCCATGGCCGTCGTCACCATGAAGCAAATGCTGGATTCCGGCGTGCACTTCGGGCACCAGACCCGCCGCTGGAACCCGAAGATGAAGCGCTACATCCTGACCGAGCGCAACGGCATCTACATCATCGACCTGCAGCAGACGCTGTCCTACGTGGACCGTGCCTTCGAGTTCATCAAGGAGACGGTCGCCCACGGTGGCTCGATCCTGTTCGTGGGCACCAAGAAGCAGGCGCAGGAGGCCATCGCCAACGAGGCCCTGCGGGTGAACATGCCGTACGTCAACCAGCGCTGGCTGGGTGGCATGCTGACCAACTTCTCCACCGTGCACAAGCGCCTCCAGCGCCTGAAGGAGCTGGAGTCGATGGAGCAGACCGGTGGCTTCCAGGGTCTCACCAAGAAGGAGATCCTGATGCTGACCCGGGAGAAGGACAAGCTGGCCAAGACGCTCGGCGGTATCCGCGACATGCAGAAGGTGCCCAGCGCCGTCTGGATCGTGGACACCAAGAAGGAGCACATCGCCGTCGGCGAGGCGCGCAAGCTGGGCATCCCGGTGGTCGCCATCCTGGACACCAACTGCGACCCCGACGAGGTCGACTACCCGATCCCGGGCAACGACGACGCGATCCGTTCCGCCGCGCTGCTGACCAAGGTGGTGGCCGAGGCGGCCGCCGCCGGCCTGATGGCCCGCGCGGGCGCCCGGACCGGTGCCGCCGACGGTGAGGACAAGCCCGAGGCGGGCATCGCCACCGACGAGCCGCTGGCCGAGTGGGAGAAGGAACTGCTGGTCCGCGCCGACGCGGGCACGGGCGACGCCGAGCAGGCGCCGACCGAGCCGTCGGCCTGAGTCGACACCGGCGCCGAATCCGAGGCCGGGTTCGGCGCCGGGCCCCGAGCCAACCACACACGCCCGTAAGGAACGGACACTCGCACGATGGCGAACTACACCATGGCCGACGTCAAGCGGCTGCGGGATCTGACCGGGTCCGGAATGATGGACGTCAAGAAGTCTCTCGACGAGTCCGACGGTGACTTCGACAAGGCGATCGAGATCCTGCGCATCAAGGGCGCCAAGGACGTCGGCAAGCGGGCCGAGCGCACCACGGCGAACGGCCTGGTCGCCGCGGACGGCGGCGTGATGGTCGAGCTGAGCTGCGAGACCGACTTCGTCGCCAAGAACGAGGAGTTCCAGCAGCTTGCCGCCCAGGTCGTCGAGGTGGCCAAGGAACTGCGCCCGGCCGACGAGAAGTCGCTGCTGGACGCCAAGCTCGGCGACACCACCGTCACGGACGCGATCGCCGCGCTGTCGGCGAAGATCGGCGAGAAGCTCGAACTGCGCCGCATGGTGATCTTCGACGGCGGGGTCACCACCTACCTACACCGCCGCTCGTCGGACCTGCCGCCCGCGGTCGGTGTGCTGGTCGAGTTCAGTGGTGGCAACGAGGAGGCCGCGCGCAACGTGGCCATGCACATCGCCGCGATGAAGCCGAAGTACGTGACCAGGGATGAGGTCCCCGAGGATCTGGTGGCCAACGAGCGGCGCATCGCCGAGCAGACGGCCCGCGAGGAGGGCAAGCCGGAGCAGGCGCTGCCCAAGATCGTCGAGGGCCGGGTCAACGGCTTCTTCAAGGACGTCGTGCTGATCGACCAGCCGTCCGTGCAGGAGTCGAAGAAGACAGTCAAGGCAGTGCTCGACGAGGCCGGGGTGACCGTCACGCGGTTCGCCCGGTTCGAGGTCGGGCAGGCCTGAGGCCGGCCGCCGAACAGGTCGAGAGCGATGGACGACGGCGGGGTCGTGCGGAGGAGTGGGATGCTCCTCGGTGACCCCGCCGTTGCCGTACCCGAGGATGTGTGAGGCTGACCAGCACCAGTCGGACCAGCAGGAGTGAGGAGTCGCCGTGACCACAGCGGAACCACGTACCGAGGGTGCCGCCCGATCCGACCAGGCAGCGCGGGATGGCGAGCGTGGCGGGTACCGGCGGGTGTTGTTGAAGCTGGGCGGCGAGATGTTCGGCGGCGGCGAACTGGGTGTCGACCCGGACGTCGTGCACACCGTGGCCCGGCAGATCGCCGAGGTGGTGCGGACCGGCGTGCAGGTGGCGGTGGTGATCGGCGGGGGCAACTTCTTCCGCGGTGCCGAACTGTCCCAGCGCGGCATGGACCGCGACCGCGCCGACTACATGAGCATGCTCGGCACCGTGATGAACTGCCTGGCACTCCAGGACTTCCTGGAGAAGCAGGGCCTGCCCACCCGCGTGCAGAGCGCGATCACGATGGGCCAGGTCGCCGAGCCCTACATCCCGCGCCGGGCGGAGCGGCACCTGGAGAAGGGCCGCGTGGTGATCTTCGGCGCCGGCACCGGCATGCCGTACTTCTCCACCGACACCGCGGCCGCCCAGCGCGCCCTGGAGATCGGCTGCGACGTCGTGCTCATGGGCAAGGCGGTGGACGGCGTCTACACGGCCGACCCGCGCACCGACCCGACGGCCACCATGTTCGACCAGATCACCCACCGCGAGGCACTGGAGCGGGGGCTGAAGGTGGCCGACGCGACCGCGTTCAGCCTCTGCATGGACAACGACATGCCGATGATCGTGTTCAATCTTCTCACTGAGGGGAACATCGCGCGTGCGGTCCGTGGTGAGAAGATCGGCACGTTCGTCGGGACTCCCGGCGGACAATCACACGCCTAGTCCAGCTCGGCAGCACACCAAGGAGTAGCCGTGATCGACGAGACCCTCTTCGACGCCGAGGAGAAAATGGAAAAAGCGGTGTCCGTGGCCAAGGAGGAGTTGGGCACGGTACGCACCGGCCGCGCGACACCTGCCATGTTCTCGCGGATCCACGTCGAGTACTACGGCACGCCGACTCCGCTCAACCAGATGGCCGCGATCAACATCCCCGAGGCGCGGATGGCGATCGTGAAGCCGTTCGACGTGTCGCAACTCGGCAGCATCGAGCGGTCCATCCGGGACTCCGATCTCGGCGTGAACCCCAGCAACGACGGCACGATCATCCGGGTGGTGTTCCCGCAGCTGTCCGAGGAACGCCGCAAGGACATGGTCAAACTGGTCAAGACCAAGGGCGAGGACGCCAAGATCTCCATCCGCAACGTGCGCCGCAAGGCCAAGGAGGAGCTCGACCGCATCCAGAAGGACGGCGAGGCAGGCGAGGACGAGGTGGTCCGGGCGGAGAAGGAACTCCAGAACGTCACCGACCGGTACGTCGCCCAGGTGGACGAGATCGTCAAGCGCAAGGAAGCCGAGCTGTTGGAGGTTTGATGGCCTCCGACCACCCGGTACGAGCCCCGCACGCCGTGGCCGCTGAACACAGCACGCCCGAGCCGCCACGGCCGGAGCGCCCCCGGACCGAGCCCGACCCGGCGCGGGCCGAGCAGGACCAACCGGCACAGGTTCCGGCCGACGACGGCCGGCCCGAGCCGACTCAGCCTGCGCAGAACGGGTCCGAACACGAGCAGGCCGCGCGGCAGCGGTCCCGGGCCGGGCGGAATCTGGGTGCGGCGATCGCGGTCGGCCTGGGCATGGGTGCCCTGGTGCTGGTGTCGCTGCTGACGGTCCGGCACCTGTTCCTCGGCGTGATCGCGATCGCCGTCGCGGTGGGCACCTACGAGCTGGCCGGCGCGCTGCGGCGGTCGGTCGACATCCGGGTGCCGCTGATCCCGGTGCTGGTGGGCGGGCAGGCGATGATCTGGCTGTCCTGGCCGTGGGGCCGGGACGGTGTGCTCGGTTCGTTCGTGGTGACGATCCTGGCGTGCCTGGTGTGGCGGTTCCGCCGGGGCAGCGACGGCTACCTGCGGGACGTCAGCGCCGCCGTGTTCGCCGCCGCCTACGTGCCGCTGTTCGCGTCGTTCGCCGCGCTGCTGGTGGAACCGAACGACGGCACCGCGCGGGTGTTGTGCTTCCTCATCGCCGTGGTCTGTTCGGACACCGGCGGCTACGCGGCGGGCGTGCTGTTCGGCAAGCACCCGATGGCGCCGTCGATCAGCCCGAAGAAGTCCTGGGAGGGCTTCGGCGGCTCGCTGTTGATCGGCATCGTCGGTGCCGCCTTGTCGGTGCAGCTGCTCCTGCACACCCACTGGTGGTGGGGCGTGCCGTTCGGCGTGGCCATCGTGGTGTGCGCGACCGGCGGTGACCTGGTCGAGTCGCTGATCAAGCGGGACCTGGGCATCAAGGACATGGGCACGCTGCTGCCCGGCCACGGCGGCCTGATGGACCGGCTGGACTCGCTGCTGCCCTCGGCGGTCGCGTCGTGGGTGCTGCTCACGGTGTTGGTGCCCACCTGAGCGACACGGTGGTGCCCAGCCCCAACATCTGGCGCTGGCCCGACGTCTACGAGCTGGAGAACCGCGCCCAGGACACGGCGGGCGCGGTGTGGGAGGTGCTGCGCGAGCGGTGCGACTGGGCCGGCCTGGACGTGGTGGACGTGGGCTGTGGCGACGGCTTCCACCTGCCGGTGTTCGCGGCGACCGCGCGGTCCGTGGTGGGAGTAGAGCCGCATCCGCCGCTGGTGCGCCGGGCCGGGTCCAGGGTGGCCGGGCTGCCCGGCGTCCGGGTGCTGACCGGGTCGGCCGAACTGCTGCCGCTGCCCTCGGCCAGTGCCGATCTGGTGCACGCCCGGACGGCGTACTTCTTCGGCCGGGGTGCCGAACCGGGCATCGCCGAGGCGGACCGGGTGCTGCGGCGGGGTGGCGCGCTGGCCGTCGTCGACCTGGACGCGACCTGCCCGCCGTACGGCGAGTGGATGCGCGCCGACCTGGCCCGCTACGACCCGGTCGACGTGGAACGGTTCTTCGCGGAGCAGGGTTTCGACTGCCGGCGGGTGCTCGCCGAGTGGCGGTTCGAGCACCGGGCCGACCTGGAGGCCGTGCTGCGCATCGAGTTCTCCGCACGGGTGGCCGAGCGGGCCATCGCGGCCACGCTCGGCCTGACCGTGCCGGTCGGCTACCGGGTGCACGTCCGGCGCAAGCCGGCCGGACTGCTGCGGTCCCGGTAGGTCACTCGGCCGGCGGCGCGTCCTCCGGCGTGGTGCCGGCGTCGGCGAGCAGCAGGTAGAGCTGGCGACGCGTCTCGATCAGCAGCTTCGCGGCGCGTTCGCGCAGCTCGGGGGTGCCGGCCTGGGACAGTTGCATCGCCGCGCCCGCGAGGGTGCGCAGGGCGTCGTGCAGTTCCACGTCGCTGGGGTCGACGTCCTCGCCGACCTGCTCCCACGGCGGGGTCCGGTCCAGCTTCTCGGCTTCGGCCCTGCCCTCGTCGGTCAGCGTGTGCGGCCGCTTGCCGGTGCCGCCGTCCGCCTCGGCCGTGGTGACCAGGCCCTCGTCGGCGAGCAGTTGCAGTGTCGGGTAGACCGACCCCGGGCTGGGCTTCCACCAGCCCCGGCTGCGCTCGCTGATCTGCTGGATGATCTCGTAGCCGTGCATCGGCCGCTCGGCCAGCAGCAGCAGAACCGCGGCCCGTACGTTGCCGCGCCGCGCCCGGCCCGGGCCGTGCCCCCGACGGCCCCGGCCGCGCCCCCGACCGTCGAAACCGAAGCCGAAACCCGGCCCGAATCCGGGCATGGGTGGCGCCGGTGGCATGTGCGGCGGAAAGCCGCGGCCGCCGGCCGGCGGGCCCCACCCGGGCGGCCCGGCGTGCTCGTCGTGGAAGTCCCCGTCGCCGAAGTCGCCCCGGGCGCTGCGTAGGTGGCCGATCAGATGCGCCCGCAGGTGCTGGCGCGGGTCGTGACCGCCGAACTCGAATGGATGCTTCATCGTGCTCTCCCCTTGGTAGTGCCTGTGTGCAGTAACGATATATCGGAACCTATCGCGATGCAACGATGAATATCGGCACGGCTCCATGGGACACTGGACGGGCCATGACCTCCCTCCCGCTCGTGTTCGACGCACCCCGTCGCGGCCTGCCGCCGCGCCATCTCGCCGACCTGTCCGCCGACGAGCGCACCGCCGCCGTCGCCACGCTCGGCGAGCGGCCGTTCCGCGCCCGCCAGCTCTCCCACCACTACTTCGCCCGGCTGACCACCGACCCGGAGCTGATGACCGACATCCCGGCGGCCACCAGGGACCGGCTGGTCGGTGAGCTGCTGCCGCCGCTGCTGGCATGCGTCCGGCACATCGCCTGCGACGACGGCACCACGCGCAAGACGCTGTGGCGGGCGCACGACGGGACGCTGGTGGAGAGCGTGCTGATGCGCTACCCGGACCGGGCCACTGTGTGCGTGTCCAGCCAGGCCGGCTGCGGCATGGCGTGCCCGTTCTGCGCCACCGGTCAGGGCGGGCTGCAGCGGAATCTGTCGACGGCGGAGATCGTCGAGCAGGTCAGGGCGGCGGCCGCCGCGATGCGCGACGAACAGCTGCCCGGCGGGCCGGGACGCCTGTCCAACATCGTGTTCATGGGCATGGGCGAACCATTGGCCAACTACCGGCGGGTGGTCGACGCCGTGCACCGCATCTGTGATCCGGCCCCGGACGGCCTGGGCATCTCGCAGCGTTCGGTCACTGTCTCCACCGTGGGCCTCGTGCCGGCCATCCACCGGTTGGCCGACGAGGGCCTGCAGGTCCGGCTCGCGGTGTCACTGCACACCCCGGACGACGAACTGCGGGACACCCTGGTGCCGGTGAACAACCGGTGGAACGTCGACGAGGTGCTCACCGCGGCCCGCCACTACGCCGACGTCACCGGTCGGCGTGTGTCCGTCGAGTACGCGCTGATCCGGGACGTCAACGACCAGCCGTGGCGGGCCGACCTCCTCGGCTCACTGCTGCACCGGCACCTCGGCCCGCTCGTGCACGTCAACGTGATCCCGCTGAACCCCACGCCGGGCAGCGAATGGGACGCCAGCCCGAAGCCGGTGGAGCGGGAGTTCGTGCGCCGCGTCAACGAGCGGGGCGTGCCGTGCACCGTCCGCGACACCCGGGGCAGGGAGATCGCGGCGGCGTGCGGCCAACTGGCCGCCGAGGGTTAGCGGCGCGATCGAGTTCACGATCGATCCATGGCCTCCCGCTACCTCGCGCGTGGCAGGCCGACTGCAAGATCTGGCGTCGCCATGTCGAGAGATTCCGGCGGCAGTTCGAACGCGATGAGGATTGGGTGAGCGGCCCGCGGTTGTCGGACCGACCGGCCCGGTGGGGTCCGGTCGGTGTCGACGACCGAACGGGCGTTCAGGCGGATACCTCGTTCAGGCGGCCGGTGGCCACGTCGAACACGAAGCCGCGGACGTCGGTGTGGGGCACGAAGGGGCTGGCCTTGACGCGGGCGATGGACTGGCGTACGTCGGCGTCCAGGTCGCCGAACGCCTCGGCGGCCCAGGGCGGTTTGATGCCGGTCTCGGACTGGATGTCGGCCTTGAAGGCGTCGTCGGAGAACGTGAGCATGCCGCAGTCGGTGTGGTGGATCAGGATGATCTCGGTGGTGCCGAGCAGGCGCTGGCTGATCGCCAGTGAGCGGATCGCGTCGTCGGTGACCACGCCGCCCGCGTTACGGATGACGTGGGCCTCACCTTCGGCCAGGCCGAGGAGCCGGTAGACGTCCAGGCGGGCGTCCATGCACGCGACGACGGCGACGTGCCGGCCGGGCGGCATGGGTAACGGGCCGCTGAAGTTCTCGGCGTAGCGGGCATTGTTGGCGAGCAGCTCGTCGGTGACCGACATGGGTCGTCTCCTTGATCGGGAGTGGCGGGGACGACCACGAGCCAAGTGATTCATGCGGCCGGGCGCAATAGCGCCCAGCCAGTGGACCGGTCCGGACTAGCGGCGCCAGGAGCTGCGGCGCCTGCGGGCGGACATCAGCAGGATGCCGATCATGGTGACGCCGGTCAGGACCAGGAAGATGTCCTCGACATGGCCGATCTGGTTGCCGATCAGCATGCCGAACATGGCGATCACGATGAAGACGCCGCCGATGCGTGCGCCGCGCGGCAGCGTGCCGTGCCAGCCCCACTCGGCGGACGGCTCGTCGTGCGGGTCGGGCGTCCGGACGGGACGCTTCTCCAGCTCCGAAGACGGCACGACGGGCTCCTCACCTCACGCTTCGACCACGACCCGTTCATTTTCCCACACGACGCGGGCCGGGCAGGTTGGCGGCCTGCTCGGCCCGCGTCACCAGGGCGTCGCCAGGAAGCTAGTTGACCGACCGCCGGGGCCGGGCGAGATGGAAGATGCCGAGGACGACCACCGCGCCGAGGATCGACAGCAGCCACGTCCGTAGGTCGAAGAAGCCGCCCAGGCTGGTGTGGAAGGCGTACTTGCCGATGAAGCCGCCGACGAAGGCACCGATGACGCCCAGCAGGATCGTCAGGATGAAACCGCCGCCGTCGCGGCCCGGCATGATCATCTTGGCGATGGCGCCGACGATCAGGCCGAGAATGATCCACGCGATGATCCCCACGGATACAGCTCCCTTCGGTGCGGTCCGGTCGACCGGGACCGGACGAACTGGCTGCTCGCCGGTAGGTGTGCCCCGCGGACGTGGTCCACGATCGGGTGAGTGCTGGTCGTGACCAATCCGTTATGTGCCCACTCGGCAGGACACAACTCGGACGGCTCACACCCCGTTCAGGTCTGTCGGGAACAATGGGTGCCGATGGACCACTCCGTTGCATCCCAGGCTCGACCCGACGACGTCCGGACCAACCAGCGCAGTGTGCTGGTGCTGGGCTCGACGGGCTCCGTCGGCACCCAGGCCCTCGACGTCATCGCGGCCAACGCCGGCACGTTCACCGTGGCCGGCATCGCCGCGGGCGGCGCCGACCCGGCTGCCGTGGCGGCGCAGGCCGTCCGCTTCCGGGTCCCGCTGATCGCGCTGGGCAGGCCGGACGCCGGCCGCGACGCCCTGGCCGCCGCGATCGCCGCCGCCCGGGACGCGGCTGGCGTGCGCGCGGCCGAGTACCCCGAGCCGACGATCCTCACCGGCCCGGCCGCGATCCCCGAGATCATCGCGTCGGCGGGCGCGGACATCGTGCTCAACGCGATCGACGGCTCGCGCGGCCTGGAACCCACGCTGCTCGCCCTGGCCACCGGCGCCAGCCTCGCCCTGGCCAACAAGGAGTCGCTGGTCGCGGGTGGTCCGCTGGTGCTGCGCGCGGCGAAACCGGGCCAGATCGTGCCGGTCGACTCGGAGCACTCGGCGCTGGCCCAGTGCCTGCGCGGCGGCGCGGCGGACGAGGTGGCCGGACTGGTCATCACCGCGTCCGGCGGCCCGTTCCGCGGCCGGACCCGGTCGGCCATGGCCGATGTCACGATCGCCGAGGCGATGGCGCACCCGACGTGGTCGATGGGCCGCGTGGTCACGATCAACTCGGCCACCCTGGTCAACAAGGGCCTCGAGGTGATCGAGGCGCACCTGCTGTTCGGCGTGCCCTACGACCGGATCGACGTGGTCGTGCACCCGCAGTCGATCATCCATTCCATGGTCCGGTTCGTCGACGGCGCCACCATCGCCAAGGCCAGCCCGCCGAGCATGCTGCACCCCATCGCGCTCGCGCTGGCCTGGCCGCACCGGCTGACCGACGTCGCGCCGCCGTGCGACTTCAGCACGGCGAGCTCGTGGACGTTCGAACCGCTGGACGAGGACACGTTCCCGGCGGTCCGGCTGGCCAGGCAGGCCGGTACGGCGGGCGGGTGCCTGCCGGCCGTGTACAACGCGACCAACGAGGAGGCGCTCGCGGCGTTCGTCGCCGGGGACAGCGGCTTCCTGGACATCGTGGACACCATCGGGCGGGTGCTGGACGAGGCGGACCAGTGGGGCAAGGAGCCCGACACCGTCGCCGACGTCCTGGCCGCCGAGACCTGGGCGCGGCAGCGCGCCCGCACCCTGCTGGCGACCGAGGGCACAGCGGCGCGGCAGGTTTCCGGGCAGCGGCAGGGAAGGGGCTGAGGTGCTCGCCTACATCATCGGCGTAGTGCTGTTCGCGCTGGCCATCGGCTTGGCGGTAGCACTGCACGAGGCAGGGCACCTGCTGTCCGCCAAGGCGTTCGGGATGAAGGTCCGCCGGTACTTCATCGGCTTCGGGCCGAAGATCTACTCGTTCCGGCGCGGCCAGACCGAGTACGGCCTCAAGGTCATCCCGCTGGGCGGCTTCTGCGACATCGCCGGCATGACCGCGCTGGACGACGTGACACCAGAGGAAGCACCGCACGCGATGTGGCGCTACCCGACGTGGAAACGGGTCGTCGTGCTCGCCTCCGGGTCGATCACCCATTTCATTCTCGGGTTCCTGATCCTCTATTTCATGGCGGTCTCGATCGGCCTGCTGAACCTCTCCGACCGGCCGCTGGTCGGCGGGGTCGCGGACTGCGCGTCCAGCCTGAACGCCAGGACCCTGTCCCAGGACCCGTGCAAGCCCGGTGACCCGGCGCCGGCGAAGAACGGCGGGCTGCTCGCGGGTGACGAGATCGTCTCCGTCGCCGGGCAGCGGACGCCGACCTTCACCGCCGTCACCACGATCGTCCAGCACTCCACCGGCCCGACCGCGTTCGTCGTCCGGCGTGCCGGCCACAACGTGGCGCTGACCATCGACGTGGCCAGGGTCAAGGGCCTCACCGTCGCCGAGCAGTCACAAACGGATCTGAGCAAGCAGCCGCTCACCGACATCGGCATGATCGGCGTGCTGCCCGCCAAGTACATCCCCTACAACGCGGGCACCGCCGTCGGCGGCACGCTCGGTTTCACGGGTGAGATGTTCGTCAACGTCTGGGAGGGCATCAAGCAGCTCCCGAACAAGGTGCCCACGCTGATCAGCGCGATCGGCGGGGCGCCGCGCGACCCGAACAGCCCGATGAGCGTCGTGGGCGCCAGCCGGCTGGGCGGCCAGGCGGTCGAGGACAGCCAGTGGTCGGTGTTCTGGTTGTTGTTGGCCACACTTCAGTTCTTCCTCGGAGTATTCAACCTGCTGCCGCTGTTGCCATTGGATGGCGGACATATCGCGGTTGCGCTGTACGAACGGGTGAGGAACTGGCTACGCGTGCTACTCGGGCGGCCTGCGGGCGGTCCGGTCGACTACACCAAGTTGGCACCACTCACACTCGTTGTGGTTTTCGTGGGCGGAGCCATGGTGCTGCTGAGCGTCACCGCGGATATCGTGAACCCGATCAGTCTGACCGGCCATTGACCCGGTTGGTCGGTCCAACGGTGGAGGTGCCATGACAGCCGGTGACGGTGTCCTGTTGGGTATGCCCGATCTCCCACCCCCGGTGCTCGCACCGCGGCGCACGACGCGGCAGTTGCACGTCGGTTCGGTTGGTGTGGGGAGCGACTACCCGGTCTCCGTCCAGTCCATGACCACGACGTTGACGGCCGACGTCAACGCGACACTGCAACAGATCGCCGAGCTCACCGCGGCCGGCTGCGACATCGTCCGGGTGGCCTGCCCGTCCCAGGACGATGCCGACGCCCTGCCCGCGATCGCGTCGAAGTCGTCGATCCCGGTCATCGCCGACATCCACTTCCAGCCCAAGTACGTGTTCGCCGCGATCGATGCCGGTTGTGCCGCGGTGCGGGTGAACCCGGGCAACATCAAGAAGTTCGACGACAAGATCAAGGAGATCGCGCAGGCCGCGAACGACCACGGCACGCCGATCCGGATCGGTGTCAACGCCGGTTCGCTGGACCCCCGCCTGCTGCGGAAGTACGGCAAGGCCACGCCCGAGGCGCTGGTCGAGTCGGCGCTGTGGGAGGCGAGCCTGTTCGCCGAGCACGACTTCCACGACATCAAGATCTCCGTCAAGCACAACGACCCCGTGGTGATGGTCCGGGCCTACGAACTGCTCGCCGAGCAGACCGACTACCCGCTGCACCTGGGTGTCACCGAGGCCGGCCCGGCGTTCCAGGGCACCATCAAGTCCGCCGTCGCGTTCGGCGCGCTGCTGCGCCAGGGCATCGGCGACACCATCCGCGTGTCGCTGTCCGCGCCGCCGGTGGAGGAGGTCAAGGTCGGCAACCAGATCCTCCAGTCGCTCAACCTGCGCCCCCGCAAGCTGGAGATCGTGTCCTGCCCGTCGTGCGGCCGGGCGCAGGTGGACGTCTACAAGCTGGCCGAGGAGGTCACCGCAGGCCTGGAGGGCATGGAGGTGCCGCTGCGGGTCGCCGTGATGGGCTGCGTGGTGAACGGTCCCGGTGAGGCCCGCGAAGCCGACCTCGGCGTCGCGTCCGGCAACGGCAAGGGCCAGATCTTCGTGCACGGCAAGGTGATCAAGACCGTGCCGGAACACCAGATCGTGGAGACCCTGATCGAGGAAGCGATGCGGATCGCCGAGGAGACCGGCCTGGAGGGCGAGTCGGCGGGTGCACCCGTCGTGACGGTCTCCTGACACAGACCGTAACAGGCGGTCGTCGTTTCGGAAGGGTGCTTTCCCCGCCCGGCGCCGCCGTGACCACGCACACATCTGGCACGCTGAACTGGTGTTGAGGCTCGGTGGCGCCCGCCTGCTGAACGACCGCGACCTGCCTGCGGTCCGGGCCATCCTGGACGCCGATCCGGTGTCGTCGTGCATGGTCACGGCGCGTGTCGAGGTGGCGGGCCTCGAACCGTGGCGGCTGGGCGGTGAGATGTGGGGCACCGACAGCCGGCCGCTGCGCGGCGGCCGGCTGGAGGGTCTCTGCTTCGCCGGTCCCAACCTGGTTCCGTTACAGGGCAACCCGGCGGCGCTGCGGATCTTCGCCGACCGGGCGGTGCGACGTGGTCGGATGTGCTCGTCGCTGGTCGGCCCGGCCGAGCAGGTGCTCGGCCTGTGGCACGAACTGGCGCCGGACTGGGGCCCGGCCAGGGAGGTACGCGGCGACCAGCCGTTGATGGCGATGAGCACGGTGCCCGAGGTGCCCGCCGACCCGTTGGTGCGGCCGGTGCGGCCGGACGAACTGGACAACTACCTGCCCGCCGCCATCGCCATGTTCATCGAGGAGGTCGGCGTCGATCCCTGCGCCGACGACGGCGGCCTGAGCTACCGGGCCAGGGTCGCCGAGCTCATCGCCGCCGGTAGGGCGTTCGCCCGGTTCGAGGACGGCCAGGTCGTGTTCAAGGCCGAGATCGGCTCGTTGTGCTCGAAGGTCGGCCAGATCCAGGGCGTGTGGGTGCATCCCGACCGCAGGGGCAACGGCCTGGCCACCCAGGGCACGGCCGCCGTGGTGGACCGGCTGGTGCGCGGCATGGGCCGCAGCGCCAGCCTGTACGTGAACGGGTTCAACGCGCCGGCCAGGGCCGCGTACCAGCGGGTCGGGTTCCGGCAGGTGGGACAGTACGCGACCGTGCTGTTCTGAACGTGTGATGTCGGCCGACGGCCGGACACCTCGCCGTCGCGCGCATCGTAGGGTGGTGGCATGCCCGTTCGTGCCCCCCTGAAGCCTGGCAAACTGTCCCCCCGCCGTCCGGTCCCCGCGCACATCCGGCGGCCCGAGTACGTCGACAAGCCCACCCCGGCCAGGGACACCAGCGACGGCGTACGCACGCCCGAGATCATCGAGGCCATGCGGGTGGCCGGCCGGATCGCGGCGCAGGCGCTGGAGGTCGGCGGCCAGGCGGTGCGGCCCGGTGTCACCACCGACGACATCGACGCCGTAGTGCACGAGTTCCTCTGCGATCACGACGCCTACCCGTCCACATTGGGCTATCGAGGATTCCCGAAGTCGTGCTGCACGTCGCTGAACGAGGTGATCTGCCACGGCATCCCCGACTCGACGGTCATCGAGGACGGCGACATCTGCAACATCGACGTGACCGCCTACATCGGTGGCGTGCACGGCGATACCAACGCCACGTTCCTGGCCGGCGACGTCGACCAGGAGGCCAAGCTGCTGGTGGAGCGCACCCGCGAGGCCACCGACCGGGCCATCAAGGCGGTGCGGCCGGGACGGCAGCTCAACGTCATCGGGCGGGTCATCGAGGCGTACGCCCGGCGGTTCGACTACGGTGTGGTGCGGGCGTTCACCGGTCACGGTGTCGGGCCCTACTTCCACGGCACGCCAACGGTCCTGCACTACGAGGACCCGTCGGTCACGATGCAGATCAAGCCCGGCATGACGTTCACCATCGAGCCGATGATCACCCTCGGCACGATCGACTACGACATGTGGGAAGACGGCTGGACCGTCACCACCAAGGACCGCAAGCTCACCGCGCAGTTCGAGCACACCCTGCTGGTCACCGAGGACGGCGCGGAAATCCTGACTCTCGCGGGCCCTGGCGCGCCAGCGGCGCGGGAGGGCCAGGAGCGAAGCGACTCGGCAGCGCAGCGGGGAGTGTGAGCGGCGGCCTGCTGGTCGCCGGCACCTCGTCGGACGCCGGCAAGAGCGTCCTCGTCGCGGGGCTGTGCCGCTGGCTGGCCCGGCAGGGCGTGCGGGTGGCGCCGTTCAAGGCGCAGAACATGTCCAACAACTCGGTCGTCACGGCGGACGGCGGGGAGATCGGCCGCGCCCAGGCGGTGCAGGCTGCGGCCGCCGGGTTGGCGCCGAGTGTGCGGTTCAACCCGGTACTGCTCAAGCCGGGCGGTGACCGGACGTCCCAGGTGGTGGTGCTGGGCCAGGCGGTCGGCGAGGTCAGCGCGCTGTCCTACCGGTCCTGCAAGGCGGCCCTGCTGACCACCGTGCTGGACACGCTCGCCGGGCTGTGCGCCGAATACGACGTGGTCGTGTGCGAGGGCGCCGGGTCGCCCGCCGAGATCAACCTGCGTGCCGACGACATAGCCAACATGGGCCTGGCCAGGGCCGCCGACCTGCCGGTGGTGGTGGTCGGCGACATCGACCGGGGTGGGGTGTTCGCGCACCTGTTCGGCACTGTGGCGTTGCTCTCACCGGAGGACCAGCGGCTGGTCGCCGGGTTCGTGATCAACAAGTTCCGTGGCGATCCGGCGCTGCTGGAGCCGGGCCTGCGCCAGCTCGCCGGGTTGACCGGCCGGCCGACGTTCGGGGTGCTGCCGTGGGACGAGGGACTGTGGCTGGACGCGGAGGATTCGCTGTCCTACCCGGTGGACGGGGTGGTCGGCAGGCCGGCGCCGCCGGTGGGTGACGCCTGGCTGCGCGTTGGTGTGGTGCGGCTGCCGAGGATCTCGAACGCCACGGACGTCGAGGCGTTGGCCGTGGAGCCGGGGGTGAGTGTCCGGTTGGTCGCCTCGCCCGCCGGACTATCCGATGTGGACCTGTTGGTACTGCCCGGTTCCAAGGCGACGGTGACCGATCTGGCCTGGCTGCGGGTCACCGGTCTCGCCGATGCCGTGCTGGCCCATCACGCCGCCGGGCGGCCGGTGTTGGGGATCTGCGGCGGTTTCCAGATGCTCGCCCGTTCGCTCACCGACCGCGTGGAGTCGCGGGCCGGAACCGTTGCCGGGCTCGGGTTGCTGGACGTGGACATCGAGTTCCGGCAGCGCAAGACGTTGGCCACACCGACCGGCCGGGCGTTCGGTACGGCCGCCGCTGGCTATGAGATCCATCACGGGGTGGTGAGCAGGCGCGCGCACGGGTTGGCCGGGTTGGTCACGACGGCCGACGGCGAGCCTGAGGGCGCGCTCGCGGACGGCGTCGCCGCGACGCACTGGCACGGCCTGCTGGAGAACGACGGCGTGCGGCGGGAGTTGTTGCGGTGGGCCGCGGATCGGGCCGGACGGTCGGGCTTCCGGGTGGCACCGGATGTGTCGTTCGCCGCCGTGCGGGCGGCGGGGTTGGACCGGCTCGGCGATCTGGTCGCGGAGCATCTGGACACGGCGGCGCTGCTGGCCCTGATCGAGCACGGTCCACCGGCGGGCCTGAAGATCCTGCCGCCCGGTGCGCCTAGCTGAGGTGCTCGGCCAGGAAACGGCCCGCCTCGGTGGCGGCGCGATCCGGGTTCCGGTCGCGGATGGCGGTCAGCAGGTCGCCGTGGCCGATGCGCCATGCCGGGTCGGCGTGGCCGGCGGTGGCGGCGAGGCTGGCCCGGATGACCTCGGTCATGCCCAGGTAGAGCTCGGTGAGCAGGCTGTTGCCGGCGCAGCCGACCACCTCGCGGTGGAACCGGGCGTCGGCGTCCACCGCGTCGGCCCAGCGGGTCTCGCGGACGGCTGCGTCGCGTTCGGCGAGGGTCGCGGCCAGCACCGTCACGTCGGCGTCGGACCGGTGCGTGGCGGCCAGGCGGGCTGCCTCGACCTCCAGCAGTAGCCGGACCTGCCTGACCTCGCGCAGTTCCGTCCCGCACATCCGGCGCAGCGCACCGGAGATCTCACTGGTCGCCCGGACGAACGTGCCGTCACCCTGCCGAACCTCCAGCAGCCCGGCGTGGGCCAGCGCCCGCACGGCCTCGCGCACGGTGTTCCGGCCGACACCCAGGACGCTGACCAGTTCCGGCTCGGGCGGGATGCGCTGGTCGACGGCCCAGTCGCCGTCCCGGATGGCCTGCCGCATCTGCTCGATCACCTGGTCGACCAGCCCGGTGCGCCGCGTTGCGGTCAACGCCATAGTCACATCCTCTCATCCGAACATCCCATGTCTGTCATAGTAGAGGGCATGCCGACGAAGACCGCCGTGCCCGCCGTGGTCCGGGACCACAAGGCCGCCCTGCTACCCACCGCGGTACTGCTGGGCGCCATCCTGCTCGTGGCGGCCAACCTGCGCCCGGCGGTCACCAGTCTCGGCTCGGTCCTGGACGAGGTCCGCACGTCGCTGCACGTGTCGTCGGCCTGGGCCAGCGTGCTCACCGCCCTGCCCGGCCTGTGCTTCGGGCTGGCCGGCTTCCTGGCACCCGGTGCCGCCCGCCGGCTCGGGCTGGCCCGCGCGATCGGCGTGTCGATGGTGCTGGTGACCGTCGGCGTGCTGGTCAGGGTGCTGGACGGGCCGAACGTCGTCCTCCTCGGCACGCTCGTGGCCTGCGGTGGCATCGCGGTGTGCAACGTGCTGCTCCCGGTCGTGGTCAAGCAGTCCTACCCGAACCGGATCGGCCTGGTCACCGGCCTGTACACGGCCGTCATGCAGGGCGCGGCCGCACTCGGCTTCCTGGTCACCCCGCACGTGGACGACGCCCTGGGCGGCTGGCGGCCCGGGCTGGGCGAATGGGGCCTACTGGCCGTGCTCGGCACGATGGGCTGGCTGCTCGCCGCCCGGCACGGCAGCGCGGGCGACCAGCCCGACGTCACCGTCGCACCCGCACCGGCCCGGCCGTCGCTGCTGCGCAGCCCGCTGGCCTGGGCCGTGACGATCTTCTTCGGACTCCAGTCGATGTTCGCGTACGCCGTGATGGGCTGGGCGCCCGAGGTGCTGATGAGCGGTGGCGTGTCCCGTAGTGGTGCGGGCGCGATGCTCGCCGTGATCAGCGTGATCGGCGTGCCGCTGAGCCTGATCGTGGCGCCGCTGGCCGCCCGGCGGCGCAGCCAGTCCTGGTGGCTGGCCGGGCTCAGCGCGGTGGGCGCCATCGGTGTCGTGGGCCTGCTGGTCGAGCCGAGTTCGGCGCCGTGGCTGTGGTCGGTGACCCTGGGCATCGGCATGGGCGTGTTCCCGATCGCCGTCGCCGTCATCACGCTGCGCACCGCCACCCCGGACGACACCCGCAGGCTCTCCACGATGGCGCAGGGCATCGGCTACCTGCTGGCCGGCGTCGGACCGCTGATGTTCGGCATCCTGCACGGCGCCACCGGCGGCTGGACCGCGTCGCTGCTGCTCATGCTGGCCGGCATCGCGGTGCAGGTCGTGGTCGGCCTGTTCGCCGGGCGGGCACGGCTCCTGTAGTCAGTCCAGCGGCAGGTTCAGCAGCGCGTTCTCCACCAGTTCCGGCATGGCCGGGTGGATCCAGTACTGGCCGTGCGCCATGCTGCGCGCGTCCAGGCCGAAGCTCATCGCCTGGATCAGCGGCTGGATCACGGTCGGCGCCTGCGGGCCGATGACGTGCGCGCCGAGCAGCATGCCCGACGCCGGGTCGGCGATCAGCTTGAGGAAACCGGTGGTGTCCTCCATCGCCCAGCCGTACGCGATGCCGGCGTAGTCCTGGATCGACGTCACGTACCGCACCCCGCGCCGCTCGACCTGCGCCTCGGTCAGCCCGACCGACGCGATCTGCGGCGCGGTGAAGATGGCGTGCGGCACGAAGCGGTGGTCGGCCGGCTTCGGCTCGTCCGGGTGCAGCAGGTTGTGCCTGACGATCCGGGCTTCGTGGTTGGCGACGTGCTTGAGCTGATAGGGCGAGTCGATGTCGCCCAAGGCGTAGATGCCGGGCACGTTGGTCCGCTGGTACCGGTCGACCGTGACGTAGCCGTCGGCGTCGGTGGCCACACCGGTCGCGGCCAGGTCCAACAGATCGGAGTTGGGCTTGCGGCCCACCGCGACGAGCAGCGCGTCGGCGGTCACGACCTCGGCACCCTGCTGGCCCTCGATGTGCAGCCGCAGCTCGTCACCGGCCCGTTCCACCAGCGTGGCCTTGCGGTCCAGCCTCAGGTCCCACCGCTTGCCGGCCAGTTCGGTGAACCGGGTGCTGATCGCCTCGTCCTCGCCGCGCAGCATCGCGCCCGAGCGGCACACGATGGTGATCTCCACGCCGAACGCGGACAGCACGTGCGCGAACTCGGCGCTGATGTAGCCGCCACCGAGGATGACCAGCCGGCGCGGCAACGTGTCCAGCCGCATGATGTCGTCGCTGGTGTGATAGCCGGATTCGGCGAGACCCGGGATCGCCGGGATGATCGGGCGGCTGCCGGCGGCGAGCACGATCCGCTCCGCGGTGATCGTCTCCACCTCGCCCGCCACGTCGATCTCCAGCGTCTTGTCGCCGGTGAAGCGGGCCAGGCCGGGGAAGGCGGTGACGTTGCGGTTGTCCGCGTGGGTGGTCCGGTAGAGCCGGCCGCCCTCGGCGATCGGGTCGATCCGGTTGAAGATGCGGTCCCGCACGTCGGTCCAGCGCACACCGTGCAGTTCGCTGTCCACGCCGTAACGCGGACCGTGCGTGGCGTACTCGGCGATGTCGCCGGTGTGCACGAACATCTTCGTCGGGATGCAGCCGACGTTCAGGCACGTACCGCCGAAGACCCCCTTCTCCACGATCGCCACGTCCTGCTCGGCGAACTCGGGTCCGGGGATGGAGTTGCCGGAACCGGTACCGATGATCACCAGATCGAAGTGCCGCACGTCGTCATCCCCGTGTCATACCCGCCGAGTGGTCTGGGCAGCCGGTGGACGGAAACCCGTCCACCGGCTGCAACCCACGGTAGCCCGCGTTGATTCCGCTAGCTTGCGAAGGTTGGCGTGATGATCGCCCTGGCCAGCGTGTGGAAGACCAGGTTGAAGCTGGCCACCGCGGGCGTCACCGATCCGTCGATGCCCAGCTTCGGCGCGTCGACGGCGTGCACCACGAAGTAGTAGCGGTGCGGCGTGGCCTCACCGGGCGGCGGCGCGGCACCACCGAAGTCGAGCGTGCCGTAGTCGTTGCGGACGTGGAACGCGCCGTCGGGCAGCGACTGGTCGTCGCGGCCGGCGCCGGTCGCCAGCTCGGTCACCGACGCCGGGATGTCGAAGGCCAGCCAGTGCCAGAAGCCCGACACCACAGGGGCATCCGGGTCGAAGCAGGTCACCGCGTAGCTCTGCGTGCCCTCGGGCGCGCCGCTCCAGGTCAGTTGCGGCGACACGTTGTCGCCGTTGTGGCCCATCCCGTTGAACTCCTGGGCGCTGCCCATCTGCTGGCCGTCGTGCACGTCGTTCGACGTGACGATGAACGAGGGCACAGCGGGCAGGAGGCTGTACGGGTCAGGCGGGACAGGGCGTTCCAGACTCATCGAAGATCCTCCACACGAGGGGTTGGGCAGGTCCCCGGCGGTGTGGCCGAGTGGCCCGTGCCAGCCAACCTAATCGATCTCACGGCCATGACGCGATCGCGGTCGTGAGGAGGAACATCCTGACTCGCTGATATCAGACCTTCGTGATGTGTCACTCTGTCGGCCGTATCCGACGTAAGGTCCCGGTGACGGCGCAGCAGGAGGTGGGCGTGGACCGGACAGCGCGGGCGAGAGGCAGGGTCGATCTCGACCGGCCGTCCGCGGCCCGGATCTACGACTACTTCCTGGGCGGAGCGCACAACTTCGAGGTCGACCGGCAGGCGGCCGGCGAGCTGGCCAAGGTCCACCCGGCCATCGGGCTGGGCATGCGCGCCAACCGGTCATACCTACGCAGAGCAGTCGGCTATATCGCCCATTCGGGGGTAGACCAGTTTCTCGACCTCGGCTCGGGCATTCCCACGGTGGGCAACGTGCACGAGATCGCCCAGCGGGTGAACCCGACGGCGCGAGTGGTCTATGTGGACGTCGAGCCGATCGCGGTCACCCACGCCAACACCATCCTGGCCGGCAACGAACTGGCCGTGGCGATCAGCGCCGACCTGCGCGATCCCTACGCCGTGCTCAACCATCCCGACGTCAAGGCGCTGCTGGACCGGTCCCGGCCGATCGGTCTGATCATCGCGGGCGTGTTGCAGTACGTGACCGACGACGACGATCCGGTCGGCATGATCCGCGGCTACACCGACCGCATGGCGCCGGGCAGCCACGTCGCGATGTCCCATCCGTCCCGCGACGAACTGACCCAGGAGCGGGCGGCGGGCGCGGCCGCGGCGAGCGTGATGTACAACCGCACCGAGACGCCGTTCCACTACCGGACGAAGGCCGAGTTCGCGACATTCTTCGCCGGTCTGGACGTGCTCCCGCCGGGCGTCGTCCACATGTGGGACTGGCGGCCGGAGACCGGCACCACCCTCGGCGAGCTGAACGGCAGGGTGACCGGTTTCGCAGGGGTCGGGCGCAAATCGGACAGCTAGCATGAGGCGTGCCGACCGTACTTCTGCTGTCCACAGCGGACACTGATCTGCTGGCCGCTCGCGCGGCCGGCTACCGCGTGGCCAACCCGGCCCGGCTGCCCGTCGCCGACCTGCCGGCCCTGCTCTACGGGGTCGCGGTCGTCGTGGTGCGGCTGCTCGGCGGGCTGCGGGCCTGGGCGGAGGGTGTCACCGAACTGCGCCGGTCCGGTGTGCCGCTGGTGTGTGTCGGCGGCGAGGCCACGCCGGACGCCGAGTTGATGGCGCAGTCGACGGTCCCGGCGGGCGTGGCCGCCCAAACGCTTGCCTACCTGGTCGAGGGCGGTCCCGCCAACCTGCGCGAGCTGGCCGCGTTCCTGTCCGACACGATCCTGCTCACCGGCGAGGGTTTCGCGCCGCCGGTGAGTACGCCGCTGTACGGCCGGCACGGCGAGCGGCCCTACGACCCGGAGCGGCCCACGGTCGGCATCGTCTTCTACCGGGCCCACGAACTGGCCGGCAACACGGCGTTCGTGGACGCGCTCGCCGACGCCGTCGAGTCCGCCGGCGCCAACGCCGTACCGGTGTTCTGCGGTTCGCTGCGCTCCCTGCCCGCCGAGACCGCGGCCGAACTGCGGGCGCTGCTCGCGCCGTGCGACGCGCTGGTCGCCACCGTCCTGGCCGCCGGTGGCACGGTGGCGGCGCCCGCGGGTGCCGCCGAGGACTCCTGGGACGCGGGCGCGCTGGCCGAGTTGGACGTTCCGGTGCTGCAGGGCCTGGTGCTCACGTCGTCGCGGGACACCTGGGCGGCCTCCGACGCGGCGCTCACCCCGATGGACGCCGGGATGCAGGTGGCCATCCCGGAGTTCGACGGGCGGCTGATCGGGGTTCCGTTCTCGTTCAAGGAAACCGGTGCCGACGGCATCCCGGTGTACGTCGCCGACCCGGAACGGGCCGCACGGCTGGCCGGCACCGCCACCCGGCTGGCCCGGCTGCGGCACGTCCCGCCGGAGCGGCGCCGGCTGGCCGTGGTGCTCTCGTCGTACCCCACCAAGCACTCCAGGGTCGGCAACGCCGTCGGCCTGGACACCCCGGCGTCGGCCGTGGCGCTGTTCGCGGCGCTCGTCGAGCAGGGTTACGACCTCGGCGACCTCGACCCGTCGACGGTCGACGGCGACACGCTGGTGCACTCGCTGATCGCGGCGGGCGGCCACGACGTGGAGTGGCTCACCGAGGAACAGATGGGCCAGGCGGCCATCCGGGTGCCGGCCGCCCGCTACCGGGACTGGTTCGACGAACTGCCCGAACCGTTGCGCTCCCGGATGACCGAGCACTGGGGCGCGCCGCCCGGTGAGCTGTACGTCGACAACGGCGAGATCTATGTGGCCGCACTGCGGTTCGGCAACGTGGTGCTGATGATCCAGCCGCCACGCGGATTCGGGGAGAACCCGATCGCCATCTACCACGACCCGGACCTGCCGCCCAGTCACCAGTACCTGGCCGCCTACCGCTGGCTGGACCGCGAGTTCGGCGTGCACGCCGTGCTGCACCTCGGCAAGCACGGCACGCTGGAATGGTTGCCCGGCAAGGGACTCGGCCTGTCCGCCGACTCGGCGCCGGACGCGGTGCTGGGCGACCTGCCGCTGGTGTACCCGTTCATCGTGAACGACCCCGGCGAAGGCACCCAGGCCAAGCGGCGCGGTCACGCCGTGGTCGTCGACCATCTGATCCCGCCGATGGCCCGCGCAGACACCTACGGCGACCTGGCCAAGCTGGAGCAGATGCTGGACGAGTACGCCACGGTCGCCGCGCTGGACCCGGACAAACTCCCCGTGGTGCGGGCACAGGTGTGGGAACTGATCACGAAGGCCCAGCTGCACCACGACCTGCACCTCGAGCAGCAGCCGGACGCCGACGAGTTCGACGACTTCGTGCTGCACGTGGACGGCTACCTGTGCGAGATCAAGGACGTCCAGATCCGCGACGGCCTGCACATCCTGGGCCGCGCGCCGGCCGGTGACGAACTCGTCAACGACGTGCTGGCCGTGCTGCGGGCGCGGCAGGTGTTCGGCGGTACGGTCGGCGCGTTGCCCGGCCTGCGCGCCGCTCTCGCCGTCCATTTCGGACTGGATGAGCAGGAGCTGCTGGCCGCCCCCGGTACGGCGGCGAAGGTTCCGGACGCGCTGACCGCTCTCGCCGAGGGCCCCGCCCGCAGCGGCGCCGACGTCGTGGACCTGTTGGAGTCGCTGGCCCGGTCGCTGGTCACCGGTGTGTCGGCCGCCGAGTGGTCGACCGGCGCGGTCACCGGCGTGGTGGCCGACGTCCTGGGCGAGGACGCGCCGGATGTGGCGGCCGTGGTGCGGTTCGCGTGTGCCGAGGTGGTGCCTCGGCTGGCCCGCACCACGGACGAGATCGGCAACGTGTTGCGTGCGCTGGACGGCCGGTTCGTGCCGCCGGGGCCGTCCGGTTCGCCGACCCGCGGCCTGGTGTCCGTGCTGCCCACCGGTCGCAACTTCTACTCCGTCGACCCGAAGGCCATCCCGTCGCGCAACGCGTTCGACACCGGCAGCGCACTGGCCGACTCGCTGATCGCCCGGCATCGCGCCGACACCGGGGAATGGCCGCGCAGCGTGGGGTTGACCGTGTGGGGCACGTCGGCGATGCGCACCCAGGGCGACGACATCGCGGAACTGCTGTGGCTGTTGGGTACCCGACCGCGCTGGGACGACGCGTCCCGGCGGGTCACCGGTTTCGAGATCGTGCCGTCGGCCGACCTGGGCAGGCCCAGGATCGACGTGGTGGTGCGGATCTCCGGGTTCTTCCGGGACGCGTTCCCGCACGTGGTGACGCTGCTGGACGACGCAATCCAGGCGATCGCGAGGCTGGACGAGCCGGACGCGGACAACTTCGTCGCCGCCCACTACCGGGCCGACCTGACCGCCCACGGCGACACCCGCCGGGCCAGCACCAGGATCTTCGGCTCGAAACCGGGCGCGTACGGAGCCGGGTTGCTGCCGCTGATCGACGCCAGGAACTGGCGCGACGACAGCGATCTCGCCGAGGTGTACGCCACGTGGGGCGGGTACGCCTACGGTGCCGGGCTGGACGGCCGGCCGGCCCGCGACGACATGGAGAACGCGTTCCGCCTTATCCAGGTGGCGGCCAAGAACGTGGACACCAGAGAACACGACATCGCCGATTCGGACGACTATTTCCAGTACCACGGCGGCATGGTCGCCATGGTGCGGTCGCTCACCGGAACGAACCCGGCCGCGTATGTCGGCGACTCGGCGGTGCCGCACGCCGTGCGGACCCGCAGCCTCGCCGAGGAGACCACGCGGGTGTTCCGCGCCAGGGTGGTCAACCCGCGCTGGATCGCCGCGATGCGCCGGCACGGGTACAAGGGCGCCTTCGAAATCGGTGCCACCGTGGACTATTTGTTCGGTTTCGACGCCACCGCTGGCGTCGTCGAGGACTGGATGTACGAGCAGCTGGCGCACAGTTACGTGTTCGACGACGAGGTGCGCGACTTCATGCGCCAGTCCAACCCGTGGGCCTTGCGCGGGGTGGCGGAACGGCTGCTGGAGGCGGCCGACCGGGGCCTGTGGGCCGAGCCGGCCGAGGACACGCTGGATCAGCTGCGGTCCGTCTATCTGGATCTTGAGGGCGAACTGGAGGGATAGCCTGGCGGCATGGACTCCTCCGGCGCCGAGATCCTGCGGAGCACGTCACGGGTGCGTTTCCCCGGCATCAGCCCCAGGGCGTACGAGCACCCGGCGGACCGGGGAGCACTGGCCACCTTGCGGTCGGTACCCGGATTTCCGGTGGTGCTGAAGGCGGTGGCCGGGGCGTTCACCGAGCGCGGCGAGCGGCTGCTGCACCTCGCGTCTGCCGTCCGGGTCGGGCCGAAGCAGTACCCGAGGCTGCACGAGCTGCGTGCCGAGTGCGCCGCGATCCTGGACATCGACCCGGTGCCGGAGCTGTTCGTGACCCGCGACCCGGACACCAACTCGATGGCGATCGGCATCGACCGGCCGTTCATCGTGGTGACCAGCGGTCTGGTGCAGGCGGCCGACATCGACGCGCTGCGCAACGTCATCGGGCACGAACTCGGGCACGTGCTGTCCGGCCACGCGCTCTACCGGACGATGCTGTTCCGGCTGCTGCGGATGCTCAACGGGGTGTCGTGGCTGCCCGGCGGGTACTGGGGCCTGCGGGCGGTGATCGCGGCGCTCATGGAGTGGTACCGCAAGGCCGAGCTGTCCGCGGACCGCGCCGGCCTGCTCTGCTCCCAGGACCCGGCGGCGGCGCTGCGGATGCACATGCTCATCGCCGGTGCGAACTCGCCGGACGACATCGACACGACCGAGTTCCTGCGCCAGGCCGCCGACTACGAGGCCGAGGGCGACATCCGGGACAGCGTCCTGAAGCTGCTCAACACCGTTGACCTGTCCCATCCGCTGGCCGTCGTGCGAGCCGCCGAACTCCAGAAATGGGCCGCGTCCGAGGACTACCGGGCGATCCTGTCCGGCGACTACGCCCGCCGCGACGACCAACCCACCGCGTCCACCTGGAGCCAGGACCTCCGCGACGCGGCCCGCTCCTATCGCGACACGGTGACCGGCTCGACCGACCCGCTGGCCAAGGTCCTCAGCGACGTCGGCGGCGTCATCACCGACCGGGCCGGCAAGGTGTGGCGCCGCTTCGGCACCAGGCCGGAGGACGACGAGGACGTGCCGTCGGCCTAGCCGTGCCAACGTGGCTGCCTGACGGATGTTGCCGGCTACCGCGTGTGCTATCCACGGGGGATGAGTGCCTACCCCGTGTCCACCCTGCTGCACCGCGAATGGGCCGCCGATCTGACGCCCGAGCGGCTCTACGCCCTGCTGCGGCTGCGGGTCGACGTGTTCGTCATCGAGCAGGACTGCCCGTATCCGGAGCTGGACGGGCGTGATCTCGAGCACAGCACGCGGCATTTCTGGATCTCGTCGGACACGGACCCCGAGCTGCCGGCGGCCTACCTGCGGCTGTTGACCGAGCCGGACGGCAGTTACCGGATCGGGCGGGTCTGCACGGCCAAGGACGCACGCGGGCGGGGGTTGTCACGGCGGCTGATGGAGGCGGTGCTGGCCGACATCGGCGACGCCGAGTCCGTGCTGGACGCCCAGGTCCAGGTGGCCG
This sequence comes from Pseudonocardiaceae bacterium, assembly GCA_036273855.1. Lineage (GTDB taxonomy): Bacteria > Actinomycetota > Actinomycetes > Mycobacteriales > Pseudonocardiaceae > DATEPR01. The sequence continues at coordinate 117,599 of DASUGU010000024.1, forward strand.
GGCTGTACGAGGGCTTCGGCTACCGGCCGGTGGGCGACGAGTTCGTGGAGGACGGCATCCCGCACATCACGATGCGGCGGCCGGCGCCGTCCGCGTGATCACGTCGACCGCCCGGTCCAGATCCGTCGGCGACAGGTCGGCGCGGGCGGTCAGGCGGAGGCGGGACACCTTGTCCGGCACCGACGGCGGCCGGAAGCAGCCGACGACCACACCCGCCTCGCGACACCGCTGCGACCACCCCAGCGCCTCGTCCGGCGACGGCGCCCGCACCGACACCACGGCCGCGCTCGGCGTGCACGTCCGCAGGCCGGCCGCCTGCAACCGGTCGGCCAGTTCGGTGGCGTTGGCCAGCACCCGCGCACTGCGCTCCGGCTCGGCGCGCAGCACCCGCAGCGCGGTCAGCGCCGCCGCCACGCTCGCCGGGGCCAGGCCGGTGTCGAAGATGAAGCTGCGGGCCGAGTCGACCAGGTGGTGGATCACCCGGCGCGGCCCGACGACCGCACCGCCCTGGGCACCCAACGACTTGGACAGCGTGATCGTGGTCACCACGTCCGGCGCACCCTGCAACCCGGCCGCCGCGACACCGCCCCGGCCGCCTTCGCCGAGTACGCCCAGGCCGTGCGCGTCGTCCACCACCAGCGCCGCGCCGTGCTCCCGGCAGGCCGCGGCCAGTTCGGGCAGCGGCGCCAGATCGCCGTCCACCGAGAACACCGAGTCGGTGACCACGATCGCCCTCGGCCGGGTCCGGCTGGCCAGCGCCCGCGCCACGCCCGCCGGGTCGGCGTGGCCGACGACCGCCAGTTCGGCCTTGGCCAGCCGGCAGCCGTCGATGAGCGAGGCGTGAATGTGCTGGTCGGCGACGATCGCGGACTGCTGCCCGGACAGCGACGTCATCGCCGCCAGGTTCGCCGCGTAGCCGGAGCCGAACACCAGCGCGGCCTGCGCGCCGAGGAACGACGCGAGTTCCAGTTCCAGTTCGGTGTGCAGCTCGGTCGACCCGGTGACCAGGCGGGAACCCGTCGACCCGGCACCCCAGCGCAGTGCGGCGGCCGCCGCCGCACCGGTGACCCGCTTGTCCCTGGTCAGGCCCAGGTAGTCGTTGCCGGCCAGGTCGAGCACGTCGGCGTTCGCGGGTCGCGGGCTGAGCTGGCGCTTCAGCCCCGCCGCCCGGCGTTCCTCGGCGTGCGCGTCGACCCAGTCGAACACGTGCTCCGGTGCCACCCTCGGGGCCTGACCAACGCTGACCGACGTGCTCACGCGGGGCAGCATAGGACTGAGGCCGGCAGTAACCCGGCCGCACGCTTGGTCCGCGTGGCGTCGGGATGCGACGATGCGGGCGACCCAGAGCGAGGGTGCGCGAGGAAGCCGGTGCGAATCCGGCGCGGTCCCGCCACTGTCACCGGGGAGTGGGCCGCCACGCGGTGCCACCGGGACCCGTCCCGGGAAGGCAGGCGGACCACCGCGATCCGGGAGCCAGGACACTCGGCCCACGCTCGGGTGCGGCCCGCCCGCACCCGCCACCTGACCCGGGCGTGGACACCCGAGAAAGGACCGTGGTTCCGCCGTGAACACCGGTTTCCCGTTCTCCGCCGTCGTCGGCCATGACGACCTGCGCCTGGCCCTGTTGCTCAACGCCGTGCACCCCGCCATCGGTGGCGTGCTGGTGCGCGGTGAGAAGGGCACCGCCAAGTCCACCGTGGTGCGCGCCCTGGCCGGCCTGCTGCCCGATGTCGCCGTCGTCGACGGCTGCCGGTTCGCCTGTGACCCGGTGGCACCCGACCCGCACTGCCCGGACGCGCCGCACGACCGCGCCGCCCACACCCGGCCGGCCCGGCTGGTGGAACTGCCGGTCGGCGCCACCGAGGACCGGGTGATCGGTTCGCTGGACCTGGAACGCGCCCTCACCGAGGGCATCCGCGCCTACCAACCCGGCCTGCTCGCCGGCGCCCACCGCGGTGTCCTCTACGTGGACGAGGTCAACCTGCTGCACGACCACCTCGTCGACCTCCTGCTGGACGCCGCCGCGATGGGCAGGGCCCATGTCGAGCGGGATACCGTGTCCGTGTCGCACGCGGCCACGTTCCTGCTGGTCGGCACGATGAACCCGGAAGAGGGTGAGCTGCGGCCGCAACTGCTGGACCGGTTCGGCCTCACCGTGCGGGTCGCCGCGGACCGGGACGTGTCGGCGCGGGCCGAGGTGATCCGCAGGCGGCTGGCCTACGAGGCTGATCCGGTCGAGTTCGCCGCTCAATGGTCGACTCGCGACCGCGACCTGGCCGACCGGATCGTCCGTGCCCGCGCGGCCCTGCCGACCGTGGTGTTGCCGGACACCGAGGTGCGCCGCATCGCCGCCGTGTGCGCGGCGATGGAGGTGGACGGCATGCGTGCCGACCTCGTCGTGGCCCGCACCGCCGTGGCGCACGCCGCCTGGCGGCAGGCGACGGCGGTCACCGAGGACGACGTGGCCATCGCGGTCCGGTTGGCGCTGCCGCACCGCCGCCGCCGGGACCCCTTCGACGAGCCCGAACTGTCCGAGGAACAACTGTCCGACGCACTGCGGTCGGCCGCCGACGAGGTGGACGGCGAACCACCGGAGCCACCGGATGATCCCGGCGGTGGCACCAGCGACACCGAGGAGACCGCCGACGGGTCGACCGACGGCCGGTCGGCCGTCGCACCGGAACGGCCGCCCGCCACGCCGTCATCGTCGTTCCGCGCCCGGCTGCTCCAGGTGCCCGGCATCGGCGAGGGCGCACCGGGCAGGCGGTCGCGGGCTCGGGCCGGGTTCGGCCGGGTGGTCCGGGCCGCGGACCCGGGCGCGCCGGATGGCGCGGGCCTGCACCTGATCGGCACGATCACCGCGGCCGCCGCGCACCACCGGATCGGCACCGGGCTGCGCGTGGTGGCCGGCGACGTGCGGCGCGCCGTGCGCGAAGGTCGCGAGGGCAACCTGGTGCTGTTCGCGGTCGACGCGTCGGGCTCGATGGCCGCGCGGGCGCGGATGTCCGCGGTGACCGGGGCGGTGCTGTCGCTGCTGTCCGACGCCTACCAGCGGCGGGACAAGGTCGGCGTGATCACGTTCCGCGGTGCGGGCGCGGAGGTGGCGCTGCCGCCCACGTCGTCGGTGGACGCGGCCGCCCGCAGGCTGCGCAGGCTCGCCACCGGCGGCCGGACACCACTGGCCGACGGCCTGCTGCTCACCCGCAGGGTCCTGGCCGCCGAGCGGTTGCGCGATCCTCGGCGGCGGGCGTTGCTGATCGTGCTCACCGACGGGCGGGCCACCGCCACCGGAGCCGGTGGCGAACCGGTCGCCGACGCGCTGCGTGCCGCCGGTCGACTGGCCGCCGACGGCGTCGCGTCGATCACCGTCGACTGCGAGCACGGCCCGGTACGCCTTGGCCTGGCCGCGCGGCTGGCCGACGCGCTCGGCGGACCGTGCCTGACCTTGGCCCAACTGTCCGCCGACCAGGTCGCCGGCGTGGTCCGCGCGGCTTGAGCTTGCAGGGAGGTCGTTGTGCCACAAGGAAAACCGGACGTGGTGCCGGCCGACGGGCTGACCACCCGGCAGCGCCGCAACCGGCCACTGGTGATCGTGCACACCGGGACCATGAAGGGAAAGTCGACTGCCGCGTTCGGACTGGCGCTGCGCGGCTGGCACCAGGGCTGGTCGATCGGCGTGTTCCAGTTCGTCAAGTCGGCCAAGTGGAAAGTCGGCGAGGAGTCGGCATTCCGAGCGCTGGGCCGGGTGCACGAGACCACCGGCGAGGGCGGACCGGTGGAATGGCACAAGATGGGCGAGGGCTGGTCCTGGACCCGCAAACACGGCACCGATGAGGACCACGCGGCCGCCGCGCTGGAGGGCTGGCGGGAGATCCAGCGACGCCTGATCGAGGAGCGGCACGGGCTCTACGTCCTGGACGAGTTCACGTATCCGCTGCACTGGGGCTGGGTCGATGTCGACGAGGTGGTGGCGGCACTGGCCGCGCGGCCCGGCCACCAGCACGTGGTGATCACCGGCCGCAACGCGCCCGCCGCCCTGGTCGACGCGGCCGACCTGGTCATGGAGACCACCAAGATCAAACATCCGATGGACACCGGCCAGAAGGGCCAGCGGGGGATCGAGTGGTGAGCACGCCTCGGCTGGTGATCGCGGCGCCCGCGTCGGGCAGCGGGAAGACCACGGTGGCCACCGGTCTCCTCGCGGCCCTGCGGGTGCAGGGTCACCGGGTGGCGCCGTTCAAGGTGGGGCCGGACTACATCGATCCCGGCTACCACGGCATGGCCGCCGGCCGGCCGGGTCGGAACCTGGATCCGGTGCTGGTGGGCGAGTCGCGGATCGGCCCGCTGTTCGCGCACGGCGCGGCCGGTGCCGAGATCGCGGTGGTCGAGGGCGTGATGGGGCTGTTCGACGGTCGAGCGGATTCGCCTGCCGGATCAACGGCGCACGTTGCCCAACTCCTGGACGCGCCCGTGGTGCTGGTGGTGGACGCGCGTGGTCAGGGCCGGAGCCTTGCCGCACTGCTGCACGGTTTCCGCGGCTACGACCCGACCGTGCGGCTGGCCGCCGTGGTGCTCAACCAGGTCGGGTCGGCCCGGCACGAGCAGGTGTTGCGCGAGGCGTGTGCGGAGATCGGCCTGCCGGTGCTGGGCGCGGTGCCCCGGGGTGCGGAGGTAGCGCTGCCGTCCCGGCATCTCGGTCTGGTGCCGGCCGTCGAACACGGCGAGCCGGCGCGGCACGCGGTCGCCGCGATGGCCGACCTGATCACTCGATCGGTTGATCTTGACGCGGTTCTCCGGCTCGCGGCGACGGCCGGGCCCGCGCCGTGGTCGCCGTGGGATCCGGTCACCGAGGTGGGCGGTGCCGGACCGGGTCGGCCGGTCGTCGCGGTGGCCGGCGGGCCCGCTTTCACCTTCGGCTACGCGGAACACGGTGAACTGCTCACCGCCGCGGGCGCCGACGTGGTGACCCTCGACCCGGTGCGGGACGAGCCGCTGCCGACCGGTGTCGCCGCGCTGCTGCTGCCCGGCGGGTTCCCCGAACAACACACCGAGGCACTGTCGGCCAACACCCGAATGCGGGACGCCGTGGCCGAATTCGCTCGTTCGGGTGGCATCGTGCAGGCCGAGTGCGGCGGCCTGCTCTACCTGCTGGATGAACTGCGCGGCCGGCCGATGTGCGGGGTGCTGCCCGGTACGGCGGACCTGGCGCCCGCGCTCACCCTCGGCTACCGCGACGCCGTGGCCGCCACCGACTCCGTCACGCACCGCGTCGGCGAACGCCGCACCGGCCACGAGTTCCACCGCACCAGCATCACCGGCGCCGGTCGCGGGGAACCCGCGTGGCACTGGCGTGACCACGACGGTCACCCGATCCGGGAAGGCTTCGTCACCGGTAACGTGCACGCCTCCTACCTGCACACCCACCCGGCCGGCCACCCGGAGACCACGGCCCGGCTCGTCCACGCCGCCGGAGGCCGCCCATGACACCCCGACTGGTCGGCGTCGGCGTCGGTCCCGGCGACCCGGAACTGCTGACCCTGGCCGGACTTCGCGAACTGACCGACGCCGGCCGGGTGTTCGTGCCCGTCATCGCACCCACCGAGGAAGGTCGCGCCGAGGCCGTCGTCCGCGCGCATCTGGGTGACGGACGGGTGGAACGGCTGGTGTTCGCACTGTCCGATCCGGTCACCGGACCACAACGGCGGCGCCGGGAACACTGGGACGCGGCGGCCGAACGGGTGGCCGCACATCTCACCGAACACGGTGGCACGGCGGCGTTCGCGACCATCGGTGACCCGAACGTGTACTCGACGTTCGGCTACCTCGCCGCCACCGTCCGCACCCTCGTCCCTCACCTGATCGTGGCGACCGTGCCGGGGATCACGGCGATGCAGGCGGCGGCCAGCGCGGCCGGCGTGACCTTGGTGGAAGGCGGGGAACAACTCACCGTGCTGCCGGTGACGCGGGACGTGACCACCGTGCGGGAAGCGCTCGACCGGCACGGTACGGTCGTCGCCTACAAGGGCGGGCGACGGTTGCGGGAGTTGCGCGAGGTGATCGAGCTGGCCGGTGCGCTGGACCGGGCGGTGTACACCGAGCATCTCGGCACCACGGACCAACGGGTCATGCCACTGTCCGAAGTGGAAACTTCGGACGACGCGGGCGGGCCGTACCTGTCGACGGTGGTGGTGCTGCCGTCGCGCGGAGGCAGAGGAGAGCAGCTATGACATCGGGTCGGGTTTCCTTCATCGGCGCGGGCCCCGGCGCCGCCGACCTGATCACGCTGCGCGGCGCGAAGCGGATCGCCGAGGCGGATGCCGTGGTGTGGGCGGCCAGCCTCGTCGACCCGGAGTGCGTGCGCGACCACGCACGGTCGGACGCCGAACTGATCGACTCCTCGCTCATCACCCACGACGACGTCGTCGAGGTCTACCGCAGGGCATCACGCGAGGGCCTGCGGGTGGCCCGCGTGCACTCGGGCGACCCGTCGCTGTGGGGCGCGGTCCAGGAGCAGTACGACGCCTGCGTCAAGCTCGGGCTGGACGTCGAGATCGTGCCCGGCGTGTCCGCTTTCTCGGCCGCCGCGGCTGTGGCCGGCCGGGAGCTGACCGTGCCCGAGGTGGCGCAGTCGCTGATCCTGACCCGGCTGGAGGGCGGCAAGACGCCCATGCCGGACGGCGAACACATCCGCGAGTTCGCCAAGCACGGCACCACGATGGCGATCTTCCTGTCCGCCGCGCGCAGCGGTCAGCTGGTGGACGAGCTGCGGGCCGGCGGCTACTCGGACGACACCCCGGTCGTCATCGCCTACAAGGTGACGTGGCCGGACGAGCTGGTGCTGCACACCACCGTCGGTGAGCTGGAGGCCACGGTGAAGCAGCACAAGCTCTGGCGGCACACGCTTTTCCTGGTGGGCAAGGCATTGCGCGCCGAGGGCACCCGCTCGCACCTGTACCACGCCGGCCACTTCCACACCTACCGCAAGGCCGACCCCACGGCCCGCCGCGCGCTGCGTGCCGTCACCGACCCGGACGACGAGCAGGGTGGCCGCCCCAAGGCTGCAGGCTGGCCGCTGCAGGCCAGTCGTAGCGGCTGGGTGGCCGCGCGGATCGGCGCGACCCACTGGACCGGCGGTGGTCAGCCGGCGTCGGCAGCCGCGTGGTCGGCGGTGAACGGCTGGCAGGAGACCGCGCGCTCCACCAACCGGGCCAAGCCGGTGGACGCGCCCCGGCCGGTCAAGCCGGTACCGGCCGATCAGGAGACGTTCTCCTTCGAAGGCGAACCGGCACCGGCACCGGCATCGGCGGCTGTGCCGTCGCCATCGCCCGAGCCGGTCGCGCCCGCTCCGAAGCCGGCGCCCAAGCCCGCGCCGAAGGGCGACGGCAAGCCGAAGCCGCGCAAGGCTCCGGCGAAGCGCACCGGGAACGGGCGCAAGGTCGCGGGCAGCCAGGGCCGGAAGGCAGGCCAATCTTAGTCCACTATGGACGACTTGAGCCGGGAGGCGCGGTATGACGGTGACGGTCATCGGGGTCGACGGCGGCACGCTCGCCCCCGGCGGTGCGGAACTGGTCGCCAAGGCCAGTCTCGTGGTCGGCGGGCGGCGGCACCTCGCCCGTCTGGCCCCCGGCGCCACCCGGACCGTCGAACTCGGCCCGCTGGACGACGCGCTGCGCCAACTGCCCGAGTACGCCGGTGACAAGGCGCCGCTCGACGCCGTCGTGCTCGCCTCCGGTGACCCCGGCTTCTTCGGCATCCTGCGCTCGTTACGTGCTGCCGGCATCGCGGTGAGTGTGCTGCCCGCGCTGTCCAGCGTGCAGCGGATCACCGCGCTGGCCGGCCGGCCGTGGGACGACGTGACCGTGGTCAGTGCCCACGGCAGGGACATCGGCCCCGCTCTCAACGTCTGCCGGACCCACCGGCCGGTCGTCGTGCTGACCGGCCCGGGCGCCGGACCTGCCGAGCTGGGCGCCGGCCTGCGTGGCTGGCGGCGCAACCTCGTCGTCGCCGAGGACCTCGGCGGACCGGACGAGCAAGTGTCCACTGTGGAGGCAACGGCGGCGGCCGGCCGGCAGTGGCGCGACCCGAACGTGGTGCTGTGCCTGCCCGAGTCCGAGCCGGTCGCGGAGCGGTCGTGGGTGGCGGGCGGGTTGGGCGTGCCGCCGGAGAACGGCTGGGCGCTGGGTGAGGACGAGTTCGCGCACCGGGACGGCATGGTGACCAAGGCCGAGGTGCGGGCGCTCGCGCTGGCCAGGCTGGCGCCCCGGCCCGGCACGCTGGTGTGGGACGTGGGCGCGGGTTCGGGCGCGATGGGCGTGGAGTGCGGGCGGCTGGGCGCGGCGGTCATCGCGGTGGAGCGGGATCCGGGCCAGTGCGTGCGGATCGTGGCCAACGCCGGCCGGTACGGCGTCGACGTTCGGCTGGTCGACGGTGAGGCGCCCTCGGCGTTGGCCGACCTGCCGAGGCCGGACGCCGTGTTCGTCGGCGGTGGCGGGCCGAACGTGGTGCGGGCGTGCGCGGACGCGGGTGCGGCGCGGATCGTGGTGGCGCTGGCGTCGCTGGACCGGGTCGCGCTGAGCAGGGACGCGCTGCGGGCCGGCGGCTACCAGGTGGAGGGCTGCCAGTTGACGGCCGCCCGGCTGGTCGACCTGCCCGGCGGATCCAGCAGGCTCACCGGCACCAACCCGGTCCTGCTGCTCTGGGGCACTCGGTGATCGGTCTGTTCGCGGTCACGGCGGCGGGCCGCCGGGCGGCGTCCGAGCTGGCCCAGGCACTGGGACCGGATGCCGCGCTGATGGACGGACCGATCGGGCCGGCGCTGCGGCGGAGCTGGCCGGATCTGACCGGTGCAGTGTTCTTCCTGGCCAGCGGCGCGACGGTGCGGTTGATCGCGCCTTTGTTGGCGGACAAGGCAACCGACCCCGGCGTGGTGTGCGTCGACGAGGCGCTGCGGTTCGCGGTCGCGCTCGCCGGCGGTCACGGCGGCGGCGCGAACGAGCTCGCCGAGCGGGTCGCGGAGGTGTTGGGGTGCACGCCGGTCGTCACCACGGCATCCGACTCGACGGGCACCACCCCGCTGGACGAGCTGGTCACCATGCTCGGCGCCACGGTCGACGGTGACCTGGCCGCGTGCGGCGTGGCCGTGCTGAACGGCGAACCTGTGCGGCTGCACAACCCGATCGGCTGGCCGCTGCCCGCGCTCCCGGCCAACGTCCGGCCCGACGCGGCGGGCGCCGACTGGACGATCGTGATCGACGACCGCCTACCCGACGCCGAGGCGGGCGACCAGGCCCTGCGTCTCGTCCCGCACACCATCGTGGTCGGCATCGGCTCGGCATCCGGGGTGCCGGTCGACGCGGTCAACGCGGCGCTCGCGCGGCTGGAGACCGAGCACGGCATCGACCTGCACGCGGTGCGGGCATTCGCCACGGTCGACCGCAAGACCGACGAACCGGGTATCCGCGACGCGGTCACCGACTGGGCTTTCTGGCACTGGCGCGACGAACCGGTCCTGCGCGGCTACCCGTCCGACGTGCTGGCCGAGGTCGACGTGCCCAACCCGAGCGACGTGGTCTCGGCGGCGGTCGGCACGCCGAGTGTGGCCGAAGCGGCCGCGCTGCGGGCTGCCACGGAGTTGGCCGACGGCGGTCCGGTCGACCTCGTGGTGCAGAAGATCAAGGCGGGCAACGTGACCGTGGCGGCCGCACGAATCCGGCCGCGCGGCAGGCTGGCGGTCGTCGGGCTCGGTCCGGGTGCCGCCGATCTCCGGACACCGAGGGCGGTGGCGGAACTGCGGCGGGCGGCCGTGGTGGTCGGGCTGGACGCGTACGTCGACCAGGTGCGACACCTGTTGCGGCCGGGCACCGAGATCCGGGCCAGCGCGCTGGGCGACGAGGAGGCCAGAGCCACCGAGGCGGTCGAGCTTGCGTCGGCCGGCCGGGCCGTGGCGCTGATCGGCTCCGGTGACGCCGGTGTCTACGCGATGGCCAGCCCGGCATTGGAGCAGTGCCCGGCCGACGTCGAGGTGGTCGGCGTGCCGGGAGTGACGGCGGCACTGGCCGCGTCGGCCCTGCTCGGCGCGCCGCTGGGCCACGACCACGTGTTGATCAGCCTGTCCGACCTGCACACGCCGTGGCCGGTGATCGAGCGCCGGATCCGGGCGGCGGCCGAGGGTGATTTCGTCGTCTGCTTCTACAACCCGCGCTCGGCCGGCCGGGACTGGCAGTTGCGGGAGGCGCTCTCTCTGTTGGCCGCCCACCGGCCGGCCGACACGCCGGTGGGTGCGGTGCGGCAGGCGAGCCGGGGCGGCCAGCGGGTGTGGTGTGCGACGGTGGCCGATTTCGATGTCACCGACGTGGACATGCTGACGACCGTCGTGGTGGGGTCGTCGCAGACCAGGATGGCCGCGGGCCGGATGGTGACGCCCCGTGGGTACCAGTGGCTGCCGGAACTGTCGCAGTAGCTTGGCAGTAGGTAACTTCTGGCAATAGTCCATAATGGACGAAATCTGGGTAGCCTGTGTGGCATGGCACACGGCCATGAGCACGGTCATGAGCAAGGTCACGGTCACGGACAGGGTCACGGCCATGAGCACGGTCACGGACATGGGCACGGGCGGTTCCGCTGGCGTCCGCACAGCCATGACGCCGCCGACCGGATGGACGACCGGCTGACCAGCAGCCGCGACGGCATGCGCGCGCTGTGGGGTTCGTTCGCCGTGCTGCTGTTGACGGCGGTCGTGCAGGCGGTCGTGGTGTGGCTCACCGGGTCGGTCGCGCTGCTGTCCGACACGCTGCACAACCTCGCCGACGCGTGCACGGCGATCCCGCTCGCGGTGGCATTCCGACTCGGCCGCCGAGCGGCCAACTCACGGTTCACCTACGGCTACGGCCGCGCGGAGGACTTCGCGGGCCTGCTGGTCCTGGCGGTCGTGGCGGTGTCGTCGGCGTTGGCGCTGGTGGAGTCGGTGCGACGGTTCGCCGAACCGCAGGAGGTGCGGCAGCTCCCGGTGCTGGCCGCGGCGGCGGTGATCGGGTTCGTGGGCAACGAGGTAGCGGCACGCTGGCGGATCGCCACCGGTCGGCGGATCGGCTCGGCGGCGCTGGTGGCCGATGGTCTGCACGCCCGGACGGACGGGTTCACGTCACTGTCCGTGCTGGTCGCGGCGGGTGGATCGGCGCTGGGCTGGTGGTGGGTCGACCCGGTCGTCGGTCTGGTGGTGGCGCTCGCCATCGCGGCGGTGCTGGTGGGCGCGGGCCGGAGTGTGGTGGCGCGGCTGCTGGACGCCGCCGACCCGGCCCTGGTAGCCCGAGCCGACCACCTGGCGGCCGACACTCCCGGCGTGCTGGCGGTGGAGGAGCTGCGCCTGCGCTGGTCCGGCCACGGCCAGTTGGCAGAGCTGACGGTAGTGGTGGAGCGTGACTTGAGTCTCGTCAACGCCCACGCGATAGCGCACGACGCGGAACACCGGCTGCTGCACGGACTGCCCAGATTGGTGCGGGCGCATGTACACCCGCATCCGGCACCGGGTGGTGCGGATGACCACGGAGTGGTAGCGCACCACCGGTCTGTTTGACGGAGTACACGCGTACGGGTGAGGATCGGCCGAACGTCCGGAAGCTGGACGGAACGCTGAGGAGTCTTGCTGTGCGCCGTCCGCACCCGATAGAGGTCGAGTCGTACCGCATCCTGCGGTCCCGAGTGGACACAAGTGGCTTGCCCCCACTGACCAGGGCAGTGGTCGAACGTGTGGTGCACACCACGGCCGACATCACCTGGACGGGCGACATAGTGGCCGACGAGGCGACGCTGACCGCCGGCCAGGCAGCACTGCGAGCAGGCGCCCCCCTAGTAGTAGACGTCCGCATGGTGGCAGCCGGCATAACCAGCCGAAACGCAGTAGTCGCACTAGACCTGGCCACCGAGTCGACCCCCGACCGGACGACACCCGCGACCCCAGCCGACGCGCCCAAAGCGCACGGGGTCGCCGGGCGAATCACGGCAAGCGAGTCGGCCCCCCAACGGACGACGCACACAGCGTCAACCGGCATGCCCGGCCGGCATGGCGTCGTAGGGCCAGTTGCAGCCGGCGAGTCGGCCGTTGAGAGGACAACACGCGCGTCGCCCGGCGTGGCCGGTGGGGATGCGGTTGTCGCGCTCGATCTGGCCGGCGAGTCGACCACCGGGGGGCCAACACGCGTGGCGTCGGGCGGCGTGCCCGGTGGGCATGGCGTCGTAGAGCCAGCGGCTGCCGGCGAGTTGGCCGTCGGGGGGCCGATACGCGTGGCGTCAGGCGGCGTGCCCGGTGGGCATGGCGTTGTGGGGCGGGATGTGGCTGGTGAGTCGGCCGTTAAGGGGACGACATGCGGGTCGCTCGGTGTGGCTGGTGAGTCGACCGCCGAAGGGACGACACGCCCGGCGCCGGACGACGCGGTTGGTGGGCGCAGGGAGGTGGCCAGCGAGTCGGCCATTGAAGGGACGACACGCGGGTCGCCCGGCGTGGCCAGTAGGGATGCTGTCGTCGCGCTCAACCTGGCTGGCGAGTCGGCCATCGGGGGGACGACACACGCGGCCAGGATCGCCGCTCGGCATGCCGTTGTCGGGCAAGATTTGCCTGGCGAGTCGACCACCGAAGGGACGACACGCGCGGCGTCGGACGGCGTTGGCGGTCGGCATGGCGTCGTTGGGCCGGATCTGGCTGGCGAGTTGGCCGGTGAGGGGTCGACACGTGCGGCGGCTGGGATTCGGGCTGCTGCGAGGCGGTGGCCGGATGGTGCCGTGTGGGTGATCGGCAACGCGCCGACCGCGCTCGCCGAGCTGATCAGGTTGGCCGGCCGGGGTGAGGTTCGGCCGGCGCTCGTGGTGGGGATGCCGGTGGGGTTCGTGGGCGCGGTGGCGGCCAAAGCGGCCTTGCGGGCGTCCGGCCTGCCTGCGGTCAGCTCGATGACCGAGCGCGGCGGCGCGGCCGTCGCAGCGGCTGCGGTGAACGCGCTGCTGTACGCGGAGGCCGACGATGCGTGAATCCACCTTGCCGCTGCCTGCCGGGATTCGCGGCCCCCGTCGTGGGTGGCGGCGGTCAATGGGCGCCCGGAGGTCCGTGATGCGTGACTTCACGTTGCCGTCGGTCGCCGGGGTTCGCTTCGCTGTCGTTGGCGCGACCGGCAGTGCGTGCGCGGAGGTTGGCGATGCGTGAGCCGTTGCTGATCGTGGGGCACGGCACCGTGGACCAGCGGGGTGTCGGCGAGTTCCTCGGCTTCGTCGACCGCATGCGCGCACGGCTGGCCGTCGACGGCGTCGCCGTGGCGGGCGGGTTCATCGAACTGTCCGCGCCCGCGGTCACCGAGGCTTGGCGGGAACTCACCGAGCGGGGGCACTTCCGGCTCGCCGCCATCCCTCTCGTCCTCGTCGCCGCCGGCCACGCCAAGGGCGACATCCCGGCCGCGCTGGCTCGCGAGACGCACCGCCACCCCGGCACCTCCTACCGCTTCGGCCGCCCCCTCGGCCCGCATCCGACCCTCCTCTCGCTACTGGCCGAGCGGATCGCCAAAGTTGTGCCGACCGATGAGTGGTCGACATGCGCGGTGGTCCTGGTGGGCAGGGGGTCGACCGATCCGGACGCCAACGCCGAGGTCTGCAAGGTGGCCCGACTGCTGCAGGAGACCCGCGGCTTCGCGTTCGTCGAGACCGCGTTCGTCTCGCTCGCCCGGCCCGACGTCGCCGAAGGACTGACGCGGGCCCGCCTGCTGGGCGCGCGGCGCGTCGTAGTGGCACCGTATTTCCTGTTCGACGGCGTCCTGCCACAACGGGTGACCACCCAGGCGACGGCATTCGCCGCCGACCACCCGGACCTGACCGTCACCGTCGCCGGCCACATCGGCGACTGCGACGGCCTGGCCGACCTGGTCGTGGAGCGCTACCACGAGGCACTCCACGGCGACATCAGGATGAACTGCGACACCTGCGCCCACCGCGTCCTCCTACCCGGCTTCGAGGACAAGCACCACGCACCCCAAATCCCACACCACCACCCGAACGACCCGGCGGACCACGGCCACAGCCACGGAGCCAGCCACGGAGACGGCCACGGCCACGGAGACGGCCACGGCCACGGAGACGGACACGGATACGGCCACGGATACGGCCACGGCCACGGCCACGGAGCCAGCCACGGAGACGGCCCCGGCCACGGAGGTTCGCATGACCGGTGACACCCACTACCTGGCCGGACTCAACCTCGCCGGCCGCCGGGTCGTCGTGGTCGGCGGCGGCACGGTCGCCCAGCGCCGACTGCCCCGGCTGGTCGCTGCGAGCGCGCGGGTCGACGTCGTCTCACCCCGCGTCACCCCCGCCGTGCAAGCACTGGCCGACGCGGGCGAGATCACCTGGCTCGCCCGCCCCTACGCCGACGGCGACCTGGCCGACGCCTGGTACGTCCTGACCTGCACCAGCGACCCCACCGTCAACGAGCACGTGGCCGGGGATGCCGAGCGGGCCAGGGTGTTCTGCGTCCGCGCGGACGCCGGTGCGTTGGGCACCGCGGTCACGCCCGCCGTGGGCGAACACGACGGCCTGCTGGTCGGGGTGTTGGCCGGCGGTCAGCCGAGGCGTTCGGCCGCCGTGCGGGACGGTCTGTTGGACTCGCTGCGCGAGGGCAAGGTCGCCGACCAGGCGACGAAACAAGCCGGCGTCGCGCTGGTCGGCGGCGGGCCCGGCGATCCGGAATTGATCACCGTGCGCGGCAGGCGCCTGCTGGCCAGGGCTGATGTCGTGGTCGTCGACCGGTTGGCGCCGCGCGAACTGCTCGACGAACTGCCGCCACACGTCACCGTCGTGGACGCCGCCAAGATCCCCTACGGCCGCGCGGCCAGCCAGGACGTGATCAACAACACGCTGATCGAACACGCGAAGGCCGGCCGATTCGTGGTGCGCCTCAAGGGCGGCGACCCGTACGTGTTCGGCAGGGGGTTCGAGGAGGTGCTCGCGTGCGCGGACGCCGGTGTGCCGGTCACCATGGTGCCCGGCGTGACCAGCGCGTTCGCCGTGCCGGCCGCGGCGGATGTCCCGGTGACGCACCGGGGTGTGGCCCACGAAGTGGTCGTGGTGTCCGGACACGTCGCGCCGGACGATCCCCGGTCACTCGTCGACTGGCCAGCGCTGGCCAGGCTGCGCGGCACGTTGGTGCTGCTGATGGCGGTGGAGCGGATCCGGTCGTTCGCCGACGTGCTCCTGGCCGGCGGTCGGCCACCGGACACGCCTGCTGCCGTCGTCGCGGACGGGACCATGCGCACGCAGCGGGCTATCAGGTCCACTTTGGACAAGGTGGCCGACGACGTGGTGACCGAAGGCATCCGGCCACCGGCGATCGTGGTGATCGGTCCGGTGGCCGGGTTGCCCACGGGCGTGGCCCGTTAGCCGTCAGGAAGCCCGCTGGCCGTCAGGAAGACCGGCGCGGACGCCGCGGACGGTGTTCCGGCCGGTGGTCGGACGAACGGTGGTCCGGCCTCGGGCGGCGGTTGTTGTAGCCGGCACCGGGCGCGTGGTGCGGGCGCGGCGGGCGGCGGCGCGGTTCCTCCTCGACCACCGGCTCGCCGGTGGGCCGACGCGCACCGGTGATGCGGCTCAGTTCCGCGTCACCCGGACGGACCTGTGTACTGGCCGGCCGGACACCGGCCCGAGCGGTCAGACCGAGGACGGCCCGGCGCTGGCTGTGGGTGACCAGGGTCACCACGGTGCCGGTCTCGCCGGCCCGCGCGGTGCGGCCGGCGCGGTGCAGGTAGTCCTTGGAGTCGGCCGGCGGGTCGACGTGCACCACGAGGCTCACACCGTCCACGTGGATGCCACGGGCCGCCACGTCCGTGGCGACCAGCACCGGCGTACGGCCGTCGCGGAAGTCGCCCAGGATGCGGGTACGCGCGCTCTGCGCCTTGCCGCCGTGCAACGCCCCGGCCCGCACACCGACCGACCGCAGCCGTTCGGCCAGCCGGTCGACGTGGTGCTTGGTGCGGACGAACATGATCGTCCGACCCTCGCGGGAGGCCACCTCGGCCAGGATGCTCGGCTTGTCCTGCGCCGACACGACGAGCAGGTGGTGCTCCATGGTGGCGATGCTGGCCACCGCGGGCGCGACCGAGTGCGTCACCGGATCGTGTAGATACTGGCGGACCAGGCTGTCCACGTCCCGGTCCAGCGTGGCGGAGAACAGCAGCCGCTGGCCGTGCTGGTCGATCAGGTCGAGGATCTCCCGCACCTGCGGCAGGAAGCCCATGTCGGCCATCTGGTCGGCCTCGTCCAGCGCGGTGATGGCGATGTCGTCCAGGTGGCAGGTGCCCTGCCGGACGTGGTCGGACAGCCGACCGGGCGTAGCGATGAGCAGGTCGACTCCACGCCGCAGGGCGTCCACCTGACGGGTGAACGAGGCGCCGCCGACCACGATCCGGCACCACAGGCCGAGCGCGCGGGCGTAGGGCGTCAGGGCGTCGGCGATCTGGGCGGCCAGCTCACGGGTGGGCACCAGCACCAGGGCCCGCGGCCGCTTGGGCCGGGCGCTGCCGGACTCGGCGAGCCGGGCCAGCATCGGCAGGCCGAAGGCCAGCGTCTTGCCGGAACCGGTGGCGGCGCGGCCGAGCACGTCCCGCCCGGCGAGGGCGTCGGGCAGGGTGGCCGCCTGGATGGCGAACGGATGGGTCAGACCGGCACGGGACAGCTCCCGCAGCAGCGGTTCGGGCAGGCCGAGCTCGGCGAACGAGGGAAGCGAGTCGGTGTCGGTGACAGGGGCGGGACTGGACAGGGCGATGGACAACGTGTGCGGACCTCCGGAAGTGGCACGTCTCGGGGAGGCCCCGCGGTTGTCGCGGTGCTGATCACAAGGACGGGCCGGCGCGGGAACGCGCCATGGGGAATTGGCTTCGGCACCGGCGCCAGCGGAGCGGTAGACGGGCTGCTGGCCAGTCTCGGTGCCGCGACCCAGTGTAGCGGACCGCCGGTCACAGCGGTCGCAGGCCGTGTCTACGGCAGGTTCGACCGAGTTTCCGCATGCCCCGGGTGGACGCGCCTGGTGACGGTCGGTGGCGAAACGGCCTCGTTGTTCTTCAGCAGTCTGGCGGATGGTGGATGCCTCGTTGGTGGAGAAAGCTGTGACGCTTGTTGGTTCCGACACAGGTTTTCTGTCCCGTTTCTGTCCCGTGCGGCGCTGTGCCGTGGGAGGAGAGGTCTCGCAATGGCGGTGGACACTGACGAGGTCCGTGTCACCAGCACCGATCGGATCACGACCGAGGACACGGCTCTGTGGTCCCAACTCGTCGCCGTGCACGCCCGCGTGGGTGGATCGGTGGAGCGGACCCTGCAACGCAGGTTCGGCATCGGCACGTCCGAGTTACAGGCATTGATCGCACTCGCGCAGTCGCCCGACGGTGAGCTGCGGATGCAGGAGCTCAACGACGTGACGTTCCTGAACCAGAGCTCGGTGAGCCGGCTGGTCGCCCGGCTGGAAAGGGCGGGACTGGCCGAACGCCGGTCGTGTGAGCAGGACCGCCGCGGCGTGTACACCGGCATCACGGACACGGGTGCCAGGGTGCTGCGTGCCGCGATGCCGGTGTACGAGGGCTCGCTCCGGGAGAGCTTCGACCAACTCGCGGTCGACCCGAAACTACGTACCCTGGTGCACCGGCTGCGCCGGGTCGAGGTGACCGGAAACTAGCCGGGCACCCATCTGCTCGCCGGGGTCAGGCCAACCCGGCCTCGGCGAGCAGCATCGCCGTCACCGCGTCGGGGTCCACGACGTCATCGGGCAGTCCCCGTGCCGCGAACCAACCGGTGATGTTCCGCACGTCCCTGGCCAGGAAGTCCGGTCCGGACGGGTTGGCCGCCAGGTCGACCACCTGCGGCAGGTCGATCAGCGTCGGCTCGCCGTCGTGGATCAGCACGTTGTAGGCGGACAGGTCGCCGTGGGCGTAGCCGACGAGCGCCAGCGACGCCATCACCTCCAGCATCCGCTGCCACAGGTGGCGCAGCTCATCGTCGTCCGGCCGCAACTCGGCCAGCCGCGGCGCGGCCTCGCCGTCGTCGCCGACGAACTCGATCAGCAGTTCGGTGCCGTCGCGCTGCACCGGGTAGGGCACCGGGACGCCGGCCGACCACAGCGTGCCCAGCGCCGCGAACTCGGCGACGGCCCACTGTTCGGCGAGCAGGTTGCGGCCGAACGACGACCGGCTGGCCATCGCCCGGTTCTCCCTGGACCGCCGCATCCGGCGGCCTTCGAGGTACTGCGCGTCGCGGTGGAACAGCCGGTGGTCCGCGGTGCGGTAGCGCTTGGCGGCCACCACGCAGGACGGGCCTGCCGTGCCGATCGCCCGGCGCAGCAGGTGGACGTCGGCCTCCTTGCCGGTCTTCAGCACGCCCAGTTCGGTGTCCTCGGCGGCCAGGTCGATGATCACCCACTCGGGCCGGGGCGTCGGGCCGTGCTCGGCCCTGCCCCAGGTGGACCAGCGGTCGCCGTGGGGTGGAATGTCGGCGTCGCTGGCCTGGTCCTCGCACAGGTCGGCCAACTGGGCCCGCTGGTGCTCGGTGAGCCGGCCGCGACGCCGGCGGTTGGTCTTCTGGAAGGTGTCGAGATCGTCGTCGAACTCACGCACGGGTGGGGGCTCCTCAAAGCGGGATGAACCGCCCCACCGGATAGGTGCGGGAGCGCTACCTGGCGGCCGGGGCGGGCGGACGGGTGCGAACCACGTCCACGACAGTGGCTATGCGCACAACGCACCTCCTCTACCCCGGCTCGACCGGCGCTCCGATCGAGATCGTGCGAAGCATGCGGCACCCCGGCCGGCGTCGCAACCGATTTAATCGGCGACCAGCTCCAGGGCCGCCGGACCGGTCCGGCGCAGTGTCAGCCCGGCCCGCGCGGCCACCCGGACCAGCCCGGTCACCGTGCCCGGCTCGCGCGGCGCCACCGCCAGCGCCCTGGCCAGCAGGCCCTTGTGCGCCTTGTTCAGATGGCTGACCGCCAAGCCCTGGTCGGTAACCACCCGCACGGTCACCGCGCCCGGCAACCTGGCCAGCGTGGCATAGGTGCCCGAGCGCAGGTCCACCACCAGGTCGGCGACCTCGCCGAGCACCGGCTCCAGCGCCGGCCGCCACACCGCGCCCAGCGGTCCGACACCGGGCAGCAGGCTGCCGCCGGAACACCGGTAGGCCGGGATCGGGTCGGTCGCCCGCACCACGCCGAACAGGGCGGACGCGACCGCCAGCCGCCCGCCGGCCCGACGCCGCTCCGCCGTGGTCAGCGAACCGGCGTCCAACGCGTCGTAGAGCACACCGGTGTAGCGGTGCAGCGCGGGCATGGTGGGGGAGTCGAACAGCACGGCGTTGCGGTCGATCTCCGCGTCCTGCCGGTCGGACAGGCCCAGCGCGGCCCGGCTGGCCGGTACGTCACCGGCCAGTTCGACCAGTGCGGCGGTCAGCTTGCGGCGCACCGGGTTCAGGTCGGGGAAGGACAGCCGGTCCAGGTCCAGCGGTGACCCGACGCCGCCGCCTGCCTTCGTCTCCGACGGTGGCAGCAGGATCAGCACAGGTGCCGAGGGTAGCGGCGGCCAACCCGGATGCGTTCCGGCACGCCGGGTGACTACGCTTTGCGGACCGCCACCAGCATTCCGCGAGGAGCGACAAGTCGTGATCACCAGGATGTCGTCGCTGTTCCTGCGCACCCTGCGCGAGGACCCAGCCGACGCCGAAGTACCCAGCCACCGCCTGCTCGTCCGCGCCGGTTACGTCCGGCGTGTCGCACCGGGCGTGTTCTCCTGGCTGCCGCTCGGCATCCGCGTGCTCCGCAGGGTGGAACAGGTGGTGCGCGAGGAGATGGAGCGGATGGGCGCGCAGGAGATCCAACTGCCCGCGCTGCTGCCCCGCGAACCGTACGAGGCCACCAATCGCTGGACCGAGTACGGCCCCAACATCTTCCGGCTCAAGGACCGCAAGGGCGCCGACTACCTGCTCGGCCCCACCCACGAGGAGCTGTTCGCGCTCACCGTGAAGGGCGAATACACCTCGTACAAGGACTTTCCGGTCACGCTGTTCCAGATCCAGACGAAGTACCGGGACGAGCAGCGCCCCCGGGCCGGCATCATGCGCGGCCGCGAGTTCCTGATGAAGGACTCCTACTCGTTCGACCTGGACGACGAGGGCCTGGAGCGGTCGTACCAGGCGCACCGCGACACCTACGTGCGGATCTTCGACCGGCTCGGCCTGAAGTACGTCATCGTGTTCGCGATGTCCGGTGCCATGGGCGGTTCCGCGTCCGAGGAGTTCCTCGCCGAGTCGGAGGTCGGTGAGGACACGTACGTGCGCAGCACCGAATCGGGTTTCGCGGCCAACGTGGAGGCCGTCGTCACGCCCGCGCCGCCCGAGCAGTCGATCGACGACAAGCCCGACGCGCAGGTGCACCACACGCCCGGCACGCCGACCATCCAGACGCTGGTCGACTTCCTCAACGAGCGCACCGAGCTCGGCCGCACGTTCACCGCCGCGGACACACTGAAGAACGTGCTGCTCAAGGTCCGCCAGCCGGGCCAGACCGAGTGGACACTGCTCGGCGTCGGCGTCCCAGGTGACCGCGAGGTCGACATGAAGCGCCTGGAGGCGGCACTCGACCCGGCGGAGGTCGCGCTGCTCGAGGAGGCCGACTTCGCCGCGAACTCGTTCCTGGTCAAGGGATACATCGGTCCGGGCGCGCTCGCCGCGAACGGTGTGCGGTACGTCGTGGACCCCAGGGTGGTGCGCGGCACCGCGTGGGTGACCGGTGCCGACAAGGCCGACCACCACGTGGTGGATCTGGTGTGCGGCAGGGACTTCACGCCGGACGGCACGATCGAGGCGGCCGAGGTGCGCGAGGGTGACCCGTCGCCGGACGGCCAGGGCACGCTGGAGGCGGCGCGCGGCATCGAGATCGGCCACGTCTTCCAGTTGGGCCGCAAGTACACCGACGCGTTCGGGGTGGACGCGCTCGGGCCGGACGGCAAGCCGATCCGCGTCACCATGGGCTCCTACGGCGTCGGTGTGTCCCGTCTGGTCGCGGTGATCGCCGAGCAGAGCCACGACGACGCCGGTCTGGTGTGGCCGAGGGTCGCCTCGCCCGCCGACGTGCACGTGGTGATCGCCGGCAAGGACGACGCGGTCCGCGAGGGCGCCGAGCGGCTGTCCGCCGAACTGGACGCGGCCGGGCTGTCCGTGCTGCTGGACGACCGCACGTCCACGCCGGGCGTGAAGTTCGCGGACGCCGAACTGATCGGCGTGCCCACCATCCTGGTGGTCGGGCGGGGCCTGGCCAACGGCGTGGTCGAGGTCAAGGACCGGGCCACCAACGAGCGCACCGAGGTGCCGGTGGCCGAGGCCGTCGACCACCTGGTGCGGCTCGTCCGGAGCTGACTCAGGGCAGGATCGCGGCCAGCGCCCGCTCGATGTCGCCCAGATCGGGCAGCACCTCGTGGGCGCCCGCCGCGGCCAGCGCGTCCGCCTCGAACGTGCCGGTGGCCACGGCGATCGCCCGCGCGTCGTGGGCCAGTGCGGCGTGCACGTCGTGCGGGGTGTCCCCGACCACCACCACGGCGTCGCCGGTGAACCGCGTGCCGTGCCGCCGGCCGGCGCCCGCCACCGCCTCGGCGACCAGTGCCGAGCGCTCCTCGGACACCTCGCCGTAGCCGCCGATGGCCAGATCCAGGTAGTCGTCCAGATCGAACGCGGCGACCTTGATCGCCGCGATGCTGCGCAGGTTCCCGGTGACCAGGGTCTGCACGACGTCACCCCGGCCGGCGATCTCCCGCAGCACGTCGGCCACGCCGGGTAGCACGACACCGACGTCCGCCACGCGTTGCCGGTCCTTGTCCGCGATGCGGGTCACCGTGTCATGCAGGCGGTCGATCATCTCGTCGGTCGGGTCGACTCCCGCACCGGACAGCAGTTCCCTGGCGATCCACCGGTCGGTCCGGCCGGCGAACGCGGGCATCGTGCCGGCCTCCGTTCCGGTGAGTTCCAGGATCGCCTGGCGGTACCAGCGGCCGCCCATCCGTCGCAGGTCCAGCAGGGTCAGGTCGATGTCCCAGAGCACGAGGGTCCGCATGCGGCCCATTCTGCTCAGTCGGTCGGCCGCGCGGTCGCGATGATCCGGCGCAGTTCCGCGTCGGTCGCCGGCGCCGGATCCGCAGGCCCGCCACCGGTGTCCGCGTTGACGACCAGCACGCCGTCCTTGTCGGCCAGCCGCAGCACGAACACCAGCACCTCACCCCGGCTGGCCAGGCACCGGTCCGCGTGCTGCCGTGCGGTGGCCACCACGAGCGCGCCCTGGATCGTCGCGCCGGAGCGGGTGGTGCGGCGCACCGGTCGGGCCTGGCCGATGGTGAGCGCGGGCGGGGTGCTGCCGGTGGTGTAGTACTGCGTCGCCGCCGCCTGCGCCACGGCCTCGGCCACCGCGGCCGGATCGGTCCTGGGTGCCGACCCGCTGCCCAACGTCCCGCGCAGCAGGCGTTCCAGCGGGGTGCCGCAGGTGTACGCGGTGCGTTCCGCGCCCTGTGCCAGGCTCACCTGGCCGACCGTGCCGTCCTGCGGTGCGCTGAACCACAGGGTGGGCGGGATCTGGTAGGACAGCCCGCTCGCCGGGTTGCTCAGCGTCGACCAGGTCTCCGGCTGCGACACCAGCGGCGCGGCGAAACCCTGCCCGGCACCACCCGCCTGACCCCCGACGGCCTTGTCCCCACGGGTGAACACCACGGCGGCCACCGCACCGGCGGCCACCAGGAGCAGCGCGGCGATCACCACGCCACGCGGCCGCACGGACGGCCGGGCGTGCTTCGGCCGCCTGCGGTAGCTCACGGGACCGACAGTATCCGGCCGGCGACGGTCCGTCGCGCAGCCAAACGAGCGGTTTCAGCCGGTCAGCAGGCTCAACCGGACCGTCCGCACCGGGTTGTCCACGTTCGTGTCCACCAGGCAGACCGACTGCCACGTGCCCAGTGCGAGCCGCCCGCCGAGGACCGGGACCGTGGCGTAGGGCGGGAGCAGCGCGGGCAGCACGTGATCACGGCCGTGACCCGGCGAACCGTGCCGGTGCCGCCAGTCGCGGCCCTTCGGCAACAACTCCCGCAGCACGTCGAGCAGATCGTCGTCGCTGCCGGCGCCGGTCTCCAGGATGGCCAGCCCGGCGGTGGCGTGCGGCACCCAGACGTGCAACAACCCGTCCGACATCCCGGATTCGCCCACGAACCGGGCACATCGGTCGGTAAGGTCGATCAGGATCTCGGTGCTGCCCGTGCGGATCTCGAATTCCTGGCTCTGCATCGGGTCACCGTAGGAGAAGCAGCGGTGGGTGTTACCCACTCCCGGTCACCCGTTACGGTGGTGAATTGTGTCGGAGCCCTACGACTACCGAGCCCCCACGCCGCCGCAGCCCGGCGGCCCCCAGGGCTGGCCCGGCACGTCCCGGATGCCCTCGTCCGCACTCGGCGCCCCACCGCCCGAGACCAGCGACTACGGGCCCTACGGCCCACCGGAACGGACCACGGGTGGCGGGTCCGGCGGCCGCTTCCGGCCGGACCGCTCGAAGCTGCTCGACTACACCCTCAAGGGTCTGGGTCTGATCGGCGTCGCCCTGGTGTCCGGCTTCCTCTGGTATCTGATCCGTAACAATCCGGCCCAGCAGCCCGTGGCCCACCCGGCCCCGCCCGCCTCGTCGGCCGGCCTGTACGCGTTCTCGCCGTACACACCCCCCAGCACGGTGACCAACTGCGCCGATCACGCCTCTGCCGACGTGCATCGGTTCCTGGAGAGCAACCCGTGCGTGTCGCTACGCCGGTCGCTGTTCACGGCGTCGCTGCCCGACAACGACAAGGTGATCACGTCGGTCGCCGTGGTCCGGATGCCGACCGCCACCGCGGCGGCCCAACTACGCAAGGTGAGCGACGGCAACGGCACCGGCCACGTCCACGACCTGGTCGAGGACGGCGTCGTGGTGCCCAACGGCCCGAAGAACCTGCAGGACGCCGGCTACTTCTCCCAGCAGCGCGGCGCCCGGGTGATCATTGTCATGACGGAGTTCGTCGACGGGACGAAGGACGGCGCCGGCCTGTCGGCTAGTGACCACACGCTGCGCGGGGTCAGCGCCGACGCGGCCAAGCAGGGCATCGGCCTGGGCAACTGAGCGCTGCCGGTCAGGCCGCCGAGCCGGGCATCGCGATCGAGGCAGGCGACTGGCCGGACAGCCGGCGCCACCGGGTCTGCCGCACCGCGGAATCCACCAGTGCGGCCAGTGCGGCCGCCCGCAGTCCCGAGTCGTCGGTGTGCTCCAGCACCGACCGCCACGCCACCGTCGCGTCCGACTCGGCGACCGCCAGCGCGGCCAGTGCGGTCGGCTGGTTGGTCACCGGTGTCGGCACCAGATAGGCGGGCTGGGCGGGTTGTGGTGTGACTCCGCCCGACGACAGCCGCTGCCCGCTGGCGTCGCGCAGGTTCTGCACCGCGTTCATCGCCGCGTCCAACTCGGCATCCACCGAACTGGACACGAACGCGCTCGCCGTCCCGTACAGCCACAGCGCGGCGTTCTCGGCGCCGAGCGCGTGCTGCAGTGCGGTGCCCGTGTCCGCGGGGAGCGGCGTGTTGGCCGACGGCGTGGCCGACGTCGATCCGTTCAGCGTCGCGGTGCCACCGGACGGGGCGGGCGCGGCCGAGGTGGCCGACGTGACCGTGATCGGCTTGCTGTCCAGGGCCTCGGCCAGGCTGGCGCACCCCGCGGCGACGGAACCGACCAGGCCGGTCCGGTAGCGCGGCAGCTTCGGCAGCAACGATGCCGCCTGGTGCTGCGCCATGGTCAGGCCCTGCATCAGCTGGGCCGTCACCGTCGACTCGTCGGCCAGCTTCGGCGGCTTCGCCGTGGTGGTCGGCGACGCGGTCGGGGTGGCGCCGGCAGGGACACCCGCCGCGCGGTTCACCTCGGCCCGCAGCGCGGTCGCCTGCTGGAGCCGGACGGCGGCGATCACCGCGAGCGTGGGGCCGTTGTCGGTGAACGTCGCGGCAGCGGCCTTCGCCGTGGCCGCGTCCTTGGTTGCCGCCTTCAACATCGGCTGCAGCGGGTCGGGTGGCGGTGGTGGTGGTTGGCTGGTGCACGCGGCGGCCAGCGGTCCGGCGACCGCGACCAGCGCACCTGCCCGTAGCAGCGCCCGCCTGCTGATCCCCCCGCCTTGCCCGTTCGTGCCGCCGCAGGCTCCCCGGTCAGCGCCGCGCACAGTCCCCTCCTCACCGGTCCCCGTGACCGTGCGTGCGCGCCGGCCCGCCCGGTCGGAGCCTTCATCCTGCCAGTCCGTCACCGGCCACTCCGTCGGAGTACCCGTGGTCGGCTCCACCCTGCCGATTCCGCCCGACGCGATACGCTGGGCGACCACGGCCGGCGATCCGACGTCGGCCGTCGTCGGCGTGCATGAGACGCCTGACCGTACGTGAGCGAGGAGTAGGCGTGCCCAGCGAGCAGCACGGCGGTACCCCGGCGCGGGACGCGCTCGCGGGCCGGTTGCGCCCTGTGGTCGCCGACGCGGTCGCCGGCCTCGGCGTCGACCTGGAATCGCTCGAGGTCCAGGTGGCCGGCCGGCGCAAACTCGTCACCGTGGTGGTGGACGCCGACGACGGGGTCGAACTGGACCTGCTGTCCGACGTCAGCCGGGCGGTGTCGGCCACGCTCGACGCGCACGACGCCGTGCTCGGCGGCCCGTACACCCTCGAGGTCACCTCACCGGGCGTCGACCGGCCGTTGACCCGGCCCCGGCAGTGGCGACGGGCCAGGTTGCGGCTGGTCCGGATCCGCCCGCGCGACGGCGCCGAGTTCACCGGACGGGTGGGCGCGTGCGACGACAGCGGCGTGGAACTGCTGGTGGACGGGACGCTGCGCCGGGTCGACTATCGGACCGTGGCCAGGGCCACCGTGGAAGTGGAGTTCCGGCAGCCGCCGGCAGCCGAACTGCTGATGCTGGAGAACAGCGGTCGGCAGCACGACAAGGATGCGAAGGAGGAGTCGAGGTGAACGTCGACATCGCCGCGTTGCGAGCGATCGAGCGCGACAAGGACATCCCCTTCGAGACGGTCATGGAAGCGATCGAGACCGCGCTGCTCACCGCCTACAAGCACACCGAGGGCCACCACCCGCACGCCAAGATCGACATCGACCGGAAGACCGGCGTGGTGCGGGTCCTGGCCCAGGAGGTCGGCCCGGAGGGCGAGATCCTCGAGGAGTGGGACGACACCCCCGAGGGCTTCGGCCGGATCGCCGCCACCACCGCCCGGCAGGTGATCCTGCAGCGGCTGCGGGACGCCGAACACGAGCGCACCTTCGGCGAGTTCTCCGCCAAGGAGGGCGAGATCATCGCCGGAGTCGTGCAGCGTGACGCGCGGGCCAACTCCCGCGGCATGGTCGTGGTGCAACTCGGCGACATCGAGGGCATGCTGCCACCCGGCGAACAGGTGCCCGGCGAGCAGTACGAGCACGGCACCCGCATCAAGTGCTACGTCGTCACCGTCGCCCGGGGCTCCAGGGGCACGCAGATCACGTTGTCCCGCACGCATCCCAACCTGGTGCGCCGGCTGTTCGCCCTGGAGGTCCCGGAGATCGCCGACGGCACGGTGGAGATCCCCGCCGTGGCACGGGAAGCCGGACACAGATCGAAGATCGCGGTCCGCTCCACGGTGCCCGGCGTGAACGCCAAGGGCGCCTGCATCGGCCCGATGGGCGCCCGGGTGCGCAACGTGATGAGCGAGCTGGCCGGCGAGAAGATCGACATCATCGACCACTCCGACGACCCGGCGACGTTCGTCGGCAACGCCCTGTCGCCGGCCAAGGTGATCTCCGTCGAGGTGGTGGACGAGAAGGGCAAGGCGGCGCGGGTCGTCGTGCCGGACTACCAACTGTCCCTGGCGATCGGCAAGGAGGGCCAGAACGCCCGCCTGGCCGCCCGGCTCACCGGCTGGCGCATCGACATCCGCAGCGACGCGGCTCCGACGACCACGGACGAGGACGATCCCACTACTTCCGGTTACGACGGCGCGGTTCCGGGCGCCGTCGCAGGTGAGTCGTAGTCGCAACGGCGAGATCCGGTTCGGTGAGCGGACGGCCAGGAGATAGACTGGACGTGGTGCGACGTCATCGACCGGTTCCCGTGCGTCTCGGCCCAGTCCGAACCTGCGTGGGTTGCCGTGCCGCGACGTCAACCACCGAGTTGCTGCGAGTGGTGGTCGTGGACGGGGTCGTGGTTCCTGATCCCGGGCGCACGCTGCCCGGTCGTGGAGCCTGGCTCCATGTACGACCGGACTGCCTGCGCACCGCGTACCGGCGGCGAGCGTTGCCCAGGGCCCTTCGGGTGCCGGGTCCGCTCGACGTCGAACCGGTCCGCCTGCACCTGTCGGAGCTGCTCGGCGAGAGCGTCGACGTGGGAGTTCCCCACGTTCGGTCAGAGCAAGGGAAGCAGGTCGACCCGTCATGAGTCAGCCGTGAAGCTGAAGCCATGAACGCGCGACGTTAGGACGAGGTCGACGGCCAGCCCGCCGACCTCATCAGATGAGGAGAGCAGTGGCAGGCAAGGCCCGCGTACACGAGCTCGCCAAAGAGCTCGGAGTCACGAGTAAGGACGTACTCGCCAAGCTGAAGGATCTTGGTGAGTTCGTGAAGTCCGCGTCCTCCACCGTCGAGGCGCCCGTCGCCCGCCGGTTGCGGGACTCCTTCCCCAAGCAGGACAACGGCAACGGCGGCCGGAGCAACCGGTCCGGCGGCAGCCGCGAGTCCACCCGCCCGGCTGCCCCCGCGCCCAGCGCGGCCGGCGTGCAGCGCCAGACCGCGTCCGCCCCCGCGGCGCCGCCGGCCCGTCCGGCCAGCAGCCCCGCGCCGGCCCAGACCGCGCCGCCGACCAAGCAGACGGCGCCCGGTGCCCGGCCAGGACCGCGTCCCGGCGCACCCGCGCCCGGCAAGACCAGCCGTCCGGCGGAACAGACCCAGGCCCCGGCGGCAGCGTCGGCCGCCCCGCCGCAGGCACCGGCCGAACCGGCCGCCCGCCCGCAGCAGCAGCCGAGGCAGACCCAGACCCCGGCGGCCGGTGGCCAGTCCGGCGGTGCCGTGGTGCCGCCGAAGCGGCAGGCCCCCAAGCCCGGACCGCGCACGCCGCGGCCCGGCAACAACCCGTTCGGCGTCGGTGGTGGCGGTTCGCCCACCCCGCCCGCTCCGCGTGGTCCCCGCCCCGGTGGCGACCGCCCGCAGCGGCCCGGTGGCGACCGGCCCGCACCCGGCCCGCGCGGTGACCGTCCGGCGCCCGGTGGCGACCGCGGTCCCCGCCCGAGCCCGGGCAACATGCCGCCCCGGCCCAACCCGGGCATGATGCCGCCCCGGCCGCAACGGCCTGGTCCCGGCGGTGGTCGTCCCGGCGGTGGTCCCGGCGGTGGCGGTGGTCGTCCTGGTGGCGGCGGTGGTCGTCCCGGCGGTCCCGGTGGCGGCGGTGGTCGTCCCGGTGGCGGCGGCGGTGGCGGTGGCTACCGCGGCGGTCCCGGTGGTGGCGGCGGCGGTGGCGGTTACCGCGGTGGCGGTGGCGGCGGTGGCGCCCCGGCCGGCGGTGGCGGTGGCTACCGTCCCGGTGGCGGTGGCGGCGGTCGTCCCGGTGGCGGCGGTCGCGGCGGTGCCGCTGGTGCGTTCGGCCGTCCCGGTGGCGCGCCCCGGCGTGGTCGCAAGTCGAAGCGCCAGAAGCGCCAGGAATACGACAACATGCAGGCGCCGAGCGTCGGCGGTGTCCGCCTGCCCAAGGGCAACGGCGAGACCATCCGGCTGCCGCGCGGTGCGTCGCTGACCGACTTCGCGGAGAAGATCAACGCCAACCCGGCCTCGCTGGTGCAGGTGTTGTTCCACCTCGGCGAGATGGTCACGGCCACGCAGTCGGTCTCCGAGGACGTGCTGGAGCTGCTCGGTTCCGAGATGAACTACCAGGTCCAGGTCGTGTCCCCCGAGGAGGAGGACCGCGAGCTGCTCGGGTCGTTCGACATCACCTACGGCGAGAACGCCGGCGGTGAGGACGACCTGGCCGCGCGGCCGCCGGTCGTGACCGTCATGGGTCACGTCGACCACGGTAAGACGCGACTGTTGGACACGATCCGCAAGACCAACGTGCACGAGCGCGAAGCGGGCGGCATCACCCAGCACATCGGCGCCTACCAGGTGACGACGAACCTGGAGGACCGCGAGCGGCTGATCACCTTCATCGACACCCCGGGCCACGAGGCGTTCACCGCCATGCGTGCCCGTGGAGCGCAGGCCACGGACATCGCGGTGATCGTGGTCGCGGCCGACGACGGTGTCATGCCGCAGACGGTGGAGGCCATCAACCACGCGCAGGCGGCGTCGCTGCCGATCGTGGTGGCGGTCAACAAGATCGACAAGCAGGGTGCCAACCCGCAGAAGATCCGCCAGCAGATGACAGACTACGGCGTGGTGCCCGAGGAATACGGTGGCGACACCATCTTCGTGGACATCTCCGCGCGGCAGGGCACCAACATCGACGGTCTGCTGGAGGCGATCCTGCTCACCGCCGACGCGTCACTGGACCTGCGGGCCAACCCGGCCATGGAGGCCCAGGGCGTGGCGATCGAGGCACACCTGGACCGCGGTCGCGGCCCGGTGGCCACGGTGCTGGTGCAACGCGGCACGCTGCACGTCGGCGACTCGATCGTCGCCGGCGACGCCTACGGTCGCGTGCGGCGGATGCTGGACGAGTTCGGCGAGGACATCACGGCGGCGCTGCCGTCGCGTCCGGTGCAGGTGGTCGGCTTCACGTCGGTGCCCGGCGCCGGTGACAAGTTCCTCGTGGTGGACGAGGACCGGGTGGCACGGCAGATCGCCGAGCGCCGCGCGGCCCGCAACCGCAACGCGCTGAACGCGTCCCGGGCCAAGCGGGTCAGCCTGGAGGACCTGGACGCCGCGCTGAAGGAAACCAGCCAGCTGAACCTGATCATCAAGGGCGACAACTCGGGCACCGTCGAGGCACTCGAGGACGCGCTGATGAAGATCGACGTCGGCGACGAGGTCGAACTGCGGGTGATCGACCGCGGTGTCGGTGGCATCACCAAGGCCAATGTGGACCTGGCGATCGCGTCCAACGCGGTCATCATCGGGTTCAACGTCCGGGCCGAGGGCAAGGTGGCCGAGCAGGCCACCCACGAGGGCATCGACATCCGGTACTACACGGTCATCTACCAGGCGATCGACGAGATCGAGCAGGCCCTGAAGGGCATGCTCAAGCCGGAGTACGAAGAGATCCAGCTGGGCAGGGCGGAGATCCGCGAACTGTTCCGGTCCTCGCGGGTCGGCACCATCGCCGGCTGCATGGTGTTGTCCGGCGAGATCCGGCGCAACGCCAAGGCCCGCATCCTGCGCGACGGCGTCGTCGTCTCGGAGAACCAGACCATCACCTCACTGCGCCGGTTCAAGGACGACGCGACCGAGGTGCGGGAAGGGTTCGAGTGCGGTCTGACGGTCAGCAGCTTCAACGACCTGAAGCTGCAGGACGTCATCGAGACCTACGAGATGCGCGAGAAGCCTCGCACGTAGCGTGATCGTGCTGGGGCCGGCGTTCCCCGTCCGGCCCCAGCACACCCACCAGCCACGGGGATTGCCGACGTGTATGTGGGTGCGCTGGAACTCGACGTCCTGCTCGGGGACGTCCATTCGCTGAAGCAGAAGCGATCCGTGGTGCGCCCGGTCATCGCCGAGCTGCGCAGGAAGTACGAGGTCTCGGTCGCCGAAGCCGGCCACCTCGACCTGCACCGCCGCGCGCTGATCGGCGTCGCCGTGGTGGCCGCCGACACGGCACACGTGCGTGACGTACTCGACTCGTGCGAACGGCTCGTCGCCGGTCGTACGGAGTTGCAGTTGTTGTCCGCGCGCCAGCGGGTGGTCGGTCCGCACGACTGAGTGGTTCCGGCCTGTCCCAGATGCGATTCCCACATGCGATGACGTGACGATGGAGAGGGAGGTTGTGTCGTGGCCGACGCACCCCGGGCTCGTCGCCTCGCCAAGCGGATAGCGCAGATAGTCGCGTCCGCGCTGGAGCACGAGGTGAAGGACCCCAGACTGGCCAAGGTGACCATCACCGACGCCAAGGTGACCGCCGACCTGCGGGAAGCGACGGTCTACTACACGGTGCTGCCCGAGACGCTGGACGGTGAGCCGGACACGAGCGGCGCGGCGGCCGCGTTGGAGTCGGCCAAGGGCGTGTTGCGCACGCTGGTCGGCCAGGGCACAGGCGTTCGCTTCACCCCGACGCTGGCTTTCATCGCGGACACCGTGCCCGACGACGCCCGCCGGATGGAGGAGCTGCTGGCGCGCGCCCGGGCGGCCGACGCCGAAGTAGCCCGCCTGGCCAACGGCGCCAGCCCCGCAGGCGACCCGGACCCGTACAAGCCGCCCCGCGAAGCCGCAGACCCAGAGGACGAGTAGGGCGCAGAGCTCCATTCCCTAGCCCGCCGGGCGTGTCGACCCTCCAACGGACGATACGCCCGGCGTCGTACGTCACCTCGGCAGCTGAATCCGATCCGGAGAACCGGCCGGCGCCGTCCTCCACGTATCGACCCGTGAACGGCCGACCCGCGCAACGATTGCCTGGGCTGGGCTGGGCTGGGCTCGGCTGGGCTCGGCGCGGCCACCGTCGACGGCCGACCCGTGCGATGCGGGGAGCAACACCCTGGCCTGAGCCGCGGACACCGCGTTGTCCAGCGGAACGACGACAGCCCGGCCAGCGGTGGCCGACCGATACAGCGTCGTGCGTCCGGCGAATCCTGGCGGCGGCACCCGCCCGGCATGCCCAGCATCCCGGGAACCGGCCAGCGCATCCTGTCGAACAAGTCCGTGCCGGGCGCATGCTTCGGCCCTTCACCGGACGACACACGCGCTCACCAGGAAAGCTGAGTCCACCGCCTAATGCCAACGAGCGGGTGGCGCAGTGTGTCGGCCGCTGAACGGACGGTTCACCAGAGGGGTTGGCTTGATTGAGTCGACCGCTGAGCGGCGAGCATGTCGGGCGGCCTTGCCAGCTGCTGAACGGGCGGGCATGGGCGGGCGCTAGCTCTGTTGAGTTGCCGCCCAGTGATCAACGCGCAATAGCGGCTGCGTGTCGGCCGCTGAATGGACGACACGCGCGGGGCTGGCTTTGGTTCGGCTGTGGGTGGTAGGCGAGGGCGTCCGGCCGTCGTGTCGTCCGCTTGAGGGTCGACACATCCGTGCGCGGATCGGACGAGTCGGCTGGCGACTGATCGACACGCACGTGATGGCTGCATGTCGGCCGTTGGGTGGACGACATGCGCGGGTGTTGGTTTGGGTGAGTTGGCCGCTTGGCGGTGATCGCGTGGGTGGTGTGCGTGTTGGCCGTTGGACGGTCGACACGCCCGCGTTGTGCTTTGCTCGGCCGTTGGGTTGATTTTGGAGGGATTGCAGCGGCGCTGCTGTTCGTTTGTCGGCCGCTGGATGGACGACATGGGCAGGCGTTTCGTTTGGCGAGTTGGCCGCTGAGTGGTCATCGGGTGGATTGTGGTGGCTTGTCGGCCGTTTAGTGGAGGACACATCCTGGTTCTACTGGGCTAGTGATGGCCGCGCTGGCTCGTGAGTGGTGGTGGCTGTCGGCCGGTGGGTGGTCGACTCGTGGCTCGGGTTATGGCTTGCTGGCTATCAGGATGTCTCGGACGATTGCCTGGTCCACCCTGTGGGTGAATGCCTGGTACACAGGTTCATCTCGGACCGTCAGGCCGGCTTCGGCGGCTATTTCTGCCAGTTCGGCTCGATCAGCCACATGCGTGTTCCACGCCAGGCCCAACGCCCCACCGGACCGCAGCACCTTCGCCCACCCCGGCATCGCCTCGCGCAACAACCGCACCGGCGTCCGCGACAACCCAACATCGCGGCTCCCGTGCCGCACCCCGTACGGCGCATCGGTCACCACCACATCGAACGAGCCAGGTCGGAAGAACTCAGCCGACCGCGTCGTCTCACCATTCACATAGGACAGTCGCAGCACGTCCCCCGCTTTGTACCGCTCCTTCGTCACCCCCAGCGTCACATCCAGCCGCCGCCCCAGCTGCGCGCGGTCGCGGCGGATCGGCACCACGTTCGCCTCATGCTTGATCCGCTTGTTCCGCAGCCACGTCCGCACGAACCGCCCGTACTCGTCGAAATCCTTTCCGTCGACGTCCAACCCCGCCGCGTCGAAGCCGTACATCATCGCCTGGTTGAGCGTCGTTCCCCGCCCGCACATCGGGTCGAACACCCGCAGCCGCGCGTCCACCAAGTCAGCCGGGCGGGACGTGCTCAGCGCCGTGACGTTCAACACCAGCTTGGTGAACAGCTCGTTCGTCTTGCCCGAGTACTTCTGGATCGTCAGCAGGTCACTGTCGAACACGTCCAGCGGCCGCAGCGCGACCGGCCGCAGCAGCGGACCCTCCACAGCGAACAACGCATACAGCGCCGACAGGTTCGACAGCAGCGCCACGTCGTGGTCGTCCAACGAAGGAGCCGTGAACGTCACGTACGGCACGCCACCGATGACGGTCTCCTCGACCGACGAGATCCGGCCGCCGAGTACGGCCGCGTCGAACACGCCGAGCTCCGCCGCCATCAGGCGCACGGACGAATCCGCGTACACCCGGTTGGCCGACGGGTAGATCATCGCTGCGTACTGGCTCATCAGGCGTGTTGATCCGGCTGGACGACAGTGGACCCGCGCAGCGTAGCTTGCTTGCCATGCGCACAGACCTGACCGGGGAGCTCAAGGCGGCCGCCGCCGTGCTGGCCGACGCGACCGACGTCACCCTGCTCGGCCACGTCAACCCGGACGCCGACGCGTTCGGCAGCGCTGTCGGGCTGGGCACGGTGCTGCGGGACCGGGGAGCGACCGTCCGGGTGTCGTTCGGCAACCCGTTGGAGGTGCCGGAGTCGTTGCGGCACTTGGACGACGCCGGGTTGTTCGTCCCGGCCGACGCCGTGCCGGCCGTACCACCGACGCTCGTCGTGCTCGACTGCAGCGACGCGGGACGCCTGGGCCCGCTCGCCGACCGCGTCGCCGCCACTCGCGCGGCGGGCGGGGACGTCGTCGTCATCGACCACCACGTGTCCACCGGCGAGTTCGGCACCGTCAACGTGCTCGACGTCCAGGCCGAGGCCACCGCCACCCTCGTGCTGCGCCTGGTCGACGAACTCGGCGCGCCCCTCACCGAACCGGCCGCCCGCGCCATCTACGCCGGCATCCTCACCGACACCAGCTCGTTCCGCCGGGCCACGCCGACCACGCACCTGTCCGCCGCACGCCTGCTGGAGGCCGGCGTCAACCCGGACGTCGTCGCGCGGCCCCTGATGGACAGTCACCCGTTCGGCTGGCTGCGCATGCTGTCCGACGTCCTGGGCCGCGCCACGCTCGACCCGGCCGCCGCGCACGGGCTGGGTCTGGTGCACACCACGATCACGACGGACGACGCCGCAGGGCTGCGCTACGAGGACATCGACAGTGTGATCAACATCATTCGCGGCACCCGCGAGGCCGAGGTGGCCGCCGTCCTGAAGCAACTCGGGACCGACCGCTGGAGCGGTTCGCTGCGCGCGATCGCCCGGGTGGACGTGAGCGCGGCGGCGCGCGCGATGGGCGGCGGCGGGCACCGGCTGGCCGCCGGCTTCAGCGTGAGCGGATCGGCAGAGGACGTCCTCGGCCGGCTCAGGGCCGAACTCGACCGGGCACCACTGTTGGACGGCTAGCGACCGTGGCACGAAACGACGCCCGGCGATCGGCAGAGCCGGGACGGGACCAAGTCCGGCGGCCGGCCACAACGGGACGCGACGATGCTCCGCTGTCGGCCGACGTGGGACGCGACGACGCCCCGCGGCCGGCCAAGGCCCGGCGGAACGACGCTCGGCAACTGGTCGCGCTCGCCGTTCCCGCGTTGGGCGTGCTCGCCGCCGAACCGCTCTACGTGCTCGTCGACACCGCTGTCGTCGGACACCTCGGCGCGGTTCCGCTCGCCGGTCTGGCTCTGGGCGGACTGTTGCTGTCCCAGGTGTCCACCCAGCTCACCTTCCTGGCCTACGGCACCACCGCCCGCGCCGCCCGGCTGCACGGCGCCGGCCAGCACGAACGGGCCGTCGCCGAGGGGGTCAACGCCACCTGGCTTGGCGTGCTGATCGGCATCGTGATCCTGGTCGCCGGCCAGGCACTGGCCGGACCGGTGGCCAGCGGGTTGGCCGGTAGCGGCGCCATCGCGGCGGGCGCGGTGCGGTGGCTGCGCATCGCCCTGTTCGGCGTGCCGATGATCCTCATCACCCTGGCCGGCAACGGTTGGCTGCGCGGCGTGCAGGACACCCGCAGGCCGCTGCGCTACGTCGTGGCCGGCAACGGCATGTCCGCCGTCCTCTGCCCGATCCTGGTGCACGTCGTGGGGCTCGGGCTGACCGGTTCGGCGATCGCGAACGTCGCGGCCCAGGTGGTGGTCGCCGGGCTGTTCCTGCACGCCCTGCGGCACGAGTGCCGGGCCTACCGGGTGCCGGCGCGCCCGCACTGGGCCGGCATGCGGGCGCAGCTGTCCACGGGCCGGGACCTGGTGCTGCGCAGCGTCGCGTTCCAGGCGTGCTTCGTGTCCGCGGCCTCGGTCGCCGCCCGCACGTCGGCGGCCGCGGTCGGCGCGCACCAGGTGGTGCTGCAACTCTGGACGTTCCTGTCGCTGGTGCTGGACTCGGTGGCGATCGCCGCGCAGGCACTGGTGGGCGCCGAACTCGGGGCGGGGCGCCAGGCCGGGGCACGGCGGTTGGCGACCAGGGTCACCCTCTACGGGCTCGCCTTCGGCATCCTCACCTGCGCGCTGTTCGCCGCCCTGGCCGGTGTGCTGCCGCACGCGTTCACGACCGATCCGACCGTACTGGCCCAGATCCCGCACGCCTGGTGGTTCTTCGTCGGGCTCCAGCCGGTGGCCGGTGTGGTGTTCGCCATCGACGGCGTGCTGCTCGGCGCGGGTGACGCCGCCTTCCTGCGCACCGCGACGTTGATCGCCGCGGTGGTCGGGTTCCTGCCGCTGATCTGGCTTTCCCTCGCCTTTCACTGGGGCCTGACCGGCATCTGGACCGGCCTGTCGCTGTTCATGCTGTGCCGGCTGGCCGCGGCGCTGACCAGGCTGCGCACCGCGCGATGGTCGGTGGTCGGCGAGACCCGAGGCTGACCGGGCGCACCGCCATCAGGCAGGATGTCCGGCTGTGTCCCGCCCTTCCGTGCCACCCGGTGTGGTGATCGTCGACAAACCGGCCGGTATGACATCCCACGACGTCGTCGCGCGGGTGCGGAAGATCTTCGGCACCCGCAAGGTGGGCCACGCCGGCACGCTGGACCCGATGGCCACCGGCGTACTCGTGCTCGGCCTGGAGCGGGCCACCAAACTCCTCGGCCACCTGGCCCTGGAACGCAAGGCGTACCTGGCCACCATCCGCCTCGGCTCGGCCACCACCACCGACGACGCCGAGGGCGAGACACTGTCCGAAGTGGACGCCTCCGGAGTCGACGAGGAGGCGATCCACGCGGGCGTGCGGGCGCTCACCGGGGAGATCCAGCAGGTGCCCAGCTCGGTCAGCGCCGTGAAGGTGGCCGGCAAGCGGTCCTACCAGCGGGTGCGGGACGGCGAGGACGTCATCCTGCCGCCGCGGCCGGTGGTGGTGCACCGGTTCGACGTGCTGTCGCTGCGCAGGGTCGAGCGGGCCACCGAACTGGACGTGCTGGTGGACTGCTCGTCCGGTACCTACGTCCGCGCCCTGGCCAGGGACCTGGGCGCCGGGCTGGACGTCGGCGGCCACCTGACGGCGCTGCGCCGCACCCAGGTCGGGCCGTTCGGCCTGCGCACCGCCCGCACGCTGGAGCAACTGTCCGACCGCGCGGCGCTGTCGTTGACCCTGGACGAGGCCGTGGCGCTGGCGTTTCCCCGCCGGGACGTGCCGGCCGGCGAGGCCGAGGCGCTGTCCCACGGCGCCCGGCTGGCCCCCGGCGGCCTGCCCGGTACCTACGGTGTCTTCGGTCCGGACGGGCACGTCGTGGCCCTGGCCCGGGACGAGATCGGCCACGCAGCGCCGCTGGTCGTCCTGGCTCCGGCGGGCTGACGGGCTCCGCGTGCGTGCTGACCAGAGCCGGGACACGGGCGTCCGAGCCGTGAGGACCGTAGGCTGTTGATCGTGCTGAGATGGCGTGGACTCGACCACCTGCCCGGTAGCTGGGGCCGGTGCGTGGCGACCATCGGCGTCTTCGACGGCGTGCACCAGGGCCACCAGGCGCTGATCGGGCGGGCCGTCGAGCTGGCCAAGCAGCGTGAGGTGCCCTGCGTGGTGCTCACGTTCGACCCGCACCCGTCCGAGGTCGTCCGGCCGGGCAGCCACCCGGCCCAGCTCACCACGCTGAACCGCAAGGCGGAGCTGATCGAACGGCTCGGCGTGGACGTGTTCTGCGTGCTCCCGTTCACCCTGGAGCTGTCCAGGGTGACGGCCGACGAGTTCGTGCACGAGCTGCTGGTGGACCGGTTGCACGTGGCGGCCGTGGTGGTCGGCCAGAACTTCACGTTCGGTTACAAGGCCGCCGGCAACGTCATGCGGTTGCGCGAACTCGGTCACCGGTTCGGGTTCACCACCGAGGGCGCCGATCTGGTGACCGTGCCCCAGAACGGCGTCGGTGACGACGAGGTCGTCTTCTCCTCCACCTACATCCGTTCGTGTATCGACGCGGGTGACGTGGTGGCCGCGGCAGCCGCGCTGGGCAGGCCGCACCGGCTGGAGGGCATCGTCGTCCGGGGTGACGGGCGGGGCAGGGAACTGGGCTATCCCACGGCGAACCTGTCCACGGCCCGCTACGCGGCCGTGCCGTCGGACGGCGTGTACGCGTGCTGGTTCGTCCACCAGGGCACCGACCACGCGGAACCGAGGCGGCTGCGGGCCGCCGTGTCCGTGGGCACCAACCCCACGTTCTCCGGCCGGGAACGCCGTGTCGAGGCGTTCGTGCTGGACCTGGACGAGGACCTCTACGGCCAGCGGGTCGGGTTGGACTTCGTCGCCCGGCTGCGCGACATGGAGCGCTACGACACCGTCGAGGCGCTCATCGACCAGGTCGGCATCGACGTCGCCGTGACCCGCGACCTGCTCTCCGACTGATCGCCGCCGGGTGACCGGTGTCACCGGCCCGTGGTGGCCCGATCGAGGTCACCTCGTCCGTTTCGGCCCGCCGCCACCGGGTGAGCTGGCAAGATACCGATCAGTCCAGGTCGGCTACCCGAGCACAGCCAGGAGAGGCGAACGTGGAGGATCCCAAGATCGTCCAGCGCAATCTCGCGCTGCAGCGCGAGTGGTACGGAGAACCGCTCGGCGATCGGGTTCGTCGCCTCGTCCGGGCGTTCAACATCTCCCAGGCGTACCTGGCCGACGTGCTCGGCATCAGCGCTCCCATGCTCAGCCAGGTGATGAGCGGCAGGCGCGCCAAGATCGGCAACCCCTCCGTGCTGGCCAGGATGATCATGCTGGAGCGGAAGGTCTTCATCCCGGATGTCGCCGCGGGCGACCCGGAGGCGATGAAGCAGGCCATGGAGGACGTCCGGGACTCCCGGCCCACGGTGGGCAGGGACGTCCTGCGGGTGGACGCCACCTCGGACGCCAACGCCGCCGTCGACGCGCTGCGCAACATCCTGTCCAGCGACGACCTGATCGCCGCCGCCGAGCTGGTGGACGAGGAGTTCCCGGAGCTGGGCGACCTGCTGCGCCGCGCGGGCGAGCGGCCGGCGGAGGACGGCGTGCCGGTCGTGGACCGCAGGCCGGCCCCGGTGGTCGGTCGGATCGACCGGCCCGCGGCCGCCGGACCCCGCCCGAGCTGAGCCCCCGTGCGCCTGTTCTCCGCGCTGGTCCCGCCGGCCGCGGTGGTCGACCACCTGGTCGGCTGGCTCGCCGACCGCACCCCGGCCCTCCCACCGGAACTGCGCTGGATCCCGGTGCAGCGCTGGCACGTCACCCTCGGCTTCTTCGGTGACGACGACGATCCGGTGCGCCGGACCCGCTGGCTGCGCCGCAGGACCGAGGGCCGGCCGGCGCCCGCCCTGCGACTGGCCGGCGGCGGCACGTTCCCCGGTGTGCTGTGGGCGGGCGTCGCCGCCGACGACGACCGGCGGTTCACCCAACTGGCCAGGGCCGCCGGTGCCGGGCGCCGCGGTTACCGTCCGCATCTGACGTTGGCCCGCTGGCGGTCCGGGCAGCCGGAAAAGGACGTGTTGACGGCGGCCGTCGCCGGGTACAGTGGGCCGTGGTTCACGCCGGAGGCCGTGCTGCTGATGCGCAGCGAGGCCAGTAGGGGTGGACCGACATACACCACCGTGGAGCGCCTGCCGCTGGTCCGGGGCTGACTGTCAGCGACCCGAGGCGCGGGCGCCGGGCGGTGGTGTGCGCATGCCTGATATCCTCGGTGTTTGAGTGCGGCTGCGGTCCGTGGCGGCCGGCACTGTCATTTCCCGGCAATCGGGGACGGCCTGGGGCCGATGCACACGGCACACACAGTGACGAGGAGAACGAGTGGCGCTGTCCACCGAACAGAAGAGGTCCATTCTCAGCGACTACGGGGTGCACGAGTCGGACACCGGCTCGCCGGAGGCCCAGGTCGCGCTGCTGACCAAGCGGATCAGTGACCTCACCGAGCACCTGAAGGTGCACAAGCACGACCACCACTCGCGCCGGGGGCTGTTGCTGATGGTCGGCCGTCGTCGCCGACTGCTCAACTACCTGGCGAAGGTGGACATCGAGCGCTACCGGCAGCTCATCCAGCGGCTCGGCCTGCGTCGATGACACGTCCCGGCGGGGAGTGACCGAACCGGTCACTCCCCGCCGGAGTACAGAACGGAACACAGGGACCGCGTGCCACGGCGTTCGGGTGCGTCCGCCGGTCCTCGGTAGTGGCCGCCAGGTTCGACGAACCTGGGGCTTCGATCGAAGACCGGCCTCGTCGCAAGGGCCGTGACCTCGCAGCACAGGGGTGCTACGGGTTGCCGCGCGGCCCGCAAGACGAGGAGACAACCGAAAATGACCGATCTCAGCGCGAATGTGACTGAGAACGCGGTGCACGAAGCCACCGCGATCATCGACAACGGCAAGTACGGCACCCGTACCGTCCGTTTCGAGACCGGCCGGCTGGCCAGGCAGGCCGCCGGCAGTGTCGTCGCCTACCTGGACGACGAGACCATGCTGCTGTCCGCGACCACCGCGTCCAAGCAGCCCAAGGAACACTTCGACTTCTTCCCGCTGACGGTGGACGTCGAGGAGCGCATGTACGCGGCGGGCCGGATTCCCGGGTCGTACTTCCGTCGTGAGGGCCGGCCCTCCACCGACGCGATCCTGACCTGCCGGCTGATCGACCGTCCGCTGCGCCCGTCCTTCGTGGACGGTCTGCGCAACGAGATCCAGATCGTCGTCACGGTGCTGTCGCTGAACCCGGAGGACGTCTACGACGCCGTCGCGATCAACGCGGCGTCCGCGTCCACCCAGCTGTCCGGCCTGCCGTTCTCCGGCCCGATCGGCGGCGTCCGCGTCGCGCTGATCGACGGCCAGTGGGTGGCGTTCCCGACCCGGGAGCAGTCCAGGCGCGCGGTGTTCGACATCGCCATCGCCGGTCGGGTCGTCGGTGACGACGTCGCGATCATGATGGTCGAGGCCGAGGGCACCGAGCAGATGACCGAGCTGATCGCGGCGGGCGCCCAGGCGCCGACCGAGCAGGTCGTGGCGCAGGGCCTGGAGGCCGCCAAGCCGTTCATCCGGGCGCTGTGCGAGGCCCAGGTCACCCTGGCCGCCGCGGCCGCCAAGGCGACCGCCGAGTTCCCGACGTTCCCGGCCTACCAGCCGGACACGTTCGAGGCCGTCTCCGGTGCGGTCGCCGACGAGCTGGCGCAGGCGCTGACCATCGCCGCCAAGCAGGAGCGCGAGAGCCGGATCGACGAGGTCAAGGCCCTGTGCCTGGAGCGCGTCGGTGTCGGCGAGGGCGCTGCCTTCGACGGCCGCGAGAAGGAGGTCGGCGCCGCCTTCCGGGCGCTGACCAAGAAGCTGGTGCGCCGCCGCATCCTGCGTGACAAGATCCGCATCGACGGCCGTGGCATCACCGACATCCGGCAGCTCTCCGCCGAGGTCGCCGTGGTGCCCAGGGCGCACGGTTCGGCCCTGTTCGAGCGCGGCGAGACCCAGATCATGGGCGTCACCACGCTGAACATGCTGCGCATGGAGCAGACGCTGGACACCCTGGCGCCGGAGACCACCAAGCGCTACCTGCACCACTACAACTTCCCGCCCTACTCGACCGGTGAGACCGGCCGGGTCGGTTCGCCGAAGCGCCGCGAGATCGGTCACGGCATGCTGGCCGAGCGGGCGCTGGTGCCGGTGCTGCCCAAGCGCGAGGAGTTCCCGTACGCCATCCGTCAGGTGTCGGAGGCGTTGGGCTCCAACGGTTCCACGTCGATGGGTTCGGTCTGCGCGTCCACCATGTCGCTGCTCAACGCCGGTGTGCCGCTGCGGGCGCCGGTCTCCGGCATCGCGATGGGCCTGGTGTCCGACGAGGTCGACGGCAAGACCGAGTACGTCGCGATCACCGACATCCTCGGCGCCGAGGACGCGTTCGGCGACATGGACTTCAAGGTCGCCGGCACCACGGAGTTCGTCACCGCGCTGCAGCTGGACACCAAGCTGGACGGCATCCCGTCCGAGGTGCTGGCCCAGGCGCTCGGCCAGGCGCGGGACGCCCGGCTGACCATCCTGGAGGTCATGGCCGAGGCCATCGACCGGCCGGACGAGATGAGCCCGTACGCGCCGCGCGTCACGTCGATCCACATCCCGGTGGACAAGATCGGCGAGGTCATCGGCCCGAAGGGCAAGATGATCAAGTCGATCACCGACGAGACCGGCGCCGACATCTCGATCGAGGACGACGGCACGATCTACATCGGTGCCAACGACGGCCCCAAGGCGGAGGCGGCGATCGGCATGATCAACGCCATCGCGAACCCGCAGCTGCCCAAGGTCGGCGAGCGGTTCCTCGGCACCGTGGTGAAGACGGCCGCGTACGGCGCGTTCGTCTCGCTGCTGCCGGGCAAGGACGGCCTGGTGCACATCTCGAAGCTGGGCAACGGCAAGCGGATCGGCAAGGTCGAGGACGTGGTCAAGGTCGGCGACAAGCTCCGCGTGGAGATCGCCGACATCGACCAGCGCGGCAAGATCAGCCTGATCGTGGTCAACGAGAACGAGGGCGCCGCGGCCGCCACCGACGCCCCGGCTGCCGCTCCGGAGCCTGCGGCCCGGTGACCAGGCGGCCAGCGCAGGTCCGCCACCTGCACCAGGGCCGAGCGTTGGCCCAGCCGCAGCAGGCGGGTACGAAGGTGTTGGAACGGGACGGTGCGGGTCACGTGGTGACCCGCACCGTCCTGCCCGGCGGTCTTCGGGTGATCACCGAACAGGTGCCCGGCGTGCGGTCGGCCGCCGTCGGCATGTGGGTGGGCGTCGGCTCGCGGGACGAGTCACCCACCGTCGCCGGCGCCGCGCACTTCCTGGAACACCTGTTGTTCAAGGGCACCAGGAAGCGCACGGCTGCGCAGATCGCCGAGGAGATCGACGCGGTCGGCGGTGAGCTCAACGCGTTCACCGCCAAGGAACACACGTGCTACTACGTGCACGCGCTGGACGCCGACCTGCCGCTGGCCATCGACCTGGTGGCCGACGTGGTCTTCTTCGCCACCATGGCGCAGGACGACGTCGAGCTGGAACGCGGTGTCGTGCTCGAAGAGATCGCGATGAGCGACGACGACCCGGAGGATCTCCTGCAGGAGACCTTCAGCGCGGCCATCATGGGCGACCACGCGCTGGGTCGGTCCGTGCTGGGCACCGAGGAGTCCGTCACCGGGCTGACCCGCGCCGCGCTGCGCGGCTTCCACCGCAGGCGCTACCAGCCGCACCGCATGGTGCTGGCCGTGGCCGGCAACGTCACTCACCAGCAGGTGCTTCGCCTGGCCCGCAAGGCGTTGGCCGACCGGCTGGTCGGTGACCAGGCGCCGATGGCACCTCGGGCGGGCACGCTGCGCCCGGCCAGGCCGGGCCTGCGGCTACACACCGACCACACCGAGCAGGCCCACCTCATGCTGGGCGTGCGAGCGCTGGACCGGCACGACGACCGCCGGTTCGCCCTCGGCGTGCTGAACGCGGCGCTGGGCGGCGGCATGAGTTCGCGGCTGTTCCAGGAGATCCGGGAGCGGCGCGGCCTGGCGTACCAGGTGTACTCGGCCGTCGGGTCCTACGCGGACACCGGCACGCTGTCGTTCTACGCGGGCGCCCAGCCCGACCGGCTCGGGGACGTGGCAGGCGTGCTGCGTGCCGTGCTGGACGACGTCGCCGCCAACGGCCTGACCGACGCCGAGGTCGCCAGGGGCAAGGGCCAGCTGCGCGGCGGGCTGGTGCTGGGCCTGGAGGACTCCGGCTCCCGGATGTCGCGGATCGGCAAGGGAGAGCTCAACTACGCCAACCACCTGACGGTGGAGACCACACTGGCCAGGATCGAGGCGGTCGACGCCCAGGACGTGGCCGATCTCGCTGCCGAGCTGTTGCGGCGCCCCTTCGCCACGGCCGTGGTCGGCCCGTACGCTCACCCAGACGACCTGCCAGCCGAGCTACAGGGGTGATCGCCGGTGACCGGAGAGCCCACGTCCAGCCGACCCCTGCGACCCGCGCGGTCGGCTGACGATCCGATCCGGGTCGGGGTGCTCGGTGCCCGCGGCCGGATGGGCGCCCAGGTGTGCCGGTCGGTCGAGGCGGCGGGTGACATGGAGGTCGTCGCGATGATCGACACCGGCGACTGGATGTTCGACATCGTGGACGCGGCCGCCGAGGTCGTCGTCGACTTCACCCATCCCGACGTGGTCATGGACAATCTCCGGTTCTGTGTCGACCAGGGCATCCACGCCGTGGTGGGCACGACCGGGTTCGACCAGGAGCGGCTGGACACCCTGCGCACCTGGCTGGAGCACAAGCCG
The DNA here is from genome assembly GCA_036273855.1 of Pseudonocardiaceae bacterium. Classification (GTDB taxonomy): domain Bacteria; phylum Actinomycetota; class Actinomycetes; order Mycobacteriales; family Pseudonocardiaceae; genus DATEPR01. The sequence continues at coordinate 161,681 of DASUGU010000024.1, forward strand.
GAGCTGGGTGTGCTGGTCGCGCCGAACTTCGCCATCGGCGCCGTGCTGTCCATGCGGTTCGCCCAGCTCGCCGCCCGGTTCTACGAGTCGGTCGAGATCATCGAACTGCACCATGCGCGCAAGGTCGACGCGCCGTCCGGCACTGCGGCCCGCACAGCGGAACTGATCGCCAAGGCCCGTGCCGCCGCCGGCATGGCCGACGTCCCGGACGCCACGGCCAAGGCGCTGGAGGGCGCGCGGGGTGCGGACGTCGACGGGCTGCGGGTGCACTCGGTGCGGCTGGCCGGCCTGGTGGCGCACCAGGAGGTGCTGTTCGGCACCGAGGGGGAGACGCTCACCATCCGGCACGACTCGCTGGACCGCAGCTCGTTCATGCCCGGTGTGCTGCTGGCCGTGCGGTCCATTGTGGATCGTCCTGGCCTGACGGTCGGCCTGGAGGCCTTGCTCGACCTGTGAGCGGCTACTCGACCAGTCGCAGGTCGAGGCTGCCGGTGAGGCGGAGTTCGCGCAGTGGCCTGCCGCCCGCGTCCAGGGTGCGGGCGGTGCCGTCGGGCAGCCAGTGCGCTCCGGCGTAGAACTTCCGGGACGCGTCGTCGGCCTCGGGAATCCACGCGATGCCCCGGGTGGCGCCCCCGTCGCGCAACGCGTGCGCCGCCGTGGCGAGCAGCCGGCCGCCGTGGCCCCTGCGGCCCCAGCGGGGTTCCACCAGCAGGGTGCCGACCAGCCCCACCGTGCTCGCGTCGTCGGGCAGGGTGCCGTCGGGTGCGGCCACTTCGCCGTCCGGAGCCGGCCCGGCGGCGCAGAAACCGACCGTCCACTCGCCTTCGGTGGCCACGAACAGCCGAGCCGGCCCGTCGAGGGCGGCCGTCCACGCGTGGCGCGCCTCGTCCGGGTCGATGCCGGCGAGGATGTCCGGCGGCAGCAGGCCGGCATAGGCGGTCCGCCAGGTGTCCAGCTGGATGCGGACCAGGTCGGGGACGTCGTCGCGGGTAGCGGGACGGACTGAGGCGGTCGCCACGGCGGTTGACCTTACGCGTGCCGTGACTGTCGGTGTCACCTGGCACGATCGGCGACCGTGGACACGATGAGCGCCGCCGTGGCGCGGCGGGTGGCACTGGCCGCGCAGGGTTTCGCCGAGCCGCGCCCGACGTCGCCGCCCAACCGCAGGCACCTGGCGAAGGTGCTGTCCCGCACCCAGTTGCTGCAACTGGACTCGGTGAACGTGGCGGTGCGCGCCCACTACATGCCGGTGTTCAGCCGGATCGGCGGTTACCCGTTCGACCTGGTGGACGACGCGGCCTGGGCCGACTCGGTCCGGCGGCCCAGGATGCTGGTCGAGTACTGGGCGCACGTGGCCAGCCTGATCCCGGTCGAGGACTGGCCGCTGCTGCGCCGCAGGATGCGCGTGAACGCCGAGGACCCCAACCGTTATTTCAGTGGCACGCAGGCCGATCAGGCACTGCTGGCCGACGTGCTCGCCGTCGTGAAGGACCAGGGACCGCTGGGCGCGGGCGCCATCGAGGACATCGTCGGCGGCACGGACGCACCACGGCCGAAGCGGCGCGGCGGCTGGTGGAACCGGTCGGACGTCAAGCACGCCTGCGAGTACCTGTTCGCCACCGGTCAGCTGTCCGTCGGTACCAGGCGGAGTTTCCAGCGGATGTACGACCTGACCGAGCGGGTGCTGCCGGCCGACGTGCTGGACACGGTGATCCCGGAGGACGAGGCGTCCCGGCGGCTCACCGAGAAGGCCGCGATCGCGCTGGGCGTGGCCACCGAGCCGGACCTGCGCGACTACTACCGCCTCGCGCCGGCCATCAGCCAGCGGGCCGTGGCCGAACTGGTCGAGGAGGGCGTGCTGGTGCCGGTCGAGGTGGCCGGCTGGCGGCTGCCGGCGTACCGGCACGTGGCCGCGAAGGCGCCGCGCCGGATCGCCGCGCGGGCCCTGCTGTGCCCGTTCGACCCGGTGGTGTGGCGGCGGGAGCGCACCGAGGCGCTCTACGGGTTCCACTACCGCATCGAGATCTACGTGCCGGAGCCCAAACGGGTCTACGGCTACTACGTCTTCCCGTTCCTGCTGGACGACGCCCTGGTGGCGCGGGTCGACCTCAAGGCCGACCGGGCCGCCGGTGTGCTGCGGGTGCCGGGTGCTTTCGCCGAGCCCGGTGTGGACATGGGCCGGGTGGTGGTGGAACTGGCGGAGGAGCTGGCCGCGATGGCCGACTGGCTCGGACTGTCCGGTGTGGACGTCGGCGTGAAGGGTGACCTGGCGGCGGCGCTGCTCATCGCCTGCCGCTGAGACGGCCGAGGCGCGCGGGGCGGTGGTGGCTGGATCGGCTGGCGGAGGCGACGTCGACTTGGACGTTGGGTGGCCGTCATGCGCAGGGGAGGCGCTCGTTGGATGGGCTGCGGTTGTCGGCGGTGCTGGTGAGTTGGCCGTTGGGTGGCCGCCATGCCCGGGGAGGCGCTTGTTCGACGGGCTGCGGTCGCTGGCGAGTTGGCCGTTGGTTGGTCGTCATGTGGGCGTGCGGTGGTTGGTGGTGTCGAGTTGGCCGTTGAGTGGCCGGCATGTTGGGCCGGCAGGCATCCGCGATCACGTCCAACGGAGTGGTGTATGAAACGGCTCCGCGTGATCCACTATCGACTTTAGGCGGTCATCGTGTCGGGCGCCATGACCTGGGGTGTTTCCGGGTTGATGTCCGGGTTGGTGATCAGGCGGGTGCGGCAGCGGGCCAACAGGTCCGGGCCGATGTAGCGGTGTTGCTCGGCCCATTCGTCGGTCTGCTCGGCCAGCACCGCGCCGACCAGCCGGATGATCGCCGCCCGGTTGGGGAAGATCCCGACCACGTCGGTGCGGCGGCGGATCTCCTTGTTCAACCGCTCCTGCGGGTTGTTGGACCAAATCTGCTTCCACACCTCCCGCGGGAACGCGGTGAACATCAACAACTCGTCCCCGGGCGGCGTCCAGATGCTCGGCTGCGGCGGGCAGCTTGTCGGCCAGCGAGTCCGTGACCTTGCCGAACTGCTCGTGCACAGCGGCGGTGTCGGCCTGGTCGAAGATGGTGCGCACCAGCGTCGCGACCCCGGGTTGAGCGCTCTTGGGAACCTTGGTGAGCAGATTGCGCAGGTAGTGCGTGCGGCAGCGTTGCCAACTCGCGCCAGGTAGGGCCGAGGCGATCGACGCCACCAGACCAGCGTGCGCGTCGCTGGTCACTAACGACACGCCGGTCAGGCCCCGGGCGAGCAGTCCACGCAGGAACGCCAGCCAGCCCGCACCGTCCTCGTCACTGGTGATGTCCAGGCCCAGCACTTCGCGGTGGCCATCGCCGTTGACCCCGGTCGCGATCAGGGCATGGACGTTGACGATCCGCCCGTCCTCGCGGACCTTCACCGTCAGGGCGTCGATGGCCAAGAAGGTGTAGGGCCCGGTGTCCAGCGGGCGTTCCCGAAACGCGGTGACCTGCGCGTCCAGGTGCGTGGCCATCTCACTGACCTGGGACTTGGACAGGCTGGTGACCCCGAGTTGTTGGGCCAGTTTCTCCACCCGGCGGGTCGAGACCCCGAGTAGGTAGCTGGTGGCCACCACACTGACCAGTGCCTGCTCGGCCCGGCGGCGGTGGTGCAGCAGCCAGTCGGGGAAGTAGCTGCCCGAGCGCAGTTTGGGGATGGCCAGCTCGATGGTGCCGGTGCGGGTGTCCCAGTCGCGGGTGCGGTAGCCATTGCGGGAGTTGACCCGCTCGGGGCTTCGGGTGGCGTACCGGGCGCCGCAGCGCTGGTCGGCTTCGGCGGACATCATCGCCTCGGCGAAGGTCGTGACCATGGAGCGCAGCAGGTCCGGACTCGCCGTGGCGAGGTGGTCGTGCAGCCAGGCGGTGGGGTCGATACTGTCGGGTGCGGTCATCGTGGTGTTCCTCTCCGGGTTCCTTGGTCGGTTCTCGTGAGGATCACGCGGTGACCGTCTCTTATGGAGACGCCACGCCGCTGGTCAGCGGAAATCTCGTACACGACGTCTATGGACGCAACCGAGTTGGCTGTTGAGTGGCCGGCAGGTTGGGGCGGCTGGTTCCGTGGTGTCGAGTTGGCCACCGAGCGGACGACACGCGGCTCGATAGTGCCCGTCGATTCGGCTGCTGTTGGCGGTGCTGACGAGTTGGCCGTTGAACGGCCGATATGCGAGCGCTGCTACGGCTGGTTGTCCCGAGCTGGCCGTCGAGCGGCCGACACGCGCCCGTGGAAGCGCTTGCTGGATCGGCTGGTGGCGGCGACTGCGAGTTGCCCGTTGGGTGGTCGACACGTGCGAGGGGGCGCATGTTGGATGGGCTGCGGTTGCCAGCCGGTGGTGCTGGTGAGTTGGCTGGTGGGTGGTCGCCATGTGGGCGTGCGGTGGTTGGTGGTGTTGAGTTGGCCGTTGAGTGGCCGAGATGTCGGGGTGGCGGGTTCCGTGGTGTCGAGTTGGCGGTTGGGTGGTCGACACGCGCCGGTGATGCGCTTGGCGGGTTGGCCGCTGCTGGGGGTGATGGTGTGTCGTCCGTCGAGTGGTCGACACGCGGGAGGGATGACGGTGACCCGTCATCCCTCCCGGTGCGCGGTCCCCACCGCGCGATTCCCCTGCCAGCGGGCGGCATCCCCTCGGACCGTGCCCGCCGGTTTCCCTGTTTCCCCCTTGTTCCCCCGATTTCCCTCTGTTCCCCGGTTCCCCCGGTTCCCCAGGATTCCTCCCGGTTCCCCGTGCCCGCCGGTCAGCCGACCGCGGACGTCACCACTACGTTGCCCGAACCGGTGCGGCCGCGTAGTTCCAGCTTCGCGGCCGAGTCGGCTGGCGGCCGGTCGGACAGGTCGAGTTCGCTGCGCGCCTGGCCAGAGCCGGACCGCAGGTCCACCCGCGCCCGGGCGCCCGACCGCACGCCGATCCGGATCTCGCCGGAGCCGGTGACCAGTTCCAGCTGGCCGCAAGCCGCATCGGCCACGGTGATGTCACCACTGCCGGTGCGCACCCGCACGTCGCTCTGCACCGCGCCGAGCCACACGTCACCGCTGCCGGTGATCAGTGTGGCCGCGCCGCCGACCGAGGAGACCTCGATCTCCCCGCTGCCGCTGCGGGCCCGCAGGCCGGCCAGCATCGGGCCGAGTCGCAGCGCGCCGGAACCGGAGTGGATCTCCGCCGGGCCGTCGGCCCGGTCCAGCGTGATGCTGCCCGATCCGGCGTGCAGCTTGACCTTGCCGGCCGGGCCGGTGACGGTCATGTCCGCCGAGCCGACGGACACGCCCAGGCTCGATCCGGCCGGTGCACGCACGGTCACCGCCAGCGGGATCAGGTGGTGCTGCCGGGGCGACTGCACGATCAGCTTGCCGCCGACCATGTCGATCCGGGTCTCCCGGACCACCATCTCGGCCGCCCCGGCGCCGGTGCCGGCGAACTGCCCGGCGCCGAACCAGTCCAGCATGCTGGTCAGGCCCTGCAACCACGGCGTGGACGCGCTCGGCTCGTAGCGGACCTCGACGCTCGCGCCCGGCTCCTCCACCAGTGCGATCGTCACCCGCCCCGCGCCCAGCGCCACGTCGATGTCCAGTGGCCCACTGGCGTCGAAGTTCTCCCTGCGAACGATCTCGTCCCCACCGGGATCGTCCTGGACACTGTCGTTGATCACGTCGTCCGTCATGATCGTGTACACCGTTTCTCTCCCCAAGTGTTCCGGTCAGCCTTCGACCCAGCCGCGCAGGTGGGACTGGCCACGCCCGCCGCGACCGGACCGGTCGTCGTCCTCCCGCCCGCGCTGTTCGCCGGACCATCCCCAGGCGCTCCAGTTCTGCTCCCACGGGTTGCTGTGCCCCCCGTGGCCGCCGCGACCGCGCCCGCGACCGCGCTCACGCAACGCCCCCTGCACCGCCTGGGACACGAAGGCGTTCAGCGACACACCCCGGGCCGACGCGGCCTCTTCCGCCTTGGCCTTCAGGTCCTCCAGCAGCCGCACGGTGATCCGGCTGATGTCGCCGGTCGGATCGGCCGTGTTCGGTGGGGGATCGTCGGTCGGCTCGTGGTCGAACGTCGGCGTGCCGGTCACGACCACTTGTACGTCCTGGCCGTCGAGTCTGACCTCGACCACCCGGTCCTCCAGGGCCAGCGTGACCTCGCCCGCCAGGTCGGACAGGGCGTTCATGATGGCCAGGCGGGCGGCGGGCTCGATGCTCGCGGCCAGCACGCTGGCGGTGGTCCTGGTCTGGGCGTCACCGGCCGCCGCGGCGGTGGTGAGGCTGTCCCGCAGTGCGGCGACGTAAGGGCTGAGGTCCATGACGCCAGCATGACGTCACGGATGACGCCATGTCAAGGCCTCGTGGCGTCACGATGACGCCGCGATGCTGTCGTGATGCCGCCGTGATGATGTCATCCGTGCGTCACGGGTGAGTCGTCGGAGGGTGCGGTTAGGCTGGCTGAGCAGCGGGACCAGGGTGGTGCAGAGGGGAGTACGGCCGTGACCGAAACGGTGGCACCCAAGGTAGTGCTGATCGGCAAAACCGAGTTCTTCCCACCGCCCGACGTACCGTGGGTGACCGACTCGGACGGTGGCGAGGCGCTGGCCGAGTTCGCCGGCCGGGCGTGTTACCAGTCGTGGCGCAAGCCCAACCCGGCCACCGCCACCAACGCCGGCTACCTGCGGCACATCCTGGAGGTCGGCCACCTGTCGGTGCTGGAACACGGCTCCGTCACGTTCTACCTGACCGGCGTCTCCCGGTCACTGACCCACGAGCTGATCCGGCACCGCCACTTCTCGTACTCGCAGCTCTCCCAACGTTACGTGCCGGAGAAGCGCGCGGCGATGGTCGAGCCCGAGGTCATCGCGTCGGATCCGGTGCTGCACGAGAAGTTCCAGGCCGCCGCCGAGGCCGGCGTCGCCGCATACAACGACCTGCTCGCCGGGCTGGAGGAGCGGTTCGCCGACGAGCCCAACCCGACGCTGCGCCGCAAGCAGGCCCGCCAGGCCGCCCGCGCGGTACTGCCCAACGCCACCGAGACGCGCATCGTGGTGACCGGGAACTACCGGGCGTGGCGTCACTTCATCGCCATGCGCGCCACCGAGCACGCCGACGTGGAGATCCGCTCGCTGGCCGTGGAATGCCTGCGGCAGTTGCAGAAGGCCGCGGCGAACGTCTTCGACGACTTCGCCATCTCGACGCTGCCGGACGGCACGGAAGTCGCCGCCAGCCCGTTCGTCACCGAGGGCTGAGCGTGCGCAGGCTCACCGTCGACATCCGGCCGGGTGCGTACACCGTCGTCCGGCTGCCCGGCGACGCGCCGCTACCGGCCGGGCTGGTGGAGGGCACCACCGACGACCTGGTGTCGGTCACCAGGACGCGCGAGGAGCTGTCCGTGGTGTGCCGCACCGAGTCAGCCGTCCCGGCGGACCAGGCCGAGCACGGCTGGCGGCTGCTCACCGTGCGCGGGCCGATGGAGTTCACGCTCACCGGGATCACCGCGGCCGTGTCCGGTGCACTGGCCGCCGCGGGCGTCCCGCTGTTCGCACTGTCCACTTTCGACACCGATCACCTGCTGGTGAAGGACGACGACCTGGTCAGGGCCACCACCGCGCTGCGCGACGCCGGTCACGAAGTCGTCGGGTAGCGTACGGCCATGGGCATCGCGACGGACGAGCGCAGCGCGCTGAGTGATCTGTTCGACGAACTCGGTCCGGACGCGGCGACCCTCTGCGAGGGCTGGCAGGCCAGGGATCTGGCGGCACATCTGGTGCTGCGCGACCGCAGGCCGGACGCGGCGGCCGGCATCGCGATCAAGGCGGTGGCCGGCCGCACCGAGCGGGTCCAGCGCACCATCGCCGCGCGGCCCTGGGCCGAACTCGTCGACCAGGTGCGTAACGGACCGCCAGCGTGGTCGCCGTTCCGCCTGCCCGGCCTCGGCGACCTGGTCAACGGCGCGGAGTACTTCGTGCACCACGAGGATCTCCGCCGCGGCCAGCCGGACTGGGAGCCAAGGCCGGCCGACGCAGCGCGGGACGAAGCCGTGTGGAAGGCCGCGCGGATGACCGGCCGACTGGCCTATCGCCGCAGCCCGGTCGGTGTTCTGCTGCGTCGCCCCGACGGCGCGGAGTCGGCCGTGCATCGTGGTCCGGACACGGTCGCGATCATCGGTGAACCGGGTGAACTGCTGCTGCACATGTTCGGCCGCGACGCCGTTCGGGTTTCTTTTGACGGTGATCAGCGCTCGATCGCCATCGTGCAGGGCTTGGACCGCGCCTTTTGAGCGTTCCAGGCGCGTTGAAAGTTACGGTCGTGGCGGCAGGTTCGGTGATCGGAGCGAATCTTCGCTCTTGACAGAAGGTCGCCATTGCCGGACTCTCCGTGCAGGACTTCGACGCGCTGGCCGGCGACAGCGGAGAAGGAGTGCCAATGGAGGCACCTACATACCGCGGTTCGTCGTCGGCAGAGGTACGCAAGCCAACGCTCGCTGAGGTGGCGAGACGTGCTGGCGTGTCCACCGCGACAGCGTCCCGGGTACTCAACCGGTCCGCGCCGGTCAGCGTCAGCACGCTGGCCAGAGTCGAACGCGCGGTGCGAGAACTGGGCTATGTCAGGCATCGCGCACCCAGCGCGACCGCCCGCGACACGGGGGCGGTATCGGTCGTCGTATTCGACGACATGGTTCACTACCAATCCGACGCGTTCTATTCCCGAGTACTGGTGGGAGCGGAACGGGAAGTGGTGCGTGCCGGCCGGGAACTGGTCGTGCTCACTGCGTTACGACATTCTCCGCGTGATTCTCTGCTGCGTTTTCTGTGCGGCGGTCACGTCGACGGTGTCGTCATGGTCGGTATGCGGGACGACGACACTCCGGCCCAACTGGTGCGGGCGGCCGGAGTGCCCGTGGTCTGCCTCGGCGGACCACATCTGTCCGACGACCTGCCGTCCGTCGACGCCGACAACAAAGGTGGCGCGAAACAAGCGGTAACCCATCTGATCAAATCCGGTCGCAGATCCATCGCCACCATTGCCGGACCGAGGGACATGGTGGCGGCGTCGGACCGGTTGACCGGTTACCGGCAGGCGATGGAGGAGGCGGGAATGGAACCGGCCGGCGTGGTCTGCCGGGGCGATTTCACCGCGTCGTCCGGCGAGCACGCCATGCTCCGGCTGCTGGACCGGCACCCGGACGTGGACGCGGTGTTCGCCGCGTCGGACATGATGGCGTTGGGCGCACTGCGTGCCCTGCACCGATTAGGCGTCCGTGTGCCGGACTACGTTGCCGTCGTCGGGTTCGACGACGCGGCGCTGGCCAGGCACACGGTCCCGCTGCTGACCACGGTCCGGCAGCCCGTCGAGGAGATGGGCGCGCGCTCGGTGGTCGAGGTGCTGGACGCGGACAGCGCGAGCGCGGTCGGCGACCGGCGGGTCGTCATGCCCACCACGCTGGTACTCCGAGATTCCGCCTGAGCATTCCGCTAAGGTGGCCCGCGGGTCGGCATTCGGCCGACGAATGCCGACCCGTCGCGCGGGCGAGCGGAGGGGGCGACGGCGTGGCTCGGGGATTCGAGTGCACATTTTTGGAACTGGACGCCATCGGCGACGCACTGGACCTGGATCTGCGGCAGTTTCCGTTCCAGTTCCCGGTGCACGGTGAATTCATCGAAGAACGGATCCGGCTGCTGGAGGCGGCCCACGACTCGCTCACCGGCAAGGGCCTGATCGACGGGCCCCGGTTCGTGCCCGAGGTCGAGGACCTGCTCGGCCTGTTCGCCCGGGGGACTGTGGCGATCGCCGTGGTCGGCAGCGTCGACGGCGAGGGCCTGTGCGCCAGGGCCGTGACCGACAACCGGTTCGGCGTCCTCGCCGTGCAACACGGCCAGGCCATCACCTTCGACCCGGTCACGCCGGCGTCCCTGGTGCGGGCGACCGTGGGCCTGCTGCCCGCCGCCCGACCCGGCCCCGGCAGTTCGGTGATGATCACCGACGACCAGCCGATCCCGGCCGGCCGGCACCGGGCGCGCGACGAGGACCTGTCCGACCGCCGGTACCTCCAGGCCGGCCGGTCCGGCACCGGCGGCTCCGGTGCCAACCAGCGCGCCATCGTCGACGAGATCATGCGCCGGCCGAGGCTCGGCAGCGGCTATCTGACGGTCACCACCCGCAACCGCAACGGCCGGGAGAGCGAGCCGATGACCATGAACTGGCTGGACACCGACGCGGGCCGCTACGCCGTCCTCCCGTCGATCGGCCCGGACGGCCGCACCCACGTCACGTACACCCCTGCTGACCAGGCAAGAATCGACCAGAGCCTGAGACGGCTGGTGGACCTGGCCACCTGATCGGGTGACGATCTCGAACTTTCGGGAACCGGACACCCGGTGGGATGCGTCTTGCTACCGTGTTCTCACGCTGAGTGTGACCGTGGGGAGGGTGATCGACGATGTTCGCGCCAGAGGCCGGCGGCGGTGGCGGAAGCGCGGGCTTCCAGGGCATCACGACGGCGGTGGACAGCCTGGTGGCTGCCGGCAGCGCGGGTTTCGCGCTGAGCGAGAACGGCGGCCAGCCCCTGATCGCCGCCATCCAGTCCCTCCAGACCGAGGTGCGGAACGCGTTGGCCCACTCGCAGGTGCTCGAGGACCAGCCGAAGTTGGGTTCGACACCCAATGCCAAGGTCTACAAGCCATTTCTGGCCAGCATCGCCACCGATCCGGACCAGGGCGCCATGGTGGTGCTGACCAAACTGCAGGACGACCTGAACCGGGCCGAAGCTGTCATCAAGCAAGCGATGAAGAACTTCGACGAGGCTGACACGAATTCCGCGGCGAACGTCAACAACACGGGGATCTGGACCTGATCGAGGTGCGAGGGAACTACGTGAAGCGTCTCGTCATGCTGGCCGGCATGGCTACCTTGACCATCGGACTTGCCGCGTGCACCGGGGGGCCCACACTGGGCCAGCCGACCGCGGCGCCTACCGGTGGCGCATCCAGTGCCGGTCAGGACACGGCACCCGTGAGCCCGTCTTCCTCCGCGGGTGGACTGCCGGTCAGCCAGCCGTGCTCATTGGTGTCCGCAGCGCAACTGTCGGAGCTCGGTGTCACCGCTCAGCCGACCAAGGAGCAGGTGGGCACGGCGCCCAGCTGCGACGTGGAGACCGATCAGGACACCATCATCCTGAGCATCCGCACGAACGGCGGACTCGACAGCTTCACCGAAGCCGCGACCGGTGGCCCGGTACATGCCACGACGGTGGGATCGCACCAAGCGAAACAATCCGTGGGTAACAGCCGGTCGTGCATCATCGCGATCGGCGTCACGGCGTCGTCCCGAGTGGAAGTGACCGTGACCGGGAACGGGGACACCGATCCCTGTCCCGTTGCGCAGACCGTGGCCAAAGACGTCGAACCGAACTTGCCGTGAAGGTGGGGAGACCATGACGGGGAACGGAGTGCCGGATCCGGGCAAGTCGGCGACCAGCAACGCCTACCAGCACTGGCACCTGCATCACTATCACGACGTCAAGAACGTCAATCAGGTCGACCAGGCGGCGCTGAAGCGTGACCGGACCAAGTTCGGGCCGTTCGGGCCGCTGGTGCACAAGTTCGAGGGCACCGACGAGGTCAGTGACCAGCTCAGCTCGACGGCGAAGGGCCTGAAGCAGGGGTTGACCATGCGGTCGGCGCCGGCCGCCGCGGGTGCCTACTACCCCGGCATCCCGCACGACACGTTGTACGACAGCGTGACCAACGGGGTCAGCCCGGACCAGGTCGGTCAGGTCAGTGACACCTGGGTGAGCATCGGCAACGGCCTGACCAACCTGCAGGACACGGTCGCGAGGGGGATCGCGAGCAGTGAGGTGACCTGGCAGGGCAACTCGGGTGACCAGGCCCGCAAGTCGATCGCCACCCTGGGCAACAACGCCGGCCAGGCCGGGCAGGCGTCGCAGTTGGCCGGTGTGCTGTCCGGGCAGCAGTCCGAGGCGTTGCAGTCGGCGAAGAACTCGATTCCGAAGCCGCCGAATCCGCCGTTCGACCCTCAGTCCGCGCAGGCGAACCTGCAGACCATCACCAATCCGGCGGCTTTCGCCGCGCAGGCTTCGAAGGACGCGGCGACGGCGGCGACACAGAAGGCGTCGCACCAACTCGCCGCGCACATCGTGCAGCAGTACGACCACACGGTCGCGCAGACCTCGGCGAACATGCCCGCGTTCGCGCCCGCCCCGCCCAAGGCCAAGACGCCGCCCCCGAACAGTGGCGGGCCCGTGACGCCGCCCAGTGGGGGCGGCACCCCGCCCGGTGGTGGTGGCAGCCTGCCTCCGATGAGCGGCGGTCCGATCGTGCGGACGCCGACCGGACCCACCGGACCGGGCGGCGGTGGCAAGCACGTCATCGGCACACCGGTCGAGGTCGATCCGCACAATCCCCTGCCCCAGCCGGTCGGCCCGCCCAACACGACCACGACACAGAGCTACAACCCGCCGCCGATGACCACCGGGCCCGGCGGACCCATCACGTCGCCACCCGGTGGTGGCGGCACGGCCGGGTTCGGCGGCGCCGGTGGTGGCTCCGGCGGCGGCATGTTCGGCGGTCCGATGGGCGGCGGCATGGCCGGCTTCGGTAGCGGTGCCGGCGGTTTCGGCGGCAGTGGCGGTAGTGCCAGCGGCGGCTTCGGTGCCGGCGGCGCACGGTCCGGGATCGGGTCCGGTGGGCTCGGTGCCGGGTCGGAGAGCTCGGCCGGCGGCTCGCGGTCCGGTGTGGGTGCCGGTTCGGCGGCGGCCGAGGAGTCCGCGATGGCCGAGGGCGGTGCCGGTGGCCGTGGTGGCGCGAGCGGCGGGATGCCGATGGGTGCCGGTGGCCGTGGTGGTCGCGGCGGCGAGGACGGCGAGCACCGCAGGCCGTCGTGGTTGCTGGAGACCGACGAGGGCATCTTCGGCACCGACGAGCGGACCGCACCACCGGTGATCGGCGAGTAGACCAACTCAGCAGACGGCCTGTCGATGATCTCATCGACAGGCCGTCGGTGCTTTGTGGATCACCGGAGCTCGACGCTCTCCGTCGCCATCACCAGTGGCTGCTCGACGAACGGGACCGGCTGGACCGGCTGGTGCACACCGTCGCCCACACCATTGCCCAACTCGAAGGGGGAACCACCATGCCCGCGGAGGAACTGTTCGACGGCTTCAACTTCAACAGGGAAACGCTGACCCGCCTGGAAGCCATCGCCGTCGAACGCGCGGGAGACGACGTCCGGCCGTACTTCGACGAGATCAAGCAACGCACCGAGAACTGGAGTGTGCAGGACTACCAGGCCGCACAACAGGAAGCCACCGACATCGAACGCCGGCTGCTGGCACTCGTGCAGGACGACGTCGCCGCTGGCGACCCACGGGTCCTCGCCGTCCTCGACGAGGACTTCGCAAGCCAGAGCCGGTTCTGGACCCCCAATCGGGACACGTACGCCCAACTCGGCCAGGCCTTCGTCGACACCCCCGAGTTGCGGGCACACCTCGACGCCCAGCGTCCGCGCCTGGCCGAGTACGTGCGTGACGGCATGGCCGCCTACGCCCAGGCGCGGCTGAGCTGACCGGGACGTGGGTGTCGCGGGCCGTCCGCGACACCCACGGCGCCGTGTCAGGACGCCGCGATGATGTCCACGACGAACACCAGGGTGTCGGTGCCGTTGATGGTCGGCGGGTTGCCCTGGTTGCCGTACCCCAGCGAGGCCGGCACGGTCAGCAGGATCCGGCTGCCTATCGTGTGACCGCCCAGGCCCTGTTCCCATCCGGCGATCACCTGCCCGGCGCCCAACACGAACGCCTGCGGGAAGCCGCGTGTCCAGGACGAGTCGAACACCTTGCCGGTCCGCCAGACCGATCCGGTGTACTGCACGACGACCGTGTTACCGGCGACGATCCGTGGGCCGTTTCCCTGGCGCAGCACCGTGGTGGTCAGCGTGGCCGGTGGTTTCGCCTTGGTGGGCACGGTAATCGTCGGACCGTTGCGGCCCTGGCCGACGACCGGCTGGGTCGGGCCGGGGTGATAGGGCACCGGAACGCCGGTCGCGCCCGCCTTCCGGGAGATCGCGTCCACCACGTCGAACACGAACACCAGCGTGTCGCTGCCCATGATGTTGGCCTGCGGATTTCCCGCCGTGCCGTAACCGTCCTTGGGCGGCACCACCATCAGTACCCGGCTGCCCACCCGCTGCCCGGCCAGCTTGCGCCACGCCGGCATCGCCGTGGACAGCGGCAGGCCCTGCGGCTGCCGATCGGTGAAGCTGTCCACCACCTGCCGGTCACCCGCCCACACCTTGCCCTCCACGTTCAGCAGCACGTAGTCGCTCGACCCGACGACCGCGCCCTTTCCCTTGATCAGGGTGTTCACCTCGAGGTCGCTGCTGGGCTTGCCGTTCGGGATCGCGATCACCGGATCGGCGCCGAACGCGCCGGACACCGTGGGCGTCGGACCGCCGCCACCGGCACCACAGCCCGTCACCAGGCCGCCGAACACCAACCCCGCCAACACCAGCACCCACTTGTTGCGCATGGTCCATCCCGTCCACGACGTCGTACGGCCGAGCGGGGTGTGCGCACCCGGAACGAGCGCGCACACCCCGATTGCAAACGGATTCAGAAGCCGGCCGGCGGTTGCACGGTCGGGAACAGCTGAGCGAACGTGTCGAACGCGGTCGCGATGTCCGCCTCTCCCCAGAACCGGTGGTAGTTGAAGACCGGCGCCGAGCCGCCGTCCAGGTATGCCTGGACCTTGGGCCACGCGGGGTCGCTCTTGTACCAGGGCCGGATGGACAGGAAGGTGTTCGTGGCCGAGTTCAACGTGATGCCGCCCGGGTACGTACCGGTCCACCCGGCGGGCAGGAACACGCCCTCGAAGGTGGTGGTGTTGAACGTGCTGGTGAAGTTCTTGTAGTCGGTGCGCGTTTCCGGCGCCGAGTACCCCAGCGCGTCCCCGTAGAACTTGTGGACGACATCGAGGATGTTCTGCGCGGCGGTCTCGGCGGTGGTGTCACCGGACTTGGCCGCGTAGTAGGAGTAGACCTTCGCCAGCGACGTCGCGACGCCGAGGTCGGTCGACGAGTCCGACACCGTGACGTGCAGGCCGGTGTTGGCCGGCGGTGCGGTGGCACCGGACGTGTAGCTCTCGTCCGGCTGGCCCGTCCAGGTCAGCGTGCCGGGGACGGACAGCGCACCGGTGGTGGGGTTCGCCGTCGTGACCGACTCGGCCCAGTGGACCCACTTGGCCAGGATCGACTTGGCCTGCGCGTTGCCGGTCTCGAAGTAGTACTCCGCGACCCGCTCCATCGGCCAGGTCTGATAACCGAACCACTGGTTGCTCGGCGGGTTGTGGTACTCCGGCTCCCAGTCGTAGTACATCCCGTCGAACGTCGGGTCACCCGCAGGCGGTTTGCCGGCGTCACCGTAGTTGCCCTGCCAGTTGTTCTCGATGCCGCCCGCGATGCCACCTTCGGCGGACTGCAACCACTGGAACAGGTTCATCGACACGGTGAGGCTCTGCGACCAGTCCGCCTGTGCCGTCGGTGACTTCGGGATCAGGTTGGGATCGGTGGACAGCGCGAACGCCGCGAGCGGGTTCTGGTAGCCCTCGTGGATCGCGTCACCGCTGATCCGCCAGGACCAGGCACCGGTCGTGGCGCCGCCCCAGGCGTAGTACCAGGACAGCAGGTAGGTCTCCTCGTTCGTCTTGCTCGTACCGGCAGGACAGGCCACCGAGCCGAGTTGGCTGCAGTTGGCGCCGATCTGCTTGAAGTACTTGTCGAACATGGAGTACCGCAGGTAGTCACCGAGTTCTGCGGCCTTGCCCAGGGTGGCGGAGATGGCCGCCGTCTTGCCCTGCGCCTTGGCGTAGGTGTCGGCCCAGAACGCCGCCTGCACCATGCGGGCGTCCGCGTCCGGGGCGTCGGTGTACTTGTACTGCTGCGCGAAGCTGCCGCCGCCGTTGTTGAACAGGTCGAGGAACCCGTTCGGGCCGCCGAACTTGAACTCGTCGCAGTCCGGCTGTGGGACGGTGTCCCACACGGACTCCTCGGAGCCGCGCTGGAACGTGTTGATCAGGCTCGGCGTGGACGTGCCGTCCTCGCACTGGCCGAAGCCGTACCGGTTGTCGGTGTCCATGATCCATGCGGGGGCGTAGATGTTGGACGTGCCGTAGGTCGTCTTCAGCTCGTTGGCCAACGGGTCGGAGCCGACCGGCACCGAGGAGTTGAGCGCCACCGGGTACTGGCTCGGGGAGCCTTCCTGCGGGCCGTACGTCGCCGGTGCCGTCGGGTTGTACGTGGACTGCCCGGGCTGCTGGGCGGAGTTCGGGATCATGAACTGCTCCATGTTGGCCCAGGCGTTGTTGAACCCGGTCCAGTCACCGGTCACCCGGCCGAAGTCGGCCTCCATCCACAGCCAGTAGCTGTAGGTCTCGGAGGTCGTCTCGTGGCCGTAGTCCGGCGCCTCCACGATCAGGGTCTCCACCGAGTGGTACGGGATGCCCTTGGGGCTGAAGTACCCGTTGGTGGGGTCCTTGATCTTGTTGTAGAGGTCGATGAACCAGGTGTCGTACGTGGACGCGGAACCGGCAGCGGCCGCCTCGGTGACGTCCACGGTGGCCGAACCCCAGCCGGTGGCCGTCGCGGTGAACGTGCCGTGGCCGCCGGCGTCCGCCGCCGCGGTGCCCGAGGTGACGGTGACGGTCTGTGGCGCGTTCCAGTTGACCGGCGTGAACGTCAGCGTCGCCCCGGCGCTGACGTGCAGGTCGGGGTCACCGGTCTCGGCGACCGACACCGTGACGTTGGCCGTCGGCTGCGACGACAGCGCCAGGGTGAACGTGCCCGTCGCGCCCTGCTGCACGGTCAGCGACGCCGGGTTGGCCACGATGCTCTGCGCCTCGACCGTGATGGCCACCGGGTCGGACGTGGTGCTCTGCCCGAGATTGTCGGTGGCGACCGCGGTCAGCGAGTAGCTGCCGGCCGGCACGGTGGTCCACTGCACCGCCCACGGCGCCGCCGTCGCCACGCCGATCAGCGTGTTGGTGGTGGCGCTGGTGCTGGCGTAGTAGGACACCGACGCGATCGTGCCGGAGCCGCTGCTCGCCGCGGTGGCCTGCAGAGTGATCGCCGAGCCCGGGGTGAAGATCTCACCCGCCGTGGGGCTGGTCAGGGACACCGTCGGCGCCGCCTGCTGCGGTGGTGCCGTGGCACCGCCGCACTGCACACCGTTGATGAAGAACACGGTCGGTGCGGTGTTGGTGCCGCTGTAGTTGAAGTTCGCCCCGATCTGGGTGGACGCGCCGGTGGCCAGCGCGGCGTTCCAGCCGGCGTCGGTCACGGTGACCGCCTTGGCGGTCTGCGTCCAGGTGCCGCTCCAGCCGCCGGACAGCGTCTGGCTGCCGGCGTAGGAGTACGTCAGCGTCCAGCCGTTGATGGCCGGGCCGTTGTTGATGATCGTGAGGTTCGCCGTGAAGCCCGTGCCCCAGTCCGTCGGCACCGTGTACTGGACCTGGCAGGACGGAGCGGTGGCCGCCGGTTTCGGTGCCGCGGCGGGTGCCGGCGCCCCGGCCGCGGCGGCGCTTCCGCCACCGACGACCACCGCCGCGACACACGCGAGGCACGACAGCAACACGGCCAGCGACCTGAACCGTGTTCGTCGGGAACTTGATCGCATGCAGATTCTCCTCGGGAGATGAGGGGATGACCGGGAAATCAGCGAAACGGGAATCGTTTTGCGAGGCCGATCGCGAGCGACTGTATGGTCGGTGTGACGGGCATGTGAAGCGTGCCAAGGGGACGACCGGGCCGCCTCGGCGCGGTGTCACCTGTTCGACGTGGTGGCGGGCCGTTCGGGTACCTTCCCGCGATGACCGCGACGTGAACGTTTCATCACCGGATCGGGCGGGAATACGCGGTACACAACGCGGTGAAAATTACTTTCCCGCGCAGACATTGTCGGAACTCGGCCGAGCAGCCGAAGGGTGTCCGGCCGGGACCCACGACCACCCCTCGGGGGTACGCCCGCGGGCCTGGTAGCGGCCGGGTGAGCGGGTAACTTTCGTGGGCAAGGAGGTAGCGTCACACCATGACCGCGTGCCCAACCGCGTCGCCCGGCAGGCCCTTCGGCCGGGTGCTCACAGCGATGCTCACACCGTTCGACGCCGACGGTGGCCTGGATCTGGACCGGGCCGTCGAACTGGCCGACCACCTGGTCGCGCAGGGCTGCGACGGACTGGTGATCAGCGGCACCACCGGCGAGTCACCGACCACGTCGGATCAGGAGAAGTCCGATCTGGTGCGCGCCGTGGTGCAGGCCGTCGGCGACCGCGCGACCGTCGTGGCCTCCGTCGGCACGTACGACACCGCGCACACCGTGGCTCTGGCCAAGCAGGCGGCGGAGGCGGGCGCGCACGGCCTGCTCGTCGTCACGCCCTACTACTCGCGGCCGCCGCAGGCCGGGCTGCTGGCCCACTTCACCGCCGTCGCCGACGCCACCGAACTGCCGGTGATGCTGTACGACATCCCGCCGCGCTCGGTGGTGCCCATCGAGGTGGACACCCTGTTCCGGCTGGCCGAACACCCCAGGATCATGGCCGTCAAGGACGCCAAGGGCGACCTGCTGGCCGGCAGCCAGGTGATCGACGGCACCGGCCTGGCCTACTACTCCGGTGACGACGCGCTGAACCTGCCGTGGTTGTCGGTGGGCGCGGTCGGTTTCGTCAGCGTCATCGGGCACGTCGTGTCCGGGCGCCTGCGGGACCTGGTCGACGTCTACGAGGCGGGCCGGGTCGGCGAGGCGCGGGCCATCCACCACAGCCTGCTGCCGGTACTGCGCGCGTTCAGCCGGGTAGGCGGAGTGGTGTTCAGCAAGGCCGCGGTGCGGCTGTGCGGCATCGACGGCGGCGACCCGAGGCTGCCGTTGCCACCGGCCACCGAGGAACAGGTCGCGGCCATCGCCAGCGACCTGGCCGAGGCGGGCGTGCCGCTGGCCACCAGCGCCACCCCGGAGGGCGGCGCGGATCTGGCCGCCGCCCGTGTCGCACACGTGGACGCCACGGCCGCGTACGTCCCGGCGACCACCCACACCAGCGCCGGCACGGTGGGCGGCCGATGAACCAGCCGGCACCCACCGGCCCCGGTCCGAGCACTCCGCCACCTGCACCACCCGACGGTGGCCTGCGCGTCGTCGCGCTGGGCGGAATCGGCGAGATCGGCCGCAACATGACGGTGTTCGAGTACGACCACCGCCTGCTGGTGGTCGACTGCGGCGTGCTGTTCCCCGAGGACCAGCAGCCCGGCGTCGACCTGATCCTGCCGGACTTCCGGGCCATCGAGAACCGGCTGGACGACGTCGACGCCCTGGTCCTGACGCACGGCCACGAGGACCACATCGGTGCCGTGCCGTTCCTGCTGCGGTTGCGCCCGGACGTGCCGGTGATCGGTTCCCGGTTCACCCTGGCGCTGGTCGCGGCGAAGTGCCGGGAGCACCGCCTGGACCCGACGCTGATCGAGGTGGCCGAGGGCCATCGGCACTCCCGCGGCCGGTTCGACCTGGAATTCTTCGCGGTCAACCATTCCATTCCGGACGCGCTCGCGGTGGCCATCCGCACCCCGGCCGGTCTGGTCCTGCACACCGGCGACATCAAGCTGGACCAGTTGCCGCTGGACGGCCGCCTGACCGACCTGGCCGGCTTCTCCCGGCTGGGCGACGAGGGCGTGGACCTGTTCTGTGTCGACTCGACGAACGCCGAGGTGCCCGGGTTCACCATCGCCGAGCGGGACATCGGCCCGGTGCTGGACGACGTCATCGGGCGGGCCACCCAGCGGGTCATCGTGGCGTGCTTCGCCAGTCACGTGCACCGCGTGCAACAGGTGTTCGACGTGGCGGCGGCGCACGGCCGCAAGGTGGCGCTGGTGGGCCGGTCGATGGTGCGCAACATGGGCATCGCCACCGACCTCGGCCTGCTCAACGTGCCGGCCGGCCTGCTGATCGACCTCAACGAGGCCACCGAACTACCCGACGACGCGACGCTGTTCGTGTCCACCGGGTCGCAGGGCGAACCGTTGTCCGCGCTGTCCCGGATGGCGCGGGGCGAGCACAAGCAGATCGACATCCGGCCCGGCGACACCGTGGTGCTGGCCAGCTCGATGATCCCGGGCAACGAGACGTCGGTGTTCAGCGTGGTGAACGGCCTGGCCCGGCTCGGCGCGCACGTGGTGCACCAGGGCACGGCCAGGGTGCACGTGTCCGGTCACGCCCCGGCCGGTGAGCTGCTGTTCCTGTACAACGCGGTGCGGCCGTCCAACGTGTTGCCGGTGCACGGCGAGTGGCGGCACCTACGGGCCAACGCCGAACTCGCGGTGCGCACCGGTGTGCCGGCCGACCGGGTGGTGATCGCCGAGGACGGTGTCGTCGTCGACCTGGTGGACGGTGTCGCGTCGATCACCGGCCGGGTCGAGGTCGGCCACGTCTACGTGGACGGGCTGTCCGTCGGCGACGTCGGCGAGTCCACCCTGTCCGACCGGCTGGTGCTGGGCGAGGGCGGGTTCATCGCGATCACCATCGCGGTCGACTCGACCACCGGGCGGGCCGTGGCCCCGGTGACGGTGTCCGGACGCGGCTTCTCCGACGACCCGAAGGCGCTGGAGTCGGTGGTGCCGCTGGTGGAGATGGAGTTGTCCCGGACCGAGATCGAGGGCATCACCGATACGCATCGGATCGCGCAGGCGGTGCGACGGGTCGTCGGTCGCTGGGTGGCGGAGACGTACCGTCGCCGGCCGATGATCGTGCCGACCGTGATTCCGGTGTGACGACCGGCCGCCTGCTGGTCACCTGCACCACCACCGCACCGGTCAGCAGGACGGCACCGCCGGCCACCTGCACCGGCGACAGCGACTGGCCCAGCAACGCCCACGCCAGCCCGGTCGCCACCATGGGCTCCACCAGGGACAGCACGCTGACCACGGCGGAGGGCAGGTGGCGCAGCGCGGCCATCCCGGCCAGGTAGGCGATCACCGTGGCGACCAGGGCGACGGCGAGCAGCAGCAGCCACACCGATGGCCGCCACGGGCCGAACGCGGTGTGCGTGGTGAGCTGGGTGAACGACACCGACCACGGTGGCGCGACCGCGGTGACCGCGACGGCCCCGATGACCAGGCCCCACGTGGCGATGCCGACCGGGTCGCCGGTGGCCACACCGCGTTCGCCGAGCAGGAAGTAGGTCGCCGAGCAGGCCGCGGTGGCCAGGCCGGCGATGAGGCCCACGGTGTCCAGGGACAGCCCGTCCCATACGCGGGCGACCAGCACCAGGCCGACGATCGCCAGGCCGACGCCCAGCCAGACCTCGCGCCGCAGCCGGGTGCGCCGGACGAACCGCACCCACAGTGTGACCAGCACCGGGGACAGGTACTCCAGGAGCATGGCCACGCCGATGGCCAGCCGCCCGATGGTGACGAAGTACAGCAACTGCACCGCGGCCACCCCGACCAGGCCGTACGCCACCAGCGTGGGCAGTTCGGACCGCCGCACCCGCAGCGCACCCGGCCGGAACACGGCGGTCCCGATCAGGAGGAGCACCGCGCCCAGGCAGATCCGGACCGAGGCCACCTGCTGCGGCGACAGTCCGGCGTCCATCGCCGCTTTGGCCAGCGCGCCCGACGTGCCGAAACAGCACGACGAGAACACGATCAGCGCGGTACCCCGGGCGGGGGAACGAACCGGTGTCGAGCGGATGGTGGTCACGCGACCCAGTGTGCATCCCTTACCCGGCGCCTCAGCAACCCGCTTTCCACGGACTGAGGCTGTCCGTCGGACGGGTCGGATCGTGGAATCGCGGCAGGTCAGGCTCGTCCGGGCGGAGCGGGACCAGTCCGGCTGTGATGGCTCTCATGATGCGGTCCCTGGCCTTGGTGGCGTCGCCGGGGCGGGTGTCGGTCAGGTCGGCGAGGTCGACCGGCGCGCCGAAGTGCACCTGGAACGTGGGCCTGCGGAACAGGGAACGCAGCCACGAGGTCAGCACCGGCCGGAAGTCGGCCCACCCGGCGACCACCTCGGTGCCCCAGTAGGCCGACTCGTGCGCACCCCACTGGCTGATCGGCACCACGGGCGCGCCCGCGGCCAGGGCCAGCCGCGCCACGCCGCTCTTGCCGCGTTCGGGCCACAGCCCGGGATCGTGGCTGATCCGGCCCTCCGGGTAGACGAGGACCGCGACCTGCCCGTCGCGCAGCGCGGCGACGGCGGTGTGGAAGGCCTCGACGACGGTGCTCTTGCGGCGGTCCACCCGCAGGTGGCCGGACGCACGCAGGGCCGGGCCGATCACGGGTGCGTCCATGATCCCGCCGGCGATCAGGAACCGCGGCGGCGCGCCCGCCCGGTGACAGGCGGCGGTCAGCACGAAGGCGTCGAACACGCCGATGTGGTTCGCGGCGAGCAGAATCGACCGCTCATCGGTCTCCGCCGGCAGCGCGCCGGTCACCACGAGCCTGCCGCACAGGGCGACGAATCCGCGATTCACCCACATCAGGACCTGCCACAGCGGCGGAACCGACTTGGGGGCGGCACGGCGTGTCGGCTCGTTCACACCCGTTCGCAGGGCAACCATGGGAGAGCAGCATGGCACGGCCGGGTCATCGCCCGTGACGACGGTGGCCATTGTTGCTGGTGGTGCGGAAGGGGTGCCGACTACCGTGTGGGGCATGCCGAGCCGGACGACGCCTTCCAAACGCGGTACCAGCAGGAGCCGAGCCGGCACCAGCACGCGCTCCCGGACCAGCACCAAGTCGGGTGGCCGGACCAGTAGAGCACCGGCGAGGAAACCGGCGTCGAAACGGCCGGGCACCGGCCCGTTCACGCTGCTCGCCCGGGGTGTCGGCAGCCTGGTGCGGGCCATCAGCCGGACCAAGGAACTCGACCCGGCGCACCGCAGGGACGGCATCGCGCTGGTACTGGTCGCGCTGGCCGTGATCACCGCGTTCGGCGTGTGGTTCCAGGCCGCTGGCCCGGCCGGGCACTGGGTGGGCGTGGGCGTGCGCAGCGCCATCGGCAACGGCGCGATCCCGCTGCCGGCCGTGCTGCTGGCCGCCGGTATCGCGCTGATGCGCAGCCAGCCCAAGCCGGAGGCGCGGCCCCGGCTGATGATCGGCTCGCTGCTGTTCGGCCTGGCACTGCTGGGCATCCTCCATCTCGCGGCGCACCAGCCCACCGCCAACGCCGACCGGATGAACGGCGGCGGCGCGATCGGCTACCTGGCAGGCGGTTTCCTGGCGCAGGGCCTGACCAGTTGGGTCGCGACGCCGCTGCTGGTGTTGGTCGGGCTCTACGGCGCGCTGGTGTTCACCGGCACGCCGGTGCGGGAGATCCCGAACCGGCTGCGTTCCCTGACCCACCAGCCGTCGCCGGACCAGCCGGCCGAGGACGCCGAGACGACCACCCCGGACCTGGAGCCGGCCGCCGACCCGCCGGTCCGGTTGCGCAAGCCGTCCCGCCGCCGGCAGGCCAGCGTCGAACCGGCCGAAGCCAGCCAACCGGAACTCCCGCTGGACGAGCCGTCCCCGCCGGTCAAGCCGAGGTCCAAGCCGACAGCGGCGGAGCCCGCCGAGAAGCCGGCGCCCGCCAAGGTGACCCCGAGGACCGTCGAAGGCGACTACCGGTTGCCATCGCCCGACCTGCTCACCGCGGGCGATCCGCCGAAGGCGCGCAGCAAGGCCAACGACGTGATGATCGAGGCCATCACCGGCGTGCTGGACCAGTTCGCGGTGGACGCACAGGTCACCGGCTTCACCCGTGGCCCGACGGTGACCCGCTACGAGGTGGAACTCGGCCCCGGCGTGAAGGTCGAGAAGATCACCGCGCTGACCAAGAACATCGCCTACGCGGTCGCCACGGACAATGTTCGGCTGCTGGCGCCGATCCCCGGCAAGTCGGCGGTGGGTATCGAGGTGCCCAACTCCGACCGGGAGATGGTGCGGCTGGGCGACGTGCTGAAGTCGCAGCGCGCCACGTCCGACACCCACCCGATGGTCGT
The DNA here is from genome assembly GCA_036273855.1 of Pseudonocardiaceae bacterium. GTDB lineage: Bacteria > Actinomycetota > Actinomycetes > Mycobacteriales > Pseudonocardiaceae > DATEPR01. The sequence continues at coordinate 185,689 of DASUGU010000024.1, forward strand.
CGGGCTGGGCAAGGACATCGAGGGCCACTACGTCACCGCGAACCTGACCAAGATGCCGCACCTGCTGGTGGCCGGCTCGACCGGTTCCGGCAAGTCCAGCTTCGTCAACTCCATGCTGGTGTCGCTGCTGGCGCGCGCGACGCCGCAGGAGTGCCGCATGATCCTGATCGACCCGAAAATGGTCGAACTCACGCCGTACGAAGGCATTCCGCACCTGATCACGCCCATCATCACCCAGCCGAAGAAGGCGGCGGCGGCGCTGGCGTGGCTGGTGGAGGAGATGGAACAGCGCTACCAGGACATGCAGGCCAACAAGGTCCGCCACATCGATGACTTCAACCGCAAGGTGCGCACCGGCGAGATCACCGCGCCACTGGGCAGCGAGCGGGAGTATCGCCCGTACCCCTACATCATGGCGATCGTCGACGAGCTGGCCGACCTGATGATGACCGCACCGCGCGACGTCGAGGACGCCATCGTGCGGATCACCCAGAAGGCCCGTGCGGCCGGCATCCATCTGGTGTTGGCCACCCAGCGCCCGTCGGTGGACGTGGTCACCGGACTGATCAAGACGAACGTCCCGTCCAGGCTGGCGTTCGCCACGTCGTCGCTCACCGACTCGCGGGTCATTCTGGACCAGCCGGGTGCGGAGAAGCTGATCGGCATGGGCGACGGGTTGTACCTGCCGATGGGCGCGTCCAAACCGGTCCGCATCCAGGGTGCATATATTTCGGACGAGGAGATCGCCGAGATCGTCGGCTTCGTCCGCGACCAGGCCCAGCCTGACTACACGGACGGCGTCACGGCGGCCAAGCAGGGCGAGAAGAAGGAGATCGACGCCGACATCGGCGACGATCTGGAACTGTTGGTGCAGGCCACCGAGCTCATTGTGACCAGCCAGTTCGGCTCCACGTCCATGTTGCAGCGCAAGCTGCGGGTCGGCTTCGCCAAGGCGGGCCGGTTGATGGATCTGTTGGAGACTCGGGGTGTGGTGGGGCCGTCGGAGGGTTCGAAGGCTCGCGAGGTGCTGATCAAACCGGACGAGTTGGAGTCGGTCCTGTACACGATGCGAGGCGGCGGCCCGGTCGAGGATCACGATGCGGACTCGGAAAGCTCGTACTGACAACCGGTCCGTCTAGAGTTCGCCAACCCGCGACGCCGGGTCGCGGATTCAGGGACTGGAAAACGACCATGAGTAGCGCGCGTACGCGCAGACTGATCGAGACGGCCGGCCAGCACATGGGGGCAGGCGAGCAGGTCCAACTCACGACCATGGCCAAGCTGGGCAGCGCGCCGGTGGCCGCCAACGCGGGCGTCGTGGTGGCGGCCAGCATCGTCGGGGCGGCGTTGGGCGGCGGCTGGGGTTTCGCCGGCATGGTGCGCAAGGAGGTCTACGTCGTCCTGACCGACCGGCAGTTGATGTTCTTCCAGGCGCGTCGCGACACCGGTGCGCCGGGCAAGCATCTGGCGTCGTTCCAGCGGGCCGGGGTGACCTGTAGCGACGCGAGCAGCAGCGGGCTCGGCTTGTTCGTGAACGTGCGGATCACCGCTGAGGGGTTGGATCGACCGGTGCGGTTGCAGTTCCCGCCGATTCCGGCGCGGCTGCGCAAGGAGGGCCGCGAGCTGGCGGCTGCGTTGCCACGGGCGGTAGTGGGTAGCTGAGGGTTTGGGCGAGTGCCCGTACGGTGATCGGGGTTGGCTCGGGCCGCTCCCTCTTTGTGGATTGTTTGCGTCCCAACGCAAAAGAAGGCTGGGTATGAGGGAGCGGCCAGGAATGAAGCGACAATAAGCCCCGAGAGCTGGTATTGCCTCGGCCGAGCGAAGTTCCAAGCTCGCCGGGGCGAAGCTCGAACGGCGCCCAACCCTTGGGGGACATGGCTTTGAGGACGATCCAGTCTTCTCCGCCGCTCCCTCACACCCAGCTGATCTTGATGCCGGGACTCCGCTGTCAAGAGTTGCGCAGCAATCGCGAAGCGACGCCGAAGGCGCTCTTTACAGCGGTGGCCCCGTATCACACGCTCACAAGGAGGGAGCGGCCGAGCGAAACCCCACACCCGCACGGCCACGAGCCCAATCAGAGCTCCAACAACATCCGCGTATTCCCCAAAGTATTAGGCTTCACGTAAGGCAGATCAAGGAACTCGGCCACACCCTCATCAGCCGACCGCAACATCTGCTCATAAACAGACTGATCCACCGGCGGCCCATCGATCTTCACAAACCCATGCCGCCCGAAGAACTCCGTCTCAAAGGTCAACACGAACACCCGGGCAAGACCGAGCTCCCGAGCCAGATCGACCAACCGCCCCACCACGGCATGCCCAACCCCCTGACCAGCAGCCGACGGAGCGACAGCCACGGTACGGACCTCAGCCAGGTCCTCCCAGAGCACATGCAGTGCTCCGCAGCCGACGATCTCGCTCTCCAACTCGGCCACCCAGAACTCCTGCACCGCCTCGTACAGCGTGACCAACTCCTTGGCCAGTAGCACCTGTCCGGCGTAGTGGTCGACCAACGCCTTGATCCGCCGCACATCCGCGATGCGGGCCCGCCGCACCGCCAGTTCGCTACTCGACACCGTCAACCCCCAGCACAACCGATCCACGGTCGGTGATCTCGCCGAACCGGGCCAGCAGCAGCGCACCGATGAGCGCCACCGCGAATCCCAGGCCGGCCGCCGGCAGCCACCCCGCGCGGGTGTGGTCGCCGAGGAACAACAACCCGATGACGGCAGGCGGCACGGTCTCGCCGAGCAGAACGACCGCCGTCGCCGCGACCACACTGCCGCGCTGCATGGCCGACGCGTACAGCCAGCCGCCCGTCACACCGGCGATGGCAACGGCGTAGGTCGCCGGGTCACTGATCAGAGAAGAAAAGGTGACCACCCGAACCGCCATGCCCAGCACACCGAACAGCAGCCCGGCGGCCAACCCCAGAGCGACCGTGCGGGCCTGGTCGGTCAGGTGCCCGGCGAGCACACCGAAAACCACCAGCAGCACCGCCGCGACCAGCAGGCCGTAGTGGAACGGGACAGACGCGTGGCCGGCACCCTGGCTGTGCGCCGACGACCCCAGCAGAGCCAGCCCGGCGCACACCGCGCCGACCGACGCCCACTCGGTCCGGGACAGGGTCAGCCGGAACCACCTGGCGGCGCACACCGCCGTCACCGCGATGCTGGCGGCCTGTGCGGACTGCACTAGGAACAGCGGCAGCATGCGCAGCGCCACCGCCTGGGCGACGAACCCGACCCAGTCGATGCCGAGGCTGCCGATGAACCGCCACTGTCGCAGCATGCGGATCAGCAGCCGGGGATCGACCCCATGGCGGTCGTCCCGCGCCGCCCTGGCGGCCACGGCTTGCATGGCCGCCGCTGTGCCGTAGCACACGGCGGAGAACAGCGCACAGAGCAGGCCGACCCACACGTCTTACGACGATAGAGCCCCGACCTGGAACCCGGGTCGCACACCGACCGATCCGTACCGGTCGGCCGAGTCGCGGGCAGCAGTTACCCTGATTCGGTGTCCTCACCCACCGCCGGACGCCGGTTCGCCCTGCTCACTCTCGGTTGCGCGCGCAACGAGGTCGACTCCGAGGAGTTGGCCGGCCGCCTGACCGACCGGGGCTGGGCGCACGCCGCCGACGGCGAGGGCGCGGATGTGGTGCTGGTGAACACCTGTGGGTTCGTCGAGTCGGCCAAGAAGGACTCCGTGGACACGCTGCTGGCGGCGGCGGACAGCGGGGCCAAGGTGGTCGCGGTCGGCTGTCTGGCGGAGCGGTACGGCGCCGAGCTGGCGGAGAGCCTGCCCGAGGCGGCCGCCGTGCTCGGCTTCGACCACTACGCGACGCTGGACGAGCGGCTGGCTGACGTGGTAGCCGGCAAAACCCTGGAATCGCACAAACCGGTCGATCGCCGCACCCTGCTGCCGATCAGCCCGGTGCAGCGGCCGGCGGCCGCCGAGCAGGTGGCCGTGCCCGGCCACGGTTGGGGGCCCAGGGTGGTTCGGGCCCGGCTGGACGAAGCGCCGGTGGCACCGCTGAAGATCGCTTCCGGTTGCGACCGCAGGTGCGCGTTCTGCGCGATCCCGTCCTTCCGCGGCGCGTTCGTCTCCCGGCCGGCCGACGAGTTGGTCGGCGAGGCCGCGTGGCTGGCCGAGCGCGGGGTGCGCGAGCTGTACCTGGTCAGCGAGAACTCGACCTCCTACGGCAAGGATCTGTCCGGCGGACAGGACGCGCTGGCCGCGCTGCTGCCCCGGCTGGCCGCCGTGCCGGGCATCGACCGGGTCCGGGTGTCCTACCTGCAACCGGCCGAGACCCGGCCCACCCTGGTCCGCGCCATCGCCACCACGCCCGGCGTCGCCGCCTACTTCGACCTGTCCTTCCAGCACTCCAGCGAGCCGGTGCTGCGCCGGATGCGCCGGTTCGGCTCCACCGAGTCGTTCCTCGACCTGATCGAGCGCATCCGCGCGCTGGCGCCCGCCGCCGGCATCCGGACCAACGTGATCGTCGGCTTCCCCGGTGAGACCGAGGCCGACGTCGCCGAGCTGATCCGGTTCCTGAACGCGGCCCGGCTGGACGCCGTCGGCGTGTTCGGCTACTCCGACGAGGACGGCACCGAGGCGGAGACCCTGCCGGACAAGCTGGACGCGGACACCGTCACCGAGCGGGTCGGGCGGATCTCCGCGCTGGTCGACGAGCTCACCGCGCAGCGGGCCGAGGACCGGGTCGGCGACACCGTCGACGTGCTGGTCGAGCGGCTGGCCGACGACGAGTCTGACTACGCGGGCCGGGCGGCGCACCAGGCGCCCGAGGTGGACGGCGAGTGCGTGCTGACCGACGGCACCGGCCTGGCGGTCGGTGACCTGGTGCGGTGTGTCGTGGTGGACTCGGCGGGGGTGGATCTGGTGGTCCGGCCCGTGGATGTTGTGCCGAGGTCGACGTGACCACCCCGGCCGGCGGCTCGTCGGACGCGGTCGGACCGGCCCGCCCGCCGGTGGCGAAGACACCGGTGCCGCTGGTGAACGTCGCCAACATGCTCACCGTGTCCCGGCTGGTCCTGGTCCCGGTCTTCCTGGTGACGCTGTTCGCCGGCGACGGCCACCAGACCGGGTGGCGCCTGGTGGCCACGGGGGTGTTCGCCGTCGCGTCCATCACCGATCACTTCGACGGCAACCTGGCCCGCAGCCGGGGCCTGGTCACCGACTTCGGCAAGATCGCCGACCCGATCGCCGACAAAGCGCTCACCGGCGCCGCCCTGATCGGGCTGTCCCTGCTGGGTGAACTGCCCTGGTGGGTGACGGTGGTCATCGCGGTCCGCGAGATCGGCGTGACGCTGCTGCGGTTCTGGGTGATCCGCTACGGCGTGATCCCGGCCAGCCGGGGCGGCAAGGCGAAGACGCTGCTCCAGGTCATCGCGATCGGCCTCTACCTGCTGCCGCTGCCCGCTTGGTTCGGCTTCGACCTGATCCGGTGGGTGTTCCTGGGCGCCGCCGTGGTGCTCACCGTGGTGACCGGCGTGGACTACGTGGTCCGGGCGATCCGGCTGCGGGCGCGTGGCCGCGGGGCCGTGGCGGGCGTCCGTGAGTGATGCGCAGACCATCGTCCAGCTGCTGATCGAGCGGGGCGAGACGGTGGCCACGGCCGAGTCGCTGACCGGCGGCATGGTCACCGCCGTGCTGACCACGGTCCCGGGCTCCAGCGCCGTGGTGCGCGGCGGGCTGGTGGTCTATGCGAGCGATCTCAAGACGAGCCTGGCCGGTGTGCCGGCGCAGCTGCTGGCCGAGTACGGCGCCGTGCACCCCGAGGTGGCGCTGGCGCTGGCGGCCGGCGCCCGGACGGTGTGCCGGGCGGACTGGGGGATCGGCCTGACCGGGGTGGCCGGGCCCGACCCGCAGGATGGTGTGGCCCCCGGCCGGGTGTACCTCGGGATTGCCGGACCTGCCGGCACGACCTGTCACGAACTGGACCTCACCGGCGGCCGGCATGCTGTGCGGTCGGCCTCGGTGGTGGCCGCCTTGCGTGCCCTGCACGCCGCCCTGACCGGCTGATTCACCGGGTTCGATCACCGTGCGTGGTCGGCCCGGGGCACCCGTTGATCATGGTCGCCGGGAACATACCGGGTCACTGGCTCGTTCGCTCTTGGCATAGAGGCACGAAGTCGATGCCGGCCGACGGTCTCGCTCGGTAATCTGGTCGGCACGGGCGAAGGAGAAGGGAGGCGCGCGATGACTGTGCTGCTGCGCGAGGCGATCGGTGATCGGCTCCGTCATGCCCGCACCAACCAGCACCGCACCCTGCGCGAGGTCTCCCGGGCCGCCCGGGTCAGCCTCGGTTATCTGTCGGAGGTGGAGCGGGGCCGCAAAGAGGCGTCCAGTGAGCTGCTGGCCGCCATCTGCGACGCGTTGGACCTGCCGCTGTCCGACCTGCTGCATCTGGTCGCCGCCGACGTGAGTGCGCTCGACGTGCGTACCGTGGAGGACGTGCCGGTGCCGGTGGCCGCTGGTGGCCCTCCGGTGGATGACGACGCCGACCGCCGCATGCCGGCGAAGGCGGAGGCATCGCTGCAGGGCGGCCGGATGGTTCCGGCCGTCGTCGGCACCGACCTGGCCGATCTGCGGTTGCAGCCGGTGTTGCAGCACCGGCTGACCACCTCGATCAGCCAACCGTCCAGGGGGATCACCGTCGCAGCCTGAGACGGGACGGGTACCAGGCGTGCGTGGTCGGCCCAGCGCCGGCCGCGTAGTAGGCGTATGGGTTGCGTCGATGTGCCGGGGTCGGTGGAAGCTCGCGTCCGCACCTGACACGATGTAGTCCATACGTACGATGTCGTTGCCCGGACGTGGCGTGGTCGGCACCCACCGCGGCGAGAGGCAGCAGGGGAGAAGGCAGGCGGAGGAGATGGCCAACCCGTTCGTGAAGACGTGGAAGTACCTGATGGCGGCCTTCTCGTCGAAGGTGGACGAGCTCGCCGATCCGAAGGTACAGATCCAGCAGGCCATCGAGGAGGCCCAGCGGGCGCATCAAGCGTTGTCGCAGCAGGCGGCCGCGGTGATCGGCAACCAGCGCCAGTTGGAGATGAAGCTGAGCCGCCAGCTCGGCGAGGTGGAGAAGCTCCAGGCGTCTGCCCGGCAGGCGCTCGTGCTGGCCGACGAGTCGCGCGCCAAGGGGGACGACGCGAAGGCCACCGAGTTCGAGAACGCCGCTCAGCAGTTCGCCACGCAACTGGTCACCGCTGAGCAGTCGATCGAGGACCTCAAGACCCTGCACGACCAGTCGCTGCAGGCGGCCGCCCAGGCCAGGCGGGCCGTCGAACAGAACTCGATGATGCTCCAGCAGAAGCTGCAGGAGCGCACGAAGCTGCTCAGCCAGCTCGAACAGGCGAAGATGCAGGAGCAGGTCTCCAAGTCGCTCAACCAGATGAGCGAGTTGGCCGCGCCGACCAACACGCCGTCGCTGGACGAGATCCGGGACAAGATCGAGAAGCGGTACGCCACCGCGCTCGGTTCGGCCGACCTGGCCAAGAACTCGGTCCAGGGCCGGATGCTGGAGGTCCAGCAGTCCACGGTCAACATGGCGGGTTCGAACCGGCTGGAGCAGATCAGGGCCTCGCTGCAGGGCGGTTCGGTGGCCGGCCAGATCACCAGCGGCAACTCGGGCTCGACCAACAGCGGGTCGTCGATCCAGCAGGAGATCGCGCAGCGGGTGCAGCAGTCGCAGAACTCGACCGCGTCCCCCAGCCCGGAGGCCGACTCGGCGTCCTGACCTCGGACCGTGTACGCCCAGCCGGCTCGCCGGCTGGGCGTAGCCGTATGTAGCGGCCGTGATTCCGACATCAAGTCGAGATCCGGTCGTATCTCCGGTGTAACTCTGGTGAGGGCAAGCATGACCCAGGGTGATTCGGGCACGATCTTGGACCCGATTTGTCCGAAATAATGCAAACATTCGTGTGATTATCGAACTGTGATGTAGTCAGCCCGGCTACCTGGCGTGGCACTATCGTCGGGACCTGTCGAACGCCGGGGAGGACATGCGTGGCGCTGTGGACGGTGCACGGCGACGGGCGGCGGCTGGGCAACGATGAGGTTGTTCACTCCGATGAGCGGCTGAGCTGGCCGCTCACAGTAGGAATGGGCCTCCAACACCTGGCCGCGATGGCGGCTGCCACCGTCCTGGTCCCCACCCTGACCGGTCTGCCGGTGTCCGCCACGCTGCTGTTCTCCGGCCTGGGCACCCTGCTGTTCCTGCTGATCACCCGCAACCGGGTGCCCACCTACCTCGGCTCGTCCTACGCGTTCGTCGCCCCGCTGGCCGCGGCCCGCGGCGACGGCATCGCGGCGCAACTGGGCGCCGTCCTGTTCGCCGGCATCCTGCTCGCCGTCATCGGCGTCGCGGTCAAGGCGCTGGGCATCCGGCTGATCGACTCGGTGATGCCGCCGGTCGTCACCGGTGGCGTGATCGTCCTGATCGGTCTCAACCTGGCACCGCTCGCCGGCCGGGACGTGGCCGCCGGCCCGCTGCTGGCCGCCGTCACGCTCGCGGTGATCGGGATCTGCGCGATGCTCTCCCGCGGCCTGCTGTTCCGGCTCGGCGTGCTGGCCGGGGTGGTGGTCGGCTGGATCGTCGCCGCCGTCACCGGTGGACTGGCCGCGGCGAACGTGGCCGCGCTGGACGCGGCGCCCTGGTGGGGCTTCCCCACGCTGCACGAGCCGCAGTTCCGGTCGTCGGTGATGCTGGCCGTGCTGCCCGCCGTGTTGGTGCTGACCGCGCAGAGCGTCGGCTACACGAAGGCCGTCGGCGCGGTCATCGGCCGGGACCTGGACGGTCACGTCGGTGACGGCCTGATCGGCAACGGCCTGGCCACCGCGCTGGCCGGCGTCGGCGGCGGATCGGCGCTGACCCCGCTGGGGGAGAACGTCGGCGTGATGGCGCTGAGCCGGGTGTACTCCACGGCGGCCTATCTGGTGGCGGCCGTCGGCGCGATCCTGCTGTCGTTCTCGCCGAAGGTCGCGGAGGCGGTCGCGACCGTGCCGGCGGGCGTGATCGGCGCCATGACGCTGGTCCTGTTCGGCATGGTGGTCATGGTCGGCGTCCGGCACTGGCTGGACAGCGACGTCGACCTGGCCGACCCGGTGAACCTGATGGTGGCCGGCGCCGCCGTGGTGGCCGGCGCGGCCAACCTGACCATCCACGTGGGTTCGCTGCAGGTGCCCGGCATCGTGTGGGGCTCGGTGCTGATCGTGCTGGGCTACCCGCTGCTGCGCACGCTGCGGACCATGCGGCACGCCTAGATGTTTGATGCGGTGAAGTTGATGTTAATGATCGTAGGCGATGAGTGACCTTTTGCTGGTCACACCGGTTTCCCAGTTGTGCCAGATGCCCGCCGCCAGGGCCAGCAGGCGCTGCGCGACGCGGGTGAAGACACCCTGCGGGGTGCGCCCACCGTGACGTTCCAGACCGAGTTGTCCCTTCAGGGTCTGGTTGACTGATTCGATCCACTGGCGGACCGCGCCGAGGTTGCCGTTACGGTAGGTCTCGTCCTTGCGGTCCGGACGCAGCAGCCGAATCTGCTTGGACTCGGTGAGCTTCAGGAACGGTTCACCGGAAAAACCCTTGTCCGCCAACAGGATCTGACCCTCGCGGATCAGGTGGTGATTGTTGTCCAGCAACGCGGCCAGCACCTCCCGTTCGCCGATCTTCGGGTCGGCCAGGCACCACATGACCGGCATCCCATCCCCCGTGCAGACCAGGTACAGCTTCAGGCCCCAATACCACCGCGAGTGTGACGCACAGTAGCCGTAGTTGGCGTGTCCGGCCAGGTCTGAGCGTTTCACCGTCTCCCGGGACATGCCGCAGGGCACGGGGGTCCCGTCGGTGATCCACAGATCGTCCCACCAGGACGGACACAGCATGGCCAGGGCGATGATGGTCTTGCACAGTAAGGGTTGCGCTGTCTTCAGCCGCAGGTGGTAGCCGGACTGGGACAGCATGTCAGGGAACATGCCCAGCAGTTCCGGGCTGGCGTGCACGTGGCGAACCCAGCGGCGCTCGCGGTCGAAGCCCAACAGGACCTGGGCGACAGCCAGGCAGAGCAGTTCACTGTCGGTGAGATCGGGTCGGTGGCCGCGGCCGGCGCGGGGCGGGACGATGTGGTCGTCGATCAGCACGTAGAGTGCGGTCAGGAGGGTGTTCAGGTCTTTGCTCACAACTTTGATCTTGGACACCCTCCGCCCGTGTCCTCTCACC
>DASUGU010000025.1:0-17285 GCA_036273855.1 Pseudonocardiaceae bacterium
GGTGGGTAGCCTGTTCACCTGATGGGTGTCCCCTCCGCCTGGTCGATCTTGTTGTCGCAAACACGATCATCCCAGGTCGAGAAGGACACCCATCGCCAGTTCAGCCCAAGATCACACCGCTACTCGCGGATCTGGGTCTGATGGCGATCCGTTCCTGTTCGACATCGCCCAACGCATCATGTTGGCCGGCCTGCGCGATCCGGCCGCCGTCGTCTACCGTCAGCATGTCCTGGCTGACTGCCTTGACCACTCGGCGGTCGTGACGCAGATCTATGAACTCGCTGTCGAGGCCGTCCAGCGGGAGAAGAAGGAGCATTTCGGCCTCTTTCGTGCTTCGCCGGACATGATCCTGAACCGATCCGTGCGGGTCCTGGAGATGTTCGTCGAGATCCTCAAACGGCTTCGGTCGGTCGCCGGCGACCACGCTGCCGAATTCCGCTCTGCGGGATTCACGCGGTTCTTCGCGATGCTGGCCGACGAACTCGACGACGACTACTTCCAGGAGGTGGGCACGTGTCTCACCGAGCTCAACCTGCGGCACGGGGTTCTGGCCAGCACCTCGATCGGCCGCGGTGCCAAGGGCACCGAGTATGTCCTGCGTGAGCGTCCACAACGCAGTTGGTGGGACCGGCTGTCCTTCATTGGCCCACCCAGCCACAGCTTTCCTGGTCGACGCGCGCGACGAGGCCGGTTTCCGGGCGCTGTCGGACCTCAACTCCAGGACCCTCAATCTGGCCGCCGACGCGGTCGCGCAGTCGGCAGATCACATCCTGAGCTTTTTCCGGATGCTGTGCACCGAGCTCGCGTTCTATGTCGGTTGCATCAACCTCCATGCGCGCCTGACCAGCAAGGGCGAACCGGTCTGCTTCCCAGAACCGGTTACCAAGCAACGCTCGGCGCTGTCCGCCCGTGGGCTCTACGACGTCTGCCTCGCGTTGCATGTCAAGGACCGGGTGGTTGGCAACGAAGTCGACGCGACCAGCAAGTCGCTGGTCATGATCACCGGTGCCAATCAGGGCGGCAAATCGACGTTCCTGCGCAGTGTCGGCCTGGCGCAGTTGATGGCGCAGAGCGGCATGTTCGTCGGCGCGACCGAACTGGTCGCGCCCCTGTGCAGTGGCGTTTTCACCCATTTCAAACGCGAAGAAGACGCCAGCATGGAGAGTGGCAAGCTCGACGAAGAGCTGGCCAGGATGAGTGAGATCGCCGACCACATTGACGCCGGTGGACTGCTGCTGTGCAACGAGTCCTTCGCGGCCACCAACGAACGTGAGGGATCGGAGGTCGCCCGCCAGATCGTGCGCGCCCTGACCGACGCCGGCGTCGTAGTGGTGTTCGTGACGCACCTGTTCGATCTGGCCCACGGCTTCTACCTCACGCAGTCGGACAAGGCGCTGTTCCTCCGGGCCGAACGCGGCCCTGATGGAGCACGCACGTTCCGCGTGATCTCCGGCGAGCCGTTGCCTACCAGTTATGGTGAGGATTCCTATCGACGCGTCTTCGCCACCGCAGGTGTGGGTGGCATCGACGGTCGACACCAACGCGAGGACCTGACGTCCACTCCGTGAGACCCCGCAGGGCCGCCGATGTCGGGCAGTCTGCTGTTTCGGTCCTCCCCGCGGTGCACACCTGGGCGAAGAGACTGCGTGGTTAGGCTACGCCATTTCCATCCTTGCCACCATCGTCAGACAGCCCGTCGCCGTGGGTCGGCGGGGCAGCATTGGTGGTGTGCGATGTCGGTCGGAACGTTGGGGACCGCCTCGATGGTCTCGGGTCTGGTCGCCCCGGAACGGACGGGCTCCTGGTCAGCGCCCGCATCGAATGGCTCGACACCGACCGCCAACAATCCCGACCCTGCCCCCGCTGCCACCCCAGCACCCTGGCCCTACACCCAGGTGGCGGCCATCGTTCGGCACGATGTCGGCGTCCGGCTGGACCTCCCCGACGCCGTGCACAGCACCAGGGTCGCCATCCGCCGGCTACGCAGCACGTTCGGGGTGTTCCGCGCCGTTGTGGACCCTGCGGTGACAGCGGAACCCAGCGACGACCTGCGGCTGCTGGGCACCCGGCTGGGTGGCGCGCGCGACGCCGAGGTCCAGCTGGCCAGGTTCGCAACCACAACACCCGATCCGCTCGGCGGACCGCCCTGGGGGCCGCTCACCGAGCACTTCGAGCAGTGCCAGCGACTGGGCAAATCCGATGCCGTCGCCGCACTGGACAGCGAGTGCTACCTGGACGTGCTCGACCGACGGGACGCCCTGCTCGCCGACCCGCCGTTCAGCGAACTCGCTGGGCATCCCGCGAGCCAGGTACAGCCGATGGTCTCGTCTGTCGATACTCGGAGGATTACCCTTGTCGCTACCCACGCCAAGAGGACGACGAGGACCAGATCAAAGCGAGTCCGGCACTCGGGTTCCTGCCGAAGTCATCCCTGTCGGCGGGAACGATCCAGGAACCGCTCGGCGGTGAACAGCCGAGCGCGAGCGGGCTTCCAGGAAGGGCGCCAGCGCGAGCACGCGGTGGTGACCGTCGCCACTGTCGGACAGCCGCGCCTTGGTGAGGATGTGGTGTACATGCTTCTCGGCAGCGCTTTCGGTGACCCACAGCGCACGCTCGATGCCCGAGTTGGGTCTTCCCTCGGCCATCATCGCCAGCAGGCTGGCGATGCCCTCGCGGACCAGGAGGTCGCCGTCGGCGACCACCACCCGGACTCGGACCGCGGCACCGCTGTCCGGGAGGGTGGCTGTGCTGGACCCGGGCCCTGGCAACGTCATGGGCAATGGCTCGGCTGATCAGCGGGCCGACCGGCCGCCTGCCTCGCAGGCTACCGTGGGCAGCGGCCTGGTAGTGCGTGTGCTGGGTGCGAGCGCGGTGCTGGCGCTGATCGTCGGCGCGTCGTTCTCGATCCTGCTGGGCGCGATCTTCCAGCAACGCCACACCGCGTCATTGGCGCTGCACTCTCAGCTGGTGCTCGCCAGCGCCAGCCGGTTGGAGCGGCTCGTGGTCGACCTGGAGAACGGCCCGCGCGGCTACCTGTTGACAGGCCAGGAGAAGTTCCTCGATCCGTGGACGGCCGCCCGGCGGGCGGTGCCGGCGCAGGATGCCACCTTGTTGCGGTTGATCCACATGCCCGCCCTGCATGCGCGGGCCTTGCGGATCACGCGGCTCATCGACGACTACATCGTCGACTACTCGGCGCCGCTCGTCGCCCAAGCACGGCGCGGCGACCCGAACGCGCGCAGCGTCCAAACCACCGACGAGGGCAAGCGGCGGGTCGACCAGATCCGCACGAAGTTTCAAGAGTTGGCGGTGGATGAGAGCAGGCTCGCCCGGCAGCGCGACGCGAACTCCGCGTCGACCGCGCAACGGTCGGTGACGTTGGCCGCCTCGGCGATGGCGATCTCGGTCGCCCTCATCGCGGCCGTCGCCGTGTACCTGACGCGTTCGATCGTGCGGCCCGTGCGGCGGGCCGCGCTGATGGCCGACCGGCTCGCCGGCGGGGACCTGTCCACCCGGATCCCGGAGACCGCGGTCGGCGAGATCCGCCAGCTCGAGCACTCGTTCGACGAGCTGGGCGGTTCGCTGGAATGCAGTCGTGACCAGCTGGGCAGGCTGCTCGCCGAACAGGCCGCGCTGCGCCGGGTCGCGACGCTGGTGGCCCGGGGCGAGACGCCGGCCGCCGTGTTCACCGCCGTGGTCGCAGAGGCAGGCAAGGTGCTGGGCGTCGACGGTGCCCGGATGCTGCGGCTGGAGTCCGACGACGCCGTCACCGTGGTGGCGAGCTGGGGCCGCAGCGGGCCTGGCTCGCCGGAATTTGGCGTACGGACCCCACTGGCCGAGCTCGTCGTGGCACGGCACGTGGTGGCGTCCGGCAACACGGCGCGACGGGACGCAGCGGCCGAGAGTCTCACCCAGGGGCAGCACATGCTCGCCGTGGGCGCGCCGATCGTGGTGGAGGGCAGAGCGTGGGGCGTGATGATCACACTGTCCGAACGCACCAGACCGCCGCCACCAGAGGCGGAGGAACGGCTGGCCCAGTTCACCGACCTGGTGGCCACGGCGATCTCGAACTCCCAAGCCCGCGTGGACCTGGCGGCGTCGCGTGCCCGGCTGGTGACCGCTGGCGACCAGGCGCGCCGCCGGATCCAGCGGGACCTGCACGACGGCACCCAGCAGCGGCTGGTCAGCCTCGCGCTGGACGTCCGGACCGCCGAGGCCGGCGTGTCGAGCGACCAAGCCGAACTGCGCGCCCAACTCGCTGCGGTCTCGGACGGCTTGGCCGGGGCGCTGGACGAGCTACGCGAGGTCGCCCGCGGCATCCACCCCGCGATCCTGTCCGAGGGCGGCCTGGCGCCGGCGTTGCGCGCGCTGGCTCGGCGGTCGGCGGTGCAGGTCGAGCTGACAGAGCATGTCCCCGGCCGGTGCCCGCCCGCCGTGGAGATCGCGGCCTACTACGCGGTGGCCGAGGCGTTGACCAACGTGGCCAAACACGCCGATGCTTCACGGGTGCGGCTCGACGCGACCGAGCAGGACGACCGGCTGGTGATCTCCATCGGCGACGACGGGGTCGGCGGCGCCGACCTGGCGGCCGGGTCGGGTCTGATCGGGCTGACCGACCGGATCGAGGCGCTGGGCGGCCGGATCGTCGTCACCAGCTCGCCCGGCAGGGGTACCACACTGCGCGTCGAGTTGCCGACCGATATCGGCTAGTTAGCGGGTTACCGTGCCGGTGTCGTTGAACAGGTCCGCCTACCTCGTGTCGGTCAACGAGACGGTGACCTGGTTGGCCCGTATCGCCTGCAGCCACTTCGGGGTCGACGTGCCCGGTGACGTGGGGTTTGGACTCCGGAATCCGGCCGATGTTATGCGCGGCCTACGACCTGCTCGGCTGCGACCAGGCGGCCGGGGACGATGAGGTGTTCCGGCAGTTGGTGTTGGCGCGGATCATCGAGCCCACCAGTAAGCAGGACAGTCTGCGGGTGTTGGCTGAGCCTGGGGTCGACGTGGTCTCCTACGCCACCCTCAAGCGTCGCCTACCCGGCTACGGCAGCGGCGGGTTCCGGCGTGGGGTTGGCCGCGGCGTGCCCGGTGCAAGTCGGGCTGGGACCGGCTTCGCTGGTGTTGTTCGATGTGTCCACTCTGTACTTCGAGACGGACGCCGGGGACAGGTTCCGCGAGCCGGGGTTCTCCAAGGAACGCCGGTTGGAGCCACACATCACCATCGGACTGCTCACCGACGCGACGTTGGTGGGGGCGTTGAGGGTCGCGTCGGTTACCCGGCCGAATGCGTTATACAGGACGCTGTGGGTGTACCCGGCCAGTGTGGTGGGCAGGTCCAGCGCGCCGCTGTAACCGTGGCCGTCGGTTTCGGCGGCCAGCCCGCCCCCTGCGGGATAGAGGTCGAAGGCGGGCAGTCCGACGACCGTGTCATACCGTTGGCCGACGGCGTAGCTGCCGGCCAGGGTCGCGGTGCCGGCCGTGGTGACGGCCGTGGACCCGCCCGACGCGTCCGTGCCGGCCGCTGTGGTGTCCGGGATGGTCACGGTCTGGCCGAGCGATTCGCCGAACACGTTGTACCCGGCGCTGGCCTCGGTGTAGGCAGTGCAGCCGGCTCCCCCGACGAAGGCGGTGGACGACACGAGTTGGCCGACCTCGAACGACGTCGCCGGGCCGTCGTAGGTCCACGACGCCAACTGGTTCGCCGGCGCCTGGTCGGCCACCGACGTGTCGTACTCGGCGGTCTTGCGGTCGAGGTCGTCGTAGACGTAGGAGGTGGTGTCGCCGTTGGCGTCGGTGGTGGAGGTCAGATTGCCGACCGGGTCGTAGGTCATGGTGGACGTGCCGGCGTCGGGGTCGTGTTTCGTGGTGACCCGGCCGAGTAGGTCGTAGGTGGTGGACCAGTCGTCGCCGACCGGGTCGAGGATGTCGGAGACCTCACGACATCTCTGAAACCGACCTGTTCAACCAGGCGTTCAGCACCGACGCGCCCCAACCCGGCAAGCCACGGTTGCGCGTCATGCCCGACGACGGCTCGAAGAGCTTCAGCAGTGTCCATCGCGGCGTCCGATCCTTCGCCGAAGGCTGCTACGCCGCGATCCGCAACCCGATCAGTCACATCCAAGGCGACCTCACCGAAGATGAAGCGCTGGAGCAGCGGGTGCGGTCCCAGCCGTAGCCGCGCTTGAGGGTGCTGATCCGGCCTTCGCTGCCGGTTCGCCACTTCACGGTGCGCCGAACGCCCGGCGGTGTCGGCGGCCTGCCGGGCCTTGCCCGGTCTGCCCTTGCGCGGGATCACCACCGTACGCACGCCCAGCTCATGCAGGCTGTCCTCGACTGTGTCTCGCCGTAGCCGCGGTCGGCGGTGACCGTGCGCGGCAGGCGCCTGGTGTGGGCGATGAGCCGCTGAATCGCCGGGGCGAGTTGTGGGGCGTCGGCCGGGTTTCCCGGCTCGACAGTGTGGTCAAGCACGAACCGTCCGGAACGGCCAGTCGAGCTCGTCGCTTACGGTCGCCTCCCGGCAGGGTCACCAGCCTTCGAGCTGTTTATACGATTACACTAGTAGCAACTAACCCCTGGCACGTATTGAAGGAGGGCGGTCGGGATGACGTACGTGATCGCCGAGCCGTGCGTGGACGTGATGGATCGGGCGTGCGTGGATGAGTGCCCGGTGGACTGCATCTACGTAGGCGAACGCTCGTTGTACATCCATCCGGACGAGTGCATTGACTGTGGCGCGTGCGAACCGGTGTGCCCGGTGGAGGCGATCTACTACGAGGACGACCTGCCCGACCGATGGAGCGGGTACGCGCAGGACAACGGCCGGTTCTTCAGTGAGACACTGCCGGGTCACGACGGCCCACTGGGCAGCCCCGGTGGGGCCGCGAAGATAGGTGACCTGGGAGTGGATACGCCGCTGGTGGCCGGCCTGCCGCAGCCACAGAAGCGTTCGCGATGACTCCGCGCCGCTGTCGCGTAGTTTCTACTACTATGCCCAGCTAAAATAGGTGGATGGGTGAGCAGATGTTGACCGATCCGGAGACCCGTCCGATGCTCGGCGAGAGCCGGGGCCGGGTGCTGGACGTGCTGCGCGCGGCGGGCCAGCCGGTGGGGGTGCAGGAAGTCGCCGAGCGGATCGGCCTGCATGCGAACACCGCCAGGTTCCATCTGGACGGGCTGGTCGACGCAGGCCTTGCCGAGCGGCACGCCGAGGACCGCAACCAGCCGGGTCGGCCCCGCGCGGTCTACCTCGCCACCACGACCGACGTGCCGGCCGGGCAGCGTAGTTACCGGTTGCTGGCCGAGATGCTCACCAGCCTGGTCGCCGACACCGTGCCCGAGCCGGGGAAGGCAGCCGAGACGGCGGGCGAGGCGTGGGGCCGCTACCTGGCCGACAAGCCGGCTCCGTCGCAGCGGGTCGACGCCGCGGAGGGGGTGCGCCGGTTGTCGACGGTGTTGGCCGATGCCGGCTTCTCCCCAGATCAGGTGGACGATCCGGATCGACCGGTGATCCCGCTGCGGCACTGCCCGTTCCGGGAGGTGGCCGAGCAGCACCAGGACGTGGTGTGCGCGTTGCATCTGGGGTTGATGCGCGGCGTACTGGACGAGGTTCGGGCCCCGCTGAAGGCGGATCGATTGGAGCCGTTCGTCGAGCCGTCGCTGTGCCTGGCACATTTGGCGCCCCTCACGGGTCGCTCCGCTGGTGCTGGTAGGCGTCCTCGTGGCCGAAATGGCCATAAGAGGTGAATGAGGCGACCGACGGTTGTCCGTGGACGCGGGTGGCGGTGCACCACCACCCGCGTCGGCGTGTCGGCGTAGGTCAGTTGCCGACGCGTCCGATGCGGACCTGCCACACCTCAGGGCCATGCTGCAGGTAGTCCCAGGTGAACTGGCCGGCGTACTCGGCGGCGAACTGGTAGTACAGCGGCTTCGGATCATGGTCGTTGACCAGCACGTAGTTCTCGCCCGCAGCGAGCGCATTGTAGGCGTTGAAGATCAGCTCGTGTCGGCGGGCGGGGATCTCTTGGCGGACATCGAGTTCGGGCCCGGCTGTGGTCATGGTGTCCTCCGTGGACGGATTGGGGACGAACAGGGCTTCGGTGGTCTCCAGGCGGACCAGGTGGTGCAGCAGGCCGTTGAGACGTTCCGCTGCGCGGGGATGGTCGGTACGCAGCACCGCCCAGGCGGATCCGGCCAGCCGTCCGGCGAGGTCGACCTGGCCGGTGCCGCCGAGGCCGCGCAGCGCGCGAACCAGCAGGTCGACCAGATCGGTGATCTCGGTGTTCCCGTTGCCGGGCCACCGTGGCGACGGCTCAGCGGTCATGTCGTCGGGGTCGTGCTGGTGGTCGGCGAGCGAGTGGTGCGTGCCGGACAGCACCGCGTCCAGGTCGGCGCCGGAGCGGTGCAACGCGGGTAGGAGGTACTCGTTTTCCTTGTGCACGTGGACGGCGAACAGCGTGCGCAGCGCCGCGGCGGTGGTGGCCACGGTGAGCGGGTCGGTGACGGCCTGCAGGCGGTCGACCAGGTCGGTCAGCGTGCGGTGCTCGTCGAGCATCGCCCAGACCAGTGACGCGGTGTACGGGTGGGCCGCCGCAGCCGGATAGAGCGTGCGTTCCTCGGCTGCGGCATGCGGGAGGAGTTGGTCGAGCAGGAAGACCACCAGTGCGCGACGGGCGGCCAGTCCCTCGTCGGCAAGTTCGGTTTCACCCGCCCGGACGTGCCGGTGGCGCACAGCTGCCAGCACATCGTCCACCCGACCGGCCAGGTCGCGGTCAAGGGTCGCGTGATGCTCGCGGACCGACCGCAGCGCGGCGTCGTCACAAGAGTCGTCGACCGGGGTGTTCGCGTCGCACTGGGTGGGCGCCTTCGTGCCGGTCATCGTGGCCTCCCTTGTCTCAGCTCACACCAGCCGAGTCTTGTTTTTACTATATAACTCGTTAAAAATGTATGCTGGCTGGGTCACACAGGAAGGAGCGGTCGATGACGATTCGGGGCGAGTTCGGGCGGGATGTGATCGCGCTGGCCGCCGGACCGGTGACCGAGGATCTCGTGCTCGACCTGTTGGGTGACGTGATCGACCCGGAGTTGGGCGTGGACATCGTCAACCTTGGCCTGATCTACGGGGTCGAGATCAGTGCCGCCGAGGTGGTGGTGCGGATGACGTTGACCACGCCGGGCTGCCCGCTGGGGGCGTACCTGGACGACGAGGTCGGCCGGTGCCTGAGTCAACTGCCCGGTGCACCGGCGGTGTGGGTGGATCTGGTGTGGGAACCCCGGTGGAGTCCGGCGATGATGACCGACGAGGCCAAGCGGATGTTGGGGTGGGCGCGGTGATCCGCACCGCCCCGCCCGATCCGGTGCGTCGGTCGGGGCGATCGGCTTGGGCGGCCCCGACTATGGCCTTCGGGGTGGCTGCGCTGCTGGCCGGACTGTGGGCGGGGTTGCTGCGGCTGGGCCTGCCTGTGCCGGCCGGGCACACCGACTTGGCCGAGTTGCACGGCGTGCTGATGCCGTTGGGTTTTCTGGGCACGCTCATCGCCGCCGAGCGCGCCGTCGCACTGGGCCGGGCGTGGTCGTGGCTGGCCCCGGCGGCCAGCGGGATCGGCGCCCTGTGGCTGATCGCCGGGTTGCCGGCGAGTACCGGTCAGGTGCTGATCGGACTCGCCGGGTTCGGTTTGCTGGCGGTCTTCGTCGAGCCGCACCGCATGCAGCCCTCCTGGCACAACGTCACCCAGGCCGCCGGTGCCGCCTGCTGGTGCACGGCAGGCGTGTTGTGGCTGGCCGGTCAGGACCTGTCGGTGTTGGTGCCGTGGCTGGCCGGGTTCCTGGTGCTGACCATCGCCGGGGAACGCCTGGAGCTGGCCCGGCTGGTCGCACTGACCAATCGCGGCCGGATCCAGTTCGTGGGCGTGGTCGCGTTGCTGCTGGCTGGCCTCAGCGCTTCGGTGGTGACACCTGCGGTCGGGGTCCGGGTGACCGGCGCCGGCCTGGTGGGTCTGGTTGCATGGCTGGTCACGTACGACATCGTGCGCCGGACGATCCGGATGCGCGGGGTTACCCGGTACATGGCTGTCGCCCTGGCCGCCGGATATGCCTGGCTGGCGTTGGCCGGCGGATTGTGGCTGGCGATCGGCGGGCTGGGCGACGGCTGGGCCTACGACGCCATGCTGCACGCGGTGTTCCTGGGTTTCGTGTTCTCCATGGTGTTCGCGCACGCTCCGGTCATCGTGCCCGCCGTGCTGCGGGTGCGACTCCCATATCATCCGATCGTCTACCTGCCCTTGGGGCTGCTGCACGCATCCCTTGTCCTGCGGCTGGTCGGCGGTGACGCGGCCGGCGATCTGCTGGCCTGGCAGGTTGGTGGCACCCTCAACGAGGTGGCCATCCTGCTGTTCCTCGCCCTGATCGCCGGCATGGTGATCCGGAGCCGACGCCCCATCGCGACCGTGACCAACGACACTGTCGCACACCCGGCCCCCTCGCCTTAATATTTACTAGAAATATGAGAAATAATAGAAGGGGCGGGACTCATGGCGACGATCTCGCACGACGCGCCCCGAATTCTGTCGATCGGCGCCGGACGGACCGGGATGCATGTGGCGTCTTGGTGGTGGCCCGGCGAGGCCAGGATCATCGTGGTGGATCGGTACTCGTCTCGGACCGGTCAGCCGCAGCCGGCCGTTGACAACATCGCCGCGGGCACCACCGGGCAGAGGTGATCGCCGTGTTGTCGATGGAGGAAGAACGTGCTTTGCGGCAGATCGAGCACGGGCTGCGACACGATGATCCGTGGTTCGGCTGGTACCTGGCCATGGTGCGGATCCGCGACCTGCGCCACCGGCGTAGCGCTCGGGTGTGCCTGGTGCTGGAACTGGCCTTCGTCGCACTCGCCGTGGTCGGAGTGGTGTTCGACCTGCCTACCCTGCTCATCCTCGGTACCGCGTTCAGTGTGCTCGTGCCGCTGGTGGCGCTGGTGTGGTGGCTACCACCGGTGGGCCCACCCGACGCACCACCCACCCCACCGACCGTCGGGTGGTGAGCGATCCCGGTCGCGGCCGGACGTCGACGTCGGCGAGATCGGCACTGTCCTGCCTGGACTAACTGCGGCGACGGCCGATGCGTGCCTCCTGGCGCATGCGTTCCACCATGTGTGGGTAGTGCAGTTCGAACGCGGGTCGTTCGGAGCGGATCCTGGGTATCTCGGTGAAGTTGTGCCGGGGCGGCGGGCACGACGTTGCCCACTCCAGCGAGTTGCCGTAACCCCACGGGTCGTCGACACCGGCGACCGGCCCGTATCGGTAGGACTTGAACACGTTGTAGATGAACGGCAGCATAGACGCGCCGAGAACGTAGGAGCCGATGGTGGACACCGTGTTCAGCGTGGTGAATCCATCGCTGGGCAGGTAGTCGGCGTAGCGGCGGGGCATGCCCTCCGCGCCGAGCCAGTGCTGGACCAGGAACGTGGTGTGGAAGCCGATGAACGTGGTCCAGAAATGCAGCTTTCCGAGACGTTCGTCGAGCATCCGGCCGGTCATCTTGGGGAACCAGTAGTAGATGCCGGCGAAGGTGGCGAACACGATGGTGCCGAACAGCACGTAGTGGAAGTGGGCCACCACGAAGTAGGTGTCGGTGACGTGGAAGTCGATCACGGGCGACGCGAGTAGGACACCGGTCAGGCCGCCGAACAGGAAGGTCACTATGAACCCGACGGAGAACAGCATCGGGGTTTCGAAGGTGAGTTGTCCCTTCCACATGGTGCCGGTCCAGTTGAAGAATTTGATGCCGGTCGGAATGGCGATCATGAAGCTCATGAAGGAGAAGAAGGGCAGCAGCACGGCACCGGTGGCGAACATGTGGTGCGCCCACACGGTCATCGACAGGCCCGCGATGGACAGTGTCGCGTAGATCATTCCCTTGTAGCCGAACAGCGGTTTGCGGGAGAAGGTGGGCACGATCTCGGTGATGATGCCGAAGAACGGCAGAGCCACGATGTAGACCTCGGGGTGGCCGAAGAACCAGAACAGGTGCTGCCACAGGATCACGCCGCCGTTGGCCGGGTCGAAGATGTGCGCGCCGAGGTGCCGGTCGGCCAGCAGCCCCAACAGGGCCGCGGTCAGCACGGGGAACACCATCAGGATCAGCACACTGGTGACGAAGATGTTCCAGGTGAAGATCGGCATCCGGAACAGCGTCATCCCGGGCGCCCGCAGGCAGATCACTGTGGTGACCATGTTGACGGCGCCCAGGATGGTGCCAAGCCCGGACAGCAGCAGCCCGGTGATCCACAGATCGGCGCCCGTACCGGGTGAGTGCATGACGTCCGACAGCGGGGTGTAGGCGAACCAGCCGAAGTCCGCGGCGCCGCCCGGAGTGAGGAACCCGGAGATCACGATCAGTCCGCCGAACAGATACAGCCAGTACGACAGCGCGTTCAACCTGGGGAAGGCCACGTCCGGGGCGCCGATCTGCAGCGGCAGTACGTAGTTGGCGAACCCGAACAGGTTCGGAGTGGCGTAGAGCAGCAGCATGATCGTGCCGTGCATGGTGAACAGCTGGTTGTACTGCTCCTGGGACAGGAACTGCAGGCCGGGGCGGGCCAGCTCGGTCCGCATCAGCAGCGCCATCACACCGCCGACGAGGAAGAACCCGAACGAAGTGCTCAGGTACATGATCCCGAGCAGCTTCGGGTCGGTGGTGCGCAGCATCCGCAGCAGATACGAACCCTTCACCGGCGTGCGGGCCGGGTAGGGGCGGGTGGTGACCGGGCTCGGGTCGGTGGTCGTCACGGTGGGGTGTCCTTCCCGGACGTCGGCTTGGCGACGTCCTCGACCGGCTCGCACCACTGGCGAGCCACCGTTGGGCTTGGCGAGTGGGTATGCCGGCCCGGTCTCCGCCGGTTGTCCATCACACGTGGTGGGCTGTGGCCAGCCTGGGCCGGTCGGCTTGCGAAAGGTCGCCACCGTCGAGCACGGTGCGCAGGTCGGTGGCCAGGCCGGGAAGATCAGCGCCGGGCAGCTCGGCCAGCGCGGGTAGCAGCACGGTCCGCTCGATGTCCAGGCAGGCGGCCAACCCGACACCCAGTGCGAGGGCGGCCTGGGCGACCTGGTCGGACGTGCTGGCACCGATCAACTCATCGATGTGCCGGGAGAGCGACTCGCGTAGCCGGCGTAGGGCCCGTACCAGCAGTCGGGTTCCGGCCGCTCCGGCGGCGGTTGCGTACAGGACGCGGTCGGTCGCGGCCAGGTAGGGACGAACATGGTCGAGCGTGAAGTCCACCAGGCTGGCGTAGGTCTGCTGCCGGAGCGCCCCGTCGAGTCGCAGTTCGGTCACCAGTGCGGCCTTGGCCTGGTAGGTCAGCAGCAGCCGGTCGGCCTCCTCCCGGATCGCCGTGCTCGCCCGCACAGCCGGATCGGTGTAGGTGCCGTTGATGTGGATGTTGGACACCGACGTCACAGGGCTCTCCTCTCACCAGCTCAACCCCAAATACAGTTAATATATATGAACGATGGTAGTATAAAAGGTACTCGGGTCAAGGCCACTGTGGTGGAGCAGCGAGGGCACGTAGGTCAGGAGGGTCTGATGGTCGAGACGTTGGTCGCGGCGTTGGAGCGCGAACACCACGAGATCGACAAGGGCATCGCGGCGAGTGCGGACGGTTCGTCGCACAGGGAATCGCTGGCCCGTGCGATGGCGACACTGCGCCGCCACATCTACCTGGAGGAGGAGTTCCTGTTTCCGCCGCTGCGCGCGGCGGGCCTGGTCGCGCCGGTGTTCGTGATGGTGCACGAGCACGGGCGGATGTGGCAGACACTGGATGCGCTGGCCGCCGCGCTCGACGGCGGCACGGGGTCCACCGTCGACTTGGTGCGGGCGCTGCAAGAACAGTTGGACGCCCACAACCCCAAGGAAGAACAGATCCTGTATCCGCAGGCCGACCAGGTGTTGACCGCATCGGCCACCGGCGAACTGCAGGCGCAGCTGGCGGCGGGCCGGACACCTGACGGGTGGGTGTGCGAGGCCCTTCGATCGTGATCGTCATGAGAAACCCAACGCACCGTCGGGTGGACCACGTCCGAAATCGCGCAGCGCGACGTCGTAGAAGCCGGTAAGGAGGCTGCCATGCGGTTCGTGATCGAACTGGTCACCGAACACGACTACCTGGTGCGGGTCGACGCCGACGGCGACACCGTGCAGGCCGAGTTCTACCTGGACCCGGACCTGCTTCAGAGATTGGGCGTGCCCGACGCCGACGAGCGGCAGGTGGTCGAACAGACCGCGATGTTCCTGGCCGAACGCCAGCCGGTCATCGACTTCCCGTCGATGGTGGATCTGGCAGACGTCCTCGCCGCCTACGTCGACTACCCGCAGCGCCTTCGCGAACTACTGGCCAGATGATCAATGCAAGCCAGTCCGGATGGCGGGCCGACCATCGTGTCCTCGGTCCTGGAGGATCGGCGATCTCGGCGGACGCCGATTTCGAGCCGGCCTGACGCGCCACGATTCGACGCGATGGAGGAGCGATCGTGTCCTTGACGTCCACAGTGCACGCCGCGTTGGTTGGGGTGTTGGTGCTCGCGGCTGCGGTCTGGGTCGGCGGTTTCGTCGCGCTAGTGGTGGTGACGCGAGTGGCCAAACGCGTCCTGGGGTCGGCCGAGCGGGTGGCGTTCTTCCGCGCGCTGGGCCGTAGGTACAACCTGGTCTGCGGCCCGGCATTGCTGGTCGCGCTCGCCGCCGGCGCCGTACTGATCGCCGGCCGTGAGTGGACCGGCCCGCTGGTCGCCACCGTGGCGGTGGCCGGACTGTTGGTGGTCGCCACCGTCGTCGGCGTGCTCCAGGCGCGGCGGATGACCCGCCTGCGCTGGCGTGCGCTGGCCGACACTCATGATCCGACCCTGGCCGACCGGGTGCGGCGGGCGGCCCGGCGCGCGACGCTGCTGCGCGCGGGCATCGGCGCGCTCAGCCTGGCCCTGCTCGCCCTCGGCGCGCTGCTGGCCGGATGACCGCCGGCCGAGCCATCAGTCTCCTGGCCGTCGTGGTGCCGGTCGGCCAGAGCGGCGATGGTGGGCTTCTGCCGCTGCCGATAGGTCGATCGCCGACTGGGCCAGTAGCGGGTCGGCCATCATCGCCAAGATCTCTAGGGGCTCTCGGTTGGATGTGAGGATGGTGGACGCCTGCCGGTGGCGTTCCACGATCAACTGGTAGAAGTCGTTCGTCTGCACCGCATCCAGCGGGTGCAGCGCCAGGTCGTCGAGGATGAGCAGTTCGACGCGGTGTAGTTTGCGTATCTCCTCGTCGTAGGTGTGGTCCAGCCGGGCAGTCTTGAGGCGTTTGAACAGTGTGTCAGCGCGTTCGGCGTGCACGGTGTAGCGGCGTCGGACCGCGATGTGCCCCAGCGTTGGCTAGGAACGTTTTCCCGACCCCGACTGGTCCCATGATCAGGACATTGTAGGAGTCCAGGACGAACCGCAGCGAGGTCAACTCGGCCCACAACTGCCGGTCGTAGGTCACCTTCGTCGACTCGTCCCACGCATCCAGATGCATGCCTGGCTCCAGGTGCGCGGTCTTGGCGCGCAGCAGGGTTGACTGGCGGTCGCGGCGGTGACCTCGTCGGTGAGCAGCATCTCCAGGAAGTCGTGATGGGGCAGGTGCTCGGTACGGGCCAAAGCGAGCCGTTCGGGCAGGGTGTCCAGCAGCCGGCCCAGCTTCAACCGCCGATGGCTCGACGCCGCATCGACGTCCTGCGCCATGCTCCGCAACCACACCACAACCGGTCATCCGCACTCGCCGATTGACGAAACCCATAGGGACACCCCCGAAATCAAACAGACGTATCGCCGTCCGCGTCGTCGACCGGCCGGGTGGTGGGCTGGCGCGGCGTGGTCCGGCGCCGCGCCAGCAGCACGCCGATGCGCCACGGCTCGTTCGCATACATCGTGGCGCCGACCACGAACGCGGTCGCTCCGCAGATCCACGCCACGATGCCGGTCGCGACCAGGATCGGCAGATTCGAGGCCGCCGTGACCGCGACGAGAATCAAACCGGCCGCCGCGAATAGAACCCCGATCCGGACGACAGTCAGCGCAACGCGCGCCCGACGGGTTGGTGCCGTGTCGTGGCCGTTGTCGACCGGCTCCGGAGCCTGTCCGATCGGTTCCGCGAACAGTTCGGCCACTTCGGACAACGTCTGGTCGCCAGACAGCACATGCTCCATTGCGGACAGTTCGGACCGTTGCTCACCGGACAGGCTCATGATCGCTCCCTTGATCACGATGTGTAGAACGGGCAGGGATCCGCTCGCGCCATGGGTACCCGGTTCGAAGTCTAGTGTCCCGCGCCTGAAATTACGAGCCTAAGTTCGTATCGGTTGTGGCGGAGTCGGTGATTTTGGCCAGGTAGTCAGCGAGGGAGTTGAGGATCTCGTCGGCGGTCTTGGTCCAGGTGAACGGCTTGGGGTTCTGATTCCAGTTGTCGATCCAGGCGCTGATGTCCTTCTCCAACGCTCTCACGGAAGTATAGACGCCACGTCGGATGAGTTTGTCGGTCAGGAGCCCGAACCACCGCTCGACCTGATTGATCCAACTCGACCCGGTGGGAGTGAAGTGAATGTGGAACCTGGGGCGCCGCGCCAGCCACGCTCTGATCTCCGGGGTGTTGTGCGTGGCATAGTTGTCACATACCAGATGCACATCGAGGTCACTGGGCACGGCTTTGTCGATGGTGGTCAGGAACTTCTTGAACTCCACCGCACGGTGGTGGTGGTGCAGTTCGCTGATGACGGTGCCATCAGCGATGTTGAAGGCAGCGAACAGGCTGGTGATGCCGTGCCGCAGGTAGTCGTAGGTACGACGCTCGGGTGTGCCGGGCATCATCGGGAACATCGGCTGAGACCGGTCCAGGGCTTGGATTTGGGATTTTTCATCGACGCACAGCACGACCGCTTTCTCGGGTGGATTGTGGTACAGGCCAACAACATCCACGACCTTGCCCACGAACTGCGGGTCGGTGGAGAGTTTGAACGAATCCTGCAGATGTGGCTTGAGGTCGAATTTCTTCCAGATCCGCCCGATGGTCGACTTGGACAGTCCGCTGCGTTGGGCCATCGACGCCCGTGACCAGTGCGTGGCATCGGGCGGCGTGGACTCCAGTGTCAATGCCACTTAGCTTAATTTGATCATGCCGCCCGAGGGTTGCCAGCGCCGAGGTTGGCCAGTCGGATCGTGGGTGGCCCGTCGTGGCGGATACCGACGTCGGTGGGTCGTTTGACGCGGTAGGAGTTGTGGCGGGCGCGT